>CAVTWB010000009.1:0-433801 GCA_963738245.1 uncultured Verrucomicrobiae bacterium
TCGCGGCGAGCGATTTTTTGCTGCAGGCCAAATTTGATGTCCGCCCGGTGGAATTGAAGCGTGGCGGGACGGTAAAACTTTATGAGCGTTGCCAGCGCGAACTGCTTGCACAAATTGAGTCCGCGGCGCGCGGCAATCTTTCGCTCGGCGCGGCCTTGTGGCAGGTGACGGGCGGAAAACTTTTTGGCCTCCGCAAACTGCTCGAACGCGCCGGCCGCGAATTCGCCGGCTTGCGCGGGCCGGGCGAACTGCCGTGCGTGGAGCTGACCGGCGAGATTTATGTTCGCGGGGTTGAGTTCAGCAACGATTCGCTCATTGAAAAACTCGAGGCGCGCGGGCTGCGGGTTCACCTCGCGCCGAAAACCGAATGGGTGGACTACTGCGGCCACATGCAGCGGCGGCTCGATGGCCGCAACCGGTTCGCGGACGCTTTCAGTCAGCTGGTGCGCCGGCGCATCGAGCGCGCGGCTTTCTCCGCGATGGTGCCGCATCTCGGCTGGTCGCTGCTGCCGGCCGTCGGCGAGGCGCTGGCGGCGGCGGAGCCGTTCGTCCACGCCGCGCTCGAAGGCGAAGCCGTGCTGACCGTCGGCGCACCGCTGCATGAATTCCGGCACGGCCGGATTGACGCCGTCGTCATCGTCGGCCCGCTAGAATGCATGCCCACCAAAATCGCCGAGGCGCAATGGCATCACGTCGCCGAGCGCGAAGGCGTTTTGAACCTGACTCTCGCGTTCAACGGCGATCCCGTCAGCGCGGTGGTGCTGGACAATTTTGCCTTTGAAGTCAGGGAACGGTTTCTGGCCCGGAAATCCATGCCGCGCACCGGACAATTTCCGACCGCAAAAACCCCGGTCGTTTGACAGCCGCCTTCACGCCGCCGCCGGCTGGAGGCTGTCGGAAATGATTTTTATGCAGTGCAAGGCCGGGCGGCCGGGCGGTTCCAGCGCGGCGTCGTTCAGGATTTCCTCGACGGCGTCCAGCAGCATGACGGTGGTGCACTTGCTTTTGATGAGCCGTTTGCTGGCGTATTCCAGCAGGGATTCGTGGGCGATGTCCCGGACGGAATTGGTGGACAGGATGATGATTGGCACCCGGGCCAGTTTTGAATTCGTGCGGACGAACCGGAGCACTTCGTCGCCGTTGAATTTGGGCAGCATCAAATCAAGCAGGATCAAATCCGGCACAAAGGCCGAAAGTTTTCTGATGGCGTCCAGCCCGTCATGCGCGGCGATGACGTGATAGCCCGCCTTTTCCAGCCTCATCCGGTAGGCGGTCAGCACCACCGGATCGTCCTCGGCGTAAAGAATGGTTCTGACTCTGGCCATTGAATTATTGTGATAATCTCCATCAAAATCCCTCCAAAATCAGAGCACCGGCCATGCCAATAAATCAAAATTGAAAATCGCCCGTTTCGACGCCTTGCCTGCGGCGCACCGCCGGGGTCCGGCCAGAAATGAGACACCCTCGTCCCGGTTCAAGGCAGGGCCCCGATAAAGCCGCCCCGCTGCCGGCGTGTTTTTTTTTCGATGCTGGCCAAAAGATTTTCAATTCACACTTCGCCGCGGAATTGGGTAGCTTTGCTTCGTGACCAGCGATCATTCGCCATCCGAAGTCCGCCATCCGCAATCGCAACGCGGTTTCTGGCCGCTCATCGTCACGCAGTTCCAGGGCGCGTTCAGCGACAACGCGCTCAAGTGGCTCGTCATCTCGCTCATCGCCGGGATGGATTTTTCCAACGACCGGCGCGACCAGCTTGTCGGCATCGTGGGCGCGCTCTTCGCCCTGCCGTTCATCTTCTTTTCCATGGCCGGCGGTTTTCTGGCCGACCGCTTCAGCAAACGCACGGTGACGGTGTGCGTGAAGGTGTTTGAAATATTCGTCATGTTCGTCGCGCTCGCCGGGCTGGCGACGAACCATTTTTACGTCACCATCGCCGCCGTGTTTTTGATGGGCGTCCACAGCGCCATTTTCAGCCCGTCCAAATACGGATTGCTGCCGGAGCTGCTGCCGGGGAAAAAATTGTCCTGGGGCAACGGCGTGATCGAACTCGGCACGTTCCTCGCCATCATCGCCGGCACGGTTGCCGGCGGCTGGCTCTGCAAGACGTTCACGGCGGAACCCGGCTGGTCCGGCGTCATCCTCATCGCTCTCGCGGTTACCGGGCTGTTGGTCAGCTTTGGCATCGCGCAGGTTCCCGCCGCCGACCCGGCCAAAAAATTCAATGCGAACTTTGCCGGCGAATTGTGGAGGCAGATAAAAATCATCCGCCGCGACCGTCCGCTGTGGCTGGCGGTGCTCGGCAACACCTACTTTTTCGCGCTCGGAGCGCTCGTCCAGCTACTCATCGTCATTTATGCGAAGGACGTGCTGCACATCGCCGACCCGGCCCGGGCCAGCTATTTGCAGGCGGCGGTCGCCATCGGCATCGGGCTGGGCAGTTTCGCGGCCGGATATTTGTCCGGCGGAAAAATTGAAACCGGCCTGATTCCCTTCGGCGCCGTCGGCCTGACGGTTTGCGCCGCGCTGCTCGGACGAACCGGATTGTCCTTTGGAACCGTCGCCGCTGGCCTGGCCGCGCTCGGATTTTTCGGCGGATTTTTCATCGTGCCAATTTCCGCCATGCTGCAACACCGTCCGGCCCGCGAACAAAAAGGCGGCGTTCTCGCGGCGGCGAGCTTGATTTCCTGGATCGGCATTTTTCTGGCATCGGGCGTCTTTTATCTGTGCGCGTCGGTCCTGAAACTGTCCGCGCCGGACATTTTTATCATCGTCGCCGTCGCCACGCTCGGCGCGACGGTTTATCTGCTGGTATTGCTGCCCGACGCGCTGCTGCGGTTCGTTTTGTGGTGCGTGACCAATTCGATTTACAAAATTCGCGTCGTCGGGCGCGACCACATTCCGGCCAAGGGCGGCGCGCTGTTCGTGTGCAATCATCTTTCGTTCGCCGACGCGCTGCTGCTCATCGCCGCGACCGACCGGCCGATCCGCTTTTTGATGTTCAAGGACATTTACGAAAGCCGCTGGATCAGGCCGTTCGCGAAAATTCTCGGCACGATTCCGGTTTCGTCCGGCCAGCGTCCGCGTGAACTGCTTCATTCCTTGCAGGCTGCCAGCGACGCCATTCGTGCCGGCGAGGTCGTCTGCATTTTTGCGGAGGGCCAGATCACGCGCATCGGGCAGTTGCTGCCGTTCCAGCGCGGCTTCGAGCGCATCATGAAGGACTTGGACGCGCCGATCATTCCCGTCGCGCTCGACGGCGTGCTCGGCAGCCCGACCAGCTTTGAGCGCGGCAAAATGGTCCGCCATTTTCCCGAACGCCTGCCGCATCCGGTCACGGTGAGCTTTGGCGCGCCGCTGCCGCCGGCCGCGACGCACATCGAGGTCCGCGAAGCCGTGCAGGCGTTGATCGCCGAGGCGTGGCAATATCGCCGCGCCAAAATGGAGCCGATGCCGCGCGATTTCGTTCGCGCCGCGCGCCGCCATCCACGCCGGTTCTTCATGACCGACGCGACGAGCGGCAGCGTCAATTTCGGGAACGCGCTTGTGAAAACCATTTTCCTCGCGCGCCGCCTGAAAAAAATCTGGCGCGGCCAGGAAATGGTCGGAATTTTTCTGCCGCCGAGCGTGCCGGGGGCGCTGGTGAATTACGCGGCGTTTCTCTGCGGCAAGGTGCCGGTGAATTTGAATTACACGCTGGCCGAAGCCACCATCGCGCATTGCGCGCAACAATGCGGCCTCCAGACGGTCATTACCTCGCGGAAATTTCTGGAGAAGATCAAGCTCACGCCGCCGGGCGAATTGATTTATCTCGAAGACGTGGTTGGCACGGAGCGCCGGTCTCCGACCCGGCTCGATAGTGAAGCCGAATTGAAGCGAGCCTGGTCGGAGACCGGCGCTCCGACGACGGTGGAAAAACTTGCCGCCTGGCTGCTCGCGAAATTCGCGCCGTTCGGCCTTTTGAAAAAAGTGGCCGGCCAGGTAAAAGATGTCGCGCTCGACGACCTCGCCACCGTGATTTTTTCCAGCGGCAGCACTGGCGAGCCGAAGGGCGTGATGCTCACGCATTACAACATCCTCTCGAACCTCGAGCAGTTCGGCCACATTTTGAGCTTCACCCACCGCGATCGCATCCTCGGCATCCTGCCGTTTTTTCATTCGTTCGGATTCACCGTCACGCTCTGCCTGCCGGCGGAAATCGGCGCGGGCGTGGCGTTTCATCCGAATCCGCTGGACGCGCGGGCCATCGGCACGCTCGTCCGCGAAAACAATGTCACTATCCTGCTGGCCACGCCGACGTTTCTGTCGCTTTACCTGCGCGGCGTGCCGTCGGAGGATTTCGGCAGCCTGCAGGTGGTCATCGTCGGCGCGGAAAAATTGTCCGAGCGGCTCGCCGACGCGTTCGAGCAATACTTCGGCATCCGGCCGCTTGAAGGTTATGGCACCACGGAATGCGCGCCGGCGGTCGCGGTCAACATCATGGATTTTCGCGCGGCGGGTTTTCATCAAATCGGCGGCAAGCGCGGGAAAATCGGCCGCGTCCTGCCCGGCATGATGGCGCGGCTGGCCGACCCGGAACATCCGTGGAGCGAAAAAACCGTGCCCGCCGGCGAACCGGGCATGTTGCTCGTGCGCGGGCCGAACGTGATGCGCGGCTATCTCGATTTGCCGGAAAAGACGGCGGATGTGCTGCGGCACGGCTGGTATTGCACCGGCGACGTGGCGACGGTGGACGAGGACGGCTTTTTGCAGATCACCGGCCGCTTGAGCCGGTTCAGCAAGATCGGCGGCGAGATGGTGCCGCATTTGAAGATCGAGGAAAAATTGCAGGAACTGGCGGGCGCGGCCGAGACGATGTTTGTCGTCGCCAGTGTGCCGGATGAAAAGAAGGGCGAACGGCTCGTCGTCCTGCACCGGCTGGTGGAAAATGATTTGCAAGCGTGCCTCGAAAAATTTGCCGCGGGCGATTTGCCGAATTTGTGGAAGCCGAAGGCGGACGCATTTTTCCGCGTGGAAAATTTTCCCCTGCTCGGCACCGGCAAGCTGGATTTGCGCGCCGTGAAAGAAACGGCGGCCAAGCTCGCGGGCTGACGGAAGTTTAATACCATAAAGGTGGAGTTAAATTTTCTGCTTATCCCGTTTTTAGGCGGCGTTATTTCCATGTTTGAATAAAGAAACTTCGCGACCTTCGCCTTCTTCGCGCGACCACTTTAAATCATAATAAACTCATGCCGGATTCCCGATTCATCGCAACGCAAAATGGCCACGCTGCGTTCCGTGCCGAACTTGGGCTTGCCCGCGTAGCCGGGATTGAAAAATAAAATGCCGTTCACCGTTTCGGCAAATTTTTTGTGCGTGTGGCCGAACACGACCACGTCCGGCTTTTCCCGGGCGATCCGCGCCCGGACTTTGTCCGTCAGCGCCGATGGATTGACGATGTGATGGACGAGAAATTTTTTGTCCGCCAGCGTGACGACTGCGGTTTCCTTAAACGTCAATCCCAGATCAGTGTTGCCGACGACGACGGTGACGGGCGCAATCTGCTCCAGTTCAAACGCGATGAACGCTTCGCCGAGGTCGCCAGCGTGCAGGATGTGATCCACGCCCGTGAACCGCTTTTTGATCTGCGGGTCGAGAAATCCGTGTGTGTCGGAGATGATTCCAATTTTCATGGCGGTGAAAAGTGACCGGTGACGGATGATACGAAGTCGGGTTGCGCGGTTGGCAGTTTTGTCATGTCACCTGCCACGCGACACTTGCCACGTTTCACGCCTTCGCTTCCTCCGTTTTTTCTTCCGGCTCGGCTTCCTCGTCGCGCGCGCCGGCGGTTTTGTCGGCCGGCGATTCGGCGGGCGCGGTCAGTTTGGCCGCCGCGACAAACAGCGCGGTGAACAGCCCGCCGCTTGACAGCGTGTTGCGAAAAAATTCCAAGGTGGACGGAAAGCCGCCGACGCCCTTCGTCAGCGCGAGCAGCCAGCCGGAAAATGTTTTTGCGTATTCCGGATTGTGAAACGGGTTGAAGAACCACGACGCGGTGTTCGTGATGAGGTAGAACAAGATCGCGCCCAGCAGCCCGCCGCCCAGCAGCGCGGTGAAGGACGATTGCGGCTTGAACCGGCGGCCGAGGAAAATCAAAACGGCGTAGGCGGCGTAGTTGAACGCGAGGTTGGCCAGGTTGGCTGCGTCCCAGACTTCAATGCCGCGCGCCGAATAATAAAGGTTCAGACCAATGTCCGTCGCGAGCAGCACCAAAAGCGGCAGCCACCAGGAATTTTTCTTGGGAAAATAAACCCCCGCGCAGAACGCGAACGCGTAGGCCGCGCTGAAATTCAGCGGCAGCACGCCGGGGATTCGCGACACGGCGAACAGCGCCACGAACACCCACGGCAGCCAGCGGTTTAATTTCTCTTTCAATGCCGTAAGGATAATCCGCCGCCCCGGAATGACAAGCCGCCGGAACAATTCCCGAATTTTTTCTCCGCGCCTGCGGCGGGTTGTGGCAGCTTTCCCGCCGGTGGAAAAACTGTTCGACATCATTTTCGAGGACGACGACCTGCTGGTCGTCAACAAACCGGCCGGGCTCGTCTGCCATCCAACCAAAAACGGCGAGCTGTCCAGCCTCATCGGCCGCGCGCGGCTTTATCTTTCGCTCGAAGGTCGCGAAGAACGCGAAGGAAAAGCAGCGGAAGAAAAACCTTCGCCGCCTTCGCGTCCATCGCGCGACGATTCCGAACTTGGAATTCAAAACTCAAAATTAAAAACTGTTCAACCGCATTTGGTGAACCGGCTCGACCGCGAAACCAGCGGCGTGGTCATCGTCGCCAAAAATTCCGGGGTCGCGGGCGAATTGGGAAAAATCATGGAGAGCCGCGCCGTCCAAAAGGAATATCTCGCCATCGTTCACGGTCACGTCGCGGCGGAGCAGGGGATCATCGACGCCCCGCTCGGCAGGGACGAATCCAGCCGCGTCTTCGTCAAGGATTGCGTCCGGCCTGATGGCGCGCTCGCGCAAACGGAGTTTTGGGTCGGGCGCCGATTTGAAAAATTGATTTCGCGCGGAGACCGCGAAGTCGGCGAAGAAAATTCAAGACCGACAAATCCTTCGTCATCTTCGCATCCATCGCGCGACAATTCCGAGCTGGAAATTAAAAACTCAAAATTTAAAATTGAACCGCAGCCGTTCACCTTGTTGCGGTTGTTGCCTCGCACCGGCCGCAAACATCAAATCCGCATCCATCTCGCGCACCTCGGCCATCCCATTGTCGGCGACAAACTTTACGGCGGCGACGAGGATTTGTATCTCGCGCTCGTCGAAAACCGTTTGACCGATGCGCAGCGCGCCAGATTGATTTTTCAAAACCACGCCCTCCACGCCCGCTCCGTGCGATTTTTCTGGCGCGGCAGACAAATGGATTTTTCCTGCGAACCCGAACCGTGGTTCATGGAATTTTTATCCACAGATTTCGCTGATTGACGCAAATAAAAACCAATTCATTTTAAAATCTGTGGCTTTCAGCGAAATCTGCGGATGGGTTTGAAAAATCCGTGTTTCATCCGTGTTTCATCTGTGGCTAAATGTTTCCCGTGCCTGCCATTCCGAAAACCATGCGTGCCGTTGTTTATCGCGGCGTCAACGACCTGCGCCTCGAAACCGTGCCCGTGCCGCGCATCGACGCACACGAACTGCTCGTCAAGGTCGCCGTCTGCGGCGTCTGCCCCACTGACATCAAAAAAATCCTTTACGGCACCGTCCCGCCGCCGCGCATCTTCGGCCACGAAACCGCCGGCACCATCGTCAAAATTGGCGGTGGGAATTCTCCCAAAACTATAAATTCAAAACTTGAAATTCAAAACTTGAAAGTCGGCGACCGCGTGGCGCTGCATCATCACGTTCCCTGCCTGGACTGCCACTATTGCCGGCATCACGCCTTTGCCCAGTGCGAAACTTACCGGCGCACCGGCATCACCGCCGGCTTTGAACCCGCCGGCGGCGGCTACGCCGAATACGTCCGCGTGATGCCGTTCGTCCTGCCCGGCGTCGTGAAAATTCCCGCAAAAAATTCCTTCGAGGAAGGCGCGATGCTCGAACCCGTCAACACCGTGCTCAAGGCTGTCCGCCGGCTGGAATTGTTGACCGGCGACACCGTGCTCGTGGCCGGGCAGGGGCCGATCGGCCTCATGTTCACAAAAATTTTATCATTGCAGGGCATTCGTGTCCTCGCCACCGACCTGCTGTCCTCGCGCCTGAAGCTCGCGAAAAAATTTGGCGCGAAGTGGACGGCGTTGGTCCAAAATCCAAAGCCCAAAGCCCAAGGTCTAACGCGGCCGACTTTGGACATTGGACATCGAACTTTGGACTCCGCTGTGATCGCCGTGCCGTCCGACGCCGCCGTGACGCAGGCGCTTCAACTGGTGCGCGGCGCGGGAAAGATTCTTTTGTTCGCCCACACCAAAAGAACGAAGTCCGAAGTCCAAAGTCTAAAGTCTAAAGTCCCGAATCTTTCCCTCTTCAGCTTTCAGCCTTCAGCCTTCAGCCTTGATTTGGCCTCCATCTGCCTCGACGAGAAAGACCTCATCGGCAGTTATTCCTCGGACTTCACGCTCCAGCGCGAAGTGGCGCGGCTCGTGTTCTCGCGGCAACTCGACGTGCGGCCCTTGATCTCCCACCGCTTCCCGCTCGACGAAACCGCCGCCGCCGTCGCCCTGGCCGCCAAGCCGGCCGAAGCCTCGCTTAAAATCGTGGTGAGGACAGATAGCTGACGGGTTGAAGTTAGTTTGAGACCCCGTGCGTCGTCACCTGCCACAGGGCGGGGTTTTCCGATTTTTGCCGGATTTTACCGGTTTCGGCATTTTTCAAGGATTTGATTTCATGATTGGCGAGCCGAGCCAGCCCTCACCCCGGCCCTCTTCCCTCCTGGCGGGAGCGGAGAGTGGTCTTTGTCCCCGCCGAACATCTGGACATCAAACCGCTCGCCGGTTTTGGTCGGCAATGTCCCAGGTTTCGTGCTGTCAGCGATCACCGTCATGGTGGGCATAGTGATTCTGACATGGAAACTGTCTCGCTCTTTCGGTTGTAGGTTTGATGCAGTCCCGCGCGTTCAGCGAGGGCTCCCTTGCTAAATTATTTGGCCAGCCTGAGGCGTTTTACCATCGCCGCAAGGATGCGAAGCGAAGACGTGAGACATGGATAAGAATATATTCTTGTTTCAATCCAGCGTTTTCGAGAAGATCAGAAGCTATGCCCTTCTTGCTTTTACGGCGTCAATCGAACTTTTCTTCATAAAACCCTTTATTTGTAGGCAAACAAAGAGTTGGAGCGGGTGAAGGGAATCGAACCCTCGTCTCAGCCTTGGGAAGGCCATATTCTACCATTGAACCACACCCGCCTCACTTAAGGCTTCTTTCTACCAAAACGTCCACCGGATGGCAACACGTTGCTGTGCCGCTTGTCATGCACCGTCTTATTGCGGAGTTTGCCAGCCGCCGCCGAGCGCCTGGTAAAGTTGGATCACAGCGAGCAGTTCGCCGACCTGCGCCTGGATTTGCTGCTGTTGGGTCGGATAGAGTTGCTGCTGGGCTTCCAGAACTTCATAGTAGCTGGACTTGCCGTTCAGATAACGCTGCGTGGCCAGATTCACAGATTCCGCCAGCGCCACCGCTGCCTGCTCATCATAAACATATTCTTCGGCCAGCTTCTGCCGTGTGATGAGCGCGTCGGACACCTCCTGAAACGCCGTCAGCACGCTCTGTTGATAGGCGGCCTTGGCCTGCTCAAACTGCGCCTTCGACGCACGGTATTGGGCGCGCAAGGCACCGCCCTGAAAAATGGGACCGGTCAGCGTGCCGCCCACGTTCCACAAATTTCCCGCTGGGCCGGTGAATGAAGAAAGCTCGGGGCTGGCCCGGCCCAAAAATGTGGTGAGGCCAATCTGCGGGAAAAAGTTCGCCACGTTCACGCCGATGTTCGCGTTGGCGGCGATCAAGGATTGTTCGGCGGAGAGCACGTCGGGCCGGCGGAGCAACAGGTCGCTCGGCAAACCGGTCGGAATCTCCGGCGTCAATTGTGGCTGGTTGGTCAGCGAATTGCGGACAATCGGGCCGGGGTTGCGGCCGAGCAAAACATTGAGCTGGTCTTCCGTGGTCGCGATTTGAAGCTCAAGCTGCGGGATGACCGCGGCGGCATTGGCCAGCGCGGCGGCGGCGCGATCCGTCTCCAGCTTGGAGGCCACGCCGTTGAACAGCCGGTCGCTGAAGATGCGGTAGCTGCCGGCGTAGGCATTCGTCGCGGCGCACTGGATGGCCAGTTCCTGATCGAGTTCGAGCAATTGGAAGTAGGCGGTGGCAACCTGGCTGACCAGGGTGATCATCACGCCGCGCCGGGCTTCGTCGGTGGCGAGATACTGCGCGCGGGCGGCTTCGCTCGACCGGCGGATGCGGCCCCAAAGGTCAATCTCCCACGCGGCGCTCAAGGTGAGCTGCGCGGAACTTTCCGTCGCGCCGTTCAAGGGCACCGGCGAATTGTAAAGCGAGTTGCGGCCGCGCCCGATGCCACCGCCATAACCAATCTGCGGGAAAAACGCCGAGTTGGCCACCGCGACCTGCTCGCGCGCCTGCTCCACACGCGCCACGGCCTGCTGGAGGTCGTAGTTGTTCGTGATCGCCGTGCCGATCAAACCTTGCAGAATGGGATCCTTGAACACCTGCCACCACGGCAGGTCGCCGAGCGAGTTCGGGGTCTGGTTTTCCGCGAAGCGAAAACCTTCCGGCGCGTTCACGGCAGGCCGCTTGTAGTTTGGGCCAACGGCACAGCCGGCGAGAACAGCCAGCGCGACAAGCGACAGGCATATTGCCTTTTGTTTCATCAAAACGGAATCGGATGGAGCCGGTTTAGCCACGAATAACTGCGGATTCGAATGCGGCGCATGGCCGCCCATGTAAATAAATCGCCGCGGCGTCCCGCGTGCCAAAGTAAACTTTGCCCGGTCGCCGCCGTCAAACACAATCTCGCACCGGCAGGCGCGGAAACAGAATCCCACATGTTCGATTTTATCGCCGGCAAATCGGAATCGGACCCGTTTATCATCCCGACACCAAACAATTTCGTTGCAAGATATTGCATCTGCCGGTTTATTTTTTCTCGCCGTTCTGCTCCTTTGGTTAACTGCGAGTTTCCATCGGCTATGATTGTAACTCAAAATCATTCTTCAAGCGCAGCCACAAAGTCATCGTTGTCGTGACCGTGCAGGAAATCCTCGACACGCACCTTGCGAAGAAACTCGTTTGATCTATTGAACGACCATCCATTCTAATTTTGTCTGGGATTGCGCGGCAAAAAACCTTCGCGTGGTTCGTATGTTTCGCGGTTCACCTCATTGTCGCGCCGAGCCTGTGGCTCGATCAGTTGAGCCGCAAGCTCGACGCGACAATTCCCGTTTCTCGCAGGCTTCAGCCGACCGGCATGGGGAGCACCACGAGACGGCCGGTGTCGCTGATGCCGTCTTTGGGTTTATATTTGCCGGCAGAGTGGTCGGCGTCGATCAGGGTGCAAGGCCCGAATTCCTCCACGGCCAGTTCGCGTTGGGACAGTCGTTTGGCCCATGCGAGCGGTTGCGCGCCGTTGATTGGCGCGCTGCACAAAATTTCCCTGAATTCGATGCGGCCTTCAAAGCTCAACTCGTCGTCAATTTCATTGATCCATTCGGGCTGTTCCCAATCCGGCGGCACGGGCTGCTTGAAAAATTCCTTCAAGTGGCAGTCCATCCTGAATTTGGAAGCCCGTTCGCTGGGGATGACGGCTTCCAGGGTGAAATCAAATTCATGACCGTGCCGTTCGCCGAATTTCAGGTCGGTCTCCCAGTGCCCCGAACCGCAAGGGGTTGGTCTCGCCGGGTTGCCAGATCCAAATGTCCGGCCCGCGGGTATCCGGCAGTTCCTTGCCGTCAACCGGTTCGTGGTAGCCGAGGAAAAGATTTTCCAGATCGCGCCAGTCGCGCAGGCCGGGCACCCAGCCAATGAGGCGGAGCCGCAGCCTGGGTGCATCGGCCGGCAGGGTGGCCGCGTCCACGTCGGGCGGGACGAATGACCAGTCGGTCTGAAAATAGATGCAGCGGTCTCGATGTTGGCGGGGAAGAAACAGCTTCAGTCCGTCGGAGCCGCAGAGGTTCCATTTTTGTGAGTTGATTTGCAGGCATCCGCTCATGGCTTCGAGATTAGGCTGGTTCGGGATTTTGTCGAGACGTTTTAAGAAATTGGCAATCCGTATTCACCTCGCACATTGTTATTCCTCATCCAGGCAGGTTCGCACCGTTTCCGCCAGTTGTTCCGGGCTGAAGGGCTTTGCGAGAAGCCTGATGTTTTTGTCACGATTGTTGATGTCCGTGTCGTGGCCGCTCATATAAATGGCTTTCAAATGCGGTTTCCGGGCCTGCAACTTTGTGGCCAGTTCCCAGCCAGAGATGCCATCCGGCATGACAATGTCGGTTAACAAGAGATCAATTTGATCAAGCCGCGAAGACCATGAGTCGATGGCCAGGGCACCGGAATTCTCCATGAAAACCCGGTAGCCATATCGTTGCAGGGTAACCAGGAAAAGTTCACGCAAACCCGGCTCGTCTTCGACGACAAGAATGGTTTCATTCCCGCATCGTGCCGGCTGAACCCGCGTCAATGGTTTGGCGGGCGCAAATGGTCGTGAGGTTGCAGGAAAATGGGCTTTGAAGGTGGTGCCTTTGCCAAGATCGCTGGTTGCTTCAATCCAGCCCTGATGCTGTTTAACGATGCCATAAACACTTGCCAGTCCCAGCCCGGTTCCTTTGCCCACATCCTTGGTTGTAAAAAATGGTTCAAAAATTCGGGGCAGATTTTCCGGGGCGATACCGCACCCGGTGTCGGAAACAGACAAACAAACGTGCGGACCCGGCCGGGATTCACTGTGCAGGCTGGCTTGCCCACCATCAATCTCACTCAACGAAGTGGACACAACAAGCCGGCCTCCTTTGGGCATGGCGTCGCGGGCGTTGGCCGCGAGATTGATGAGGATCTGCTCCAACATGTGGTTATCAGCGGTGATGCAGGCATTGCCCGGCATCAAATGGGTTTCCAGCTCGATGCTCTCGCCAACCAGCTTTTGCAGCATCTGACTTGTATTGCTGACAATTTCATTGAGGTCAAGCGGCTTGGGCTGGAAGACCTGGCGCCGGGTGAAAGTCAGCAATTGACGTGTTAGGTTGGCGGCGCGATCAGCGGCCCTGGCAATTTCTGCCAGGTTTTTTCTATGTTCATCAGCCGGATGATTCCTTTCCTGCAACAGGCAAACATAACCCTGGATGATGGTCAGCAGGTTGTTAAAGTCATGGGCAACGCCGCCGGCCAACTGTCCAAAGGCTTCCATCTTCTGCGACTGGCGAAGCTGTTCTTCGAGTTGTTTGCGCTCGGTAATGTCGGTCCAGCACCCGATGATTTCCACCGGTTGTTCGGCCGGGTCACGAAGCAACTGGCGGTCGTCACGAACCCAGCGGACAACCTCGTCCCGCCGCCGGATACGGTATTCCAAACTGACACAATCTCTGGCAAGCAACGTTTGCAGGCTTTCGGTTACCTTCATGCGGTCCTCATCCAGCACGCAATTCGACCCGGCCGTTTGCTGATACCAGTCCCTTAAATCGAAGCCGGTGAAACCAGAGAAGTTGTCGCTGACCCACGACGGAATGAGGCCGCCTTTCGCAAATTTGAGCGAATATATGACCGCCGGGTTGTTGGCCAGAAAATGCTTCAGTTTTTCCTGCGTGGCACGCTGTTCCTTTTCCGCGATTTTGCGCTGCAAGATTTCTGCGCGCAACTGTTCGTTATAATCCTGCAGTTCCTGCGTGCGTTTGTTGACGATCTGCTCCAAGGTCTCGACCTTAAGCCGCGACTGTTTCAACAGCTTCCATTTCTGGGCCAGTGCATTGGCCAGTTGCAACACCTCGATGGCATCGAATGGTTTTTTTAAGATAACCACCCGGTCAGTGGCACCTAGGCGCAATCGCATGTCCTTCCACGAATAATCGGAGTAGGCGGAGCAAAGGATAATCTGAATGTCCTGGTCAATCTTTAAAAGCTGCTCGGTGGTCTCAATCCCATCCAAGCCCGGCGGCATTCGAATGTCCACAAAAGCCATGGCGAAAGGCTGGCCGGCCTTCACCGCCTCGGAAACCGCCGAAATCGCGTCGTCACCTTGGAAGACGGAAGTTAGTTTGAAATCCTGATCCGGCTCATCGCCGGATTCCGGGGTTCCGAACAGGCTGGCTTCCGCCAATTCAAAATCGTTTCCCGTAAGGCTGCGCCGGATCAGGATTTTTTTGAAATCATCGTGGATGGCAGAGCTGTCATCCACGATCAAGATGCGACGGTTGCGGGCTATGGTTTCAATTTCCATATATTTGGCGTTTTGGCTTCAACGGCAATTCAAGTGTAAAGACCGCGCCCTGGCCGGGACCGTCGCTTTGGGCAGTCAAGGCACCCCCCAGTTCCTTGGCGATTAAGGCTCCACTGTGCAGCCCAAAACCGTGTCCCGCTTTCTTTCTGGTGGTAAAACCATAGTTAAAGATCCTTTTGATGTTCTCCTGGGTGATCCCGACACCGTTGTCACGGACGGCGATACGGACGCGATCGTCGCCGTTGGTAACCCGAACTGTGACTTGCTTGGTTTCCTGTCTGGTCTCAACACAGGCATGTTTTGCATTCGCGGTGAGGTTCAGGAGTATTTGCAAAACCTTGTGCTTGTCCACGGGAATTTCCGGCAGGTTTGGTTCATATTCTCGTTTAACCGTTATGCCGTGCTCCTCGAGTTCGGGGACATGGATGCGCAGCAAATCTTCGACCAGGTCTGTGACCCGGACATTTTCAGTCACCCCGGAAACTTTTCCGTAGTTCTGCTGGGTTGCCACGATCACCTTGATGTGTTCAATCCTGGTCTTGACAAATTCCATTTCCTTCGACAGCAATTCCTGCTCCTTGGACAAATATTCACCGAGTTGCAGGAGGAAGTTTGGCACCTGTTTGCCTTTGGGATTATTTGAAAAAAAATTCCCCAAGTCACTGGAATGTTGTTTTATGAGCTCGCTGACTTGAGTCAGCCGGTGAATCTTGAGTTCCTCCAGATGACTGGCCACCAGGGCGGCGGACACATTCAAACTATTAAGAACGTTGCCGACATTGTGCAGAACGCTGGTCGCCACATCAGTCATGCCGGCCTGCCGGGAAACGATCAGCATTTCCTTATGGGTCTTTTCCGCCTGTTCCTGCATCCGCGCCCGTTCTGCCACTTCAGCTGTTAGGCGGTCGGTCGTTAGCTGGAGTTCTTCGTTCAATTTAGTCAATTCCTCCGTTTTCTTCTGGATGCTTGTTTCCAGTTCCAACTGGGTCTGCTGGCGTGCCAGCTCCATCCGTTGACGTTCCCGCAAGAGCGCTTCCAGTTGCATCAAGCCCACAAGCATTAACAGGGAAATTACGCCGCACATGATGTCAACTTTGACGCCAAACTCCAGGCTGGCTTGGACGAGAAATGCGCGCAGCAATGCCAGCAGTGAAAAGGTGAAAACAAGCGCCCAGCCCACACGCGCAACGCCAAAGCGGCGCGTCATCCAAAAACCATAGCCGACCACTGCGCATTGCAGGAGTCCGGATACAAGAGCGGTTTCAATGGAATAATAGGAATAATTCATGACATCAAATCAGTCGCTTTGCCCAGAAAAAATTTTGCCCTTCATGCCAAAAAACAAGCAATTTACATGCCTATTGCAGTTGATTGTCCAGGGCCCGAATGTTTGCATGTAATTTGATTGAAACATGATGCGAAACAGTTGTTTGAAATTTTCAAAAAACAGCAGTTTAACCCGGATAAGAAAATGTTCCCGGAACGAATCAACTCCGGCTGAATGCGGAATAATGACGCTGATCCACGATAAATCGTAGCGGACTTAACTGAGTCCTCATTTAATAAAGATCTGGGGGGGGGTTCAATTCAACAGAAGGAGAAAATTATACGAACGATTGAACAAAGACTGAATGGCTCGGCACTCACGAACTGCATGCCCAAGTATCCAAGCTTCCGGCCAGGAAATCTTCCGTTTTCACTTTGTGGATGCCTATAAGCGAATGTCCCGACATTCATTGAAGGCCCGATCCGTGGGTTTCTGCCCAGCTTGATTACGAACCATTAAATTAATAAAAATTCGCTGGTTTAAGCCAGATTTGGGCCAATAAAGTCCGGTTGGAATGTATTTTTCCGCAGGAAATATCGTGTTGGTGGAATTTCCGCGTAATTAAAAGGAGAATTCCAACCGCCACGATTCCGCCGCCAAACAGAATGGCTTGTATCAAGAACACGAGAAGGTTCATCTTCTTCCGCGGCCGGGTTTGTTCCATCTCTTGCATGCCTGGGGCGAATTCACAGGTCGGATTTACACTGTTGGCGGAAATTTTCGCCATTTCAGCACGATGTCTTTCTTGAGCTGCTTTAAAATTTTCCTGAGCTGCGTGGTCCCATTCTTGAATTGCCGCCACCGCTTGCGCGTGGGAATTTTTCATTTCCTGTTTTTTGCGCTTAAGCCGAATAAGTTCCGTCAAACACTCCGCTCGCTTTTCCTTGATGGCTCTCTGTTCCAATGGTAAGGCGAGTGCCGGTGTTGCAGTTTCCCCTGTGGATGCGCCTGCTTTTTGATCTTTTATTTTGGCCATACAAGAGATTAAATAAGCAAATAACGGGCCAAATAACCGTCCAAATCTCCAATCTCGCGAGGTATTTCAGCCGACAAACGACCATTTTCGGGCCGGGAAAACGAATCGCCGCCTGATTCTCCACGATCCGTGGTGGCCGGCCCAATCACTCGACGGCGCGGTAATAGTTTGCCGTGTTCGTTGCCGGCAACGTGTAGGGGCTGATGCCGGTGACGTTGTTCCACTGTCCAGCCAGGGTATCGGCCGATTGCAGTTCACCAAGGAAGTTGATCGTCACGCCGGTCCCGGTTTGATCAATGGCCACATGATGCCCCAGCGGCCCGCCGTAACCGGCGATCTTGGTTTGCATGGCCGGGGTCAACAACTTGAGCAGCTCCGCATTATACGCATACGACGCCGTATCTGTGAGGTTGGTGCAGGGCGTCATGAATATTCGCGCGGCCCCGACGGCATAGCCGCGCGACACGGCGGCGGGGGAATTGGTGGTTTCATCGGGATCAATGTCCGTCACCCGGATGGAAATGGAATTGTCGGTGTTCCGGAGGATCTCCCAGGCGCGGAACTCCTGGGGAAAATCCCGCAGGGAGGCGGTCTCAACTTCCCAGAAGCCATTTTCGGGATGGTTCGTGTCCGATGACGAATGCGCGTAGATGTTGTTTTGATGCGTGTGTCCGCAGATCCACAGCAGGAGATTGGGGCACGAGTTGAGCAGGGCGAGAAAATTGGTGCGGGAGATGCACGAGTTGGTGCTGCCGGGTTCGGCAAAGACCTCAATCGGCTCGTGTGCCGCGATGATCATGAGCTGGCCGGCGTCCTGCCCCAGCTGAAGTTCGTTGGTAAGCCAGCCCAGTTGCTGGGCATCCAACCCCGCCTGCCCGTTGAGATCATAATCCTGATCCGTTCATGGTGTCGTCGAGCACCATGACCTTGAGCGGCAGATTGGTCAGCGGCTCAAAGCTGTAACAGGCAAAGTTGTTGATGATGTTGGCCGCGGAGAAACCATGACCGACCGGCTGGGAAGTGGTGTTGAAAAATTCACCCATCCAGTTGCTTACCGTGAGAAAATAGCGGTTGGTGTCGGCCACCACCGTGGGGAAGTTGGTGACCCCACCGACAATGAAGTTGGTGACAGAGCCCACATCAATGACGTCACCATAAGGCGTGCTGCCGTCAATGGTGCCCATGAAATCGTCTCCCAAACGGAGGACATACACGTTGGTAAAGTCCTGTTCGGCGGCGCTGTTGGTAATGGGCAATCCTCCCATCCAGAGGTGATCGTGGTTGCCCATCACCGCATACCAGGGGATGGCCGGGTCAAGGCCGGCGGCCTGGAAGGGTTCCTGATAATCAATGTTGGTGGCCCCGACATGGGCGCCGGAACTCGGCGTGATATACTGGCCGTCCATGAACATCAATATACCAGCGCAGTTCATTATACTGGGGGCCATTGGCATCATCGCCCAGAGAAATGGCGAAATCGAAAGGCACCAGCCGGTTCACGGCGTTGGCGGTCCTGATGGCGGCGTCGAGAACCTGCGTGGTGTAGAGCATCACGGGTGAATAGCACGCGGACGCACTGTTGCTAGTCGCCCTGGTAACTGAGATAGATCGCCTGACAGGGCGATTCCTTGTCGGTGATATGGGCGTCGCTGATGCTAAGAAAATTTAAAAGCCTGGCCGCATTGGTTGCTCCCGGGTAGCCCGTCGGCATGTTGGTGAGCAACTGGCCTTCATCCTCGCCGGAACCCCACTGCCAGGAACTGTAGCCATAGACTGCATATTCAGCGACGTCGGACGGGTAAATCGGCGGCACCGGCGCGTTTGTTACGGCCACCGGCGTAATCGTCTGCTGGCGGGTGCCCAGTTCCGCTCCATTGCCGGAGAGCGGCAGCCAGAGTGGCAGCGCGAGGCTGATGATGGGGAAAATGTTTAGTTTCATATATTGATTGTTTGGCGGCTTCACTTATGACTCGCGCAGGCGATAAAACACGGACGGGTTGGCCGGATCTATGGTGGTGACCACCGCATTCACAACGTCGGAGCCGGGCAAATCGAACCACGGGCCGGAACTCAAGCCGTTGGTTTGGGCCTGAAGTGTCCACCCGATATGATCAGCCGGCCATGCGATGGTGAGCGTGTTGCTGCTGACGCTGGCCGTGATGTTCGTCGGATTATCGGTGGTGTAAGGGTCTTGCACAACGGGCTGGACCTCGTCGGCGAACGGCTCCACATATTCCATGCCAATGGCGGTGCTCATCAGATTGCTGAAGGTGTTGAAATCAATGTCCAGATTCGTGATCGAACCGCCGCCGGGAACCAGAAGCTGCTGGGTGGCCGGTGGCGCCGCAAGGGTCAGCGGGGTCAGATTGCGCAACTGGTCGAAGGTTTGTGCGGTGTAATACACGCGAACCAGATACTGTCCCGTCGCGGTTACCTGCCGCAGTTCAAAGACCAGGGCGCCGCCGGGAGCGCAAAAGTCCGGTTGATAGCCGGGGAGCAACCAGTGAATGTCCAGCAGTCCCGCCAAGCCCGCCACTAAGCCGTCGGAACTGACTATGACCAGCACCTGTGATTGCGGCGTCCCCAATGCCCCGTCCAGTGGCACCTCGCCCGTGACCTGAAGCATGGAACGCAGAATGTGAGAGGCAGCGCTCGAACTCTGAACCTGGGCAAGGTAGGGAGAACGCATGCAAATATCAAATTGCAGGGTCACCAGCCGGGTCTGTTGCGAAAGCGTATCCAACGTCAGCCGGCCCCACGCCACTTCGTTGGTCGGAAAGCCATCCGCGTATTGCATGACAAACGGGTCGGCGGCGGACACGGTTGAATCCAGTCCGCCCATGTCAATCACCTCCCCGGCCGCATACGGCGGCCCGGATGGTTCTGGCGGCACATTGGCCACCAGCGTAATCGGCTGGGTGGTCGGATCCACCGAGCCTTGGAAGACATTGGTGTTCGGCTGGGTTCCCGGCGGATAGAGCACTTGACTGACCAGGGAAAGCTCGCCGCTGTAGGCGGACATCAGATTGCTTCCGCTGCCGAAAATGCCTTGAATTTCGGTCACGGCGCGGGCCGGATCCACCGTCGCCACCCCGGCTGAAAGGGGATCAAAAACCAGGTCGGGCACGCCCGCCGGAAAAGTGTTAACCGGAATGCTCGCCCCCGGAATCAACCCCGCCCCGAATTCGGCCGCGGTGATGTAGGAGCGTTCAATGGAATTGGCGCGGAAATACGAAAGGGCCAAGTCCGTATTTGTGTCGCCCGTCAGCACCCCTTGCGTGCACCAGATAATCGTGGAAATAGGAGCCGAGCAAGCCGGCCGCCAGCCGTCCGTTCGGAGTCAGGTAGCCGATGGGAACCCCGACGAAGTTTGGGTAAGTGTCAACGGCATCCTGCTGCAAGGTGTTGGAGTCTGTGACCGACGAGCGGATGCTATGGCGCCCAAAGATGATGATTTGCTTGAGCACGGTGCCATCGCCCGCCGAATTGGTCGTTTGTGCCAGCACCGGCCCCTCCATGGCGACGGCGAGCGACAGAGCTGCCAGAATCGCCTTAAGAAAACGTCCGGCACCTGTATTAGGGCACCGAGCTGATGATTGGGGTTCGATAGAGGGAGAGATCAAATTCATGGCGTCCACACTTATTATGTTAGTCCAATGTTCTTCATACTACTCAACTGCGCGGCAATAATTCGCCGTGTTTGTGGCCGATACCACATAGGGGCTGAGATTCGCAACGTCGCTCCAAGGCCCGCTGGGGTTGTCCGCAGGCTGTAGTTCACCCAAGAAATTGATCGTCGTGCATCCGACTGTGTTGCCACCAACCGCATAAAGCGGAAGCTCTGACGCAAGAATCCCCGGCACATTTGTCAAGGCGACCGGCGTGATCGTCCGCTGGCGTGTGCCCAGTTCCGCGCCATTTTCGGAAAGTGGAAGTGACAGCATCATGGACAGACCGGTGATTTGAATTATTTCGAGTTTCATCTAAGAGTTAGCTATGACCATGGTGAACTTCGTTTGCCAGGTCCACCAAGCATTTGCATCAACCGATGGTTTTTTCGCAGTGAGCGATTGTTTTTGAATAAAGGAAGTCCCCGCGACGGGTTTGCCAGCCAGTCACGAAGCAGCTGCCGACACGTGCTTATGGTTTGACACTGAAAACGGGAGGCGTTGCAAACATTCCAGGCGCAAGCCGGTCTAATGCGATTGCAATTTTTAATCATCTAACAATTGATATAATGGCCGGATCCGGGCGAGGCGGCTCAACTGATTTTGGCAATTACCACACTTTTTTTGGCGGGGCTGGTTTGCGGATGCCCGGCATTTCGGACCGGGGTTCAATCGGAATTATTTGTCCGCGTGATTCGCAGTTGAAATGTTTTCCCCCTGTGCCAATATTCCGTCGTCACCGTCCCAACCTTTTAATCCGCCGGCATGGTCCCGATTTTACCGGCAAGACAGGCGGACATTGAAATGGAAATATTTAAAAATATGCGACCGGCAAAAACCTGTTTGTTTCATCTCAACCAATCTGTTCTAATCTGCGCCGCCATGGCAACCCTCTCTGCGCCGGCCGCCGGCTCCAAAACGAATGCTAACCTGCCTTGGGATTGGACGGGCATCATTGGCACCGGACAAAGCCTGTCGGTGGGCGCACAAGGCTGGCCATTGCTCTCGACCAACCAGCCTTACGGCAATCTCAAGCTCTCGACCGGTCATCTGCCCTGGCCGGTTGACCCGGACGACACCAATCTGGTGCTGGTGCCGCTCGTCGAACCCGTGGGCCGCCACGCTCCGAATTACCCGAGTTCCTGGCCGGAAAACATTGACGGCGAAACGCCACATTCGGCGATGGCCAACGAACTCACCGCCCTTGTCCGCGCCAGTTTGGACCGCGACTTTATCAGCATTCACGGCGCGGTCGGCGAGAACGGCCAGGGAATGGTTTTTATCAAAAAGAACGCCGTGCCGAAAGGAGTCAACGGACATTCCTATGAGGCGGCCCTGATTGAAACCAAGGCCATCACGCGCCTGGCCAAAGCCGCCGGCAAAACCTACGGCATCGGCGCCATCATCGTCACCCACGGCGAAAGCGACGCGGGCAACCGGAACTACGAGGCGGAGCTGCGCCAGTTGTGGGAGGATTACAACACTGATTTGCCGGCCATCACCGGACAAAAACAGAAAATCCAGATGATTGTGTCCCAGCAAAATTCGTGCAACGACCGCTCGCCCTCCACGCTCGCGCAATGGAAGGTCGGCGACGATTATCCGGCGGACATGGTCTGCTCCGGCCCCAAATACCAGTATGCCTCCCCCGACGGCATTCATCTGACCGCCGAAGGCTACCGGCTGCTGGGTGAAAAATATGCCGAGGTTTATTACCAGCGCGCCATTCTTGGCAACGACTGGCAGCCGCTGAAACCCACCGGCGTTGAGCACAACGGGAAAATTCTGACCGTGCATTACCATGTGCCGGTGCCGCCGATGGTGTGGGACACAAACCTGGCGGCACCGCATCCGTCCATCGCCGAGTGGAAGGACGGCAAAGGTTTTGAAGTCAGCACGGCCGCCGGCGACAAGGTGACCATTTCATCAGTGGCGATTGCCGGCGACGACGTTGTCATTACCTGCGCGACCGACCCCGGTTCCGGTGCGCAGGTGGGTTACGCCATGATTGGCGAAAAGCAGCGGATGATGGCCCCCTTTCCGGGCACCTTCCGCTGGGGGCTGCTGCGCGATTCAGATCCGTTCCAAGGCACCGGCACGGGAACGGTGCAGCCCAACTACGGGGTCGCTTTCGAAATAACGGTGCCTTGAAACGCGACCGGCCCGTGCCGAATTCCTGCCAGCCGGGGGCGTTATGAAAACAAGAAGTAGAATCGTTAACCGCAAAATACGCGGAATACTCGAAAAGGGATTTTGTTTTTTTGTCTGTGTGGTTTGCGTGGTTCGCGGTTTGAATCGGGCTGTGATTTGTTCAAGCTTGCCGGGCGGTATCATCCGAGAGGATATTCGCGCAACGTCCGCACCGTGTTTGCCGACGCATACCAATCCCCCTCGATCAATTGCAGCGCGCGAAAGCAGGCCGTCCCAAAATCCCGGTCCCGGTTTGCGGCCAGCAGCGATTTCAACGGCCTCCAGTCCTTCATCGGCGTGGAAAAGCGGACGACCGTCAGATGCGCCGTCGCGATTTTGTAACGGCGGTCCAGATTTTCCCCCAATCCACGCCCGGCCAGCGCCGCGCGCAAATCATCCCGCAATTGCGCCAGCGTGTTGTCGCCTTCGGGAAATCCCTGGATCATCACCGCGTCCGGCGTTGCGGTCACGCCGCGAAACGCTACAGAAAATGGCGGAAGGCTTTTCAGCACTTCGTCCAGCGCCGCCAGATAGCCGGGCAATCTTTGCGCGGACTGCCGCCAGGATTCCGAACCGGGGATGACCGACAGCACCGTCATGTAAAATTCCGACTGCTGGTAAAAATGCTGTTCCGGCGCGACGGCGGCGATTTCATCCAGGAAATTCTCCACAGACGCGCTCACCGCCGCGCCCGGCCTGGCCACCAGCGTGACGCCGCGCCGCGTGTCGGCCGGCCGGTTTTCCAAAAATGCGTCCAGCCGCACCGCGCTGCGGTCGAAGGCCAGTGCGGCCTCCTGCCAAAGTTTTTCGTAAATGGCCTGCTCGGGAAAATGTCCGGTCATGCCGCCAGTGTATCAGGGTCCGGCAAAAAATTCATTGGTTTGAACAATAGGCAAAAATTGGTAAATGGCAAAAAATCATTCCGTCTTCCTGATTAATTACGGCCAATCTCTTTCGCCCAGTCGCCCCGGAAAATAATTTTTTGATCGTGAATCTTGAAAATGAATTTGCCGTATTGGATCGGAACTCCGGCCGAAGCATTCACAATCCAGCAGTTGTCAGGAATGGGGAAGGAAGTTTCCGCATGGATGGTTTTGTTGTTCAGTTGATCCTTTAGAGGAATTGACGCCTGCGGACCGACTTCCCAGCCAAGATGCGTGTTAAAACTGACTCTTAACCCGTCCAGTATCTTGAAATCCGGCCGGGTCTCGATGTTGATGTTGATGCTGGCGTTGGTGGCGGCATTTAAATCGCCGGACGGTGACACATCAATCGTCAGTTTGGGCAGATCAATCGGCGAGCGCGAGGCCAGTATCATGATGGATTCCGTTTTTATAAGCTGGTTGTCCTTGTCGTAAAATTCAAACGCTAGTTCCATGTCCTGAATTCCATCCGGCGCAAGGGACAATTGATCGGCAAAATAAGCTCTCCCCGGTCAGGTTGTGGGAATAGATAACTTTGTCATTTACCTTTACCAACACCTTCTTGGCATCCTTGTCGGTGTAAAGCTCCAGCGGGATGGTGCCGTTGGTATAGATGGTGTCGTTCTTCGGGCTGATGACCAGCGCCTTCATATAGTCGCGCAGGGCAAACCAGACCGGACGCGGTGAGCCATACTTGTCCTTGACGTCGGCATAGCCCCAGAAGCCAAACCATCCTTCCGGCTGTTCGGGATTATGATAATACGGGTCGCCGCCCTTCCACCAGCCGTCGGCATAATAGAACGGACACATGCCCACGGCACCGGCATCAAGCAGGTCGCGATAGTTGGCAATCACGCCGTCCCGCTGCTGCGTCAGGGTGTTTCCACCATACCGGCCATAACCACGGTGGGAAACGGAGTAACCAAATTCGGTGACGATCAGCGGTTTTTTCAGGCCGTTCAATTCATATATACCCCGGGTATAATCCTTCAGGCCCATGGTTGCGGTTTGGGCTTCGTTGTGGTCGTAACAATTGTAGGCATAAACATCGAACATGTTTTCATCGAGGTAATCGCTGATCATCGTATTGGCTGAGATGCTGACCGGTATGCCCGGATGTTCCTGGTGAATGATGGCCATCATGCCCCGCATGAGGTTGACAAAGGCTTTCCCGGATACCTTGTGCATGTGGTCTGTTTGCGGTTCGTTGAGGATGAGGTAGGTGATGATGCAATCGTATTTCTTGGAATAACTCATCACCTTCCGAAGGGAATCCTCGCAATCCCGGACAAACTGAGGGGCGCCATAATCCTGGTCGGGATCAACCCGTATCCCCATGATCAGTTTAAGGCCCGAATCTTGAACCAGCTTTAATTGGGGTTCCGAGAATTCGCTCCAGGTTCGGATCGCATTATAACCACCTTCCTTGATCACCTTCAGGTCGAATTTCATCAGGTCCAAATCGTCACCTCCGCTTCCCTTGTAGGGATTTTGTCCGGGGCGGGCGCCGATTTCGTATCCAATGGCCTTGATGAAAAACTTTTGCCCGTTCAGATAATACCAGTTGTCCTTGATCTCAATCTGGGTTTTCGCGTGTCCCAAAATGGCCGTTGCGAGGGACAAGACGATCAAAAGCGCGAGTGGTTTTCTCATGGTGTTTAAAATATATGGCTGTTTTTGCCGGTTCTTATGGAGAATCGCAAACAGAGTGGCAAAAACAACAAGTGATGCAATAAAATACTACAAACAGTCATTTAGTTCGCTTCCTCGACGTTTTTGTAGGTAAGAGAGCTGGAATTGGGTTTTCTGGTGGGGGGTATGAAGCCGGAAAAGATGTTTCAACAGGTATTATCGCTGGGTGAAGCCTGGAGGGTGGTGCGCATGGATTATCAGGAAAAAGAAAGCAAGGTGCTGATCCGGGTGGAAGAGACGCCCGCATTGTGGTCGCAGGAAAGCTCTCCGCATTGCGCCGCCAAGACCGTGCGTGGCTACCCGGCAAGCGGCAACATTTCTTTCAGCGGAGCAAGATGCTTTTCATAATGCCGCCATCTTTCCAATGACTGGCGGTAGATGGGCTGGCGCACCTGCCACTGGCTTGCCGTTTCCACCGCACACGGATTGGTGTGCGGGGTCAGACAGCGTTCGTCCCATTCCAGCCCGATGACAGAAAGTATCATGCGCGCCGTTTTTTCCGTTTCCAAGACCATATCTTCATAGCTGATTTCAATCATATTTAGAGGCAGAACCTTTCGCCAATGTTCCATGAGCCTGGAATACTCTCCATAAAAATGACCGATATTCTTCAGGTCAAAAGCATAATCCAGATGCAACGGGAAACGCTGAAAATAATTGGACAGGCCCACGGCCATCGGATGACGGGTGCAATGAATGATTCGTGCCTTCGGAAACAACCTTGAGATAAACCCGAGATGTCTGAAATTGAGCGGATTTTTATCAATGATAAACTCTCTATTTGCACCGAAGTCCCGTCGCAAGCGCTGCATGTAATCGTTGGCCAAACGCGTGGCCACTGCCGGCGGCATCTGTTTCACCACCTGCGGGTAAGGGAACTCGTCTCCGGTTAATTTTGGAAGGCGTGAAGTAAAATCGATGATGGTGGGCAGCTCGCCGGCCGTGGCGACGGAGCGATGATTGGACAACATGCTCGCCAGGAGCGTTGTGCCCGATCTGGGCATGCCGACAATGAACAAAGGCGACCGGTCGTCCGATCCAAACTCAAAAGGCCCGGCCAGAAAATCCTTGTTGAAAACATTTATGATGTCATCGGTCATTCTCGTGACGTGATCTGGGTCGTAGCAGACCATGGAGTTGCGTATTTGGTTTGCGAGCCGGTAGCACTCGAACGCTTCGTCGCAGAGGCCGCAGTCATCATATATTTTGCCCAGGGAGAAATGGAGCTGTTCTTTGTCTTCTAATGAGATGCCGGCCTTTCCGAGCAAAGCCTGAATGCTTTTCGCATCGGCATTATCCATGCTCTGATATTTGCGAATGCTCACCAGGTTGAACCAGGGAGCGGGGAAATCCCGTTTTAGCGCTAATGCTTTAAGAAACATCTTCTCCGCTTCCGGCATGTCTCCTGTGTTCATCAAAACCAGTCCGCGGTTGTTGTGGGCTTCGGCATGGTCGGGCTTGAGCGCGATGGCCCTGTCAAAACTTGCCAGGGCGTCGTCATTCCGGTTCAGGTTTTTTAAAATGGATCCCCGGTTTTGGTGGGGATTGGCGTAGTCGGGTTTTAGGGCGATGGCCTTGTCGTAGCTTGCCAGCGCCTCCTCAAACCGGTTCATTTTTTGCAAAACCGCGCCCCGGTTGTTGTGGGCTTCAGCATGGTCGGGTTTGATGGCGATGGCCTTGTCGAAACTTGCCAGCGCATCTTCATATCGCTTCATTGCTTGCAGGGCAACGCCCCGGTTGACATGGACGGCGGCAGAGCCGGGAACCTTGGCGAGAATCAAATTGTAGATCTCCACCGCAGCCTGAAAGTTCCCGAGATTCAGCTCTTTGATTGCCAAGACACCGGCGTCTGCGATCGCATACGATTTGCGGCGTATGTGGACCACTGTCTGGTGTTTGCTTTGAATCTGTTTTATGCGGTCTTGCATTCCCACCCTGGTTCAAACAACCCAATAGTGTAACCCCTGCCAAGTTAACAGCCGTGGTCAATGTTTACACAATGTTTACAGATTGTCTTTAGATTACAAATCATTTCGCCAGCCGACAATCACCCCGTCCGGCAGGCGCACGGCATTGGTCTGGTTGAACGCGGATTCGTCCGGCCAGAAACCGCCGCCTTCAAGATGCAAAATGGTCACCTTTTTCTTCTGAACAGCCACCGGCACCGTCACCCTGCCATAACCGTTGGCCCGCGCGACCACGATATATTTGCCCGGCGGAAGCACCACCGTCACCGGGTCTTGCAGCAGGGTGCCGGTGTTGTTGTGGACCCGTTGGAGCAGTTGCCCGTTGCCGGCAAACAGTTCGTAATCCGAATGCACGCGTTCACGGGAATTGCGGTCCATGAAGCTGGCGTTCAGATCATACGCCGAATAAACCACGAGCAAGCCGGCGGAGGAACCGGTTTCCGCCGGCTGGTCTGAGGGTCCAACCCGGTCGAGGACAAGCCCGTTTCTGCCGGAGAGGCAGCCTGACAAAAGGACGCCGGCAATGACCGGCATCAAGTAGAAAACAGTTTTCATTGGTTCACTTTTTCCCGCGGCCTGATGCGGGACAAAATTGCCGGGCGAATCAACCGGTCGTTCAGCCGGGTCCGGAGTTTTCTTCCAGGATGCCCGCGCGCCAGCCCACGGGATTGCCATTGGGCAGGCTGACCAGCTCCCGCTTGCGCGTGCCAGCCGGAATCTGCCAATTGTCGTCCAAATGGACCCTGGTAATCCGGCCGCGCACAATCATCACCGGCACTTCAACCCGCAGGTAATCGCTCGCCCGGGACTTCACGATATACTGGCCCGGCGGCAACGCCACCGCAAGGGGTGCCTGCTCGTAGCGCCCGATGGTGTTGTCCACATGTTTCACCAGCATCCCCTCTGGATTGTAAATATCATAGTCCGAGTGTTGATACCAGGTGGGATTATCACCTTCAGTGCATCCATGCAGCCTGGAAAAGACGACCAGTTCACCGGTGGGGATCGTCTGCATCCCGCCATTGGGATTTGGCCCGACGGGCGAAAGTGCAACCGGAGTTGCGCATCCGGCAAGCGTAAAAACCAAACCGACGCCAAAAAGAAAACCGATGCTTTTCATAAAACTTCCTGCCTTTCATTTTGGGGGAGGCGTCCGGCGGGAGTCCTGTATGGCTCGTGCGCCTTCGGACGGAGGCGGCCATTTTGTCCGCAGCGTCTCTATAAAAGCCGCTTTGGCTTGACGGAACCGGCGGCTTTTTCACACCTCTCCGTCTCTGCCATAATAGACACCAAGAACATTAATCTTTCCTGAAAATAAGATTAAAATCCAGCGGCGGCCTGGTCCCGGCTCAGCCCACGGCAACAAGGGAAACCCGCTCGTCCTGTTCATCGCGGGCAACGCCGGTGGCGTGCGGATCCAGCACCGGTTTGCCATCCACCAGAAACCGGTATTGATGATGACCATGACACAGTTCCACCTGGGCAAACCACCAGCCGTCCACCGACTGGCGCATGGGCAGCGGCTGCCAATGGTTGAAGTCGCCGGCAAGCTCCACCAGTTTCGCGGCGGGCGCGGCGCAATAGAAATTGACGGGTTTGTGCGAGTTCCTGGCGGAGTAACGCGCCTGATCAGGATAACTTTGAGCGGTGTTCATAAAGAATAATTTTTCGTTACGACTTTCGTTCCATTTGTGACTCGTTTTCATTTTGATGCCTCATGTTATTTTCATCATGTCCGGGTTGGCGGCTGGTTGTCGACGGCTGCGAATTAAAATGCCCGGCGTGCCAGGCTTCTGCGAGTGGATGCACCGGTTTTGGAAAGAACGTGAAGCGGATCAAATTGGTGAGATTTAACACTGCGACTCCGCCGGTTCGCATGCGGAAACACAAGCCTGACCCGTTCAATGGATATCCAATTCCTTTCCATAGTTCTTCCGATTGAAGTTCAACGTGCATCTCAGTCGTGAGAAACAGGCGCTGGCCATCGGCCAGTTCCAAATCCAGAAATGCCACGAGCGAATCATCCTGGGTGCTCATTTGGCTCCATTTTTCCTGAATCTCCGGATTCTGGGTCAACGCCTTGAATTCCGTCTCGGTCAACTCAACGGCATCCACGATGCCAACCGGGAAGACCAGGCGGGGAGGCTGTTCTGAAATCAAATCGATGCGGGTGATTTTGGAGACCGGTATTGACGTGATCGAATTCCTGTCTGTTATGACAAACCGATCCCGGTCAAAAATCTGTGCCGGCTCGAATTCGTCGAGGATTTTATTCACCTCACCAGCATCATTTTGAAAGAAGGTGGTGACGACCGCATCCATTTTATGGATTTTAATTTGCAGCTTTGGTATGGCGTGGTTCATAAATTATATTGAATGGCCGCGGTTGATTCCTGCTTCAACCTGTTCGGTAGTTGATGCGGAATCTCTGGCCGCATAGTTGAAGGCGCCCTGTTTTTTTGCGGCTTCCTGGACACCGATTTGCCCGGATTACATGGCATCAAGTTTTTTACAAACTCCGCCAGCACCTCGGCTTCAGCCTTGAGCCAGTCGTCCAGCGGGCTTTGCGGGGCGCCACCGTTGGCCAGCCAGATCCGGCGCGCGCGCTCCTCAATTTCCCGCTGCACCATGAGATGCTCCTCGACGGAATATTCGTTTTGCGCCCGGCCTGCTGGCATCGGTTTGCGGGGAACAAAATCAGGCCGCCAGCCGGCTGCCGACGAGCGAGGCTGCACCGGCGGGAGTGCCTGGTCGCCAGCACGTGCGTCAACCTTGTATTGCGTGGTCATGGCCGGACCTCCACGACCGCGTTGGGCGGGCCGAAAATGTCGGGTGCATTTTGGAGGGTGCCGGGAGCCCGCGAGCCTTTGCCATCCGCGCCGAATTTAAATTTAAATTCAGCCGGGCGGCATTCCGGGCCGGGTGCCGGCACCTTCATCTCCATTTTATTTTCCTCAACCGGTTGTCTAATTGATCTGGCCATAAAAATGAATTTTATTCGGGAGCTTGTGCTGCCGGCGGGACGAATTCGCCACTCCCGAGAGTTTTCAGTCCAAGGTAATTGACCATTGCAAAATTAAAGTCGCATGAATGGCTGATTAAAATTGAGACTCTCCAGGTATTTAGCCGGTGGGAAACTGCTGAATTGACTGGTAAATCCTGATAATCCATACCACCACCATTTGTATCAGGGGATATTGTAAACCGGATTCGCCGTGGCCGCGCCGTTGGTGGCATTCAGCAACGAAGTCATCAGCCCAGAACAGGTTGTCTGCTGGACGCTGCCGTCAGCAATGCCCAGGTTGCCCGCCTTCTGGTGCAGATCGTTGGCTGTCCAGCCCCAATTAAAAGGTTCCGCCGTGACGCCAGCTTGGGAGAATGTCGCAACATTGTTGGTTCCGAAGGTGCCAAAGCCGGAGGCCGCCTGACCGGATGCGGTGATTCCTAAGTTTGAAATATTACGGTCGCCATCGAGAATCATCTGCGGATAGTCTTCCGCCGCGTCACCGCACAGGAAGTAACTCGTCATGCTCGCTGCAAGCGGTGTATTCACAGCGGGGGTGGCAGGGGGTGAAGCATTGCCCCAGATGGACTGAAAGATTTGAGGGACAAAATTGGTAGGAATGGTCGAACGACCGCCGTCCGAGGTGCAAATCAGCAGCTTGGGCGTGCTCAACTCGTTGGACATGCACAAAAAGGCGCCCACGAACCCGCCCTTGTAACCGGTGCTGCCGGAACTGGCGCACAATTCCATCGCGCCGCCGCTTTTGGTGCTGACGGCCATGGGATACTGGTCGTTGTTGTCGCCCTCCCAGACGCGGAAGGCCAGGCCGATTTCCTTGAGGTTGTTGACGCAGTTGATGCGCTGCGCCTTGCGCTTGGCGGCGGCGAGCGCCGGCAGCAGCATGGCGGCGAGAATGGCGATGATGGCGATGACGACGAGCAGCTCAATGAGCGTGAACGCAGAAACCTGCCTGGTATTTTTTTTCATAAGTTGACGTCTTTGGTTATGTCTTTTTATCCGGTGACGGCCGGCACCTTCGCTGCTGCCCGGAGTCATCCGCCTAAATCAATTGACCATCTGAAAATTAAAACCACGTGAACGGCAGATTAAAATCCGGCGTGCCGGCAGGCCGGGCCGTCCGGGATTGGCCCCGACGTCCGCATTGGATTTGACGGCCATTCCTTTTTGCGTTATGCCATTGGCCCTCATGCAGATTGAAAACCTGAAGTTGTTCTGCGATCTCGTCGAAACCCAAAACTTCACCCGCGCGGCCAAAAGGAATTCCATCACGGCATCCGCCGTCACCCAGATGCTCCACCATCTGGAACGCGACGCCGGCGAAATGCTCATTTTGCGAGGCAGCCATAAGTTTCAACTGACCCGGGCGGGGGAAACTTATTACCAATACGCCTCGGAGATTGTCCGGCTCTACGCCGATGCGGTCCGGCGCGTGCAGGAAGTCGGTGTCACCATCGGCGGCGGCGTCGAACTGGGCGTCTGCCACAGCATCCTCCTGCACCAGTTGCCGCCCGTCCTGAAACAGTTCCAGCAGAAATTTCCCGGCGTTCAAATCAATGTCCGCCATGGCCTCATTGACCGGGTGCATGAACAGGTGCTGGAAAACGACGGTGGACCTCGGCCTCGTGTGCTATCCCCGGCGGCTGCCGGGACTGGTCGTTGACCCGTTCCGCCACGAACGGCTCGTGCTCGTGTGCCATCCGCAGCATCCGCTCGCCACGCCGGACCACCGTCACCGTGCCGGACCTGAAGGGCTGCCAGTTCGTGGCGTGGAACGAGATCCGCTGGTCGCCTTTCTTGAGAAACGTCCCGAACTGCCAGCGCCACCTGTTCGCGCCGCACCGCGAATGCGACCAGGTGGAGCCGGTCAAGCGGATGGTGGAGATGGACGCGGGCGTCGCCATCCTGCCGGAGGCGCTGGTGCAATCGGAAGTGGCCAGCCGGAGCCTGGCGGCGGTGCCGTTTGCCAACAGCGACCGCACCGAGCCGCTGGCCGTCATTTACCGGGAACAGAAGAAACTGACCCCGGCGATGATAAATTTTATCAACGCCCTGAAACAGCCGGTGCCGGCGGCCAATTGAACCGCAAGCTGCGGTCGGCCCGGAATCAATTCCTCCAGTTCCACCAACTGCCGGAGCCGAGGAAAAAGGTTTAACCGCTGATTACGCAGTTTTCAGAATTTCAGCTTTTCAAAAAGTTGACGCAGCGGAATTTCCGCTGCAAACTCGTTCGCATATGGGAGTTGTAAAGAATTTCTGACATACAACCAAGGCAATATAGCGAAGTTCACATATCAGAAGGCAATTGACACGGAATCGAATGTTACATCTCGAGTTTTTTCAAACATCCTCGATACGGTCGGTATTCCAATGGATGATTTCTTTTCAACTCGAATGTTTTTGGTTGATGGAAGTTTGCTTGCAAAGCGCAACGCGATCGCACACGGAGACAGAATTGACGTAGATCAAGAATCCTATGTTCAACTTAACAGGCTAGTAATTGAATTGCTTGATCATTTCCGTGATTGTTTGGAAAACGCTGCGGTATTAAGAAGCTACGAGAGAAATGTAGTTGCTTAGTAGGGTATATATGGTGCAGATCTACCAACTGAAGACCGGCAACTTCTGTTGTCTGTCCTCCGGCGTCTCATTTTTGTCCGCTGTCCTGTCCAAAAACCGGGAAATTGAACCTCTGACCAGGAGCAGTCGGTCATTGATTGCTTCTTGTCAGTGCCTGACTGGGAGCGGTCGCTGACGGAGGAGAAGCGGTCGGTCACACACTGGGAGCAGTCGGTCACCGATTGCTCCTTGTCAGTGACTGACTGGGAGCAGTCGTTGACGGATGGGAAGCAGTCGGTCACACACAGGAGCAGTCGGTCACTGATTGCTCCTTGTCAGTGACTGACTGGAAGCAATGAGACACTGACTGCTCCTTGTCGCGACCATTTTTGACAGGAAAAATCGCGCCGAAAACCGGTTAAAAAACGCTTCATTTATCCCAACTGCCTGTCCCACGCCCATTTGCGTCTGACACGGTCTTTAGTAAAGCTGAAAGTTCCCCCTGAGGCAACTTTCAACTTTACTTAACATGCTTATGGCAAGCAGTACTTGCTTTGGCAATAACTGTGGTTCACGGGGTTCAGCGCGGGGCCGGGTGGTTCCCTCCAGATGCCCCACTCTTAATAAAAACATAACTCTAAAAAAGTATGAAAAATAACAAGAAAGTAAATCGTGTCAGCCAGACATATAAGTATATGCCGGCGACTGGAGTGTCCGCTTACATGGGATGGAACATCTCGTGCATGACGGCAACGAGGCTTTTCCCAAGCCGCCGGTGCCGATCGTGCCCCCGGTGCCGCCCGATGCCAGCGCACCCGTGGACATGACCACCCGTAAAGCTTCCCTGGATGCGGCCATCGCGGCCGCCCTCGATGGCGGGACCGTGCTCACGGCGCTCAAAAATGAGGCGCTCCAGTTCGCAATTGATGGACTGGATGCCAATGCATTCTACGTCCAGACGACTGCCCGCTATGACCTGACCATGTTTCTCACCTCTGGTTACCAGACGGTGAGCAACAATCATGGCCAGTCACCGGTCGGCACGCCGTCCATCACGGGAATTGACAATGACATCCCCACGCAACTGGCGGTGCATCTCACCCCGATAACCAATGCAATTGGTTACGAGGTGCAGATCCTCATCGCGGACTGTGTGGACGACGGTCAAGTTCTCGTCGCAGGCGCGCACCATCATCCTGATCGGTCTGACGACCGGCCGGTGTATGCAGGTGCGGGCACGGGCGTTGGGCGGCAGCACCGGCGAAAGCCCGTGGTCTGTCCCCAGCTCCAGCATCGTGGACTGACGGTGGGGCGGAGCTGATGCTCCGCCGGGTCCTTGCGGACGGCCACCAAACGGCAAGGCGGCGGGGCACCGCCGCCCTACCAAGGCCACAGGCTGACAGAGAATCAAGGCCGGAACGGGAAACCGTTCCGGCCCTTTTTTTGTAATGGGGACTGCGCGCTGTCGCAGCCAGGGATTTTCGCCGGTGGATTCTGAACGAAATTTAATCTGTCTTTAACGTTCTTTTAATCAACATCTGGTTTATTAATGTGTCAAAGAAACAGCGTATGCGAATCCTGATTGTGGAAGACGAAAAGAAAGTGGCCGACATCATTGCGCGCGGCCTCAAGGCGGAGCGCTTTGCCGTGGATGTCTGCCACGACGGCCAGAGCGGCTGGGAGGCCGCCGATACTTACAATTACGACCTCATCATCCTGGATCTGATGCTGCCCGGACTGACCGGCACGGAGATCCTCGAAAAAGTCCGGCGCAAAAATTCGCAGGTGCCGATCCTGATTCTCACGGCGCGCGACGCGATGGCCGACAAGATAAAAAATTTTGAAACCGGGGCGGACGATTATCTCACCAAGCCGTTTGCCTTCGCCGAACTGCTGCTGCGCGTCAAGGCGCTGTTGCGGCGCGGGCCGGTCAACCGCTCCAGCGTGCTGCGCGTGGGCGATCTGGAAATTGACCGCCTTTCGCAAAACGTGAAGCGCGCCGGGAAAAAAATCGAACTCACCGCCAAGGAATACTCGCTGCTTGAATATCTGGCCACGCAGCCGAGCCGGGTTTTTTCGCGCACCATGATCATTGAGCATGTCTGGGATCAAAGTTTCCAGGGGCTGACCAACATCGTGGACGTCTATGTGCGGCATTTGCGGGAAAAGGTGGACGACGCGTTTCCCGTCAAACTGCTGCGCACCGTGCGCGGCGTCGGCTACAGCTTGAACGACGGGACGCAGACATGAACCCGCGCTCCATCAGCTTCCGGCTGGTCGCCTGGTATGCCGGGCTGCTCGCCGTGATTTTTCTGCTGCTGTGCGCGCTGCTGTATCTCGACCTGCGGCATTTTCTGGAAAACGACCTGCGCCAATCGCAGTTCCGCCGCACGCGGCAGATTGCCAATACTTTGCTCGCCCATGTCAAACAAACCGGCGAACCCTACGTCGCCAGCCAGACGAAAGACTGGTATGAGCCGGAAATCAACGACCGTTTCATCCGCATCACGCGCGCCGACGGCACGCTGGTTTATGTTTCCGGACGCGCCCAAGGACGGCAGTTTCGATCCGGCGGAAGTTCCCATTTTTCCGCCGTCGTCCAAAACGGAATTTTCGCACAAGCTGAAATTGTCGGGCGGCAACACCCTGCTCATCGCCGGGCTGAATTTCAAATCGTCCGGCAATCCGGATTACCTCGTGGAATTCGGCGCGCTGCTTGGATCCGGTGGAAACGATGCTGAACCACCTGTTTTTGCAGCTCGCCCTGGGTTTGCCGCTGGCAGTCATCATCATCACGGCCGGCGGTTATCTGCTGGTGCGGCGGGCCTTGGACGCCGGTCGAACAAATCACGCGCGCCGCCGAGCGCATCACCCAGCACAATTTGAGCGAACGCCTGCCGGTCGCCAACACCGGCGATGAACTGGAACGGCTGTCCGTTTCGCTCAACCGCATGATCACGCGGCTGGACGACGCGTTTCAAAATTCAAAACGGTTTGTCGCCGACGCCTCGCATGACTTGCGCACGCCGCTGACGATTCTGCGCGGCGAACTGGAAAATCTCGCGGAAGACGCCCGGCTCGATGCGGAATTGCGCGACCGCGCCGGCAGCATGCTGGAGGAGGCCGTGCATCTGGGCAAAATCGTGGAGCAATTGTTCACGCTCTCGCGGCTCGACGCCGGCGAGGCGCAAACCGAATGGACGCGTTTCGATCTGGCCGAACTGGCCAAAACCACCGCCGAACAAATGAGCCTGCTGGCCGAGGACAAGGGCATTTCCATTTCCTGCGACGCCGGCCAGCCGGTGCCGGTGAAGGGCAACCGCGTGCGGCTCAAACAGGTGGTCGTGAACCTGCTCGACAACGCCATCAAATACACGCCGGCACAAGGGCGCGATCCAATTGCGCGTGCTCGCCGTCAACGGCCACGCCGTGCTGGAAGTGGAAGACAACGGCATCGGCATTCCGCCCGATGCGTTGCCGCACATCTTCGAGCGGTTTTATCCGGGTGGACCAGGCGCGCTCCGCCGAATCCGAAAGCGCGGGCCTGGGCCTTTCCATCGTCAAATCCATTTGCACCGCGCACGGCGCGGAAGTGGAAGCGCAAAGCGCCGTTGGCCGCGGCAGTTGTTTTCGCGTCCGGCTGCCGTTGTTCAAAAACTGAAAATTTCACCCGCTCATGAAATTCAAAATTCCAAATATCCGTTCCGGAAATTTCCTCAAAATTCTGGCCGCAGCCATCGTTCTCATCGGTCTGGGCGGACTTTGGCTGGCGCATCGCGCGCGGGCGCAGGCTCCCGCCGAGCGCGGAGCAGGCGGCGGCGCCGACGGCGGGCGTGGCGAAAGTGACGCGCGAAGACCTGTTCAAGCAGGTGACGATTGACGCGGAATTTCGTCCTTATGTGGAAGTCGCGTTGCCCGCAAAAGTTACCGGCTATGTCGGCAAAATGAACGTGGATTTCGGCGACAAGGTCAAGGCCGGCCAGCTTCTGGCGACGATCGAAGTGCCGGAATTGCAGGCGGAATTGGACAATGCCCAAGCCGCCGAGCAAAAAGCGCAGGCGGATTATACCAACGCAAACTTGATTTACACCCGGTTGAATCGGTCAACCAAGACCATCCCAATCTGGTGGCCCAGCAGGACCTCGACACGGCGCAGGCCAATGACCTGACCACAACCGCCGCCATCGCCGCCGCCAAAGCCAATGTTGAAAAATATCAAACCATGGTCGGCTACACGCAGATCACCGCGCCGTTTGACGGCGTCATCACTTATCGTTACGCCGATCCGGGCACGCTCATTGACGCCCAGGGCAAGCCGATCGTGCGCGTCTCGGACAACTATCTGCTGCGCCTGGATTTTCCCGTCACGGTGGATTACGTCAAGGACGTCAAGCTGGGCGATCCCGTGACGGTGCGCGTGGATTCCCTCAACGGCAAGACGTTCACCGGCAAAATTTCCCGCTTCACCCACGAGGTGGATGACAGCACCCGCACGATGATCACGGAAATTGAAGTGCCCAATCCCGATCTGGAACTGGTGCCGGGCATGTATGCCACCGTGGTCTTGAAAGTTGAAAAGCACGAGCAGGCGCTGGCCGTTCCCACCGAAGCGGTGACCGGCGGCAAGACCCCACGGTTTATGTCGTCAACCATGACAATCAGATCGAGGAACGCGAGGTCAAACTCGGTTTGGAAACGCCGGACAAATACGAGGTTCTTTCCGGCCTGCAGGAAGGCGATCTGGTGGTCATCGGCAACCGCGCGGGATTTCAACCCGGCCAGAAAGTCGAACCGAAACTCATCCAGCTTTCCATGCGCGATGAAAATTGAAGTCAAACTCATTCGACGGGCGGTGCGCGTTTTGCGCCGCCAATCATTTTTCATGCGGCCCGAAAAACGCGCGCCCGCGGTGAAGGCGGACAGCATTGTTTTGCCGCACGCAATGCCCGCCGGAAAATTCCGCCGGCGGCGAGAATTTTTTAAACCCATGAATACCATCCTTAACAGCCGAGCAATTGGAAATCCTGCGGCGGCTGGACGCCTGCACGCTGGCCAACGCCATTGAAACGTTTCACGCGCGGCTGCGCAACGAAGGCTTCGCCGACAGCTCGATGCATTGCCAGTTTCCGCAAGCTTCAGCCGATGCTGGGATATGCGGCCACGGTCAAGGTCCGCGGCTCCGCGCCGCCGACGGCCGAGCAGCGATTATCCCGACCGCACCGACTGGTGGGATTACATTCTTTCGCTGCCCGCGCCGCGCGTGGTGGTGGTGCAGGATGTGGCCACCAAGGTCGGACTTGGCTCGTTGCTGGGCGCGGTGCATGTCAACATCCTGCACGCGCTTGGTTGCGTTGGCGCGGTGACGAACGGTGCGGTGCGCGACCTGCCGGCGGCGGAAAAGCTGGGCTTTCAACTTTTCGCCGGCAGCATTTCCGTCTCGCACGCCTACGTTCACATCGTGGAGTTCGGCACGCCGGTGGAAATCGGCGGGCTGAAAATCCAGTCCGGCGATTTGCTCCACGGCGATTTGCACGGCGTGCAAACCATTCCGCCTGACATCGCCGCAAAGATTCCGCTGGCGGCGGCGGAAATCATCGCGCGCGACCAGGAACTGATCGCGCTTTGCCAGTCGAAGGATTTCTCGCTGGAAAAATTGCGCGCCGCCATCGCCAGACAAAATTCCTGAAACCCATTCCAATCCATGTCGCGCTTCGCCATACGACTGCCGTATCTCATCATCGTCATCTGCCTCATCACCTGCGTCGTCGGCGTGACGAGCCTGGTGCGGATGCCGGTGGACTTGTTTCCGCCAATCAAAATCCCGGTCGTGGTGGTCGCCACGTTTTTCAACGGGATGCCGCCGGAGCAGATCGAAACCGACATCACCGGCCGCTTTGAAAGATTTTTTACGCTCGCCAGCGGCGTGGACCACATGGAATCGCGGTCGCTGCCGGGCGTGAGCCTGATCAAAATTTATTTCCAGCCGGGATTCAACGCCGACTCCGCCGTCACCAGCATCGCCAACCTGGCCATGGCAGATTTGCGCCGGCTGCCGCCCGGCACGCTGCCGCCGGTGGTCTTGAAGTTCGACGCCTCCAGTTTGCCGGTCTGTTTGATCACGTTAAAAGGCGAGGGCTTGAGCGAATCCAAGCTGCGCGACCTTGGCCAGTTTGATGTCCGCAACCAGATCGCCAACGTGCCAGGCGCGTCGGTGCCCATGCCTTTTGGCGGACGTTACCGGCAGATCATGGTTTATGTGGACCCGCTCAAGCTTGAAGCGCATCAGTTGAGCGTCATGGATGTCGTCCGCACGGTGAACAACGCAAATTTAATTTTGCCCGCCGGCGACGTGAAGATCGGCCCCTACGATTACAATCTTTACGTCAACAGCCAGATCAACGACATGAAGGACCTCAACGAGGTGCCGTTGAAAACAGTGAACAATGCGCCGGTTCTGGTCGGCGATGTCGGCCACGCGGTGGACGGCTCGGAAATCCAATACAACGTCGTGCGCGTGGATGGCCAGCCATCGGTCTATCTGCCGGTGCTGAAACAGGGCGGCGACGCGAACACCATCGCCGTCGTGGACGGCATCAAGAGCGCCATCGGCAACTTGTTCGACGTGCCCAAACAGCTCGTGACGAAAGTGGTCTTCGACCAATCCGTCTTCGTGCGCAACGCCATAGACAATCTGGTCCATGAAGGACTCATCGGCCTCATTCTGACCGGCGTGATGATTTTGGTTTTCCTCGGCAGCGTGCGGGCCACGGTCGCGGTGTTTCTGTCCATTCCGCTTTCGGCGCTCGCCGCGTTCATCGCGCTGCAACTTGGCAACAGCACCATCAACGCGATGATTCTCGGCGGACTGGCGCTGGCGTTTTCACGGCTGATTGACAATTCCGTCGTCGTGCTGGAAAACATTTTCCGCCACATGGAAATGGGAGAACCGCCGGAAGTCGCCGCCGAGCGCGGGGGACGCGAAGTCGCGCTGCCCGTGCTGGCGGCGACGCTCACGACGGTCATCGTTTTTTTTCCGGTGACATTTCTTTACGGCGTCAGCCGGTTCCTGTTCACGGCGCTGGCGCTGGCGGTGATTCTTTCGCTGTTCGCCTCGTATCTGGTGGCGATGACGGTCGTGCCGCTGTTCTGCGCGAAGCTCATAAAATTGCAACACGGCCACGACGAAGGCAAAGCCGCCGAGCCGAAAAATTGGGGCGCGCGGTTCAACCGCTGGTTCAACCGCAAGTTCCACCAGATGCTCGACCGCTATGAAGGCGTGCTGAAACTGGCGTTGATCCGTCCGATGGCGACCGTGCTCGGCATCACGGGCATTTTCGTTTTGAGCCTCGGCCTTTATCCGCTCATCGGCGAGGCGTATTTTCCGCGCACCGATCCCAGCCAGTTCGTCATCAACCTCAAGGCTCCAACCGGCACGCGGATTGAGATGACCGACCAGTTGGTGCAACAGGTCGAGCAGGTCGTCCGCGAGGTCGTCCCCAAAAAGGACTTGAAAATCATCGTCTCCAACATCGGCGTCCAGGCCGGGTTCTCCTCGATTTACACGCCGAACTCCGGACCGCACACGGCGTTTGTGCAGGTGGGTTTGAACGACGGGCACAAATTGAGCAGCTTTCAATACATGGACCTGGTGCGCGCACGGCTGAAAAAGGAGCTGCCGCAGGTGGCGGCTTATTTTCAGACCGGCGGCCTCGTGGACGCGATCCTCAATCTCGGCCTGCCCGCGCCGCTGGACATTCAAGTCACCGGCAACGACATGGACAGCACTCATAAAATTGCGACGGAGATCGCCCAAAAAGCCAGGGCTTTGCCGGGCGTCAGCGACGTGCTCGTGCCGCAGGACGTGGATTATCCGGCGCTGGAGTTGAACATTGACCGGATGCGGGCCAGCGAACTCGGCCTGGACGAAAAGGAAGTGGTCGGCGACGTCATCACCGCGCTGACTTCCGACTAGATGATTGCGCCCAGCTATTGGGTGGATCCCGAAGAGCGGCAACGATTATTTCCTCACCGTCCAGTATCCGGAAGGCTTCGTAAAAAATCTCGCCGACCTCGGCTCCGTCCCGGTGCGCGGCGCGAACCTGCCGGAGCCGACCCGGCTCGACACGTTAAGCCACGTCACTCACATGAATTCCCCCACCGAAGTGGATCATTACCAGCTTTTGCGCATCATGGATGTTTATGTCGCGCCGTCCGGCGAAGACCTCGGCAAAGTTTTGAAGGGCGTCCAGAAAATCGTCGCCGACTTGAAGCTGCCGCCCAACGTCCGCATCGTCGTGCGCGGCTCGGCGCACGCCATGGAAGTTTCCTTCCGCAGCTTTGGCCTCGGTTTGATTCTGGCGACGGTGCTGGTTTATTTGATTCTCGTCGCGCAGTTCAAATCGTTTCTCGATCCGCTGCTGATTCTGCTGGCCGTGCCGACGGGATTGACCGGCGTGCTGCTGATTCTTTTTGCCACCGGCACCACGCTGAACATCATGTCGCTGATGGGCGTGGTGATGATGGTCGGCATCGTGGTGTCCAACAGCATTCTCATCGTCGAGTTCACCAACCGGCTGCGCGCGGAAGGCCGGCCGTTGCGCGAGGCCGTCTCGCTGGCGTGCCGCGTGCGTCTGCGCCCGGTGTTGATGACGTCGCTCGCCACGCTCATCGGTTTGATCCCGATGGCCACCAAGCTCGGCACCGGCAGCGAAGCCTACGCGCCGCTCGCCCGCGCCATCATCGGCGGCCTGGCGGTTTCCGTCGTGCTGACCGTTTTTATCGTGCCGTGCGCGTATTTCATTCTGTATCGCCGGCAGGAAGAAGCGGCTAAAAAATCCACGGTTGCGCCGGAAAGCATTTCGCAATAAAAATTTTCAAATGAAACGAATCATTTTGGCCTTCGCGGTCATTGCCTGGGTTGCCGGCAAAAGTTTTGCGGACGGAACCACCAACGCACCGGCCCTGCTGACGCTCGCCGACGCGCAAAAAATCGCGCTGCAAAATCATCCGCAGATCGCCGCCGCGAATTATCGCGCGCTCGCCGCGCAGGAAGTGGAGAAGGAAACGCGCGCCGGATATTATCCGAACGCCAATCTTTACGCGAACGCCGTTGGCGCAAACGAAGAAGGCACGCGCATCATGGCCGGCGGCTTGAACAATCCGAGCGTTTATGACCGCGACGCCGGCGGTTTGGAGGTCAGCCAGCTCATCACCGATTTCGGGCGCACGGCCAACCTCACGGCCAGCTCCAAGTTCCAAGGCCGCAGGCGGAAAATCAAAACGCCAACGCCACGCGCGAACAGGTTTTGCTGCGGGTGAACGTCAGTTATTTCGGCACGCTGGGGGCGCAGGCCGTTTTGCAGGTCGCGCAGCAAACGGTGGAAACCCGGCAGTTGCTGCTCGACCAGGTGAGCCTGCTCGCGTCCAACAAGCTCAAGTCGGAACTGGACGTGAGTTTTGCGCGCGTTGCCGTTCAGGAAAGCGAACTGCTGCTGCAAAAAGCCCAGAACAACGCGGACGATGCGATGACCTCGCTTTCCACGGCGCTGGGCTATCGCAACCCGCGGCTGTTTCAACTCGCCGAGGCCTCACCCCCGGTCCCGGTCAACACGAACGACATTTCCCAACTGGTCGAGACCGCCCTGGCGGAACGGCCGGAATTGTTAAGCCTGCGGAATGAACATGACGCCGCGCAGCAGTTTGCAAAATCGGAACGCGATGCGCGGCTGCCGACCGTTTCCGCCGTGGGCGTGGCCGGCGCCTCGCCGAACCATGACAGTCATTTGCCCGACAACTACGCGGCCGGAGGCGTCCAATTGAGCATGCCGTTGTTTGCCGGCGGATATTACACTGCACGCCAGCACGCGGCGGAATTGCAGGCGCAGGCGGACAGCGAAATCGTGCGCACGTTGGAGGACGATATTGTGCGCGATGTCCATATCGCCTGGTCGGATGTGAACAATGCGCTGGAACAACTGCGCACCACCGAAGAACTGGTTAAAAATGCCGCCGAGGCCTACCAACTGGCCGAGGCGCGCTACAAAATCGGCAGCAGCTCCATCGTGGAATTGAGCCAGGCGCAATTGAGCCTGACCTCGGCGCAGATCGCCAACGCCAACGCGCGCTACAATCTTTTTATTCAACAGGCCAATTTGGAATATCAAACCGGCGCGTTGCATTGATTGAAATGACATCCCCTCCGGAATCAACAGGCCAATGGAGAATTTTTAACCAGATTCTCGTCCAGCCGCTTAAATTCTCCAGGTCAGTTCCAGTTGCATCAAATTGTGATTTTTAATCGGGTTGATTCCCGGAATGACCAGATTGTTGCCGCGTTGCCGGGACTCCCGTTGATCCGGGCGGCGCAGCCGTAGCGGATGGTGCCGATGCTGGTGCAGTTTACCAGGCCATCACCAGTTGAAGTTGAAAAGCCGTGGCCGTGTCGTGTTCCTTGTTGAAGGTCGGGTTCCAAATCATCTGGAAGTCGGGCTGGATTTTGATTGTCGGCGTCAGTTGCAGGGCATAGACGGTCTCCAAAACATATTCATTCTCGTGGTAAACCTTGCTGCTCGTGTAAGAAGGTTCGCTCCAGACAAACCCGACGCCGAGAAAATCATTGCTCGTCCGATGCAACAGCACATGGTCGAACGGCCCCTGCATGACGAACCCGCTGCCGATTTGTTCGTCGGCGCCGCCGGTCACCTTGGAGCCGCCAAAACCATAACGCCCGAACCAGCCGAACGGCGATTCCTCACCGAGCTGCTGCTGGAGGTCGAAGCACAATCCGCCGCCGGTGGTGTCATTGGCCCCGGCCACGAATGGCTGGATGCGATAAACGCCCGGTCCCAAATTCAAAAAGTCGCGCGGCGCGTAGCCGAATTCCATGGGCATTGACCAGTTGGCGCTGCTGTAATCCACCCAAGGCGCGTTGGCGGACGGGGTGTTGCCCATCGAACCGCAAATCATGGCATACCATTCATCCAGCGGCTGCCACTGGAGGTTGGCCCCGAAATTATTTTGCGCCAGCGGCAGCACCTGCGAGTCAATCAGCGCGGAATTGATGAACTTGCTCCGGCCACTGTCGGCATAGGCGTTGGCGTCAATGTAATTGCGCTGGCTGACCATGCCCGCCACGAGGACGATTTCGCCGTGCCGCGCGGACTGCTGCCACGCCAGCTCCGGCACCCGGAAGCCATTCACGGACGACCAGATGCCGGTGGGGTCGGTCACGGTGCCGAGATTGGATTTGGCGGACTGCGTCTGGCCGGCGGATTGAAAACTGTTCTTGGCTTCAACCTGGGAGCTGATCCAGCCCGCCGTGCCGTCATCGGGCGCATCGAAAAGAGCCCACTTGGATTTGAAATCCAGTGTGTGATAGCTCAAATCACTGTCACCTTTTTTCACACCGGTCATGGCGACATAGGTGACCGACTGTTGCAGCGAATAGCGGAGGCCGAAATCGGACAGCCAGTATTTTGCCGTTTGCACCGGGCCTTCCAGCGGGGTGAAGAAAAAAAGCGCGCCGGGGCGGATGGCCGTGTTGCCGTATTCGTCCTGGCTGGCGAGATAGGGCATTAGCCGGGGCTGCGAGGCGGGGAAAAACTGAAAAGCGTTCGTGTTTGCGCGCACACGCTGCAACAGTTCGGGCGGCATGCTTGCTCCACTAACCGGGTCTGGAATCTGGCGTCCCAGCCCGACGACCGCCGGAGGCTGCAAGTCGGAGGGCATTTGATTCGTTGGCACTTGAACCGGCCGTCCCATGCTGTCGAGCAGCAGCATATAGTTCGACGGCGAACCGGATGGGTTCGTCCCGTCTGCGATAACCACCACGGGCACCACCGCCAGTGCCGCCACCAAAAAAAATTGCCGGATGAATGTCATGCTCATTTTCTCGCGGTCTGCCTTCTGAACGGGAACCAGCCTAGAAACATCATTGCCATTCTTCAACGCAAAATGTCAGGCGTCACAACCAAATGGTCTGTCGTATTTATTTTTACGCCGCCGCGAATCATTTTATCCGCGCTGGTAAAAATCCAACAGTGCTTGTCGCCGCCGGATTTATAAAAAACCTCAAATACACCGGAAATGTTCATTTCGGCGCTTGGCACCGCGTTTGCTAACTCGGATGCGTTGCGAGTTTGGTTGTGTTTTGGGTGGGGAATCGAGGGCAGTGGAAGCGGGCGTGGGGCTGGCTTCCAGGGGCCGTCATAGCTGGAATGGAAAAATACGACGCACGCGCCCGCCGGGTTTGTCCGCAGATTGCATGTCGCGCACATTTAAGGAGGTGGCGATCAACTGCGGTTGGACGGGTGGGGCGCGTGCGGGCGGTATCCGATTTTGAAAAATGGCGATGCTTCCATACATCAAGCTTCTCATCGTGACAGTCCGCGCGGCGTGGTTTAATTTTCGCGGATGCAACAAACGACCCTGACCCTCGGCCACTCGCCCGACCCGGACGACGCCTTCATGTTTTATGCGCTCGCGAAGGAACTGATTCCGGCGCACGGTTTTCATTTTCGCCACATTTTGCAGGACATCCAGACGCTGAACGAGCGGGCCACGCGCGGCGAACTCGACATTTCCGCCGTCAGCATCCACGCCTACGCCTACGTTTCCGACAAATACGCGCTGCTGCCCAGCGGCGCGAGCATGGGCGACGGCTACGGCCCGATGCTCGTGGCAAAGCAGAAATTTTCGCGCGAGGAAATTGCGAAGAAAAAAATCGCCGTGCCCGGAACCATGACCAGCGCGTTTCTCGCCTTGCAACTCTGGCTGGGCAAACCGGCGAAGGAATTTAATTACGTCGTCGTGCCGTTCGACCAGATTTTTGCCGCCGTGAAAAATGGGACGGCGGAAATTGGTTTGATCATCCACGAAGGCCAACTCACCTACCAAAACGAAGGGTTGGTCCTGTGCGAAGACCTGGGCGTCTGGTGGGGAAAACAAAACGACGGACTGCCGCTGCCGCTCGGCGGCAATGTCATCCACAAGAAGTTTGACCTCGCGACGCGCAAAAAAATTTCCAACACGCTCACGGCCAGCATCCAGTTCAGCCTGGATCATCGCCCGGAAGCGGTGCAACACGCGCTGCAATACGCCCGCGACATGGGCCGCGACCTGGCCGACAAGTTTGTCGGCATGTATGTCAACCACTGGACGCTGGATTACGGCGAGCTGGGCAGGGAATCCATCCGCCATTTTCTTGGCCAGGCTTTCGAGCGCGGACTGATTCCACACCGGCAGGAACTGGAATTCGTTGTCTGACGAACCAGGCGCGGCAGGGTTGTTTGCCAGATTTATTCACTGGATGCCGATTTGACAGGTGGCGCAGAATCATCACGGCTTTTTCCGCCGCAGGGCAAACAGGCAGCCCAGCAAAGTTGTCCCGGAAAGAACCAGGCCGCAGCGGAAAAGATTGTCTTCATAAACCAGCTTCACGGAGCTGCGGCCGCCCGGCACTTCCACCGCTTGAAAAGCGTAATTGGCGCGCAGCAATTGCGCCGGCCGGCCGTTCACATAAGCGCGCCACGGATGATAATAGGTTTGCGAAAGCACGAGCAGCGCGGGCGCGTCGGCTTCGACTTCAAACTCCAGACGGCGGGCGGTCCAGCTTGCCGAACGGACGATTCCACGGACTTGATTGGTCGCGTCCAGCGTGGCTTTTGATTCCGGCGGCAGATAAACCATCCGGCGCGGGTCGAAACCTGGTTCCAGCAGCAATGCCGGTGTGTTGGAGGGCGCGACGAAAACGGGTTGAGCCCCGATGCTGTAAAACGGCAGATGCGATGGACGGAATTGCCAGGCCAGCAATCTGTCCGGGTCGGACATCTGGGAAATGCCGAGAAAATCGGCCAGGCCGCGGGGAAAGGCGTTCGTGGGCGCGGAAAAAAATTGCATGAACAGGCTGCGTTGCTCGCGCACATAAAGCGGATAAAAACCGTCGGCCGTCGGAATATCATCCAGCAGATTGCAGTCGCCGAGCAGGGCGCAGCGGCGGCCGATGTAGTCCTGATAAGCGTCCGGCAGCATGGTCTGGTAAAACGAACCGTGGCTTTGTCGCGTCATGAACGCCCGCGCCTCGCCGAGGCGCGGAACCGGATTCATCCGCTGCGCCAGCACGCCGGGCTGAAAAACCGCGGACTCAACCGTCGGGTTTTGTCGCGGGGCAAAAGTCGCAAAATCCAGCCAGACAAATATCACGACCGCCAGGCCGGCGATGATTTGCAGGCGGAAGGTTTGGACGCGACCGCATATCAAAACCAGCCCCAAAACCAGCGCGAGAAAAACGGCGCGCAGCAATCCATTTTGCAACAGGACCGGCCATTGTTCGCCCGGAAAGGGGAATGCGCGAGCATACCAGATGATTCCGCCAATGATTGTCGCCGACAGCAGCAGCACCATTGAAACCGAGCGCAAAGCAGCGCGCGATTGGTTTGGGCCGGTGTTTCTCAACCAAGCCACGCCGAACGCCGCCAGCAGCGGGATGGCGAAAATTGTCAGGAAGACAAACTTGACCGGATAGCGCATGAAACCCAGCGGCGGATAGATTTTCAGCAGGACCGGATACAATTCGCCGTCGTTTCCCAACGCCGCGACAAATCCAAAAACAGCCAGCCCGGCGAGCAGCCAGGTTCGCGGTTTGCGCACGGAAAAAATGGCCAGCAGCGCCAGCACCAATGCGCCGATGCCGGAATAATACGACGAAGTCCAATCCTGCCCCGGCTGGAAATACACGCCCAGCGGCGAGCGATAACAATGAAACAACGGCACAAAAAAATTTGCCCAGCCCCAAAGCGGAATGGACCAGAGGCTCATTCCAAGCCCGCTGTTGCGTTCCGAATGCGCCAGCAAATCCAGAAACGGCAGCAGTTGCGCGGCGCCGAGCAGGCTCACGAGCAGGACGACCAGCAATAGACGCGTGAAAATCCGCCGCGAAAATGGCCGGCTGTTTATTGCCTGCCCGATCCAGAGCGCGAAGAGAACCAGCCAGGTGAAAACAATGATTTCCGCCGCGCCGGTGAGCATTTGCATGGCGCCGGCAAACGCGGCCAGCACAATATTTTTTCCGCCGCGCCGCCATGCCAGTTCGCCGGCGAGGACGACCCACGGCATCCACGCCAGCCCCGCCAGATTGCCGGTCCACATCAGACAGTTCAGCGTCAGCCCGTTGAAGGTGAAGACAATTCCAGCGACGGCGGCGGCGAGACGGTTTCCCGTCCAATGTGAAGCCAGAAAATACATTCCGAGACCGGCCAGAAAAAGATGCGCCATCGCAAACAAGCCGAGCCCCCACGTCAGCGGCGGCAAAATATAGAGGAGCGAAAGCGGATAAAGCGCGGCCATGTTCCATTGCGCAAGAAAGGGGATTCCGCAATTGTTCAGCGGGTTCCAGAGCGGCACTTCGCCGTGCCAGAAACTTTCGCGCTCAAAATAGGCGGTCGGATAGGTGAAAATCCCGAAATCGCGGAAGACGAATGACCTGCCTGCAAAAATCATATCCGGGAAAAACGCCGCGATCAAAGCCGCCAGCAAAATGGCAAACCTGGGCCGGCGTGAGCCACGCGTCCGAAACCTTTGAAAATTCCGGCCTGCTGCCGCTCGCCGCCGGGACTGGTTCGGTCATTTTCAAAATTGTTCGCGTTGCGATTTTCCGGGTGAACCGACCGGGGTCACCGGCGACGGATTGTTCCATCGGTGTCCATTTTGGCAACGAGAAAGAAGGTGTCGCGCTGCAGGCAGAACGCCACGTCGTCGCGCAATTCGGGAATTCGCCAGCAACCGCCGGCCATTTTCGGAGCTGCGAATGGCCGTTCCGCCAGATTCGGATTTTGCCTCCCAATAAATCCGCCATGCGATTTGCGCCGAGTCGGAAATGCGTGGCCGCCTCAAGCAACTCGCACAGCGCGCCCGCTCCGAGCAAATCTTCAAGCGCCGTGTTCTCGCCGGTGCCCGCGCAGACGAGCAGGACATTTTTAAGATTTTTCTGCCGGAGAAATTCCGCCGTCGCCGTGAGATTCAAAAATGAGGCGGCCAGGATGGTTTGCGCGTTCGCGCAGGCGCGCAGGGCGCGCGTGCCGTTGGTGGTCGTGGAGACAATCGTTTTGCCGCGCACTTTTTCCGGCGTGTATTCGCGCGGCGAATTGCCGAGATCAAAATCAACGCCGTCGGCGGAAATGCGGACGCCGTTGCGCTCGCCGCCAAGCAAAACGTCCGGCGATTTTTTCTTGATGGCCAGCGCCTCGGAAATTTCGCTGACGGGGATGATGGCTTTGCGCCGTGGTGCAGCGCGGTCACAAACGTGCTGGTCGCGCGCAGCACGTCGAACACGACGCACGCGGTTTCGCGCAAATCGCGGCTCGCGAGCGCGGCAAATTCCGCCGGCGTAAAAAGGACTTCAATTTTCATTTGGGTTGCGCGAAGCACACGAAGGCGATAAGGGACGATTCCCTTCGCCAACTTCGCGTTCTTCGCGCGAAATCTAATTTAATTTCGTCCGGATGTAATGGAAAAGATATTGCTGGGCGTAACCGGCGTGCGGGCCGAAATGCGTGGCGGCAAATTTTCGCAGCCGTTTCCCGCTGGCGCGGCGGTGCGGGAAATAAAGCTGTTGCAGCGCGCGTTCAATCCAGACATCCACCGGAAACGCGGAATCAAATCCGTAGGCGAACAGCAAAACGCAGTCGGCAATTTTCCCGCCCACGCCGCGCAGTTTCATCAGTTCCGCGCGGGCCTCGGCGTGGCGGCAATTGCCGGATGCGCTCCAAATCGAATTTGCCCTCGGCAATTTCCCGCGCGGCGGCGAGCAGGCTCGGCGCGCGAAAACCCATTTTGCAGGCGCGCAGTTCTGCTTCGCTGGCGGTGGCGATTCGTTGCGGCGTCGGGAAGGAAAAACTTTGGAGCGGCGGTCGCCGACCCGGCGTGTCGGAATTTGTCAATCCAGAATCTGCGCCGGGTCGGAGACCGGCGCTCCGTGGCGATTTGATCGGCTCGCCAAACCGTTCGCAGAGCAGCGAGACAATCTGCCGGATTTGGACGATCTGCTTCGTGGAGGACAAAATGAACGACGCGAGACATTCCCACGGGTCCTGCCGCAGCAGCCGCAGGCCGGGACAGGCGGCGACGGCAGCGCGCATCGGCTCGTCGTCGGGAAAAGTTTTCAGCACGGCGTCCAAATCAGTTTCCGTCTGGAGAAATTCGTGGAGAAAATTCCAGTTCTCCACCGGCGTGGCGGTTTCGGCGCGGATGCTGGCCGGCGTTTGGGTCAATCGCAGCCAATGTTTTCCGACGACGCCAATCCACGATTCATTTTGCCTTTGCCAGCGGAAAACCTGGCCGGAATCGAGCGTGGCCGGCAAGATCATAATCGCGAACCAAAATTTCCGTTGCGGCCATTGTTCAGCGGATTTGGAGATTGCCGAATTTCAAGTCGGGCACAAGCGATGGAAGTTTTGCGTGCCAGCGCGGAAAATATTTTTTTCCGAAAAATTGCCACGCGGATTCAATGGCAATGGCCGCCGCGACCGCGTAGCCGGCACCGATAATCGCGCCCGCCAGCACGTCGCTCGGATAATGCACGCCGTTGTAGATCCGCGAAAACGAAACGCCGAGCGCTAGCGGCAGCATGAACCACAGGCTTTTCCGGTAAAATAGGAACAGCACCATCGTGGCGCAAAACCAGTTGGCGGCGTGCGACGACGGCATGCTGTTGTGGCTGCCTTTGCCGGCGGCCATGTCCACGCCGGCGGCGTTGATTTCCGGCGGGACATAGCCGTCGCCAATTTTTCCGAACACCCGCGCTTCCGGCAGCGTGACAAACGGTCGCGTCCGGGCGACGGCGTGCTTGAGCGGGTTGCAAATCAGGCCGTCGTTGGTGCCGACGATGAGCGGCAGCATCAACACGCAAATGCGCGCGCGGGATTTGCCGAAGATGAAAATGGCGACGCCGGCCAGAATCGCCACGGCCAGAAAACCATTTTTGAACCCGCCGCTGCCGCTTAAAATGGGCATCAGCCAGTCGAAAAACGGATTGGCCAGCGAGCGGTTGACGAACAAAAAAAGGTTCGTGTCGAGTGTTTGCAGCCAGTGCATCGGCGGCAGTGTAGCGGGATTGGCGGCGTTGAAAACTGAATTGCGCGGCTCAATAAACCACGATGGAGCGCACCGGATGGCCTTTTAATTTTTCGCGCCCGTTCAGGAATTTCAGTTCGATGAGGAAGCTCGTCTCCAAAATTTTCGCGCCGAGTTTTTGCATCAGAGCGACGGCGGCGGCGGACGTGCCGCCGGTGGCGAGCAGGTCGTCAATCAGCAGCACGCTCGCGCCGGGCTTGAGCGCGTCGGTGTGCATCGCCACGGTCGCGTGGCCGTATTCGAGCGCGTAATCCTGCTCAATGGTCTGGAAGGGCAGCTTGCCTTTTTTGCGGACCGGCACGAAGCCGGCCTTCAATTTCGTGGCGGCGGCGGCGGCGAAAATAAATCCGCGAGCGTCGATCCCAACGACGGCGTCCACCGAGCCGGGCGCGAAATTTTCCGTCAGCAGATCAATTGAGCCGGCAAACAGGCGCGGGTCAGCCAGCACGGGCGTGATGTCCTTGAACTGGATGCCGGGCTTGGGAAAATCCGGAATGTTGCGGATGGCGGCGGCGATTTCGGCGGCGGTGACGTTCGGCATAAATCATTCGGTCTTTCCTTTTTCCTTCTCCAGTTTTTCAATCATCTTGCGGAGTTTTCGCAACGCGAGGTTTTGAATCTGGCGGACGCGCTCGCGCGTGACGCCGAATTTCACGCCGACTTCCTCCAGGGTTTTTTCCGTGCCACCGTCGAGGCCGAAACGGTAGCGCAGGATGGTCGCCTCGCGCGTGTTGAGATGCTTGACCATGTCCTGCAGCATCCCGGTGACGGTCTTGTCCTCCAGATTTTCGTAGGGCGACGTGGCGTTTTCGTCCTGAACGACGTCGGAAAAATTATTCGAGTCGTCGTCGCCGATGGGCGCGTCGAGCGATGCCGGGCGGATGGCGGCCTGCCGCATTTGCCGCACACGAAGCGCGGTCATGCCCATTTCATCGGCCAGCTCCTCGTCGGTCGGTTCGTGGCCCAGCTCTTCCTGCAATTTCATCGCCGTGCGGCGCATCTTGGAAATTTTGTCCACGAGGTGCACCGGCAGCCGGATGGTCTTGGACTGGTTGGCAAGCGCGCGCTTGATGGATTGCTTGATCCACCATGAACCGTAGGTCGAAAGCTTGCCGCCTTTGGCCGGATCAAACCGCTCGACGGCCTTCATCAAACCGATGTTGCCCTCGCTGATCAAATCCAGCAGCGGCAGGCCGATGCCCTCGTAATCGCGCGCAATTTTCACGACGAGGCGCAGGTTGGCTTTGATCATGTGTTCGCGCGCTTTCTTGTCGCCCTTTTTGATGCGCGCCGCCAGTTGGATTTCCTCCTGTGGTGTGAGCAGTTTCACCTGCCCGATTTCGCGCAGGTAAAGCCGGATGGACGTGTCGCCGTCGTATCGCGAACTTTCCCGCCGGATGAACGCCGTCGTGTCGCCCTCGGCGGGCTTGGGCAAGGAGGGATCGGGAATGACATATTCAACGGGCTTTGGCTCCGCGGGTGTGGGAACTTTCGCCCGCCGTCTGGCTTTGACCGTTTTGAGCTTTTTGGTTTTCGCCGCCATAGAATTGGCAAGACGTTAATGACGAAATTCGCCGTCGCAAGGAAAATCAACTATCGCCGATTATCACGCGCGAGGGTCAGCAGATAAAGCAGTTGTAAAACCGAGCTGACCAGCGCCGCGACGTAGGTGAGCGCCGCCGCGTCGAGCACCTTGCTCACGCCCGCGCGTTCGTCTTCGCGCACCAAGCCGAGCCGGAACAACTGTTCCTTTGCGCGGCGGCTCGCGTCGTATTCCACCGGCAGCGTGACCAGTTGGAACAATGTCATGACGGCGAACATCACGATGGCGATGAGAATGAACTGGTGGAAAAATTGTCGGAAAATAAAACCGGCGAAGAAAATGCCCATGTAGGCCATGCTCGCAAACTGCGTCACCGGCACGATGGCCATCCGGAAATTGAACAACCCGTAGGCCGCCTGATGCTGCAGCGCGTGCCCCGCTTCGTGCGCCGCCACGCCAACCGCCGCGACCGTGCGCCCCTGGAAATTATCCGACGACAAAAACAGCGCGCGTTTCGACGGGTCGTAATGGTCGCTCAAATGGCCCTCGACCTCCTCGACGGGCATGTCGTTGAGACCGGCGTCATTGAGGATCCTTCGCGCGGCTTCGGCCCCCGTCATGCCCGATTCAACGGCTACCTGGCTGTATTTGCCGTAGGCGTGCGACAACTTCATTTGCGCCCAGATGCCGAGGAGCAATCCGGGAATCGCGAACAGCCAATACAAAGGATCCAAACCTAAAAACATAAACTCGTTTCAATTGACAGCGCGCCCGCCGGTTTTATTCAAAGGGCGACCGGCTCCTTGCGGAATTAAATTAAAATGGAACGCTGCGTGACCGGCTCTTCAAATGGTGCGCGATACAGGGTTCGAACCTGTGACCCCTACCGTGTCAAGGTAATGCTCTACCACTGAGCTAACCGCGCCACCGTTAAAACAATGCCGTTTTCACTGGCATTTTCACCCACTTGAATCCTCTAGGATTCCATAACCGCCCAAAAACCTGATGACTGCTCACAGTTTTTTCCTTCCTGAGCCATTCAAAACTTTGCCCGCCGTAACCCAATGGTGAACCGGATAAACGGTCAAGACCGCCAACGATTTTGAAAAGCGGCAGTGCCGTCCGGGACGTTTGCCGGCCGAGCCACAATTGAATCAACCACGGTTGCCACAAAACGATACGGGGAATTCGTCTGCGTGGCAACATTTTTTGGTTGACGCTCCGCTCCGTCCGGCCATCCCGGTTGTGTTGCGACCGCCGTTCATCCGGCTCGACAAGTTTTGGAACCAGGTTCATGCTGCTGCGATGAAGAACTGGCGACCGCTTCATCAGCATTGTGTTTTTCACGTCTTGCTGGCGTGGTTTGTTTTTATTTTTGCAATGGGTTTGACATCAAACAAAGTTGTAAGCGCCCCTTCGGTGAAACCGGGCTTCATGATGTATCGCTATCCGAATGAAGATCTGGGTGCGGTTTGCAGTCCGCAGGCAACCACGATAAAACTTTGGGCGCCGACGGCGACTGCTGTCAGTGTGGCAGTTTTTGACGATGCCACCGCCCCGGACTTTTCGTTGATGCCGATGTCGCGTGACGGCAGCGGCATCTGGTCGCTCACCATCCCTGGCAATCTGGACGGGAAATACTATCTGTATCATGTCGCGTTGCCGGGGCCGAAAGGCGGCCCGCCAATCGTTGTCCAAGTAAATGATCCCTATGCCCGGGGGTGTTCGGCCAACACCGGGAGAACCTTGATTTACGACCCGGCAAAAACAAATCCCGAAGGCTGGGAACAGGATCAGTTTGTAAGCTTGAACAACAATGCCGACGCCGTTTTGTATGAAGTGCATGTCCGCGATTTTTCCATCAACACCAATTCCGGCATCTCCAATCGCGGCAAATTTTTGGGAATGGTCGAGGCGGACACCCGAACGCCCGAGGGCGAGAAAAGCGGCGTGGATCATTTGAACGAGCTGGGGATCACCCATGTTCATCTCCTGCCGGTGAATGATTATGCCGGCGGTGATGAATGGCAGAAAGCCGGCGATTACACCTGGTATGACTGGGGCTACGACCCGGTGCTTTACAACACGCCGGAGGGTTCTTACGCCAGCGACCCCGATGGCACGGCCCGGCAGAAAGAATTCAAGAAAATGATCCAGGCGTTTCACCGGCATCATATCGGTGTCGTCATGGACGTGGTTTTCAACCACACCGCCAGCACCGGCTTCAAGCCATTTTCGATCTTCGACAAGACGTTCCCCGGTTATTATTACCGGACGGACGCTTCGGGCCGATACGCCAATGGAACCGGCTGCGGAAATGAACTCGCCTCGGAACGACCCATGGTTCGGAAGTTCATAGTGGATTCAATCAAATATTGGATGACGGAATATCACGTTGACGGATTCCGGTTCGACCTCATGGGAATGCTGGATCGCGACACGATGCTCGAAGTTTATCGGATGGCGAAAAAAATTAATCCAAGTGCGATCATCTATGGCGAGGGCTGGAGCATGGAAAAAGTGCTGCCGTCAAAATTGATGATGACGCAGGCGAATGTCTTCGGAACCGGCATCGCCGCGTTCAACGACGGCATCCGGGACAACATCAAGGGAGACGCCGGAATAGCGGCGGCTCCCGGATTCGTCCAGGGCGCCGGACCTCAATATGGCGGCATGAAACGGTTTTGGATGAACATCCAGGGCCAGAGCACCGGCAGGGACGCCGACAGCATCAAGGTGTTTTCGCCCAATGAGACGGTCAATTACGATTCGGTTCACGACGACCTTTGCCTCTGGGATAAATTGCAGTTGTCGGCACCGGATGTGCCGGAGAACTTGCGGATTAACATGGACAAACTGGCGGCGGGCATCGTGTTGACGGCCCAGGGCGTTCCCTTCATTCATGCCGGCGACGAATTTCTGCGCTCCAAAAATCTCGTCAGCAACAGTTACAACGACAATGATCCCCACGTAAATCCCATCAACTGGTCGTTGAAGGCGCAACACAAGGATGTCTTCAACTTTTACCAAGGCATGATTTTGCTTAGAAAAATGCACCCGGCTTTTCGCATGACCGAAAAAGCGGCGGTGGATCAGGCATTGAATTTTGCGACCAATGTTCCGGACAATCTGGTCGAATACGTCATCCAGAACCATGCGAACGGAGACCGTTGGCGGAATATTCTCGTTATTTACAACGGGTCTGGTCAGAGCCGTGACTTAACCGTTTCCGGCGACTGGGTGATTGTGGCCAACGACAAGCTGGCGGGACTCGAACCGATCCAATCGGCGAAAGACAAGATTCGCGTCGAACCATATTCGCTCATCATTGCCCACACCGACGGCGAATACCGGTTTGATCCGAATCCATAAAATTATTTCCAAGCCCCGATGGCAGCCGGTTCAGAAAAATCCCGGCTAATCAATGCCAGCTAACCGCATAAAGGCATTTTTAGCTATTCCTGATCCGTCACCGTGTCATGGAATTTCAGGATGTCGCCTTTTTCGCCCTTCAGTTCGGCTTCCTTGAATTTAATGGCGGTGCGCGGATGCTGGTTCAACATGCCGGTGAGCAAATACGGGAGGTCGTAGCCCCAGAGCAGTTTCGCGCGCATCGGCTCGATGTGGTTTTGCACGAGGTCGAGCACGGGGCGCAGCTCGTATTTCGGGTTGTGCAAAAACGCCAGCAGTAATTCCATCGGACAATTGCCCGCGCCGCGACCGAGACCGGCGATGGTGGCGTCGAGAAAGTTCGCGCCTTCGATGATGCCGTCAATCGTGTTGGCGAACGCGAGCTGCATGTTGTTGTGCATGTGGACGCCCACTTCTTTGCCGGACGATTTGCAATAGCCAAGATATTTCTTCACCAGCTCGTGAACGCGCTCGCTGTAAAACGCGCCGAAGCTGTCCACGACGTATATCGCCTTCGCCTCGGATTTCGCCATCATCTCCAGGCCTTCGTTCAATTCGCGGTCGGGAATGGTCGAGGCGGCCATGAGGTTGAGCGTGGTTTCGTAGCCTTTGTCGTGGGCGTCCTTGACCATTTCCAGCGCCGTCGGAATCTGGTGGATGTAGGTCGCCACGCGAATCATGTCCAGCACGGAATCTTTCTTCGGCAAAATGTCTTCCTTGTAATCGCAGCGCTCGGCGTCGGCCATGACGCACAGTTTCAAGCGCGGATTTGTTGTCGCCGACGATGCGGCGAATGGCGTCCTCGGTGCAATATTTCCAGTCGCCATGTTCGCCGGCCTTGATGCCTTTGCGCGACGCCTTGTAGCCGAGTTCCATGTAATCCACGCCGGCGGCGAGGCAGGTGTCATAAACCAGCTTGACGGTCTGATCCTCGAAATGGTGGTTGTTCATCAGGCCGCCGTCGCGAATGGTGCAGTCCACGACCTTGATTTCCGGGCGAAAGGAGAGCCAGCGGCTGGTGGCGTTGTCTTTGACAGTTTGGGCGGCTTTCATGTTTTTCAAGTTTTTTAAAATTGTTGTTGGCGGCGAAACACCATTATTCCCAAAGACGGCCGCAAATGGCATAAAAAAGTTGCACTATAATTGAGCTAAAACTTTTGTTAATGGGATTTATTCAAACAGCCTATGCCGGCGGCTTTGGGGGAGTGAGGGCATTATTCAGGCGGAAGGGATGGAGATTTAGATGACGGTTGAGAATGCGGGATAACTTTGAAGCGGACGGCTTGCCAAAAATTACGGGCGGCATGCAATGAAAGGAGAAACAGGACCATCGCCGGCTGACCTGGTCAAAACCGGTGGCCGTCCGTCAGAGCCGGTTGGAGCCGCCAAAACTGCGGATTCATGGAATGTGTTTGAATCCGGAACGGATTTAAGGCGACGAGGGCATTTGACAGATCAGTGTCATTATCGAATGGGCCGGACTTGTCGTATTGGCTGCCTTGCCTTCCAGCCAAAGTGAAAACGGCTGCTGCTTGTCCGAAAGGTTTAGCACCACAACAGTGACCTTTCCATCTGGATTAAGAAACGCCGTCGTCATCAACGTGTCCACCATGGATGAACTAGCAATTCGTCTGGCGCCGGGCCGGATAAATTTGGAAAATTGGCCGATGTAATAATAGGAATTCATATAATACAACTGGCCGGTCTTGGTATCGCCATGCAGCGGCGCATAACAAAAGTTGTTCACATGATTTGGCCCGCCGGTTTCATCCAGCAGGACATTCCAGTCGGTCCAGCCGACGGCTCCATTGTTGAAATCATTGATCATGGACTTCGCATAGGTCTCGCCCCACTGCCACTCGTTGATTTTTTTTAAGTCAAACGGGTAAAGGCATGCTTCAGTCAACAGCACATTCATCTTGGGGTATGCCTCCGTGACTTGCCGAACATTTTCAAAATTGTCGCCCGAATACCAATGGAAGGCGATTCCCCAAACAAATTTTGCGGCATCCGGATCATCCAGAACTCCCTGTGAACGCTGATACATGAGGTTCCGGTTGTGATCCCAAACCAGAATTTTTTTGTCCTTCAAGCCGGAGCTTTCCATAGCGGGGCCAAGATCGTTTTTCACGAAATCGCGTTCTTCCTGGGCGGTGTAAATGCAGGATTCCCACGTCTGGCTGGCCATCGGTTCATTTTGAACCGTCATGCCCCAGATCGGTATGCCTTCACTTTCGTAAGCCTTGATGAATTTGACGTAGTAGTTGGCCCAAGCCTCGTAGAATTCAGGCAGCAAACTACCACCATGCAGCACGTCGTTGTTGCTTTTCATCCAGGCCGGAGGGCTCCAAGGGCTGACGAATAAGGAAAAATCTTTGCCAGCCGTGGCTAGGACCGCCTTGATAAATGGAATCCGATATTTCCGGTCATGCGTAATGTCAAAACTGCGCAACTCTTTATCGCCGTCCTTGACATAGGTGTAGCTCTCACTGGAGAAATCACAACTATTGATATGCGTGCGGCCCAGCGAATAGCCAATCCCGTTTTGTGGATCAAAATAGGCTCGCAAAATCTCCTGCTGCTTGTCCTTTGGCAATTTGTAAAACGTCTCGGCGGCGGCATCGGTCAGGGCACCGCCTATGCCCAGCAGAGTTTGGAAAGTCTTTGTCGGATCCACAAAAATGCATGGCTCCTGCTCGGCTGGCTGGGGCATGGCCACAAAGCCCAAGTCAGCGGTTCTGGCCAGAAGTTGGCCCGTGTCTTTTGCGGTAAGATAGACGGAAATGGGTTTGTCTGAATTTTCGGCCGCGCTGACAGTTGCTGCCGTTCCCAAAATAATAAAAGCCAACACTGTGGCCGTGCCCATTTTCATATTTTTTTTGTATTCTTTGACGGTTTGCTTCTGTTCGATTTGTTAGGTCAATTGGATGCCGGACAACACGTTTCGCGGTGTCGTGATAATCTCAATGCCTCATCGCGGCCGGAAATCCTGATTTGAAACTATTGAAAATAAGTGCTGCGCTGTTGTAGCCAGGATAAATCTCCCGACTTGTCCGCCGTAATCTTGGCTCCGTTATATTTCACCGTTTTGTTGGCGGACAGCAAATTGCCGTCTTTCCAGACTTTGATCTCCGCATGGCCGTCAGCAAAAGATAAAGCACCACCGTTCCCGTGATAAGTGCCCGGGTTGTTAATCCATGAATTGACATAAGCCGGACCGGGGTGGCAGACAAAAAAACCGTCGTCAATGCTATACACGGACTCATCAATGAACACAAACAGGTTGGCCGGCCCAGGCAACGCAAGGTCACTGGTCTTATGATAAATACGTTCGGTTGGCGATCCAGTGTCTGGATTCCATGGAGTGATCGGATTCAGCCAGCAGTTCATGGAATAACTCCGGATTGTGGGCGTCCCATTGTATTTATTCGGATCCGCCGGACACTTATAAGCCGCATCACTTTTAACATAGGGAAACAGCAGGGCGTTCTCCAAAAACCAGTCGTTCGTTCCGGACGGGGCGTTGTCCACGAGACCATATACCCATTGCTGGTAGTTTTGCGGCGATGTCGGCGGTATGATCATTCTCGTCCAAGTGACATCAGTCCCTCCCACAGGCAGGAGCTTGTCCTGGTTGTCGTCGGCATACATATACCAGCCAAGCTGCAATTGCTTCAGGTTGTTCATGCAAGTGATCCCGACCGCCTTTTGTTTGGCACGAGCCAGCGCCGGCAACAACATGGCGGCCAAAATGGCGATGATCGCGATGACCACCAGCAGTTCAATCAGAGTGAACGCGGTTTTGACATTCCGCGAGGTCCGCAATTCTGAATTTTTGAAATTCCTATAAATCATATCGTGTTTGCATCGGGCATAACTTCTAAAAGGTTAATCCATTTCTTTTAAACGGCTGGCAGAGGCGCAATCAATAGACGCCCCTGCCAGTCGAGCCAAACAATCCACTAGTTGGACAACCGGAAAAATACGGAACCCAAGGTTTTGATCCATCGATATGTTCACCGGGCTGGTTCCTCCGCCTGGATAGTTAACCCAGTTTCCGCTGAGTCCGGCACCAATCGAGTTTGTCTGAACTTGAAGGTGCAAGGCGGCGTTGCTCCAGCTTAAGGTAAGGACTCCAGCCGAAGAACTCCATTGGAGCGGCGCAGGTGCGGTTACGACTGGCACCAACAGATAACTGTTGGGATTTACATTGCCAAAAGTCGTGGTGCGCAAGGTGGCCAGTCCGCCCAAAGTGACCGTGACGAGCTGGCCGCTGTTGGTGGTCACCAACGGGATCCAGTCAAAGGCATTATAGCCGCGTCCCACGTCGTTAAACGTGCCAAGATAGCCAGCGGGAGCACTTACCTGGTCCAACTCGATTATATTCGTGGTTCCGCTGTTTCCCGCCACACGGGCATAGACATTGTAGTTGCCGGCAGGATAGTTGTGGGTGTAGTTGAGCCAGCCGTTGGTGGCCCACCAGCCAACATTATAGTTGAAGGCTAGCGAGTTGGTTGCCTGCGCTGCCAGCAATGCCCGCGTCGGGGTGTCATTGCAAACGGAAGTGGCGATATAATCGTTCGCGCGAAAATGGAAATCAGCCGTAGGGGGAGCATAAGCGCTTCCCGAAGACTCGTCCACGCCATCCGTCCCAATTCGGGCGTTGGCCCCTTCCGAGTCAAAATAACTGTTTGCGGCATTGACTGAAGTGATCGCCGGATTATCAATGTATTGACCACTGTTAAAGTCAAAATCTTCGGCTTCGATGTCGTAGCTCGCTTGATTAAACGTGTCGAAATAAACCGTGGTGGAATGGCTGTTCCCGGCATTATCCGTCACAGTGATGACGGCGGTGTAATTTGTGACATTGAGCGCCAAGGGTGTGCTGACATTCCAACTGCTGCTGGAACCGGCAAAGGTCAGGCTGTTATTGGTGACGCCATTCAAGGTCACCACCACATTGCTCTGGGCAATGGAATGGCTGGCGCTGCTGACGGTGAAGGCAAACTTGTTGGTGCCTTGAACCAGCGTGCTGCCGTCGGGATACATCCCCGTGATGGTTGGCGTGTTCGTGTCAGCCGGCAGGAGCATGAAGAAATTTATGTTGGCTCCGGAACCGGCTGAGACTCTCAATGTCATTGTCCCGGAAAGGTTGACCGCAAGCGGGTTGCCAAACTTGTCCGTCATCGGAACGTAATTGTAGGCACCCCAGTTGTTGGCCGGGAAGTTAAAGATGCCCAAGTTGGAAGTTGTTTGAGTTGAGGTTCCCTGCCCGCTGATCACCTGAGAAACCGGCACCGTGGCATTGCCGCCGTTACCGCCAGCGATCCGCGCGTAGATATTATAAGCGCCCGGCGTGAAAGTGCGCGTATAATTGACCCATTCCGTTTGGTTATAACCGCCGAGACCCACGTTATTGCCGCTGAGGAACCCACCACCGTCAAAATAGCCAATGTTGTAGGTTGACACACCGGCGGTTACGAAGCTCTGAAGGGGAACATCACCACAAATGGCAGTGGACATGAGATCCGGGCGAAAGGCTTCGGGACCATCGTGACTGTAATCATTGAAATCAATGCCTTGCGTGCCGGAAACTCCGAAGTAACTCCCGGCCATCGGCGTGCTCGACAGAATCGGTTTGTTGATAAACTGTCCGGAGTTGTAGTCATAGTCCACCGCTTCCCAGATAAAACTCGGGGCGTAAGTGTCAAAAGACACATTCCCGATGGTCGTGAGATTCTGGGTGTCGGTGATGGTGATGACGGCGATGTAGGATTGGTTAGTTTTCAAGCCGGGATAACTGACGCTCACGTTTGTGGTGCCGGAACCAACAATCACAAGGCTCGATGAGACATTCACCCCGTTCAGATTCACCACAATGTTGCTGCCATTTATCGGTGCCAATGAACTTACGGTAAACGACAGGGCATTAGTGCTCTGGAGAAGCACGTTGCCATTGGGATAGAGATTTGCGATCACCGGGGGATTGATGGGCGCAGTCAAATAGGCGTTGTCAAACCAGGCGGAACCGGTGCCATTGGGATTACAAAGTTCCACCTTAAGGAACGCGGTGCCGGCGGGCGAGGTTGCCACATTGGTCCAGTTTTGATAGGGAACTCCAGTGTCGTATAAAGCGATTCCGAGCCCCGGATTATTGACACTCAAGCAGGTTTCCACGAAGTTCGATGATATAACGGCACTATTAGTATCCAAGAACCATAGTCTAATTTCACCCGACGGTAGCCACCAATTCTGTGCTCCAGCCTGAACTGTCAGGGTGTAGGGAACATCTGGAGCGGCAGCAATCGTCTGCCATGCAAAACCACCGGCATTCCCGCTGGCCGCACCACAGGTTAGTTGCAGTGTCCCATCGTAAACCGGGGTGTTTGGTATTACCGTAGTGTTCGTTCCCGCTCCACCTGGCCAGCCAGATGGCCAAACCGGGGGATTGATCGTGGTGCCGGCGAGGCTGGCGGGAATTTCAAAATTAACATATCCGCCACCGTAGGTAAAAGTGCTCCAACCCGTTGATCCGCCATTAAAATTGGCATTCACGAGCAGATTGTTGGTGGAAGCGTGAGCGGAACATGCCGCGATAAGAAGTGTCGGAATCAAAATGGCAAAGCGTCGAAAAATTGCCATTGAGCCCGAACATTGAGCCCTGACAATGGATAACGGTTGAAACAGGTTTTTGGGTGTGGTTGTGGTTTTCATGGTCGATTTCGTTTTGCGTTGAACTCGTATTCTAGATAACTGGGTCAAGTTATTAATCAGCGGACATGGGCTTATTGTAGAAATAATATTACACTTTAATTGTCCTGTCAACAGATTTGTTCGCGATTCTTGATTAATAATTTAACTTACAATGGCGAGCTAATAATTAAGATGCAACACTTGATTCTATCGCATTAATGTGCTGTTTCATATTTTCGCGACGCGAGGCATAACCGTGGATTGTCGCTACGCGGAAAAAACCAGCCGGGTTGTAGAAATATGTTTACAAATCGAAACGGTTGAGGTAGCTTGTGTTCAGCAGCCCCGGAGTAAATCTATTTGGAAGATAACTTACTGGGTGCGCTTTTGCAAAATTTGTCATGCTTAAAAAATCATTTAGTGGAGCGCTCAATGTTCGGCGAGTGAACAGCCGGCCTAGCACGGCAAAATCCGTTTTTCTATTGATGCTGACTTTTTTTGTCGCCTGCCAATCTTACGGTGGCCAGAACCCATTTTTATCAACCAGTGGTGTAAATATCAGGAATAATTACGGCCAGGGTGATGCTGTGCCACTGCGCGGCGTGAATCTGGGCAGTTGGTTGCTCATGGAGGGCTGGATGTGTCCCATGGATTCCTCCGGATTGGCGGATAATTACTCCGTAATCCAGACACTTGACAGTCGTTTCGGGGTGGCTGCCGAGCAAAGCCTGATTCAAACCTATCAGAACACTTGGATAACGACGAACGATCTTGATAACATAAAAGCTTTGGGGATGAATTATATCCGCCTGCCGTTCTGGTGGGGCGATGTCCAGACGTTGGGTGGCACTTGGCGCCCTGACGCCCTTGCTCAAATGGACTGGATTGTCACCAATGCGTGGCAGCGGGGAATCTACACCCTTATTGATTTTCACGGGGTTCCCGGAGGGCAAAGTCTATCCGACGACACGGGACGTGCGAACCAGAACCAATACTGGATGAGTTCCGCCTATCAGAACCAAACAATCTTGATCTGGTCGAATGTCGCAGCACATTTCAGCGGCAACCCGGCTGTGTGCGGATATGATTTGATCAACGAGCCTGTCGGCGCGCCAACCCAGGCCGCCATTTGGGCTGCCTATAACAGCTTGTATCAAACGGTTCGCGCGGCTGACCCGGATCATATTATTGTGATGGAAGGTGCCTGGAGTGGAACTGGAACCAGCGGACAACAGTTGAACTGGCAATGGGACGTCTTGCCGCCACCAACGCAATTTGGCTGGACAAATGTGGTTTACTCGATGCATGCCTATCCTGGCGGCAGCGACACTCCAGCGAATGAAGTCAACAAGCAGGTGAGCGATTTCACCAGTCATCAATCGTGGAATATCCCTTGCCTCATCGGCGAGTTCAACTGGGAGGACAACACGGTGTCGGACTGGCAGTATGGGACGCAGCAGTTCAATGCCAACAACCTGAGCTGGTCGGATTGGTCATATAAAGCTACTGCGGGTGGCGTGCCAAATTCCTGGGGAATTTATGACCCCATTGGCACCTGGCCGCCTGTGCCCAATATTCAAAGCGATTCCATCAATACCATTTCCAATGATTGGGTCCAATGGAAGACCAGCACGGCTTTTGGAGCGACTTCATTTCTCATCCGATATTTGGGCGCCCCGCTCGCTGTCGCGGATCATTATACCAACAGTGGAATGCTGACCGTCAACAGCAATTCGGGCGTGCTGGCCAATGATCAAGACATCAATCTTGGCCAGCCGGGAATCAGTCTCACGGCTGTTTTAGTCAGCAACCCTGCGAATGGCCAGCTAGTGCTCAACACAAATGGCTCGTTCACCTACACCCCGAATGCGGGCTTCACTAGCACCGACACGTTTCGCTATCGTGACTTTGACGGGTTCGTCAATTCTGCGAACATCGCTACGGTGTCCATTCTGGTCACGAGTAATGCGGTTGGTCCGGCAACCCAGTTGATCTGGACCACGCAACCCGGCATGGCCACCAATGGCGTGCCGTTTGGCCAGCAGCCGGTATTGCAAACAGCCGACGCGTTTGGCAATCCTTCGACAAATAGTCTGCCTCCATCGCTCATCGTGACCGTGACGCAAAACGCCGGCAACGGCCCTTTACTGGGAACCACCAATGTAGACGTCGGCACGGCAGCAGGCAATGGTATGGTGAGCTTCGCCAACCTGCAAATCAACTCGACAGGCACCAATGATCAATTGACGGCATCAGTTTCATTAGGTCCAGCCACCAGTCTTCTGACCAATGGAAATTTCAATTTACCAAATTCCGGAGCCAATCCAACCAACTGGACAATTTGGACGGTGGATATTACTGCTGGAGCAGCATACGCCAACCATGAGGTTATTCCATCAGGCAATCTCATTGACACGGCTGACGGTGGTTCCGGCGCTCCCAATAACACAGGCAATTACGATGGCAGTTATCAGATGAGCCTCGGCGCTACCGCTGTAGACGGTTCCGGGGCGGGCGTGTATCAAACCGTCGGAGGATCTCCCAATGTTCTATACACACTTGTGGTTGACGGCGGGGCGCAGGGTTGGTGGTGGCCCACGGGTGAAATCAGGCTTTTTTTTCTAAACAGCAGTGGTGCTGGATTGGCTACCAATGTGATATATACCACCACGGGCATTAACAGCTATAACTTCGGGGTGCCTTATCAGCCATGGACTAACAGCGCAGTATCACCGGATGGAACTACCCAGGTGAAAGTTGAGTTTGCAGGTTATGGCGGCGGAACTTGCTGGTTTGATAATGCAGTCTTGGTTCAATCTAATAGCCTGCCCGCGCTGACGTCGGCGACGACCCTGCCTTTTATGGTTTACCCGCTGGCCAGCCAGACGAATGCCGTGCTTGACATGATCAACAATAATAACGGAACCTTCACGCTCAATTTCGTGGGCACGGTCGGAGTGACCTATTATGTGCAAATGACAACCAACCTTTCGCCGCCGGTTTTCTGGCTGCCCCAAGCCGGCAGCACCAACACCGTCACCAACAGCAGCGGACTTTGGTTTTACACCACAACCAATTCCGCTCCTCAAAGTTATTTTCGCGCGGTCGCGGCATTTTTGTCACCGGGCGGTTGAATACCGGCCATGAGTGTGCAGTTCAAAACCAGCCACTCTGAAGCAAGGGATTTTATTTTTCCAACAGATCGAGTTGATGACCCGCAGCGCCAGTCTTGCCGGAGACAATGTTTGTAAAGATGCGGTCGAGTTCTTCAGATGCGACGGCGTTTGCAACATATTTTTTGCGCAGATTGTAAACCCGGAGGGCCAGCGTTAAATCGTTCGTGTTGCGCGAAAAATCGGCTTCCAAGAATTGTCGGCGAAAATCCTGTATGATGCCCAAATCCTGATAGCCGAACTCCTGCGTTGGCTCGACCATTGAACCTTCGCCGAAATCGTTCCAGGTGACGACCTGAACCATGGACGAAGAATTGGTCATGCCGCAAGCCAAAGTTTCGCGCAAAGTGTCGCCGTGGCGATCCCCCAGGTAGCCCCAATAGTTCCGCACGCCGGCCCGCTGATAAATGTCATGAAAGCGCGGAAAGGCGCTGCTGATAAATGCCGGCCAGCCTTCCGCCTTCTGATTGAAGCTGGCCAGATAGCTTTTCAACGCCGCGCCGGACAATACGCCACCGGTGCCGGGTGCCTGGCTCATCCACATGGGCGGCCAGCTAAATGCGCCCATGCCGGCGGACAGGCGATTGTCCTCGGTAAAGAATGCCGGTTGATTTGTTGGCTCGAGCACTGAAAAGATGTCTTCCCAATTGCTGCTTGTCATGAAGTGTTGCGGACCGAAATTCAACAGCACCGGCTGCCCATTCAACCGCAGATAACTTGGGTCCGCGAAAAAATTGGTTTGAAGATAAAGCATTTCCTGCTGGGCGTGAGTGATGGCGTCACTTGCGGCAATATAATTGGCGTCGATCATGTGCTGTATCGTCTGGTCTTCGTAACAGATGGAAAACTTTAGACCCGCCTTGCGGGTATATTGAAAAAGTTTCACCGTCGCCTGATTATTAATGCCGTAATCCAGGAAATCTGCCGATCCATACCAGTCCACTATCACACCATCAACCCCGGCCAGTTTCATGAGCAACACATGATATTCGAGCACCGCTGGATCGGACGAATCATACGGGCCAATCAACGGATAATACCACGAAGCAATTTGTCGCTGCCCCGCCGCATTTACCTCGTCTGGATTGAAATGATTCATCGTCCAATGCCAGCCCCAACTGTCGCTGTAGGGTTTGGCTGTGAACCACGGCATATAATAAACCAGCACGTCCTTTGAAGCGGCGCAGGCAGCCGCTGGCGCGGCGAGGGCATAGGATATGAACGCCATCAAAAGCAGGATGTGTCTTGGCTTCATTTGTGCGAATTTAATCAAATTCCGACGGCGGCGCAATTCAAAGAAACGATTCGCAGCTTAAGTGCAGAGGGACTTGTCGCCGGTTGCCAATGTGGCAATGCTGGCCCAATTTGTTTGAATCAAGCTGCGGATTTGTCACTCTTGCAGTTTAAAAAACCGGCTCGTGTCCTGGTTGATGATGGCTGTGAAAACTGAAAGATTACTGCTAGCAGCGAATGATTGGATGGTCTGCCAGGTGGCAAGATTAGTTGACATTTGAACCCGCACGCTGGATGCAACATACCCACCAACCAACAACTGTAATTGACCGCCGTCGTATGAAAGATCGTAAATCACAGGCCGGTTGGATTCTATGCCCGTCAATTGTGAATTCGCCGTGGAAACCTGTCCGGAAACAATGTTGGTGAAGATGCGGTCCAGTTCTGCGGAGATTGCCGGATTGCTCCCATACTGCTTGCGAAGATTATAAAACCGCAAAGCCATGGCCAGATCATTGGTGTGATAGGGAAAGCCAGAATCAAGATATTGCCGGCGCATATCCTGAATGATGCCCAAGTCTGTGTAACCATATTCAGTGGTTGGTTCGCTTCCGGGAACTGTCGGCTCAACGATGGTTCCTTCACCAAAGTCATTCCAAGTGACGATTTGGACCAAGGCCGAATTATTGGTCATCGCCCGGCGCAACGTGCTGGCCAGCGTGTTTCCATTGGCATCGTCCAGATAGGCTTGTGCGTCCGGGCTGCCCACTTGTGCATAAATGTCGTGAAACCGCGGAAATGCGCTGCTGATAAAACCGGGCCATGCCTGGCTCGTTGCAGTTTTTTCGAAATCCACGAGATAGCTTTGCAGTTGATTGCTCGACAGCGTCAGCGGATTGCCGCTGGCTTGGGACATGGGCGGCCAGTCGAAAGCGCCCGTGATGACTGGCGTTAAACGGCTGTCTTCGGTAAAAAGAGCCGGTTGATTGGTGGCGTTTAGCACGGAGAAGATGTTGGTCCAGTCGGTATCGGAATTGAAATAAGCAGGACCGAAATTCAACAGCACCGGCGCATTGCTCAGCCGGAGAAAGCTGGGGTCGGTGAAGAAATTCGTCTCGGCATAAAGCATGGTTTGCTGTGCATGGGCAATGGCATTGCCTGCGGTCACGGTAATTCCGTTCATCGTGCCGCCGGTTATCTCCGCCTGGATGGTCGCATCTTCGTAGCAGAGCGAGAACTTCAGGCCCGCCTTGCGGGTATAGTTGAACAAGGCCAGGGTTCGCTGGTTGTTGATCAGGTAATCGTAATAATTATCCTGGCCATACCAATCCACAATGACACCATCAATCCCGGCCAGTTTCATCAGGAGGACGTGGTATTCCAGCACGGCCGGGTCAAGCGAATCATACGTACCGATTTGCGGGTAATACCAGGAGGCGATTTCCGCCTCGCCGTTATTGGTGACATTGGGGTTAAAATAAAAAAACGGATTGCCCTGATAAACAAAAAGTCCGTTGCCCGTCCAGTGGGATCCCCAATTGCTGGCACCAAGGGAATAAGGAGACTGATACCACGGCATATAATGGACCATCACCGGTTTCGGGGCGCTCTGGGCAACCTCCGGCGCGGCAGACAGAAGCGGAATGAAGGCCGCCATCATGAAAAAGCTTCCAAATTTCACAGAATCAATATTCAGTTAAGAACACACGCATCGGCCAGCTGGCAACGCAGTTGCGGTCGTCAGGCGCGGCGCGCGAAGGCAACACCCACATCAAGCCTGCAATGCCGGTATCTTGACAGGACAGCTTGCGCCTTTTGTGTAACTTTCAACAAAATAACTTATTGGCTTGGAGAAATTAGTCGCATGAAGTGGTGACAGACTGGTTGCTTGTGTCCACCGGTTTTTCGATTCATAATTGCAACACAAAACAGCACCATGTTTTCATTTTCGGCATTTTCCGGCTCTTCCGGCTTGTTGCGATTTGCGCCAAACTGGTGGATGAATTTTGCATTCAGGCAAACAACCCGGGGCAGAATGGTTTGGTTGCTGATGGTTGCGACGGCATGGTTGCTTGTGACCCCGGCCAGTGCCGTCATCTTGTGGAACGATCCGGATACGACTCTGGTTCACGAAAACGGGGCGGGCACGGATATTCTTGGCGGCGCGTTGAAACGTGATGACTCGGCCTACGACACGCTCTATTTTAAATTCCACGTTGACCCGTTGTCAGACACGAACTCAGAGGAATATTTCGCGGGATTTGAATTGTATGAAGGCGATGTGGAGCGATTGGGAATCGGCAACGCGCTGAAGGCCTGGGCTTACAGCGCATTTTTTCATGCGGACGATACCGGGGCGTCCAACAACCTTGGTGGTTATATTGACCTGCACACCTTAAATCCCGAATCTACCGCGGGCGGCGCTTCTGGTTCGTATCAATATCCGCGGCGCGGCGTCGGCATCACCATTGTCTTCAAAGTTCAATATATTCCCGGTGAAGACGATCTGGTTACGGTCTGGTTGAATCCCGACTTGGGTCCGGGTGCAAACGAAGCCTATCAACCGGAAGGCCTGACGACGCGATTCAACGCCAACGCGAGCTTTGACGAAATCCGCCTGCGTCACGCCGGCGGTGGCGGTGGTTGGGCTTTCAGCGACCTCGCCGTTGCGACTTCCTTCAGCGATTTTGTGGATGTAAGCAGTGCCAGGCCAAGTGAGGCAAACGAAGACGTGGCTGGCGGCGCGCGGGCGTTCAGTTTTCAATCCTGGCAAAAGGAGCAGGGCCTGCCACAAACCCCGGTCCGCGCCCTGGCGCAAACTCAAGACGGTTACCTGTGGATCGGAAGCGATGACGGCCTGGCGCGCTTCGATGGTCTGCGCTTTGTCTCGTTTGGCCTTCAGGAAGGAATCAAAACCGGTCCGGTAAGCGTGCTGTTCAGAGACAGTCGCGGCGCGCTCTGGATTGGAAGCACCGACAGCGGCCTGAGTCGCTGGCAAAATAATCAATTAACCACGTTGACGAAGCGGGAAGGACTACCGGCGAATTCCATCACTGCGCTGGCAGAAGATGCCGCTGGACGAATTTGGATTGGCACAGATGCAGGATTGGTCTTGTGGCAAGACGGACATTTGCAGCCGTTAAATGCAGCCAACTCATTTGAAGGACAGCGCATCTCTGCGCTGTTCAAAGATCAGCAGGGACAAATGTGGATCGGTGTGAAGGCTGTGGGCGTATTTCAGTTTGTAAGCAACAGGTTTGTTCCTGTCGAGGGGAGTTCTAATGAAGAATTGCTCAAGGATTCACATTGCATGCTGATGGATGGAACAGGGCGAATGTGGATCGGTGCCGGCGAAGATTTTGTGTTGTATCATGACGGCGACCACTGGCAGCGCCTCCGAATTCCGCGCAGCCAGGCCAAAGCGCATGTCAGCGCGCTGGCACAAGAAGCGGATGGAACCATTTGGGCCGGCGCGGCAGGGGGAGGGTTGCTCCAAATCAAGGAAGGCAAAACTGTGGCCGTTCCAGCGGGTAGCGGCCTTGCTGGCAACCTCATCAATACCTTGTTGACGGACCGCGAAGGCCGGTTGTGGGTGGGAACAGATGCCGGACTAAACCGCCTCAGTCGCAAAACCCTTTTTACCCTGAGTCAAAGCGAAGGGCTTGGTTTCGGGGCTGCAGCGGGACTGGCGGAAGTTGCCCCCGGCGTGGTCTGGGTGGGCAAACCAAACGACGGTCTTTACCGCTGGGATGGGAAGAGTTTCAGCCGTCTCTCCGCCGCCGGATTGTCACCGCATGATTCGCAAATCACCGCCCTGCTGGTGACGCGCGATGGTTTCTGCTGGGTGGCGACCACGAATAGTTTGCTGCTTTACAAAGACCCCATTGCTGCTGCTGACGAAGTGAAAGTGATTGCAGAGGCAAAGACGAACATTATTTCACTGGCTGAAGACGGGGAAGGCTCCTTGTGGATGGGAACGCGTGACGGAAACATCTGGCGTCTGCGCGAAAACCAATGGCTGGCGCAGACGAATTTTATCCAGACCAACGCCGTCACCGCCATCGTGCCGGACCCGGATGGTTCCATTTGGATTGGCACCAGCGGGAGCGGACTATACCGGCTTGTAAAGGGCAGCTTCGAGCACATTGACAAGAGCGAAGGACTGTTGAGCGATGTGATTCACACACTCCATCTCGACACCCAGGGCACGCTCTGGATTGGCACTGCCGACGCAGGATTGAGCCGGTGGCACAACGGGCACATCGCAAATTTCACCACACACGAGGGGCTGCCGGATAATGACATTTTGCAAATCCTCGAAGATGATGCCGGCCGCCTCTGGCTGGGCACCAGCTCGGGCATCGCTTGTGTGAACAAGCGCCGGCTGGAGGATCTGGCAGCCGGCAAAATTTCCGCCGTGTATCCACAACTTTTCGGCCGGGCGGAAGGAATGTTATCCGAGGAATGCACCGGCGGGTTTTATCCGGCCGGCCTGAAAACCAAATCGGGCCGGCTCTGGTTCTCAACCTTGAAAGGCGTGGTGGTGGTTGATCCCCGGGTTCAACCCACTGCTGCGCGCATGCCCAACACGGTGCTGGAGGAAGTCCTGGTGGACGGTGTGGCGGATCCCCTGCTACACGTCTCCAATCCAACTAACCCGCGGTCAAGTGGACGGCCCGGAACTGAAGCATCGCAAATGGAAACTCTACGCATCACTCCCGGCAAGCACCGGGTTGAGTTCCGGTTCGCCGGATTGAGTTTCGACGCGCCTGAATTGATGCGCTTCCGCTACCGGCTCGAGGGGCTGGATTCCGACTGGGTGGAAGCCGGCACACGGCGCACGGCATTTTACAGCTACCTGCCTCCCGGAGATTATCAGTTCCGGGTGGCTGCCAGTGACCGGGACGGAGTTTGGACTGAAAGCGAGGCCAGGCTTGAGTTGACCGTGTCGCGCCATTTCTGGCAGACGTGGTGGTTTATTACTCTGGCCGGGTTGAGTCTCATGGTCTCGGTGGGCACCTCCGTTCGTATAGTGGAAAAAAGAAAAATTCAAAGAAGGTTGAAACATCTGGAACAGGAACGGGCGCTGGAACGGGAGCGGACCCGCATCGCTCAGGATTTGCACGATGAAATGGGTGCCAAACTCTGCCGGATTTCCTTTTTAAGCGAACACGCGCGCCGGGGCGAACTCCCGCCCAATGAACTGAAGGATCAAATCACCTCCATTTCCGATGCCTCGCGGGAGGTGCTGCATTCGCTGGATGAAATCGTCTGGGCGGTCAATCCGCAAAACGACACGCTGGAACATGTCGCCTCTTACATTGGACAGTATGCGGAGGAATACTTTCAGATGACCGGCATCCAATGCGAACTGGATATTCCCACGCAACTGCCGCCGCACCCGCTCTCCTCGCAAATGCGCCATCATTTATTCCTGGCCACCCACGAAGCGCTGACCAACATCCTCAAACATTCCGGCGCATCCCGCGCAGTGATTTCGATGGTTTTTGATAATGCGACTTTCGAAATCAACATCTCGGATAATGGCAGGGGCTTTAATACGCCGGTTATTGAATCAAAGCCGGCATCACCGAACGCGGCAGCCGGCGACGGTTTGAATAACATGTGCCAGCGGCTGACGGATATTGGAGGACGCTGCCGGATTGAATCCATACGCGGACAAGGGACAAAGATCCGTTTTTTTATTCCATTGAATTTTTCAACAAAAGACGTTTAATAAAATTATGATAACTGTTTCCATCGTTGATGACGAAAAAGAACTGCGCCAGTCCATCACGACCTTTGTGAATGGCTCGGCCGGCTTCCATTGTGTGAGCGCATACAACAGCGCCGAGACGGCGCTCAAAGGACTGCCTGGCGACAAACCAGACGTGGTGCTGATGGACATCAATCTGGGAGGCATGAATGGAATTGAATGTGTGGAGCGATTAAAGGCCGGGGTGCCTACGATGCAAATTTTAATGCTCACCGTTTACGAGGATACGGATCAGATTTTCAAGGCCCTGGCGGCGGGCGCCAGCGGCTACTTGTTGAAGCGCAGCAGTCCGACCAAGCTCCTCCAAGCCATTCGGGAGGTTCATTCCGGTGGCTCGCCCATGTCCAGCTCCATTGCGCGCAAGGTCGTGGCCTCGTTTCAAAAGTCGAAACAAACCGGCGAAAAACAAACCCATCTCTCACCCCGCGAGGAAGCGGTTTTAAACTGTCTGGCCAAGGGTCTCACTTACAAACAGATTGCCGACCAGTTGGAGATCAGCATAGACACCATCCGGACGTATCTCCGGCGAATTTATGAAAAACTCCATGTCCAATCGCGCACCGAGGCGGTCGCAAAATATTTGAGCCAGTAAATTCTGTAAGTATCCCGACGCTCGCCTGCTCTGGCTTGAGCCTTGACCTTTTGGTAGCAAGTGACCGAACGCCAAATTTTTTTTATTCCGTTATAATGGTGAAATTGGTTGAACCATTCCAGGTGTCGGGGATTTTAGAATTGATGATGGTCACGCTGCCAGAGGCATCGTCGCGGACCCATAAACCGTGCCGCGAGTCCGTTCCAATTCCATAATTGGGGATGTTCACGTTGTCGAGGTGGACATTGGAAAGTGTTCCTTGACCCTTATTGCTGCCGGGAGCCACAATGCTGAAGCCGTCGGACATGCTGTCCTTGATGTTCACGTTGCTGATTTGCACGCCCGAAATGCTGCGACGATCCATGCAAAGCTGGAAGGCGGCCCGCCAAGCCCAGTCATGGTCGAATCCGCCGCAGCGAATCAAATCACAATTCCGGACCACCGTTGTTCCGCTGAAGTTGTTGTCAATTTTTCCGCTCTCATCGGCCGTCGGAAAAGTCGAGCTGATCAGGATGCCGCAGCCGGGTGAAATATCTGTGAACAGACAGTCCTCAATACAATTGTTCGCACCGCCATAAATCGCGCCGCCGTTCGCCAGGAACGGCAACTGGCCCGTGCAGTGGCGAAAAACATTGGATCCGGGTGCAGGCTCCTGTTGAACAAAACTTTGATCGGACGCCGCCGGCCACATCGCAAAGCAATCGTCTCCGGTGTTGCGGGTCGTGCAATTTTGCACCACCATATTGCGCGTGTCCACGCACAGATTGATGCCGTCGGCCAGCGTATTGCGCATCCGGCAGCCATCCACCACGATGTTGCTGCAAACGTAAAACCACATGCCGACCTTGGTGTGTTCCACCCAGATGCGCGAGACGGTGGAATTTTCGGCGCGGGCTCCAACAATTCCGTCATTGGGTTCGTTATCGTTTCGGTAATTCAATTTTCCAATAATTGCAAAATCGGCCAGATGAATGTTGTTGCCCTTGAGTTTAAATCTGACGCGATGATCCGCCTGGCCGTAAAGTTTGACGTCGCCTTCAAAAGTAGTATGCCACATGCCCGCGCCCTGAATCGTCGCATCCGACGGCAGATTGATATCCCCGGTCAATTTGTAAACGCCAGCCGGCACCCAGACAACCTTGCCCTGCTTCACAGCCACTGCAATGCAATTCCTTAACGCCTCGGTATCGTCAGTCTCCCCCGCGCCGCTGGTGCCAAATTTTGTCACGGAAATCGAATTAGCCGGGGCGGCCAACGGCGGCGCGACCTCTTCCAGATCAACAAAATCAACGATGCAATACGGGACATCATTGTCGGTTTTTTGCAGGCGAATCACGTCGCCCGTGGCAATCGCCAGATCTTTCAGGCGACATTCGTTGTAAAAATTTCTCGGCTTGCCCGCCTTTGGATCGTTCGTGAACGGATATTTGCCGTAGAGCCAGGAATAAACGGATGTGAGAGGCAGCTTTTTAACAAACTTCCCATTCTGGTAGAGGCTGATGGTCGAGTTGATGCCACCGCCGTTTGTGGCGTCCGGCAGGCTGTAACGCACCACCATGGCGTTGGCGGGTGATTGCGCGGTGAACTCGATGTATTCCCCGGCGTCAGCGAGTTTCACACATTTCTGGCCCGAGGATTCCATTTCGACGATAAAAGGAGCGTATTTTGGGCCCAAAACCGTGCCGGTGGTTTTCATGTCCTCGGCCTCGTAGGTCGTCCACGGCATGTCCGCACCAATCCCAGCGCGGGCGGAACCCGAACAGATCACGAAAGAGAGAAAAATAATGATTCGGAAAATTAAAGAATTCATGGCGTAATACTCCGGTTTTATCAGACAATTAATCAGTTTGACAGCTAGCCTAGCGCATGAAGCAGTTGGCGATAGTCACATGAATCGGTGACATCCATCCAAGCATCTGGGCGTTGAATGTTATATTCGAGGATCAGCGGATGGGAATCGGGCTTCGGGCTTGTGGATTTTCACTTGGATTTTACAGATGAACCGCTTCCCGGGGCGCAATCAACTGATTTCCCTGATACAATGAACGTGCGGTCACGTTTGTTGGAAGGATCCGCAATGATTTGCACCTCATTCTCGGTTATTTTAAGATTGAACCTGTCTGCTTTATAAAACATTCCAAATTCAAGGCTTTTCCATTTCTTAAAAAGTCGCGGATTGACGGTAACATGATCTTCACTCGCCTTTACGCCTCCGAAACCGAACACCGCCGTCATCCAGGCACCGCCGTTCGCAGCCGGGTGCGAACCTCCCATAAAAATGGTTCCCACATAAACCTTATACTTGGCTTCAATATCAATTTTAGCGGTTTTCAGGAAGTAGTTATATGCCCAACCCAATTTGCCGATATCCGCTGCAACCATGGCATAGGCGCAAGCACTAAGGCTCGAACCATGTTCGGTGCGCGGCTCGTAATATTCCCAATTGGCCTTTTTGATTTCCGTCGAATAGCGATCCTTAAACAAGTTCAACATCATTACCACATCAGCCTGCTTGATTACTTTTGTTGGAACCGCCAATCCCTGTCCCGCGCCAAAATATTCATTGGGATGGACCATTCGGGCCTTCAATTCTTCAACGGTAGCCTCTTTGAGTTTAAAATAAGCGTCAAATTGCTCGATAACTCCCGTTTTTTCATCCGGTTGTGGGACATAAAGCAATTCAGCAGCCTCAACAAATAAAGGCAGCTCGCTGGCAATATTAATCTTCTTCACCAGCGCATCCAATTCGCGCGGGTGCCTTTGCTTCAAAAAATTGACGGTGGCGTTGGCTATTTCAAACGTAGCTTTCGTAACCATGCTGGTAAAGGCGTTGTTGTTCACCCGCTCGTGATATTCGTCCGGACCAATGACATCTAAAATCTCATATCGGTTTTTATCTTTCTTGAAGTAGGCGTATGAATAATAAAAACGCGCGCATTCCAAAATGACTTCCGCGCCACCTGCCAATAATAATGAATCATCGCCGGTGACTTTGAAATATTCCCACATGGCAATGGCAACGTCACCGCTGATATGCACTTGCTTGTCCCGGAAATGGGTGCGCAAATCCCTTTTGGTAAATGGATCTCCGATGTTAAAATAGGTGCAGGCGTCATCGCCGGTTTCCTGGCTTTCCCAGGCATAGAATGCGCCCCTGAAACCAACTCCTTCGGTTGTTGCCTTTCTGCGCGCTCCGTCCAAAGTCTTGATCCGATAACGCAACAGTTCCACGGCTTTCTCGGGATAGGCATATAAAAAAAATGGAAACATGAACATTTCCGTATCCCAGAAAATCGCTCCTTTATACGCCTGCCCCGATAGTGCCCTGGCTGGAATGGAGTTTCCACTGCCGTTGACCGGTGCGACAATCAACAGTTGAAATATGCTGTATCTTAAAGCTAACTGGGCTTCGTCGTCGCCGTCAATTCTTACATCGCAACGCCCCCATTTTTTTGCCCATTGGGCGTTGTGGTTCTTCAGGCATGTTTCATAGCCCAGCTTTTTAGCCTCCATAACCCCGCTTATGGCCGATTCTTTGACCGAATCATTATCCGAATAAACCGAGAAATATTTGTAAAACGTGTATGTTGTCCCGGCTTCTGCATCCAGATCAAGAATCCGGAGATTTCTTTTGTCATCGATGACATGGGTCTCGTTTCCAAAACTAACGTCGGCGATTTCGGCAACGGCAACTTTCTTGGATGTTTCGTGGGTGTGGGCATGAACTACCAGCACTCCGTCGTCCATTTCGGGACTTAGGTTTATTAAATGCGGGCCATTTAAATCCCACACATTATAGTCAATCCCGGTGCTGACTTTGACTTTGGCTGCTTTGTCAATTGTTAGGCTAAACTTGACCAGGCCCAAATTGGGATTGTCGGCGCTTAAGAACCTTGTGGACTTGAGCGTGAGCATTTTTCCACGCGATTCGAATTCTGTTTCGCGTTCAAAAACGGCGTTTTCAAGATATAAGCTTTGACGGTGACTTTTGATTTTGGTGAAAATGGCGGAAATCTCGCTGCCGTCCAGAGTCACTTTTGTATAACCACCATTGGGGGCGTTGACCGGTTCGCGCCACGCATCGCCCACCTGGTCGAAGATGCCGGCCAGCGTAATCCCCACCAGCTCATCCGGGCCAAATTCGTCCAGCGTTCCACGGTAGCCCATGTGTCCATTTGCAATCTGATAGACGTTCCCGTTGCGCATGATGCTTTCTTTTTCATTTGTAAACTTATCCGTGCTTACTTTCCAAAGATTGCTCATATCAAATTATGCATCTCGAACATTATCTTTCACAAACACCATTAAAATACCTGAAACAATCATGGCCGCGCCGCCCAGCACGATTGCGTAAATGGCGTGTCCATGAAACACGGTGCGCACCAGCAATCCTAGAACAGCAGAAGCCAAAATTTGGGGGATTACCACAAACAGATTGAACATACCCATGTAAACGCCCATTTTTTTATGAGGCACCGCACTGCTAAGTATGGCATACGGCATGGTAAGCAGGCTGGCCCAGGCGATGCCGATGGCCGTCATTGATATGAGCAATAAATCAGGATTCCTAAATACTCCCATTGATATCAGTCCCAGTCCGCCGATGATCAGGCAAACAACGTGCGTTGCAACCCGGCTGGTCTTCCGGGCCACAACCGGCAGTAGAAACGCCACCAGTGCCGCCACACCATTATATACGGACATTAATATGCCCACCCAATTGGCTCCATCGTTATAGAGATCCGAGTGGGGATCGGTGCTGTGGAAATGGAAGCTGGTCACGGCGGAGGTGGTATAGATGAACATGGCGAAGAGGGCAAACCAGGTAAATACAGTCACTAGGGCAAGCTGCTTCATGGTTTTTGGCATGTTATTCAAGTCATAGATGATTTCGACCATCCCGCCGATTTTGCCCATCGCGTAGCGTTTGGCGGCAGCCAGTTGCAGGAAGCCGTAAATGGCTACGCCGAACGACAAGATATAAAGCCCGTTATACCAGTCGAATGTCTTTACGAGATAGGTAATTATTAAACCTGAGATCAATAAAACTGCACCGGAAGCGTAATAGGTTCCGGTGTTCAACTTGATTTCGGAACCCTCTTTCGCTGCAGCGTCACTTTCATGCACGTTAAAGGCATCTTGTTGCTCCGGAGAATACTCTTTGACGCTAAATATGGTCCATAGAACGGCAAGCAGATAGACTACGCCTCCAATATAAAAGGACCATTTTACAGAAGGAGGTATCTGGCCTTCGGGCGCTGTGTTGGCAATATGGAGGTATTTTGTGAAAATATACGGCAATGACGAAGCAATAATCGAACTGGCACCAATGAAAAAGGTTTGAACGGCAAACCCTTTGGTTCTTTGTTCATCGGGCAACATGTCTCCAATGAACGCCCGGAACGGCTGCATGGTGACATTGATGGATGCGTCCATGATCCATAACATGCCCGCGGCAACCCAGACCGCGGGCGAATTGGGCATCACCAGCAAAGACAGGGAAGCCAGTATCGCACCGAGCAAGAAGTAGGGTTTCCGACGCCCCAACTTGTTCCACGTCTTGTCACTCATGTGGCCAATAACCGGCTGAATAAGCAAGCCGGATACGGGCGCGGCAATCCATAGAATTGGTATATTGTCAACCTTGGCCCCGAGCGTTTCGAATATCCGGCTGACATTTGCATTCTGCAAAGCAAAGCCAAATTGAATGCCCACATATCCAAAACTCATGTTCCATAACTGCCAGAAGCTTAATCGTGGTTTTGCTATCATTTGAATATTTTCATGGGTTCACATCTGCACCGGTTTACCTGCCTGTTTTAAACTAATCAGCCTGTTTATGTCGTCCACGGTTATTTCTGAAAGGTCTTCAACCACAACATCCGCACCGTTGGCCTTTAATTCATGAGCATTGTTCTCCCTGGCCACGCCCATTACCAAGCCAAATTTTCCTTTGGCTCCTGCCTGAATCCCTGACACTGCGTCCTCCACGACAACGGCGCGATAATACCTAACCCCAAGGTTATCACTTGCGGTGGTGAAAATATCGGGATCGGGTTTGCCCCTTAATCCCAGTTCCGCAGCTACAACTCCGTCCACGCGAGTTTCGAACAGATGGACTATCCCTGCTTTTTCAAGAATAAGCCCGCAGTTTTTGCTGGATGTGGCGACGCCCACCCTGACACCCGTTTCCAATAAATCTTTGATCAACTTTATGGTGGAATCATAAATATCCACTCCATCTTCTGTGAGCACCTTGTTGAAAAACTCGTTTTTTCTATTCCCCAGACCGCAAACGGTCTCTTTTTTCGGCTCATCTCCCGGCTCGCCAAAAGGAATGGTTATTCCCCTCGAATTTAAGAATGCCTCCACCCCTTGATACCTTGGCCGGCCGTCCACGAAGGACAAATAATCACCGGCATGGGTAAATTCCCGGAAAGGTTCATGGTATTTGTTCCAGCGGTAAAGAAGATACTCGTCAAACATCCTTTTCCAAGCCAGCGAATGGACGACGGCGGTTTTGGTGATAACGCCGTCCATATCAAAAATTACCGCGTCAAAATTCAGCATATTTTTGCTTCTCAACACTTTCGCGCCGGTCGGTTCCCGCAAGACCGCCAATCGGCTGGAAACGGCAATTCCGCCGGTGCCCTCAAGATGTCGCAAGCCTGAGCGCGGTTTATTCCGGTTATTCGTAATGGAAGGCGACGGCGTCGTCAAATACCGAATTATCAGCAACAGCTATGCTCCCGATTGCCTGCTCTGCGCGAGGTGTTCGACAGATCATTGTGATAATAATTGCGCACCTCTTTAACTAAAAATATTTTCCGTCGTAGACGTCAGCGCGTTATTCTGGCGTGGTATTCCATTGCACGCTGTCAAACGCCGGAATGCTGACAGGATCGGTCGATTGCCATGTCTTGCCAAGAGAAGTGAGCAATGGATTTGCGGAAGTGCTGCCAAAATTATTGTAAAACTGCCCCCAAGTAAGCGCACTGGGCTTGGAAGGTGCAGCATGGGCATCCACATAGATGACATTTACACGATCATTATGTTTTGCGTAAGCGGTCTGAAGGCGTTCATTATACCCGTTCGCTATGGTATTTCCTGAAAGGTCAACCCCACCAGACCACACGGTGTCCAGACAAACAGAAGCAGTTGCCCCGCCAATGGGGCTAATGGAGCCGCTGGTATCGGTAAGAGCGACCACGTCAGATGGTCTAGTCACCTGGGAAGCTTTAAATGTATTGCCGATGCCCATATCTCCTGTAGTAGGGTCATAATGGCCAAAAACACCAATGTCGTTGAACCCGTAGGAAAGATAGCCCGTTATGCTCGGATCAAAGTTTCCTGTCTCACTTGGGTAAGTCAGGCCGCGCTTCCGTTTTTGACATACCCAAACGAGGTTGTTGGGCAGATAATTCGCCATCAAGGGAGCCGCTGAATTTGCCTTCCAAGTGCTTGAATTAACACCATAAAACCATTCTGTTCCCGCCAGCTTTCCATGGGCATTTTTATAGGTTTGATTGTTTTCATACCAAATTGCTTTACCAGTTGCCGGATCAGTCGGCATCGGGAAAACATCTCCGTTGTCACCCGCATACATGGTAAAACCGAGGGCAATCTGCTTGGTGTTGCTCAAGCAGGCTATTCCCATGGCGCGATCCTTGGCCTTGCTCAAGGCTGGGAGCAGCATGGCCGCCAGAATGGCAATGATCGCAATGACGACCAACAATTCGATCAAGGTAAATGCCGGATCCGGAGCCCGAACATTGCCGCTGCCGGAAAACTGCAGGAGCCGGCTTGGCAGTTGTTTTTGTTCAGGCTGTTCCGAGCCGATGGTGACGTTACGATTCATAAAAACGGTGACGCATTAATAATAAACCCTGTTCAAAACTTCAATAGTCGCATAAAACGGTGACATCAAAACGGGATGGTGTCGCCAATGCTGTCATCCCGAATTTACAATTCCATTGCATCACGCCGCTGCGTCGCATCGTGCCGCAATCAATCCGTCAACCTGAAAACCGCAGTTGAACTTCAACCGTTCGGGTTACGGAAGTGAGTTCTTAAAACCCAACAAACAGGACAGTGCAGAAATGCAAGCGGTTGAATCCACGTCCGGCGCGCATAATGCAACCCGTTCGGTAGATTAATAGTTAGCTGGGACTCCCATGGCAACTCCTTCCTCGCAAACCCAGGCTGTTAATCAAATCCCGTTGGGTTCGTCCGATGTGTTCCCTGATTCCAAGTTCGAGCGGTTCGCGGCTTTCGTGATTCAGACGAAACGAGTTTGCACGTAAACCCCGGCCGCGGTCGTCTGCCGTAGCTCAACGATTTCGTTGAAATGCCGGATTGAAACGTGCTATAATTAAAGCCATGAAGTCCTCATACGAAATCGCGATGGAGCGTTTTAAAAATGCTGCTCCGGCCACCAAACTCACGGCCGGCCAGAAAAAAGAACTGGCGGAACTGGATTCGCTCTATGCCGCAAAAATTGCCGAACGTGAAATCGCGTTGCGCCGTGAAATTGCCCAGGTGCGTGATCCGGAAAAAGAGGAGGCCTTGAGTGATCAACTGGTTTCAGAACGCAAGAAGATCCAGGCCGAACTGGAGGAGAAGAAGGAACTGGTGCGGAGTAAAAAGGTTTGATTGGTTGAACAGGGTGGTTCACGGGCGTCGGTCGTGAATTTCGCGACTGAGCCAGGGTTCCGGGTCAGTATGGGGAAATGACATGGAACGCGTTTGATTTCACCTCCACATCCAATCCGGCATAGATGCTCTCGGCGGAAATCTCCTCGGCTGGATTCTTCTTCAAATATTTTATTTGCGCCTGAAGTTCCGAAAGATTGTTAAATTTTCGTTCCGCGACCACCCGCTCGGCCACATCTATGCGCAAACGATTTTCCAGGAGGGCATAGTTTTTATTGGCCTGGGCCAGATTGGTCGCGGTCAGGGCGATTTGACCGGTAAGAGCGGCGATCTGGCTGGTCATCTGGTTGGTCAAATCCATGACGCGCCGGCCCAAACCTTGATTGGCCGATTCCAGTTCCGAGAGCTGCCGGTTCAGGTTGGTGATTTGTTCCGTGTCGAGCGCAATGGTGGACTGGGCGTCCGTCAGTTGGTTGGAAAGTGCCAGCGACGCCGATGTGGAGTCGGCCAGGGAGTTGGACAGGGTGAGGAGATCGCCGTCACGGATGGAAATTTGTGCCTGCGCCGTGTCCAGCCGGTTTGAATAATCATTGATGGCGCCGGTCGCCGTGTCCAATTGCGCATTGTCGCTCCACTTGGTCGCGGCCAGACCGACGGCCAAAAGAATGCTCACGACCACGAGGGCGGTGGTTAAATACTGTTTCATAAGGCAGAAGATTTTTATTTTGTCCTTCCAGTGCATCTTGAAAAACAGATCTCATTTTGGCAAGGCAATTGATGATTCTTGCAGCCTGGCACCGCTGCGTGTTTGTGGTTTAGATCACGTCCTTCCTCATTGTCCATGATGCATTAAGCTGGAAATAAAGAATATTATGACAATGCCGCATTGGTGTGCTATTTATTATCACTCATTTAGAATGAAACGAAAACTACTGAAAATCGCGTCACGGATTTTTCCGTGCCTGTTGCTGGCATTGATGCTTTTGACTCCGGGGCTTTGCCGGGCCGACTGGCAACTGGTCTGGTCGGATGAGTTCAACCAGCCGGACGGCAGTTCGCCCGACCCCACCAAATGGACTTTCGACACAGGCAACAATGGAGGTTGGGGCAACAACGAACTGGAATATTACACCTCGCGCACCAACAACGCCCGCATTGAGGGCGGGCAACTGGTCATCGAAGCCGACCAGGAGAGCTACGGCGGCCAGAATTATACTTCTGCGCGGATGTTGACCCAGGGTCTGGGGTCGTGGACCTATGGCCGCATGGAGGCGAGCATCAAAATTCCGCGCGGGCAGGGGATCTGGCCGGCGTTCTGGATGCTGGGCGCGAACATTAATTCCGTCGGCTGGCCGACGTGTGGCGAGGTTGACATCATGGAGAACATCGGCAAGGTCAGCGACCAGGGCACCGACCACGGGACGATTCACGGTCCGCAAAATGGCGGGGATTACAACGGCGGCGCCGGGGTGGGCGGAACTTATACCTTGCCGGGTGGAGCGGCTCTGGCCGACGGCTTCCATACTTACGCCGTGCAGTGGACCACCAACCAGATCCAATTTTTCCTGGACACGAACCTTTTTTTTACGGCCACGCCCGCCAGTTTGCCGAGCGGCGGAACCTGGGTTTTCACACAGCCGCAATTCCTGATACTCAATGTGGCCGTCGGTGGCCAATGGCCCGGCAACCCGGATGGCACCACAGTTTTTCCCCAACAAATGCTGGTGGATTACGTCCGGGTTTATACTTATGTGACACCCCCGCCGGTTCCGGTGACGGTGTCATTCAGCAGGGCGGACAGGTAAGCTGGCCCCCAACGACTACCGGCATGACGCTGGACCTTGCAGTCAAGCCCCGACGGCAGCACCTGGTCGAACCTGCTCGGGCCGGTCACGGGCAATGGCACAACGAACAATTATTTTGATCCGCTCTGGCCGTCGCAAAACACGCAATATCAGGTTTTGGAAGTCACCAATGGCACGGGCAACATTGTGGCGAATCCCGGATTTGAAGCCGGCAGCGGTTCCGCCGTCAGTGGTTGGACCGTCACCGGCACCCAGCCACCCATCCGCATCAACACTGACGCCAACAGCGGCAGTTATTGCATGCAGCTCTTGGTGACAAACACGGCGTCCAATGCCAACTCTTCGGAGATAGATGAAAACATCAACAAGGCGGGTGGCACTCCGGTGACTGGCGGCCAGACCTACACGTTTTCATTCTGGGCCAAACAAATCAGTTCCGGGGTGAGCTATGTGCAGAACTACGGCATCACTTGGCTCAACAGCACCGGTGGCACGGTCGGCAGCGTGGGCTTGACGGGGTTTACCGCCGGCAACGGGGTCTGGTCGCAGTTCACCGTCACCAACCTGCTGGCCCCGGCCACGGCGGTAAACGCTTCCCTGAAAATCTACGGCGCGACGGGCGCGGTTCTGAACGGCTACGGCGGCGTGCTGATTGACGATGTTGCGCTTTCATTCGGCACCGGCGGCCAGACCAACGTGGTGGCCGCCACCGTGCAGCCCGGCATTCAGATAAGCTGGCCCACGACCAGCGGAAGTCTCTACGACGTGCAATGGACGGACACTTTGGGCGGCAACTGGACGAATCTCGTTTCCTCGGCCACCGGTAATGGCAGCACAAACTCGGTGGTGGACATTTCAGTAAACGACCAATCCCGTTTCTACCGTGTAGTGCAGCATTAACCATCTATTAGGCCGGCTGGATGATTCAATCCCCATGGGATCGGTCGCGTCAACCCCGTAAACAAAAACGGGGCAGGAATCCACCGGCAACTACCGCGTTCGCCAGCGTCCGCCTCCATCGAAATTCGGCGGGAAGGCCGGCCCGGCCATTGGTGCCCGGTGTAGCGTTGAGCCTGGGCGGCGTTGTGCCGCTTGGACATTTTGGTTGGGGAATGCGGGAAAAATCTTGGAAACCGCCGCAATGTCCGGCAAAAACCGGTCTTTAAATCCAGCCGGAGGCAAAAACTTCATGTCGCCGGCCTTTAATCGGGAGCCAATCACGTCTTTAAAAGCCGCAAAACACAAGGTAAAACTGACAACTCACTTGGTAAATGTGACAACTCAAAGGGTAAGCACCTCCAATGAGCGTTCCTCAGCGCAAACCATTCGAGAGCGGCCAAAGTCAGAATCCGCAGGCGAACGAACATGGATGAACATGCCCAAGGGACTCGGTTTGGCCAAGGTTGCCGGTTCGGAGCGTTGGACAGCCTTTGTCTAGCCAGACGTGATATATTTGTGCAAATTGAACATGAAACATGAGTGATAATTCAAAAATCGAATGGACGGATGCGACATGGAATCCGGTGCGTGGCTGCTCGAAGGTCAGTCCCGGCTGCGTCCATTGCTACGCCGAAACCTTTGCGGAAAGGTTTCGCGGCGTGCCCGACCATCCGTTTGAGTTTGGTTTTGATCTGCGGCTCGTGCCAGAAAAGCTGGGCGACCCGATCCGTTGGTCCAAGCCGAAGAAGATTTTCGTCAACTCGATGAGTGACCTCTTTCATGAGGATGTGCCGGACGAATATATTGAGAAAGTTTGCCGAGTGATGCTGGCGGCGAACTGGCACACCTACCAAATTCTTACGAAGCGGGCCGACCGCATGGCGGCATTGCTGCAAGGCAAGCTGCGGAAGGCGGCAAAGGCGGCGCACATCTGGTGGGGCGTGAGCGTGGAGAACCGGCAACACGGCCTGCCGCGCATCGTCAAACTGCGAAGCGCCAAACCAACGGTTGCATTTCTTTCGATTGAACCGCTGCTGGAAGACCTCGGCAAATTTGAACTGCGCGGCATCCAATGGGTAATTGTCGGCGGCGAGAGCGGGCCGGGCGCGCGTCCAATGTTGCGCGAATGGGTGCGGGATATTCGTGATCAGTGTCAAAAGGCCAATGTGGCCTTTTTCTTCAAGCAATGGGGCGGTGTCCGGAAAAAGCTGGCTGGTCGCAGGCTTGATGGCAAGACTTACGATGAATTTCCAGAATTAGCCGAGGTGGAAGTCTTGGATTCCGCGCAAAGGTTGATGCTACTGCGGGAGGTGGAAACGGAATACCGGGTGGGGGCAAGAAAATGAACCTAGATGAAATCGGGCCGTGGTCGGAAATCAAGTTGGATATACTTCGCGATTACGCCGCACCGTATTCCAGAATTCTCAAGAAATACGGCTTTCGCCACGGTTACATTGACGCCTTTTCCGGGCCGGGCCTGCACGTCCGAAAAGCCGGCGGCGAAGAGGTTTTGGGCAGCCCCTTGGTGGCTCTGGGGGTTCAGCCACCATTTGATGAATACCATTTTATAGACCTCGACGGTGAAAAGGTGGATTTTCTTAAAAATCAGGTCGGCAGCCGCCCGGATGTAAAATTTTACAACGCGGACAGCAATGAAGTGATGCTTGAATCTGTTCTGCCGCGTTTCTCATACGCCAAGCGCACGCGGGCGCTGTGCGTGTTGGATCCTTATGCACTCACGCTCGATTGGGAGGTTGTTCGCGCGGCTGGTGGCAGCCGGGCAGTTGAAGTTTTTATCAACTTCCCGATTCATCACATGAACCGCAATTGCAAGCAGGAAGACACCGCGACAGTTTTACCCGGCGAACTTGAGGTAATGGATCGTTTTTGGGGTGACCGCTCGTGGCACTCCGCAATGTTTCGTCCGAGCGCACAAACAAATCTTTTCGGAGATGAGGAAATGGACAAGACCGAGAACCGGGATTTGGTCAATGCTTACTGCAAGCGCCTAAAGAAAGTTGCCGGTTTTGGTTTTGTCGCTGATCCGCTGCCGATGCGGAATTCGCGGAACGCAATCGTCTATTATTTGATATTCGCCGGGCCGAACAAGACGGGGTGGAAGATCGTTCAAGACATCTATCGTAAATACGCTTAAGCATGCGCAATCCACCGCCTTCGATCAAAACCTTTAGAATTATTGCAAGGCCGATGCCAATTGATTAATGAAAGTCCCCATTCCCTTGAATGACTTGGACCAGGCCATCATGGCCTTTCAACGCCGCCAGGCAGCGTCACCCGTTGACGGGTCAATCCCAGAACAAAACATATTATTACGAACGAAAATATTCCCATGAACGAACTGGACCGCTGCATTCAGGCGATGGGGCGGTCGCAAGCCGTGTTCCCGGATTTCTGCCGGGCCGTGATCAAGGGTGAACTATGGTTCCTCCGGCCTTATCATGTGGGCATTGAGGACGAGCCGGTGGTGGTGAAGAAAGGCGAGGTGTTTCCGCTCACCCTGCTCCGGGATGCGGACGGCGAGTTCAGCCCGCTGTTTTCTTCGGAGGCGCGCGCGGAGGAGGGCATGCGCCAAGGCAACGTGCCGATGCTCACTTATTCGGTCGGTTCGATGCCGGCGAAACAGTTGCTGGCGATGTTCGGCGGCACTCCCTTCGGCGCGGTGTTCAATAAAGGCTGCGTCACGGGAGAAATCGCCATCAAGTGCGACCTGATCCGCGATCTGGCCAGCGGCAAGGTGTTTCAGCCCACGGAAAATGACACCAGCCAGCATAAAACGGGAACCGTGAATGCCCTGGACCCGGCGGATTATCCGACGGATGTGGTGCAGCGGGCGTTTGAGTTCATGCGGCGGCACAAGAATTTCCGCGCGGCCTGGGTATTGAGGCAGACGGCGGCCAGCCGGCCAGGGTATGTGATTGGGGTATTGATGGAACCGCACGACGCGGTGATTTATCATGATTTTAATCTGGCGGTGCATGCCGGGCACAGCCCGGAATACGATACTTATCTGGCGCAGACTGGATGGAAAGTCCCCTGCTGGCCACCGAAAGCTGATGGAGCAGACGCCGCCGTTCTACACGGCACCGGACTTTCCGTGGCCCCCGGGCGCGAAGGTCTGAGATTCACCCGCACCCTGCCGCGTTTTGAAAATCTGTGTTTCATCTGTGGAAATCTGTGGCTAGGCTCCCCGAATGAACCTCCGCCAATTAAATTATGAAAATCCCCATTCCTTTGAATGACTTGGACAAGGCCATCATGGCCTTTCAACGCAGCCAGGCGGCGTTGCCGGATTTGTTGCGCCAACCTTTGCGCGGGCAACCTGTATCTGCTGGCGCCGTTCCACCCGGAGGTGGCCAATCAAGACATGCAATATGTGGAAGGCCAGCCGATGCCGTTCCTGCGGATTCAAACCAGCAAGGGCGTGGCGGTGGCGGTGTTTTCATCGGAGGCGCGCGCGTTGGAGGGCATGAAGAAGGCCAAGATGCGGCCACGCACCTACATGCCCTGCGTCATGTCCGCCCCGGATGTGCTGGGAATGCTCGGCAAACTGAACCTGGCCATGTCGGTGAATCGAGGCTGTTCCACGGGCAATATTTCCCTGCCGCCGCAAACGCTGCTCAAGCTGGCCAGCGGGGCGGCCTTTCGGCCGGTGCCCGACGGCCCCAGGGAACAACTGACGCTCGACAAGGTTGACCCGGCGGATTATCCGACGGATCTGGTGCAGGCGATGTTTGAGGTGTTCCGCCGGCATCACCATTTCCGGGCCGCCTGGATTTTCACCCGCACCCTCCCCGGCCAGCCCGCAGCGGCGCGCAAGCCGTATTATATCATGGTCTTCATGCAGCCGCGCGACGAGGCGGTGTTCAATGATTTCAACCTCGTGGCCAAGTCGGTCCGCCAGGAATATGAGGTCAACCTGAGTTTGACGCCGGAGGACACCCCGGAATGTGTCGCGGATATATTCCGGCAGGCGCAGCCGTTTTATGTGGCGGCGGATTATCAGCCGCCAACAGTTTCCGCCCTCTGATCTTAGTGTGGCTCAAGGGGCAGTTATAAAACCCGCCCTGTAAATCCGCGTCCATCCGTGGTTAAACCGGGCCTTGGACAGCCGGAATTGTTTTGAGGAAAAGTTGGAAACCGCGAAACAAGCGAAATAAACGAAAAGGATTTGGATTCTTATTTTTGCGTGGTTCGCGTATTTCGCGGTTAAAATATCCGTGTTTATCCGTGTCCATCCGTGGTTGTCGTGGTTGATTTCATGCAGGCGTCAGGCTGGGAAACTGGTTGGAAATTATTTTTTGTATGGGCCGCCAATGTCCAACCCGCTCCGTCAAGCTGGGCGCATGATATTAAATCACATCATCAAGACGGGCAGGATCCTCAATCGTTTCGGCAAGGCCTGGCTGGTTCAAAGGGCGGATGGAAAACATGAGCTGGTGGGCGGCAGCGACCGGGATCATACTGAGGCCAAGGAATGGGTTTTCCTGTTCGCCCATCACATCGTTTTTAGCCGGCCCGGGTGCCGCCGGCGTCTGCCTTAAAAAGACCACCGCTTACATCTTCGGCGCAATGATGCCAAAGGCCGCGCCCTGCGGGTCGGCCAGCACGGCGATGCGCCCGACGGTCGGCACATCAAATGGCGGCATGAAAACATTGCCGCGGAGTTTTTTGGCTTTCTTCACGGTGGCGTCCACATCGGCCACGAGCATGTAGGGAATCCATTTGGCGGGGTTGCCGGGCTTGGGACATTTCATGATGCCGCCCATGCCTTCCTTGCCCTTCTGGATGATCGTGTAGTCCGCCATGCCCTTGCCGAAGGGCTTGGTCTTCCAGCCCAGCAGGCCGGAATAAAACTTTTTTGCCGCCGTCACGCTGGTGGTGACGAGTTCGTTCCAGCAAAAGTCGCCGGGTCTGGGTCCACTGTTTTTTTTGCTCATGATAGTTTGGTGGTTGAGGTTGTCCGGTTGAACTTCCCAAATTCCGGCAAAAATGCAACGGAATTTCTGCAACATTTCCGAAACAATCCGCCGTCCATGGCAAATGCTCCGCGCTGCAAAATGGTTGATGGACACATCCGCACCCGCCCGTCCGGCTCGCACGGGGCCGGGCAGTCAAACGGACGCTTTTCAAACCCGGTCGGGTCTGGTTCTGGCAATAATCTCCTCGCGGCTTGGATGGAAGCAAAAATTTTTGATTTTAAACGGTTCGGCGTATTGGCAGCCGACCGGATTGTCCACCAGACAATAAGCCAGGTGAAATGACGTTTCCGTGTGTTCAGCCCGGCAAACCGCCATGTCCGGCAGCTTGCGGGCCGGCAACTTTTTGGCAAAGGTTTCTTCCATGGATTATTGGAATCTTAATTCTACCAAATTTATTCCCCATAAACAACCGCATGAATTGATGACACGCTCGGACCGGGACTAAGCCCTTCACGAACGCAAATTGGATTGCCAGAAAAGACGGGGAAGGCAGAGGATTTGGATTATGCCAAGCGAACCAAACCAATCCGAAAAGGCTATTCTTTGGGAGTTAAGCCAAGTGAAAGCCAGCGTGAAAATGATTCAAAACGACATTATCCGAATACTCCAATCGGCCGGGCCGACTGCGAGAACATAATCACGGAACTGCAGGCGGGCTTCGCGCGGCCGACCTTGTGCTTGGAAAGATTCTGGGCCAGCGAGGCGGCGTTGAGTCTGGCGAGCATGATCTACAACCTGATCGTGTTGTTCGAGCGCCATCTGGGCTGGCAGCAAAAAATGACACTGCGCAACATGCGGTGCTGGCTGTTTGTGACGGCGGGCGGGTTGAGTCATCCGGCGGGCAAGACCACCATCAAACTGGTCGTCCGCACGGAGGAACGCGACGGGTGGCGTCGCCTGTGGGCAAAGATTTTAAACCCGCATCCCAACTGCGATGCAGTAGAGAACCAACCCGCTTTCACCAGATGATCTCCATGAAAAATCAATCCCTACTGCATGGATTCGGCTTAACGTCACCATCACGGGGCAAAAATGCCGCCGATTCCGTTATCATCAGTGTTTGATGAGATGAAAACCGGTGTCGTCCTGATAGCCGGTCGGAACGTCGAAATTAAACAACATTTTTGCGACGGACATCAGGAACGTCAAGCATCTATTGTTTTTTTTGGAAGCCATGCTTTGAAGTTCGCATATTTCAGGCGGGCATGTCCCACCATTTCTTGTCCTACTTGCACCAAAATTGGCCATGGACTGTCCGGGTCAAGCCAGCCGGCCAGCCCGATGCAATTTCACGGCAGACATACGGTGGCCATGTGCCGGAGCCGGCGCAAGGAGGGAAAGAGTCGGGACGGTCAGCGACGCCGCCCCGTTGATTTTGAAATGCCTTTTGCCAGATTGTCGTCGCTGCTGACAAAAGGTCAGTCGGTTAGATGTAAGTTTGACTTCACGGCGGCGATTTTGTTCAAAGAAAATCAGCTTCATTTATATGGCAGCCTCTAATCCGGAAATGCCTGAACCGTGAAAAAAGCGACCGCGCGAAAAAAATTATCCTGGGGGATGCAATCATTCAGGATATTCCGAAAATTAACGCATGGTGATTTTCCCGAAATTGCTCCGCCGGTGAAATAACATTGCCGTGAGACCGCACGTAATCAGCCCGATGATGGATGGCTCTGGAACCGGAATAAAATTTGCCTGCCAACCATAGCTCTGAACGATTGTTAAGTTCGGAGTGTCTGAAAGCACAGTTTCAGGCTGCATGGTGAATTCCAATATTGGCTGATAAGAATAATTTGGCACAGGTGACGCCACGATGGATACAAGTGGAGGAAGCGGATTGCCGCTGGCATCAACTTGCATTTGAGTAAATGTAAAGACATTGACGCCTTGCCAACTGCTGAAGACAGAGTCGGAATTTGGAACCGCTTCCATGTCATAAATCTGTCCGACGACGAGCAAGTCCCCGTCTTGCAGCGGCGTGATGCTGCCATTGCCGCTTGATGGACAAATACAGTGCCGCTTAATGCCTTGGGAATGGATTTGACTTGCGAAAACACACTGTCGCCATTGCGACCAGAATAAGCATGAACTTTTTCATACGTATGTATTGCCGTCAAACGTGGAAAGCTGAATCTGCCGCCAGCCTTTTAATCTTGATAGCGCACAAGTTTGGTAGTGAATCTTGCTCCAGTCAATTACCTGAATGTGACAAAAAAGAAACTATTTAAGCGGACTGGGGGAATCACTGCTTCCCCTTGACCAGCGCATCCACCACGCCCGGTTCGGCCAGCGTGGAAACGTCGCCGATCTGGTCGGTCTGGTTCTCGGCGATCTTGCGGAGGATGCGGCGCATGATTTTGCCGGAGCGCGTCTTGGGCAGGCCGGGCGCAAACTGGATTTTATCCGGCACGGCAATCGCGCCGATTTCCTTGCGGACGTGCGCGGCGAGTTCCTTTTTCAAATCCTCGCTCTCGGCGATGCCGTCCTTAAGCGTCACGAAGGCGTAGAGCGCCTGGCCTTTGATGTCGTGCGGCATGGGCGCGACGGCGGCTTCGGCGACTTTCGCATGGCTCACGAGCGCGCTCTCCACTTCCGCCGTGCCGATGCGATGGCCGGAGACGTTCACCACGTCGTCCACGCGGCCGAGCAGCCAGTAATCGCCGTCGGCATCCACGCGGCAGCCGTCGCCGGTGAAATACATGTCCTTGAACGTGGCGAAATAGGTGTTCACGAACCGGCTGATGGTCGCCCCACGTCGTGCGCATGATGCCGGGCCAGGGTTTCTTGATGCAGAGCTTGCCGCCTTCGTTCGGTTTGCATTCGGTGCCGTCGTCGCGCAAGCACCACCGGCTCGACGCCGAAAAACGGTCTGCTGGCGCTGCCGGGTTTGAGCGTGTTGACGCCGGGCAGGGGAGTGATCAAATGTCCGCCGGTCTCGGTCTGCCACCAGGTGTCCACGATGGGGCAGCGCTCGCCGCCGATGTGCTTGTGATACCACATCCACGCTTCGGGATTGATCGGTTCGCCGACGGTGCCGAGGACGCGCAGGGAACTTAAATCATATTTCGCCGGCCATTCATCGCCGAGGCGGATGAGCGCGCGGATGGCGGTGGGCGCGGTGTAAAAGGAATTCACCTTGAACTTCTCGACAATTTTCCAGAAGCGTCCGGCGTCGGGAAACGTCGGCACGCCTTCGAACATCAGCGTCGTGCCGCCGTTGCAGAGCGGGCCATAAACGACGTAGCTGTGGCCGGTGACCCAGCCGATGTCGGCGGTGCAGAAATAAACGTCGCCGTCGTGGATGTCGAAAACGTATTTGTGCGTGAGCGCGCTCCAGAGCAGATAACCGGCGGTGCTGTGGACGACGCCCTTGGGCTTGCCGGTGGAGCCGCTGGTGTAGAGGATGAAGAGATAATCCTCGGCGTTCAGTTTTTCCGCCGGACAATCCGCCGAAGCCTTCGCCATCAATTCGTGATACCACTTGTCGCGGACGGGGACGATGTTGCACGGCTCGGCGTTGCGCTGGACGACGATGACGTGCTCGATGCTCGGCGTGTGTTTGAGCGCGGCGTCGGCGAGTTCCTTGAGCGGAACGTGTTTGCCGGCGCGCAGCGAGACGTTCGCGGTGATGAGCAGTTTGCATTCGGAATCGTTGATGCGGCCCGCGAGCGAGTCCGAGCTGAACCCGCCGAACACGACGTTATGAATCGCGCCGATGCGCGCGCAGCCGAGCATGGCCACGGCGGCTTCGGGAATCATCGGCATGTAGATCGCCACGCGGTCGCCTTTCTGGATGCCGAGCGATTTCAGGACGTTGGCGAACTTGCAGACCTCCGCGTGCAGTTCCGCGTAGGTGATGCGCTTCACGTCCTCCTCCGGCTCGCCCTGCCAGATGATGGCGGTCTGGTGGCCGCGCGTCTTGAGATGGCGGTCGAGGCAGTTCACCGTGACGTTGAGCTGGCCGTCGTCAAACCAGGTGTGCTCGATTTTCCGCGCGGCGGTGTCCCAGTTGAACTTGCGCGCGTGCCTGGGCGGCTTGAACCACTCCAGCGACTGCGCCTGTTCCAGCCAGAATTTTTCCGGCTCGCGGAGGGAGCGTTGATACAGCGCGTCGAATTGCGCGGCGTTGAGGAGCGCGTGCTGCACGACTTCCGGCGATGGCGGGAACGTGCGGCCTTCGTGTTGCAGCGATTCGGTGGAAATGGTCTGGTTTGGCGTCGTCATGGTGATTGGATTGCGCGACATTTCCGCAAAATCCTTTGCGCATGTCAATTCGCAGGGAAGAATAACTATTTTAGGACCTAGCCAATCCGCGTGGTTCTAGCTCCCACCGGGCACCGGGCCGGAGGAAATGATGTTACTGAAGGGCGTCGCCTGATTTCCGTCGCCGTCCTCGCCGCAGATCTCCACCTGCTACCACGAGGCACCGTCCGGCGCCATGTCGTCGTCCGCCGCCGGGAAAGCCCGCCCGTCCTTTCGCAAATCCCGACCCGTCTTTGCCGGAGCCTGATCGTCCCGCGTTGCTTTGGTCGCAACCTTAACGGTTGTTGCAGACTTCATTTGCTTGTATGTTGACCTGAAACAATGGAATGCGATAAACAGCCCATTGAATCCAATGCCATGATCAGGATTTCCCTTGATTTCTTCCAATACAAGACGCCTTATAAGCATCCCATCTATTTGAGTTAGTCTGACCTCGCCTTTTGTTTCTGAAATCAAAATTTCCTCCAGCGAGGATATCATCGAATCTAAAACTCTTTCGTGTTGGTGAAACGAAATATCTTTATCCAGCCTAGCCGGTTGGATTTTATTGATCCTTCCGCTCTGCTTTATCCTTTCGTAATGATTTGACCATGCTGAAGCTTGGTTGTCTGACGCAAAATTAGGCGGCAAATTCGAGTAAATTTGCGCAATTCGTGTCCGAACTTTTGCCCCTCCACGCGGGAAAAATTATTTCCAACAATTTCTCGCGAGTGTTGACAAAAGGAAATTTCTCCGCAAGGTTGCGGCGCATCAAATGGGTAAAGCACTCATCATCGCGGAAAAACCGTCCGTCGCCAGCGACATCAGCAAGGCGCTCGGCAAGTTTGAAAAGAACGCGGATTATTACGAGAACGACCAATATGTCATCTCGTCGGCGGTCGGCCATCTGCTCACCATCGCCGTGCCGGAGCAGTTCGAGGTGAAGCGTGGGAAGTGGACGTTCGCCAATCTGCCGGTCATCCCGCCGCATTTTGATCTGCTGCCCATTGAGAAAAACGAGGCGCGGCTGAAAGTGCTGGTCAAGCTCATCAAACGCAAGGATGTCACCGCGCTCGTGAATGCGTGCGACGCCGGGCGCGAAGGCGAATTGATTTTCCGTTACATCGTTCAATTTGCCAAGGCCAAGCAGCCCATCCAGCGGCTCTGGCTGCAATCCATGACGCCCGCCGCGATCCGCGAAGGATTCGCGCACTTGCGCACGGACGAACAAATGATTCCGCTCGCTGACGCCGCCGTTTGCCGCAGCGAAAGCGACTGGCTTATCGGCATCAACGGCACGCGCGCGATGACGGCGTTCAATTCCAAGACCGGCGGTTTTCATCTCACGACGGTCGGTCGCGTGCAAACGCCGACGCTGGCGATTCTGGTTGAGCGCGAGGAGAAGATTAAAAAGTTTGTGCCGCGCGATTATTGGGAAATCCACGGGACGTTTGCGGCGCAGGCGGGCGAATATGCTGGCCGCTGGTTCGATGAAAAATTTGCGAGGAAGGACGGCGACGACCAGCTCAAACAGGAGCGCGTCTGGGATGTCAACTTTGCCGAAGCCATCAAGGCGAAGTGCCTCGGCAAGCCGGGCATCGTCACGGAAGAAAGCAAGCCGACGACCTCGATGTCGCCGCAGCTTTACGATTTGACGACATTGCAGCGCGAGGCGAACGGGCGGTTTGGTTTCTCCGCGAAGAACACGCTTGGCCTGGCGCAGGCGCTTTACGAAAAGCACAAGGTGCTGACGTATCCGAGAACGGATTCGCGCGCATTGCCGGAAGATTATATCAATACGGTAAAGGACACGTTGAAGATGCTCGAAGGCGTGACAGGTTATTCAACCTACGCCGATTCGATTTTGAAGAACGGCTGGGTGCGCCCAAACAAACGCATATTTAATAATGCGAAAGTTTCGGACCACTTCGCCATCATTCCAACGACGGTTGCGCCGAAACATTTGAGCGAGCCGGAGCAGAAGCTTTACGACCTCGTCACGAAGCGCTTCCTCGCAATCTTTTATCCCGCGGCGGAATTTCTCGTGACCACGCGCATCACGCGCGTCGAGAACGAGCCGTTCAAGAGCGAAGGCAAGGTGATGGTCAACGCCGGCTGGCTCGCGGTTTATGGCAAGGAAGCGGCGGAGTCTGACGACACGCCGACGCTGGCGCCGGTGAAGCCGAACGAAACGGTGAAGACGGAGAAAGTCGAGGTCGAGGCGAACATCACCAAACCGCCCGCGCGGTATTCGGAAGCGACTCTGCTCGGCGCGATGGAAGGCGCGGGCAAATTGATTGACGACGAGGAATTGCGCGAAGCGATGTCGGACAAAGGCCTCGGCACGCCCGCGACGCGCGCGACCATCATCGAAGGTTTGCTCTGGGAGAAATACATTCACCGCAACGGCCGTGAATTGCAGCCGACGGCAAAGGCATTTTCGCTCATCACGCTGCTGCGCGGACTGGAGATTCCGCAGCTCTGCTCGCCGGAGTTGACGGGTGAATGGGAGTTCAAACTGAACCTGATGGCGCGCGGCAAAATGAAGCGCGACGAATTCATGAAGGAAATCGCCGACGCTACGCGCGACATTGTGGCGAAGGCGAAGCTGCACGAGAGCGACACGGTGCCGGGCGATTACGGCAAGCTCAACGTGCCGTGCCCGAAATGCGGCGGCGAGATCCACGAGAACTACAAAAAATTCCAGTGCCAGAAATGCGATTTCAGCCTGTGGAAAATCGTCGCGGGCCGGCAATTGGAAATCTTCGAGGTCGAGGAGCTGATCAGCAAAGGCGTGGTCGGGCCGTTGCAGGGTTTCCGCAGCAAGCAGGGTTTTCCGTTCGCCGCCATCATCAAAATGGGCGCGGAGTTCAAGCCGGAGTTTGATTTTGGCAACGACCAGAACAAGGACGGCGAGGCGAGCGCGCCGGTGGATTTCACCGGCAAGGAGCCGGTCGGCAAATGTCCGGCGTGCGGCGGCAATGTTTTTGACGCGGGCATGAATTACGTCTGCGAAAAACAGGCCGCGCCGGAAAAGACCTGCTCGTTCCGCACCGGCAAAATCATTTTACAGCAGCCGATTGAGCCGGCGCAGGTTCAGAAACTGCTCGCGACCGGCAAGACGGATTTGCTGAAGGGCTTCGTCTCGAAGAAAAACAACCGCAAGTTCGAGGCGTTTCTGGTCTTAAAAGATGGCAAGACGGCGTTTGAATTTTCGCCGCGCGAGAAGAAAGGAAAGGCCGGCGCGGCAAAAACCAATTCCGAGCCGCTGCCGAAGATTGATTTCACCGTCAAGGAAGCCGTCGGCAAATGTCCGAAGTGCGGCGGCAAGGTTTTTGATACGGAAGCAGGTTATCTCTGCGAGAAGTCGCAACAGGATTCGCGCGCGTGCAAATTCAAGATCAGCCGGGAAATTTTGCAGCAGCCGGTCGAGCCGGCGCAGGCGCGGAAAATTCTCGGCGAACACAAAAGCGATCTGCTCGACAAATTCATTTCCAAGGCGGGCAAGCCGTTTCCGGCCTTTCTGGTGATGGACGCGAAGGGCAAGATCACGTTTGAATTCCCGCCGCGCGAAGGTGAGAATTAGCGCGCTCGCCGCCGGGCTGGGTAAACTCTTTTGCCGATATGAAAAAGAATTGTTTTATCGGGCTGCTGTTAATGCTGCTGTTGCGGACTGCCGCCGGCGGCCAACCGCCGCAGATCGCCGGCGGCCAAATTGTCACGCGCGAAGGCGTGATCTACAAAGAGGTGGTGGTGCAGAAAATGGTTCCCGACGGTCTGGTGATTGCCTACACGCCGAAAGATGGCGGGATGAGCATCGCCAAAATTAAATTCAAGGACTTGTCCGACGGCTTGCAGCAACAGTTCGGCTACAATCCGACGAACGCGGCGGCCTTTGAAATGAAACAGCAGCAGGCGGAAAGCCAGTGGCAGGCCCAATGGAGGGCCGACGACGAGCAGGCCCAAAAAAAAATTCATGAACAGCAAATTGCCGACGCGGAAGGCCGGGCCCGGCGCGTGGGCACGGGATTTTTCATCACGGGCAACGGATACCTGCTGACGTGTTTTCATGTCGTGGCCAACGCCACCAGCATCGAGGTGGGGACGACGCACGGTTTGTATTCCGCGGAACTGGTGCAATCCGATCCGACGAAAGATGTCGCCTTGCTGAAAGCGGCCGGGACGTTTGCCTCGTTGCCCCTGGCTTCCACCAACCGCGTCAAACTGGGCGAGCCGGTGTTTACCATCGGCTTTCCCGATCCGATATTGCAGGGCTGGCAGCCGAAGCTGACGCGCGGCGATATCAGCAGCCTTTCGGGGATGCAGGATGACCCGGACGAATACCAGATCAGCGTGCCGGTGCAGCCGGGCAATTCGGGCGGCGCGCTGGTGGATGAGCGAGGCAACGTGGTGGGCATTGTCGCGGCACAGTTAAGAGCTGCGGCGGCGCTGGCGGCGACCGGCGTGTTGCCGGAGAATGTGAATTACGCCGTTAAAAATTCCTCCGCGCAGACGCTGCTGGATTCCGTGCCGGGCGGGCTGCTCAAGCTCAAACCGGAAAATTTGTCCGACGACCGCAAGTTTGAAGACGTGGTTCAAGCCGCGCAGGACGCCGTGGTCCTGGTGCTGGTGCAATAAAACTGGCCGGCGGAATCCCGTCCACGAATTTACCAAGCGTGCAACTTCATTTCAAAGCATCCGGCCGGGGCAGGGCGGTTATTTTGTTGCACGGACTGTTCGGTTCGGCGGACAACTGGCATCACATCACGCTGCGGCTGGCGGAAAATTTTCATGTCTTCGCGGTGGACCAGCGAAACCACGGCCAGTCGCCGCACAGCGACGCGATGAATTATCCGCTCATGGCCGCCGACGTGGAAAAGTTTTTCATCGCGCGCGGAATTGAAAGCGCGTTCGTCATCGGTCATTCGATGGGCGGCAAGACGGCGATGCAGTTCGCGCTGCAATTTCCCAACCGCGTCGGAAAATTGGTCGTCGCCGACATGGCACCGCGCGCGTATGCGCCGGCACATGAAAAAATCACCGCCGCGCTGCTGGCGCTCGATTTGACAAAATTCCAAACGCGCCAGCAAATTGAGGACGTGCTCGCGCCGCAAATTCCGAACCTGGTGCTGCGCCGGTTTCTGCTGAAAAATCTTGGCCGCGATTCCGCCGGCAGATTTTTCTGGAAGATAAACCTGCGCGGTCTGGCGGGAAATTATTTCCATTTGCGCCAGCCGGTTTCGGCGCTGGCTCCTTTTGCCAAGCCGGCGCTATTCATCCGCGGCGGCAAATCAAATTACGTCAAGGCCGAAGACGAGCCGCTGATCCGCGAACTGTTTCCGCAGTCGGAAATCAAAACGATTTCCGAAGCGGCTCATTGGGTTCACGCCGACCAGCCGGAGGAATTTTTGCGGCTCGTCCTCGGTTTTCTTTGAAACCACGAAATGCACGAAAACAGCCCAACGACTCGGAACGCCGGTCTCCGACCCGGCGCGAAAATTTGATGTTTTCAGACAAGCCGGGTCGGAGACCGGCGTTCCGCAATGTGCACGTTTTGTAAGTGCGCAAAAATATATTCCTGAAATTCTTTCGTGTGTTTCGTGTATTTCGTGGTTAAAAATTCTTCCCGATGGAAACGCCGCCGCCAGCCCAGTCCGAGATCCGAGATAAATGGATTTCCAAATTCCTAACGCATCTCGCCACGGATCGCGGCGCGTCGGTTTACACACAGCGGAACTATTCGCAAGCGCTGGCGGAAATTTCCCGCTGGCATCTGGCCGAACGGAAGTTGCTGCCGGCCTGGGAAAAACTTCAGCGCGATGATTTCCGCGCGTTTGTCCGGTTTCTTGGCCGGAATAATTTGAGCCGCGCCGCGGTGCAGCTCCGGTTTTCCGCGCTGCGGACATTTTACAAATTTCTGATGCGGCACGGCGTCGTCGAAATATTGCCGATCAAAAACCTGTCGCTGCCGAAGCTGGAAAAGCGGCTGCCGCGCTTCTTGACGAAACAGCAGATGGAGGATTTGCTCATCGCGCCGGCAAAATTGCTGGAAACACAAAAGCAGAAAAAGGGGCCGGGCCGGCCGATTTCAGCCCAGGTTTGTGTGCGCGACATCGCGGTGCTGGAGACGATTTACTCGTGCGGCCTGCGCATTAGCGAGCTGTGTGGCTTGCGCGTGGAGGACATTGATTTCAGCGAGCAAATTGTGCGCGTTCGCGGCAAGGGAAAAAAGGAACGGCTCGTGCCGGTTGGCCAGCCGGCCTTGACCGCCATCCAAAATTATTGGGCGGCATTGTTGGAGCCGCCGGTCGGAATTCAGCCGGTGTTTCGCGCGGACACGAGCAAGGCCGCGCCGCTGTCGCCGCTGCAACTGTCGCGCCGGCTGAAAAATTATCTCATGATTGCCGGGCTGGATCCGAAACTCACGCCCCACAAGCTGCGGCACAGCTATGCGACGCACCTGTTGGACGCCGGCGCGGATCTGCGCAGCGTGCAGGAACTGCTTGGCCACGCGCATCTCATCACGACGCAGGTTTACACGCATGTCACGACCGAGCGCCTGAAAAAGGCATATGACGCGGCGCATCCGCGGGCATGAACCATGGCGGCAATTTTATTTTAGCGGGGACAATCCATGGTTTGTTTCTGACAATTTCGGCAAATCGAAAAGATTTGAATTCCGCCGCCGCTCTTGCAGAATCAAACTTAAGGAATTTTTTCCGATGCTGCTGTAAATGAACATTCCATTTTCATTCCGGCCCAAACTGATTGACACGCTGAAGCATTATTCGGCGGGCGATTTTTTTGCCGACCTCACGGCCGGCTTCACCGTGGGCATCGTCGCGCTGCCGCTGGCGATGGCGTTCGCGATCGCGTCCGGTGTCAAACCGGAGGCGGGCATTTTCACGGCGGTCATCGCCGGCTTCGTGATTTCGGCGCTCGGTGGCACCAAGGTTTCCATCGGCGGGCCGACCGGCGCGTTCATCGTCATCCTTTACGGCATCTACGCGAAATACGGCGCGGAAAATCTCGCCATCTGCACGATCATGGCCGGCGTCATTTTGTTCATCATGGGCGCGGCGCGGCTGGGCACGATGATCAAATTCATCCCGTATCCGGTGACGATGGGCTTCACCTCCGGCATCGCGGTGCTGATTGCCAGCACGGAGATCAAGGATTTCTTCGGCCTGACCGTTGAGAAAATGCCGTCGGAATTTTTCGACAAAATGCGCGTGCTCGCCGAACACGCCGGCACATTTCAATGGTCAACACTCGCGCTGGCCGCCGGTTCGCTCGCGATCATTTTGTTCTGGCCGAAAACCTGGCAGCGTCGCGTGCCCGGCTCGATTGTCGCGCTGGTTCTCGGCACGGCGGCAGTGGCGCTTTTTCAAGTGCCGGTGGAAACCATCGGCAGCAAGTTCGGCGGCATTCCGCAGGCGCTGCCGTATCCGCACATTCCGGCGCTCGCCTGGGAAAACATCCAGCATTTGTTCCAGCCTGCGACCACCATTGCGTTGCTGGCGGCGATTGAATCGCTGCTGTGCGCGGTGGTAGCCGACGGCATGATTGACGACCGCCACGATTCCAACCAGGAACTCATGGCGCAGGGCATCGCGAACATCGTCAGCCCGCTTTTTGGCGGCATCGCGGCGACGGGCGCGATTGCGCGCACGGCGACGAACGTCAAATGCGGCGGGCGCACGCCGGTCGCGGGGATGGTTCACGCGGTGACGCTGCTGGTGATTATTTTGGCCGCCGCGCCGCTGGCAAAATTCATTCCGCTGGCCACGTTGAGCGCGGTGCTGGTGAACGTGGCGCTGAACATGGGCGAGTGGCATAATTTTGCGCGCCTTCCAAAATGGCCGCGCAGCGACGCGGTGGTATTCCTCACGGCGTTTGGTCTGACGGTGGCGGTGGATTTGACGGTGGCGGTGGAAATCGGCATGGTGCTGGCGGCGGTGCTCTTCATCAAACGTGTTTCCGAAACCACGCAAATCACCGCCGTGGACGAAAGCTCCGAAACCGAAGGCCCGCAACATTCGCTCGTCGGCAAAAAAATTCCCAAGGGCGTCATGGTGTATCGCATCTTCGGCTCGTTTTTTTTTGGCGCGGCGGACAAATTGGAAACGGCCTTGAAGCGGTCCGGCCAGGAACCGGACGTGCTGATTCTGCGCATGAGAAAAGTTCTGGCGATGGACGCCACCGGTCTAAACGCGCTGGAAGATCTTTACGAGCGGTTGCACGCGCGCAAAAAGCATCTCATCTTGAGCGGCCCGCACACGCAGCCGTTGTTTATGATGGACAAGGCGGGCTTTTTGGATCGGCTTGGGCGGGAAAATATTTGCGCCAACGTCGAGTTGTCCCTGGAACGTGCCCGGAAAATTCTCGGTCTGCCGCCCGAGCCGCCGAGCGATTTGTTGGAAGCGGAGAAGAAAAAAATTGAAACGGTGCGGCAGGAGCTGGCGAGCGCGTTTGAACATGCCGGCAAGATTCTCAACGCACCGCCCGGCACCGGCACAAGCGAGGAATAAACGCCACGAAACCGGCGGAATGAACGTGTCGTGGGTGCATAAAATTCCGGTGGCAACACATGAAAAACGCGCTTGATCCGGCAGCCAAGAAATAATTAAATTGTGTGTTGACAAGAAAGTCGTCGTCTCTTAATTTATCCGGCGTAGCAAGTCCGTAAAAAGTCAAACAGCCGATTGCCCCTCGAATTTTCAAGGAAAACGAGCGAGGGGATTGGTTTTTTGTCGTTTTGCGCTTTGCTATCAGGCTGGACTATGATTCGAGTGCGCCCATGTAGCTCAGTTGGTAGAGCACGTCCTTGGTAAGGACGAGGTCATCAGTTCAATCCTGATCATGGGCTCCATTAAAAAAACAAACGAACCGAGCAACGAACCGAGCAACGAACGAAACATTAACGCAGGAGAATAAAATGGCTAAAGAGCAATTTCAAAGAACGAAACCGCACGTCAACGTCGGCACGATTGGTCACGTTGACCACGGCAAATCCACCTTGACCGCGGCGATTGTCCACACCCAGAGCAAAAAAGGTCTGGCCAAACCGATTTCTTATGCGGACATCACCAAGGGCGGCACGGTGCGCGACGAAAACAAAACCGTCACCATCGCCGTCTCGCATGTGGAATACGAGAGCGCGACGCGCCATTACGCGCACGTTGACTGCCCCGGCCACGCGGATTATGTGAAGAACATGATCACCGGCGCGGCGCAGATGGACGGAGCGATTCTCGTCGTCAGTGCGGCGGACGGCCCGATGCCGCAGACGCGCGAACACATCCTGCTCGCCCGCCAGGTCGGCGTGCCGGCCATCGTGGTGTTCCTGAACAAGATTGACCTCGTGGACGACAAGGAACTGCTCGACCTCGTCGAAATGGAAATCCGCGACCTGCTCACCAAGTATGGTTTTCCCGGCGACAAAACGCCGGTCGTGCGCGGCAGTTCCGCGGCGGCGATGGCGGACAAGCCGGAAGGCGAAAAGGCCATCCAGGAATTGATGGACGCGATTGACAACTTTATTCCGCTCCCGACGCGCGAAGTGGACAAACCTTTCCTGATGTGCGTCGAAGACGTGTTCAACATCGAAGGTCGCGGCACGGTCGTGACCGGTCGTGTGGAGCGCGGCGTGCTCAAAAAGATGGAAGAAGTCGAAATCGTCGGCTTGAAAGACACCCGCAAGACGGTGGCGACGGACATCGAAATGTTCCGCAAGCTTTTGGATTCGGCGAGCGCGGGCGACAACGTCGGCGTTTTGCTGCGCGGCACCAAGAAGGAAGAAGTGGAGCGCGGCATGGTTTTGGCCAAGCCCGGCACCATCAAGCCGCACACGAAGTTCAAGGCGGAGGTTTATGTTTTGACCAAGGATGAAGGTGGCCGTCATACGCCGTTCTTCACCAACTACCGCCCGCAATTTTATTTCCGCACCTCGGACGTGACCGGCACGCTCACGTTGCCGACCGGCGTCGAGATGGTCATGCCCGGCGACAACGTCACGGTGGAAGTCGAACTGCAGAAGACTGTCGCCATGGACAAGGGATTGAAGTTCGCCATCCGCGAAGGCGGCCGCACCATCGGCTCGGGCATTGTCACGGAAGTCATCGCTTAATGGAGTTTGAAACACGGGAGCTGGGGATTGAATGCCCCGGCTCCCTTTTCGTCCAAAAATGAAACGGTTTGACGGTATAGGGCGTTAGCTCAATTGGTAGAGTAGCGGTCTCCAAAACCGTTGGTTGTAGGTTCAAGTCCTACACGCCCTGCCAGCCGGAGAGGTGGCAGAGTGGTCTATCGCGGCGGTCTTGAAAACCGCTTCAGGTGAAAGCCTGACGGGGGTTCGAATCCCTCCCTCTCCGCCAGCCTTCGCTGGGTGGCGGTGAGTGCGTTAAATTGAAATTGCGCGGAGCTGCGGCCCGGCAAAGCTAGGAAAAAATTGTGAACGATCTGACAAAAATTTTGGTTTGGGTGGTCATCATTGGGGCGTTTTTTGGCGTCCTGTGGTGGCAGGGGCAGGTCCGACGTCTGGCCGTCTATTTTCAGGAAACACGCGAGGAACTCAAAAAATGTTCCTGGCCGAGCTGGGAGGAGCTGAAAGGTTCCACCGCGCTCGTCATGGTCTCCATCGGTGTGCTGGGCGGGTTCACCGTCGCGGTGGATTTCATCATGAACGTTTTTTTCATCAGGCTCTGACATGCGCAATCAATGGTTCATCATCCAGACGCTTTCCGGCCAGGAAAACAAGGTCAAGGACAGCATCGAGAAGCGCGTCAAGACCGACGAGATGCAGGACTTCGTGAAGGAAGTCCTCGTGCCGATGGAAAAAGTCGTCGAGGTGCGCAACCAGAAGAAGACCGTGTCCAACCGCAAGCTGTGGCCGGGATATGTTTTCGTGGACATGGTGCTGCTGGATGAAGACAACCGCATCATCGAGAAACCGTGGTATTTCATCAAGGAAACGCAGGGCGTGATCGGATTTGTCGGCGGCGAACCGCCGGTGCCGACGCCGACGGACGAAGTCGAGGCGATCAAGACGCAGATTTCCGCGTCGGAGGAGACGGAGAAACCGAAGGTGAATTTTGCCGTGGGCGAAACGGTCAAGATCAACAACGGACCGTTCCTGAATTTCAGCGGCGTGATCGAGGAGATTGATCCGGATCGCGGCAAGCTGAAAGTCACCGTCAACATTTTCGGACGCAACACGCCGGTGGAGCTGGAATATTGGCAAGTCGAGAAAGCTTAAAAATTTATGGCGAAGAAAATTACAGGACAGATCAAATTGCAGATTGCCGCCGGTCAGGCCAATCCCGCGCCGCCCGTCGGCCCGTCGCTCGGCCAGCACGGCGTCAACATCATGGCGTTCTGCAAGGAATTTAACGCGGTGACCAAAAATGACGCGGGGCTGGTGATTCCCGTCGTCATCACGGTTTACCAGGACAAGTCGTTCACGTTCATCACCAAGTCGCCGCCGGCGTCCATTTTGCTGAAGAAGGCCGCAGGCATCACCGCCGGCTCGAAAGTGCCGAACAAGGACAAGGTCGGCAAGGTGACGCGCAAACAGATTTTGGACATCATCAAGATGAAGTCCAAGGACATGAATTATTCCACGGAAGACGCTGCCGTCCGGATCATCTCCGGCACCGCGCGCAGCATGGGAATTGAAGTTGTAGGATAAATAAAAACAAACCGCGGGAGAGCCAAAAGCTCGCTTGCACCGCACCAAACAAAATGCCCAGTAAACGATTCAAGAAAGCACTCGAAGTTGTGGACGCCAAAAAAGCGTATCCGCTGAAGGACGCCGTCGGCGTCCTCGCCAAGTTCCCGAAAGCAAAATTTAACGAGACGATTGATCTCGCGTTCCGCCTCGGCGTGGATCCGAAGCAGTCCGACCAGATGGTTCGCGGCACGGTTCCGCTTCCGCACGGCAGCGGCAAGACGGTGCGCGTCCTGGTTTTCGCCAAAGGCAACGCGGCGGACGCCGCGAAATCCGCCGGCGCGGAAAACGTCGGCTTCGAGGACATGATTCAAAAATGCCAGGGCGGCTGGTCGGATTTCGACGTGGCCATTGCCACGCCGGAAGCGATGATTGAAGTCCGCAAGCTGGGCAAGGTGCTTGGACCGCGCGGCCTGATGCCGAATCCGAAAACCGGCACGGTGACGGAAGACACGGCCAAGGCTGTGAAAGAAGTCAAAGCCGGCCGCGTCGAATTCAAGACGGACAAGGCCGGAAATGTTCACGTCATCGTGGGCAAGGCTTCGTTCAAGCCGGAACAGATCGAAGAAAATGCGCGCGCGGTCATCGAGGCCGTCGCAAAGGCGCGTCCGACGAGCGTCAAGGGAACGTTCATCAATTCATGCACGCTGTCGGCGACGATGAGTCCGCCCGTGCGAGTGGACATCCGCGAGTTCGCAAACAATTAACCCATTTTTTCCCATGCGTGCTGAAAAACAATTATTGACGAAGGAATACGCCACACGGTTGAACGCCTCGCCGTTCTTCATTGTGGTCGGTTATAAAGGTCTGAAGGTCGCCCATCTGACCGAATTGCGGAAGCGCCTGCAATCGGCGGGTGCGGAAATCCATGTCGTGAAGAATTCCATCTTCCGCGTCGCCGCGAAGGAAGCCGGCGTGGCGGAATTGAACGGCTCGCTCGCCGGCCAGATGGCGGTCGTGACCGGGCAGAAGGACATTTCCGCCGCCGCGAAAGCGTTGAAAAATTTCGGCGCGGAGTTCGACAAGCTGAAAATCAAATTTGGTTTCTTGAACAACCAGCGGCTCGAAGAAGCCGGTATTCTCGCCCTGGCGGATTTGCCGAGCCTGGACGTGCTGCGCGCGAAGATTCTCGGCCTGCTCGTTGCTCCGGCGACGAAGCTGGCGGTTTTGATCAACACGCCGGCGTCGCAGTTGGCGCAGGTCATCAAGGCCAAGTCCGAAAAGGCATAAACAATTTCCGGTTTGAGGTTTGAAATTTCAAACCGGAGAAACAAACAAACAACAACAACGTAAATCGTCGGTTTGCAGGCCGTGAACTGAAATTCGCCGGGGCCGCGGCGGACGACGAGACGACAGAAAGAAAAGTAATATGGCTGACATCGCAAACATCGTGGAAGAATTGAGCAAGTTGACGGTCTTGGAAGCCGCCGACCTCGTGAAACAACTGGAAACCAAGTGGGGCGTTTCCGCCGCCGCGCCCGTCGCGGTTGCGGCTGCCGGCGGTGCTGCCGGCGGTGCTGCCGCTCCGGCGGCTGCCGCGAAGGACACGTTTGACGTGATCCTCGTTTCGGCTCCGGCGGACAAGAAAATCGCAGCCATCAAAGCCGTGCGCGAAATCAAGGCCGGCCTTGGTTTGGCGGAAGCCAAGGCGCTGGTCGAAGGCGCTCCGAAGCCCGTGCTGGAAGGCGCGAACAAGGCTGACTCTGACGCCGCCAAGAAAAAGCTGGAAGAAGCTGGCGCGAAAGTGGAAGTCAAGTAATTGTGGAATTACCGGGGCGGCGGCGCTGTTGCCGTCGCCCCTTTCCCGCCAAACAGCGGGTGCAGTTTATTTGAATTTTGAGTCATCAAATCGGGTTCGTAAAATCGGTTTTTGTTTCGGCAGGTTCGTCGTTGAACGCGGCGGGCTTGCCTTGTGTCGTTAAGTAAATTTACCGGTCCGGCGCTGTTGCCGGGCCAAACCAGAAAGTCCAAATGCCATCGCGAGTCACAGAACGTATCAACTTCGGCAAAATCAAAGAGATTGTCGTGCCGCCGAACATGATTGAACTGCAGACGAATTCCTACCAGGAATTCCTGCAAGCCGACGCCACCGGGAAACGCGACAAGAACGCCGGTCTGGAATCTGTTTTCCGCGAAGTGTTCCCCATCGAAAGCTACGATGGCAAATGCGTGCTCGATTACAAGTCCTACGACATCGGCGCGCCGAAACTCGACTGGCTGGAATGCCTGCGCGAAGGCCTGACCTATGGCGCGCCGCTTTACGTCACTTTTCTTCTCAAGGAAGAGGCCAAGAGCGGCAAGGAAGAAAAAGTGTTCATGGGCGAGCTGCCCCTGATGACGCCTCAGGGCACGTTCGTCATCAACGGCGCGGAGCGCGTCGTGGTTTCGCAATTGCACCGCTCGCCGGGCATCGCGTTCGAGGCCGCGCAGCATCCGAATGGGAAATTGCTGCACAGCTTCCGCGTCATTCCCGACCGCGGCTCGTGGTATGAGGCGCAGTTCGACACGAGCGACCTGCTTTACATTTATCTCGACCGCAAAAAACGCCGCCGGAAATTTCTGACGACGACATTGTTCCGCGCGTTGAGTTTTCTGGACCGGCCCAAGCCGGCCACCAAGCCGAAGGAAAATCCCCGGCTCACCACGGGAACGGACGAGGACATTCTCAAGCTGTTTTATGAGATCGAGGAGCTTTCGGTCAAGGAAGCCGAGAAGCTCGAAGATTTGCCGAACCGCGTTTTGATCCATGACGCGACCGACGAGGAAAAAGGTCTCGTGGTGGCACGCGCGTTTGAGCCGCTGTCGAAGGCCGTGGTCAAGCAGATAGCCGAACTCGGCATCACCAAAATCAAGGTCGTGGACACCTCGGTGGACGAAGGCATCATGATCAAATGCCTCAAGAAAGATCCGGCAAAGAACGAAGAAGAGGCGCTGAAGGATATTTACCGCCGTTTGCGTCCCGGCGATCCGCCCACTGCAGCCAATGCGGAAGCTTTGCTGCGGCGTTTGTTTTTTGACAAGAAGCGTTACGATTTGGGCCGCGTTGGCCGTTATAAAATCAGCCAGAAGCTCGGCCTCAAAAACCGGGACGACGAAGATTCGCGCATCTTGAGCAAGGAAGATCTCGTCGCCGCGACGAAATATCTGCTCCGCTTGAAAAAAGGCGAAGGCAGCGTGGACGACATTGACCATCTCGGCAGCCGCCGCATCCGCACGGTCGGGGAATTGCTCTCCAACCAGTGCCGCGTCGGTCTGGCGCGCACCGAACGTCTCGTCAAGGAACGCATGACGTTGTTTGACCAGAGCATCGAGCAGATGATGCCGCAAAAGCTCATCAACCCGAAGGCGCTCTCTGCCGTGATCCGCGATTTCTTTGGCCGCAGCCAGTTGTCGCAGTTCATGGATCAGATCAATCCGCTCGCCGAACTTACACACAAACGCCGCTTGTCGGCTCTCGGGCCGGGCGGTCTTTCGCGTGACCGCGCGGGCTTTGAAGTCCGCGACGTGCATCCGTCGCACTACGGCCGCATTTGTCCGATTGAAACGCCCGAAGGCCCGAACATCGGCCTCATCGCGTCGCTCGCGACGTTTGCGCGCATCAACGAATTCGGTTTTCTCGAAACGCCATATCGTAAGGTGGATCACGGCAAGGTCAGCGAAAAAATCGAATACCTGACCGCCGACCGCGAGGAACAGTTCATCGTGGCGCAGGCGAATTCGCCGATTGATGACAAGGGTCATTTCACGACGGACCGCGTGGTCTGCCGCCAGCGCGGCGAGTTCATTGACGTGGAACCCGCGAAGGTAGATTTCATGGACGTTTCGCCGAAACAGCTTGTTTCGATTGCGGCGTCGCTGATTCCGTTCCTCGAACACGACGACGCGAACCGCGCGTTGATGGGTTCCAACATGCAACGCCAGGCCGTGCCGCTCCTCGTCACCGAGGCGCCGCTCGTGGCCACGGGCATGGAAGACCGTGTCGCCCGCGATTCTCGCGCCGTGCTGGTGTCGGAAGAATCCGGCAAGGTCGCGTCCGTCACCGGCAGCCAGATCATCATCACCGAAGACGGCAAGCTGCCCGAAGGCAAAAAGAAAATTAAGCATGACCCGGAGAACGGCATCTCCGTTTATCCGGTGCGCAAGTTCATGCGCTCGAATGCGGCGACCTGCATCAACCAGAAAATTCTGGTGGAGAAGGGCGACCACATCAAAAAGGGCCAGGTTCTGGCCGACGGTCCCTGCACGCAGGGTGGTGAGCTCGCGCTCGGCCGCAACGTGCTCGTGGCGTTCATGCCGTGGAACGGTTACAACTTCGAGGACGCGATTCTCATCAGCGAGAAGATCGTCAAGGAAGACATTTTCACCTCGATTCACATTGATGAATTCGAAGTGGCGGCCCGCGACACCAAGCTCGGACCGGAGGAAATCACGCGCGACATCCCGAACCTCGGCGACGAGGCGTTGAAGAACCTCGGCACCGACGGCGTCATCCGCATCGGTGCGGAAGTGAAGCCCGGCGACATTCTCGTCGGCAAAATCACGCCGAAGTCCGAAACCGAACTCGCGCCGGAAGAACGTTTGCTCCGCGCCATCTTCGGTGAAAAGGCGGCGGACGTGAAGGACACTTCGCTGAAAGTTCCGTCGGGAACCTACGGCATCGTCATGGACGTGAAAGTTTCGTCCAAGAAAGACGGCGAACGCACGGTCAAATCCTCTTCCGGCGAGGAAAAACGGCACTCGAAGCAGATCGAGTCCGACCACCAGAAAAAATTGAACGAGTTGCAGGACCAGTTGACGGAAGCGTTGAGCAACATTCTGCTCGGCGAAAAAATTCCGCTCGACGTGGTGAATTCCGAGACCGGCGAAATCATCATTCCGGCGAACCGCAAGATCACGAAGACGCTGCTGCGCAAGCTCGCGACGGTTTATGACCGCATCGAAATTGATCCGTCGCCGATCCGCAACAAGATCAAGGAAATCATCGGCCAGTTCAAAAAGAAGTTCGACGATTTGCAGATGCAATACGACGAGGAAATGGAACGCGCCGATGCCGGTGAAGGCGTCGAAGCCGGCATCGTCAAGTCGGTGAAAGTTTATATTGCGTCGAAACGTAAATTGTCCGTCGGTGACAAGATGGCCGGTCGTCACGGTAACAAAGGTGTCGTCGCCAAGATTGTTAAAGAAGAAGACATGCCGTTCCTCGCGGACGGAACGCCGGTGGAAATCGTCTTGAATCCGCTGGGCGTGCCGAGCCGTATGAACGTCGGCCAGGTTTTGGAAACGCACTTGGGCTGGGCGGCGAAGCTGCTCGGCTTGAAGTTCGCCACGCCGGTGTTCGACGGCATGAAGGAAAAGGAAATTCGCGGCTATCTCAAGCAAGCCGGTCTGCCGGAACACGCCAAGACGCATTTGATTGACGGACGCACCGGCGAAGTGTTCGACCAGGAAATTGTCGTCGGCTACATCTACATGATGAAGCTCGGCCACTTGGTCGCGGACAAGATTCACGCCCGCGCGGTCGGTCCGTATTCGCTCGTCACCCAGCAGCCGCTGGGCGGCAAGGCGCAATACGGCGGCCAGCGCTTCGGCGAAATGGAAGTGTGGGCGATGGAAGCCTACGGCGCGGCTTACACGTTGCAGGAACTCCTGACCGTGAAATCCGACGACGTGCAGGGCCGCACCCGCATCTACGAGAGCATCGTCAAGGGCGACAATTCGCTCGAAGCCGGCATCCCGGAATCGTTCAACGTGCTTGTGAAGGAAATGCAGTCGCTCGGCCTCGATGTGAAGGTCGGTTATACCAACCCGGCGGAACATCCAACTGACAACAGCCAGGCGGTTGCGGCTTTGACCACGGAATAAATTATTGTATGACTACTTCAAAAGAAAACGCCCGTGAGTTGCTGGGCTTGGAAAAAGTCAACCAGGTGGATTACATCGGGATCACGCTCGCGTCGCCCGACGCTATCCGCTCCTGGAGCAAGGGCGAAGTCAAGAATCCCGAGACAATCAACTACCGCACGTTCAAGCCAGAAAAGGGCGGCCTTTTCTGCGAACGTATTTTCGGTCCCGTCAAGGACTGGGAATGTTCCTGCGGAAAATACAAGCGCATCAAACATCGCGGCATCGTCTGCGACCGTTGCGGCGTCGAGGTGACGCTCGCCCGTGTCCGCCGCGAACGCATGGGCCACATCGAACTGGCCGTGCCGACCTGCCACATCTGGTTCTTCAAGTGCATGCCCTCGCGCATTGGACTGGCGCTGGACATGACGGCGCGCCATTTGGAACGCGTGATTTATTACGAGGATTATTTGGTCATTGATCCGGGCAACACGCCGTTGAAGGCACATCAATTGTTGAGCGAACTCGAATGCCGAGAGGCGCGCGAAACCTACGGTGCCGAAGCCTTCGTCGCCAAGATGGGCGCGGAAGCTGTGCGCGAGGCATTGGAACGCGTGGACTTGGTCAAGGGTGCGCATGAGTTGGAACGCGCCATGACGGAAACAAAGAGCAAGCAAATCCGCAAGAAACTCGCGAAGCGCATCAAGCTGTTGCAGGGTTTGCATTCGTCCAAGAGCCGTCCGGAATGGATGATTCTCACGGTGCTGCCGGTGATTCCGCCGGACTTGCGCCCGCTGGTGCCGCTCGAAGGCGGCCGTTTTGCGACGTCCGACTTGAACGATCTTTATCGCCGTGTCATCAACCGGAACAACCGTCTCCGCACGTTGCTGCAATTGAAGACGCCGGAAGTCATCATCCGCAACGAAAAGCGCATGTTGCAGGAAGCCGTGGACGCGTTGTTCGACAACGGCCGTCACGGTCGTCCGGTCACCGGCGCGGGCAACCGCTCATTGAAATCTTTGAGCGACATGCTCAAGGGCAAGGGCGGTCGCTTCCGTCAGAACTTGCTCGGCAAACGCGTGGATTATTCCGGCCGCTCGGTCATCGTGATCGGACCGGAACTGAAATTGAACCAGTGCGGTCTGCCGAAGAAGATGGCGCTCGTGCTGTTCGAGCCGTTCATCATCCGCCGCTTGAAAGAGCTCGGCTACGTTCACACCGTCCGCAGCGCGAAGAAAATGATCGAGCGCCAGACAAAGGAAGTATGGGACGTTTTGGAAGAAGTGACGAAGGGCCATCCGGTGCTGCTCAACCGCGCTCCGACGTTACACCGTTTGTCCGTCCAAGCGTTCGAACCGATGCTGATCGAAGGCGAAGCGATTCGTATTCATCCGCTGGTTTGCACCGCTTACAACGCCGACTTCGACGGTGACCAGATGGCTGTTCACGTTCCGTTGTCGGTCGAGGCGCAGATGGAAGCGCGTTTGTTGATGATGGCGACGAACAACATTTTCTCGCCCTCATCCGGCAAGCCGATCATCACGCCGACGCAGGACATCACGCTCGGTTGTTATTACGTCACCGCCGAACCGCGCAAGGCTGCTCCGGCGAATTCAAATGACCTGCCGTTGTTCGGCACGAAAGATGAAGTTCAGTTTGCCTACGACGACGGCGCGCTCAAAACGCACGACCGCATCCGTCTGGCGAACCCTGATTTCAACCGCAAGACCGTCTATGGCGATGCGACCAAAAAAATCATCGAGACGACCGTTGGCCGTGTTTTGTTCAGCGAAATCTGGCCGGAAGAACTCGGCTTCTTCAACCGTTCGGCCGGCAAGAGCCAGCTCGGCGACCTGATCTGGAAGTGTTACAAGTTTGCCGGCCACGAGAAAACCGTGGTCATGCTCGACAAGCTCAAGCAGCTGGGGTTCCGCGAGGCGACCAAGTCCGGCGTGTCCATCGGCATTGACGACATGATCGTCCCGAAGGAGCGCGACCAGGAAATTGACGGCGCACACAAGCAGATCAACGAAGTCGAAAAACAATATCGCAAGGGCGTCATCACGCCGGGCGAACGTTACAACAAGATCGTGGACATCTGGACGCATTGCACGGACCAGATCGCCAGCGTGATGTTCAAGACGCTCGAACAGAACCAGGGCAAGAAGGAATATAACCCCGTTTTCCTGATGGTGGATTCCGGCGCGCGTGGTAACAAGCAGCAGGTGCGTCAGCTCGCCGGTTTGCGCGGCCTTATGGCCAAGCCGAGCGGCGACATCATTGAAAAGCCGATTCTCGCGAACTTCCGCGAAGGTCTGTCGGTGTTGGAATACTTCATCTCAACGCACGGCGCGCGCAAAGGTCTGGCCGACACCGCGCTCAAGACTGCCGACTCCGGCTACATGACGCGCAAGCTCGTGGACGTGTCGCAGGACGTGATCGTGCAGGAGGAAGATTGCGGCACCACCAACGGCATCTGGGTCTCCGCGGTTTACGAAGGTGAAGATGAAGTGGTCAAGCTCGCCGACCGGATTGTCGGTCGCTTCGCTTGCGACGACATCGTCAACCCGACGAACCCGAAGGAATTCCTCATCCGGGCGAACGAGGAGATTGACGAAGAAAAGGCGAAGCGCCTCGAAGCCACCGCCATTGACCGGATGCGCATCCGCTCGGTGCTCACTTGCGAAAGCAAGCACGGCATTTGTATTCATTGCTACGGTCGCAGTCTCGCCACCGGCGGGCTTGTCAAGCTCGGCGAAGCCGTCGGCATCATCGCCGCACAGTCCATCGGCGAACCCGGCACGCAGCTCACGATGCGGACGTTCCACATCGGCGGCACGGCGGCGCAGGTGTTCAAGGTTCCGCAGGTCAAGTCCAAGCACGACGGCAAAATCCGTTTCAATGAACTTCGCGTCGTTCAATTGGAAGACGGCAACAACATTGTCCTCAACAAAAACGGCACGATCTCCATCCACGACGACACCGGCCGCGAACTGGAAAACCACACCATCGTCATCGGCGCGGTCATCTCCTTCAAGGACGGCTCGCAGATCAAGAAGGGCGACACGTTCGTCCAGTGGGATCCGTATAACGTGCCGATTCTGTCCGAGAAGGCCGGCAAGATTAAGTTCCACGACATCATCGAAGGCGTGACGATGAAACAGGAAATGGACGAGACCACCGGCCAGGAGGCCATGGTCATCATTGACCACAAGGAAGACTTGCATCCGCAGGTCATCATCAGCGACGACCGGGGCGAAGTCGTGGCCAACTATCCGATTCCTTCCGGCGCGCACATCGTGCTGCATGAAGGCGACAAGATCGTGGCCGGCACCCTGATGGCCAAGACGCCGCGCAAGAGCGCCAAGACCAAGGACATCACCGGCGGTCTGCCGCGGGTGGCCGAATTGTTCGAAGCCCGCCGTCCAAAAGACGCGGCGGAGATCTCCAAGATTGACGGCCTCGTGGACTTCGGCGCGAGCGTGCGCGGCAAGCGCTGCGTTCTCGTCAAGGACATCCAGACCGGCACGGAGGAGGAACATCTCATTCCGATCGGCCGCCACGTCATCGTCTTCAAGGGCGACATGGTCAAGAAAGGCCAGCAGCTCACCGAAGGCCCGGTGGATCCGCATGAAATCCTCGACATCAGCGGCCCGCAGGAATTGCAGGAACATCTCGTCGGCGAAGTGCAGGAAGTTTATCGGCTCCAGGGCGTGACGATCAACGACAAGCACATTGAAATCATCGTGCGCCAGATGTTGCGCAAGGTCCGCATCACAGAATCCGGCGACACGCAGTTCCTCTGGGGCGAACAGATTGACAAGCTGGAGTTCGAGGCCGAGAACGAGATGGTCGAGAAAAAGGGCGGCAAACCCGCCGAAGCCTCGCCGGTGCTGCTGGGCATCACCAAGGCCTCGCTGGAAACCGACAGCTTCCTGAGCGCCGCGTCATTCCAGGACACGACCCGTGTGCTGACCGAGGCCGCGACCCGTTCCAAGATTGACAACCTGCGCGGCTTCAAGGAAAACGTCATCATGGGCCACATCATTCCGGCGGGCACCGGCTTTGACTACCATCGCAAAACGAAGATCCGCGCGCTGGTGGATGTTCCCGACGAACCCGAAGTCGAGGAGACACCGGCATCGGCATTGGAAGAAAATCCGCTGCTCGCGTAAGCGGCCAACAAACATTCATACAGGGCGTCCGGGCAACCGGACGCCTTTTTCTTTGGTTGAACCGTCATTGAAGCCAGCCATTTGATTTCTGCCGCCCTTCACAACGTCGCCGCCGTTTCATCCGGCCGGTCTGCTGGGCCATTTGACGCAACTGCCGGTTTTCATAATCCTGCTGGCGGTTCATATAACGCGACTGGCGGAGCCTTTGGCGACGTTGACTGAACAAATATCGCCACCTCCAACTAATTTGACGTCGCTGCCGGTTCAATTGGTGACGTTGACAGGTCATTTGGCGCGGCTGTCAGGTCATTTGACGTGATAAAACCCTTATTTTTGACGATTTCGGCGGAATTGACTGCGTCGCCAGCTTATTCCGTCCCGGTGTGCCGCCAGCCGCCACGCCCATTTTGCAGACGCCCAAAACCGAAAACAAAAAACAAAATCCGGTGAGCATTTAATAAATGGAACTGATAGTATGGCGGGGTGAACACAAAACAAATGAACAAGTTCTCCATGTATCTGGCCGTGGAGGGCATCTGCGACGCCAGCCCCGCCGTCTGGCAGACCCTTCTGGCATTTGCCAACGCCTACACCGACCTGAAGACCCGCATCAGCAACATTCAGGTGTTCTCCCAAACCCTCGCGCAACCCACCGTCGGCGTCACGCAAGACAAGCAGGCTGCGCGATTGGCGATGTGCGGCTGTGCGCTGCCCATTGCGCGGGCGGTTCACGCCTACGCCCTCAAGACCGGCAACAACACCCTCGCCGCCTCCGTGGATTATTCCATGAGCGACCTCGTGGGCGGGCGCGGCGAGCGCTCCGCCGAGCGCTGTCAAAACATCAACGCCGCCGCCAGCACCAACCTCTCAAATCTCGCAAGCTACGGAATCACTTCGCAAAAATTGCTCACCTTGACCGGGATTATTGCCGCCTATAATCAGGTCAGCAGCAAACCGCGCGACACCCGCGCCCAGGCCAAGACCACGGTCGTCAACCTGCAAACCGAAATGGACGCCGCCGATGCCGACCTGGTGCAGATGGACGACCTGCTCGCCCAGTTGAACAATGCGAAGTTTGCCAGCGACTACACCAATGCGCGGATCATTGTGGACATCGCCGCGAGCCACACCGTCACCCCGCCGCCGGCCCCCGCAACACCTGCGGCCACGCCCAGGCCGTGAATGATTTTGCCGCCAGTCTTGAGACGGAGAGGACATCGTTGGATGAGAGCCGGTGGCAAAAAGGTAAAGTGGTTCTCATCCGCCTAAAACACTGCCGGGCGACGGTGGTAATGTCCTCATCGCCCAATATGATTTGCGCCAAGTAGTCTTCGGCAACGCAAGCCATGTTTTAATTCCGGAAAGTCATTGCAATCCCGGCGTTGAACCTGTAGAGTTCAAACAATTCCAGAAGGGAAATATGAGAGGGCAACCAATCCTGTTTACCACAATCTGCTGGGTGCTTTTTGCCTGCAACGTTCCCGCCTCGGTGTTTTATGTGGATGTGAACAGCACCAATCCTGTTTTGCCCTACACCAGTTGGGCAACAGCAGCAACAAACATCCAGGATGCATTGAATTTTGCCGGGATGGGAAATGTGGTTCTCGTTACGAATGGAGTCTATCAATACGGTTCCGCCAACGGCTTTCGCGCCTTGATTCCTCCTAATACGAGGCTGCAAAGCGTAAACGGCCCGGCAGTCACAACCATTGTGGGCTATCAAGTGCCCGGCGCCACCAATGGCAGCAGCGCCATCAGTTGCGTCGCACTTCCCGACGGGGCAGTTCTTTCGGGTTTCACGCTGACGAACGGCGCAACTCATTTAAGCAGCAACGGCGGCGGGGTGAATTGCCAGTCCACCAATGGGATCATCACCAATTGCATCATTACGGGCAATTCGGCTTACACCGTGGGTGCGGGTGCTTATTACGGGACGTTGATCAACTGCGTGCTGTCGGGGAATTTCACTTCCAGCTTCGGCGACGGCGGCGGGGCGGCTTACAGCACTTTAATCAATTGTCTTTTAATTGGGAATCGAGCGGGTTATCGAGGGGGTGGGGCGATTTTCTGCACGTTGATCAACTGCACAGTCGTCAGCAATTCGGCCGTAATCGGTTTGGGAGGTGGGATAGACTCCAACCTGGCCAAAAACTGCATCGCCTACTACAACTCGCCGGACAATTTTGAATATAGCACTTGCACGCTCAGCAATTGTTGCACGTTTCCGCTTCCGGCGTCAGGCGGCAACAACCTCACCAATGCTCCCGCTTTTGTGGATCTGGCCAATGGCAATTATCGGTTGCAAACCAATTCGCCGTGCATCAATGCTGGTATCAATTCTGTCATCACTAACAGAACCAGCATTGATTTGGACGGACGCCCGCGTCTTGTGGACAGCAACGTGGACATCGGCGCGTATGAATTTCAAGGCGCAGGCATGGGTGAGTTCATCGGCTGGCTTCAGCAATATGGACTGCCCGCGGATGGAACCGCTGATTACGCGGATTCGGACGGCGACGGCATGAACAACTGGCAGGAGTGGATAGCCGGAACGATTCCCACCAACGCGGCTTCCGTGCTGCTGCTGTCGTCGCCTTCCAACAGCGTCTCCGGCGTGACGGTGACGTGGCAAAGCGTGAACACGCGGACTTATTATTTGCAAAGCAGCACCAATCTCCCGGCCTTCACTTCCATTCAAAGCAACCTCATCGGTCAGGCTGGCACGACCAGCTATACGGACACCACGGTAACCAACAGCGGCCCGTATTTTTATCGCGTCGGCGTGCAATGAATCCGTAGCGGCATCTCGGCAGAGCGCCGCATTTCCAAATTCTACAAACCGGCGGCTCTCTGCCGAGCAGCCGCTACGGAATGGAAGTTTGTAGCGTCGGCGCCGGGCACTTATTCTTTCGAACGTTGAGCGGAATTCGGTTTTCCAGAATGTCACCCGCTTGTTGCCGGTTCTCCTTTGACGAAACCGGCCGTTCACGGTTTGCTGGCGGCGTTAGAACTGATTCACAGCAAGTCGAGCCTACCACGGCGCTGGCACCTCTTCGCCAGCGCCTTCTTGCTGCCGGCGGCGGTGGATTTTTGCCGGCATTTTCCAACGGGAACGGGATAAAACGTGGTTTTGGCTGCAACACCGCCAAAATCGTTGAAATAAATGTTGCAAGGAAATTTGTGTTTGATATATTCCGCGCTCCATTTGACCGGAACAGGTGTGCCGCGATATTGGGCGAATAAATTTAAGACGCAATGCCGACAATCAATCAACTGGTCCGCAAGGGCCGCAACAAAGTCAATTACAAGTCCAAGTCACCCGCCTTGGAGAACTCGCCGTTCCGTCGTGGCGTCTGCATCCAGGTCATGACGCGCACGCCCAAGAAGCCGAACTCGGCGATGCGCAAAGTGGCGAAGGTCCGTTTGACGAACGGCTTTGAAGTCATCGCCTACATTCCGGACGAGGGGCATAATTTGCAGGAACACAGCATCGTGCTGATCCGCGGCGGCCGCGTGAAAGATTTGCCGGGTGTGCGTTATCACATCGTGCGCGGGACGCTCGACGCCGCCGGCGTGGAAAAGCGCCGCGTGAGCCGTTCCAAATACGGCGTGAAGCGTCCGAAGGAAGCCAAGCCCGCCGCGAAATAATTTTTCCGATTTAACGATTTAACTTTTTAACGAAACTATGTCCCGCAGACGACAAGCAACGCGCCGCCCGGTCAACAAGGATGGAAAATTCCAGAGCACGCTCGTGGCGCGCCTGGTGAACACCATCATGCAGGGCGGCAAGAAGAGCACCGCCGAACGCATCGTCTATGGCGCGTTCGACAGCATCTCGGAAAAAAATCCGGCGAGCAACCCGATTGAAATTTTGCAGCGCGCGGTGGACAACGCCAAGCCGCGCATCGAGACCAAGGCCCGCCGCGTCGGCGGCGCGACCTATCAGGTGCCGCTGGAAATTCCCAGCGACCGGCAGAACGCGCTCGCGCTCCGCTGGATTGTGGATTTCGCGGACGCCCGCAAAGGCACGCCCATGAAGGCGGCGCTGGCGGCGGAAATTTTGGAAGCCTACCAGGGGCAGGGAAATGCGATTCGCAAACGCGACGAAGTTCACAAGATGGCGCAGGCGAACAAGGCGTTCGCGCATTTCCGCTGGTAGTGCCAGATTGGTTTTGAATTTGCGCTCCGGCAAGGTGCCGGAGCGTTTTTAGTCGGTTAATAACGATTTTGAAAAGATGAGTGCCGTGATGGACGAAAACAAAAAATCAGTGAACGCGCCGGGCCGTCAATATACGATGGAACGGACGCGCAACATCGGCATTGCCGCGCACATTGACGCCGGCAAGACGACCACTACCGAGCGTATTCTTTTTTACACCGGCCTGATCCACAAGATCGGCGACGTGGATGACGGCAACACCGTGACCGACTGGATGGAACAGGAACGCGAGCGCGGCATCACGATCACGTCCGCCGCCGTCACCTGTTTCTGGACGCAGAAATGCGCCAAGCCCGGCGAAGACAAGATTTACAAGGCGTTCAAGGACATCACGCATCGCGTCAACATCATTGACACGCCCGGCCACGTGGATTTCACCGCCGAGGTCGAACGTTCCATGCGCGTGCTCGACGGCGCGGTCGCCGTGTTCTGCGGCGTCGCCGGCGTGCAGCCGCAATCCGAAACCGTCTGGCGTCAGGCGACCAAGTATCACGTCCCGCGCATCGCGTTCGTGAACAAGATGGACCGCATCGGCGCGAATTTTGAAAATGCGTTGAACGACATGCGCACGAAACTGCGCGCGTATGCCTTCCCGATTTTCCTGCCGCTCGGCCAGGGCCCGTGCGAGTTTGAAGGCAAGCCCGTCGAAGGCGGCTTTGAGGGCGTCATTGACGTCGTCAACCAGAAGACAATTTATTGGGGGCCCGGCGAGGCCAACGAAGGCCTCAATTACGAGATCCGGGACATTGCTCCGGCAGATCAGGAACGCGCCAAGGCCGCGCTCGCGGAATTGATTGACGCCGTCTCCAACAAGGACGACGAGATCGCGAACCTCGTGCTCGAAGAAAAGCCGATCACCGCGCCGGTGCTCAAGGCGGCCATCCGCCGGCTCACCTGCAAGATTGAACTGGTTCCCGTGCTGTGCGGTTCGGCGTTCAAGAAAAAGGGCGTCCAGGTTTTGGTGGATGCGGTCGTGGATTATCTCCCCGGCCCGCTGGACATTCCCTGCGCCGAAGGCTTGATTCCCGGCACGGAGGACAAAATCCAGGTCGAAGCGGACGACAACGGCAAGTTCTGCTCGCTCGCGTTCAAACTCTGGACCGATCCGTTCGCGGGCAAGCTGGTGTTCTTCCGCGTGTATTCCGGTCACCTCAAGAAGGGCGACAACATTTACAATCCGCGCACGCGCAAACGCGAGCGCGTCAGCCGCCTCATGGTCATTCAGGGCAGCGAACGCAAGGACATCAACGAGGTTTTCTCCGGCGACATCGCCGCGCTCGTCGGTCTGCGCAACATCACCACCGGTGACACGCTGTGTGACGAAAATTTTGACGTGACGCTCGAACCGCCGACGTTCCCCGAACCCGTCATCTCGATGGCCGTCGAACCGAAGACCAAGCAGGATCGCGACAAGATGTCCGAAGGCCTGCAGCGTCTCGCCGAAGAAGATCCGACGTTCCGCTGCTTCACGAACGAGGAAACCAGCCAGCTCATCATCGCGGGCATGGGCGAGCTGCATCTGGAAATCATCATTGACCGGCTCAAGCGCGAATTCAAAGTCGAGGCCAACACCGGCGCGCCGCAGATCGCGTATCGCGAAACGATCACGAAGAAGGCGGAAGGCGAAGGCAAATTTATCCGCCAGTCCGGCGGTCGCGGCCAATACGGCCACGCCTGCATCACCGTCGCAGCCGAATGAAAAAGGCAAGGGCGTCGAAGTCGTTGACGAAATCGTCGGCGGCACGATTCCCAAGGAATACATTCCGGCGGTCATTGACGGCGTCGAAGAAGCCATCAAGAGCGGCGTTTATGCCGGCTACCAGGTCATTGACATCAAGGTCGAAGTCGTGGACGGCTCGTTCCACGAAGTGGACTCGAACGAACTCGCGTTCAAGATGGCCGGTATTTTCGCGCTGAAGGATGCCTTCAAGAAAGCCGGCCCGATTTTGCTCGAACCGCTGATGAAAGTGGAATGCACCACGCCCGACGAATATCAGGGCGATCTGCTCGGCGACATCAACCGTCGTCGCGGCACGATTGTCAGCATCGAGGCGAAGAACGGCCAGACCGTGCTCAACGCGCAGGTGCCGCTGGCCGAAATGTTCGGTTACGCGACGGCCATCCGTTCGCTCTCGAAAGGCCGCGCTTCCTATTCGATGGAGCCGCTGACCTTCCAGCAGGTGCCGAACAGCGTGTTGACGACGATTCTGGACGCGGCGGCCAAGAAACCGGCGGCGCGCACTTAACCGCTCCGCTAAATAATTCAAAAGGCCGGACGATTGATTTCGTCCGGCCTTTTAGCTTTTAACTGTCCGGTTTGCGAAGTCCATTTGCGGCTTCAAGCAATCCACTGACCGGTTCAAACAATCGCGTCGCTGCCGGCAGTCATCGTGACGCCGACGATCGTCATCGCCTCGCTGACGATAGTGATTGCCTCGCCGACGATCGTAATCGTCATTCTTACTATCGTGATCGTGACGCCGACGATCGTCATCGTCATTCTGACGATCGTAATCGCCTCGCCGACGATCGTGATCGTCATCTTTACGATCGTGATTGCCACGATGACGACAGTAATTGCCACGATTACTACAGTGATCGTCACGATGACGATCGTCAGAATGGGTTGTTTTGCGATAAAAACCCTTAAAATCGCGAAATTTGCCCTTTTTCCGGCCGGTGGTGGGCAAAAGAAGACAGTTAAAGCAGGCTGGGCACGAATATCACGAATTGACCTTCCGGCCAAAATCCCGTGCTGGTTTTGCCAAAGACGCGTCGTGCGTGGCTCCTTCTTCGTGAGGAGAAGGCCGGGGTGAGGGAGGACAATCCTCACACCAATTTCTTGGCGATGTGCTCGTCGGGGATTTCCTGCGCGGTCAACCAATCAACCTAGCCTCCCTGGAACTGGAATTGACTCGATAAATCTTGTTTTGAGCAAGAGAATGAACCAGCTTCCGGACGATTAATATGAAAGCATCTTCTCCGTGGAACGCGAAGACCGTTTTCATAATCCTTCCTCTTCTAACTCTGGCCGTGCTGACCGTCGCTTGTCCCTTCATTACCTTGAAGGCCAGCTTTGGAATAACCTCCTGGTCTGCCTTTCTGATCCTGCAGATGATTCATTTTGCCTGTATATGGTCATTTCTAAATCTAGTCCGATTGTTTACCGGCAAAACGATTCATGGTTTCAAGGACCCTTTTGGGGCGATTGATGGCGCCGGTTTCGTGCTCCTGACACTTTTGATCCTCGTGTTTACCACCGAGCTTTATCGGCGAGTGGCGGGGAACACAGCGCCTCCCCTGGGCTTCGCCTTGTCATCAACGCAAGCGGTCAATTGCCTGTTGGGGATGGTCATTGGCTTTCTGCTTCAATCGGCCCCCTGGCTCCTCGGTCTAACCACCGGCCGCTTGAAGGTTGAAGATCGGGTGTGGGCGCACTTTAACCCGGCGGGGGTCGTGCGGGTTTTGTGCGTCGGAATGTTTTTTCTGACGCTGTCGAGTGTTCTGGAGGAGGGCGCCTGCAGAGCCTTTCCCATGGCGCTGTGGGAGCGCTACCCGCTGGCGATTAGGATCCTGGTTCCGTCGATTTTTTTCGCCGCGTTACACTTGGCCGACGAACGGTTTGATCTCTTGCAATTTTATGAACGATTCATGTTTGGGGTAGTCTTGAGCGTAGCCTACGCGCTTACTTCCAACATTTGGCTTGCCGTTGGCCTGCACACCGGGATCAACTATGCCTGTTTCGCTGTCAGCGGTCTGTGGCACACAGCGGCTTTAGTCAAGACCTCTGGCCGTCCAGTCCTGCTCCAGTGGGCTCCGGATTTAATTTGGACTATTATCGGGATTGTCGGCTTCTTTGCTCTGTATACCCATGCGCATTTCCGCTTCTAGCCGTTTCATTGTCGCCGCAATAAACGACGCGGGTGTCGAGGAAGGAGTTTGGCTTCGCGGGTTTGTTGTCCGCCCTCACCCCGGCCCTCTTCCCCGAGGAGAGGGAGTTTTCTGCTTCGGCAGCTTTGCGCCTTGGCGTCTTCGCGGTTAATTCCGCTTCTGCTTTTCTGGCCATGCGGGAGATTAGGGAAACGCGGGGGCGGCGTCAATGTGCCGCGCGGCGGAAGGAATTGAATTAACCCAGCCTACGGCTTCACCAGCAAAACAATGTCAAATCTGTGCCACGCGCCGGTGACAATCAAAATTTCCGAAAAATCTTCTTGCACGGAATCGTGCGGTTGTTATATTTCGCGCCCGCTTTGATAGATGGGAGCGGTAAAATTTAACACAACCATAACTATACAATCGCTCTTTATATGGCTGCACAACGCATCAGAATCCGGCTCAAGGCCTATGACCATCGCGTCATAGACCAATCGGCGCGCGAAATCGCCGACACCGTCAAACGCACCGGCGCCCGCGTCGCCGGGCCCATCCCGCTGCCGACCCGCATCGAACGGTTCACCGTTCAGCGCTCGCCGCACTCGGACAAAAAATCCCAGGAAACCTTCGAGCAGCGCACGCACAAGCGGCTGATTGACATCCTCGACCCGACGGCCAAGACCGTGGACGAATTGAAGAAGCTCAATTTGCCCGCCGGCGTGGACATCACCATCAAAATTTGATTCAAGGAAACACCATGCCACTCGGACTTTTAGGAAAAAAACTCGGACACACGCGCGTCTATGACGCCAGCGGCAACGTCACCCCGGTGACCGTTGTGCTCTGCGGCCCCAACCGCGTGCTGCAGGTGAAAACGCAGGCGGGCAAGGACGGCTACAACGCCGTGCAGCTCGGCTTCGACGACCAGAAGGAACAGCGCCTGTCGAAGGCGTTGCTCGGCCACATCAAGAAACAAAACGGCGCGGCGGTGAAACGCATCCGCGAGTTCCGCAATTTTTCCAAGGACGTGAAGCCCGGCGACATCGTCGGACCGACGTTGTTTGCGCCCGGTGATTTCATTGACGCCATCGGCACGACCAAGGGTCAGGGCTTTGAAGGCGTCGTGAAGCGTCACAAGTTTGCCGGCGGTGATTCCACGCACGGCGCGAAGGGCTGGCATCGCCGCTCCGGCGCCATCGGCCAGCGTTTGTTTCCCGGCACGGTCATGCGCGGCATGAAGATGCCCGGTCACATGGGCCAGGTGACGCGCACCACGCAGAATCTGGAAATTGTCCAGGTTCGCGAAACCGACAATCTGCTGCTCATCAAAGGCGCGATTCCCGGAGCCGAAGGCGATTACGTCGTCATCCGCGAATCCAAGAAACGTCCGAAGGGCTGGAAGCCGCCGGTCAGCATTTCCACCAAGAAAAAACCTGGCGATAAAAAGGCCGCTGCTCCTGCCGTCGCTCCCGCCGCTGCACCCAAGAAATAACGCGCCATGAAAATTGCCATTAAAGATCTCAAAGGAAAAAATCAGGGCGAACTGGAAGTGAAGTTCGAAATGATTGAAAACGGCCGCGGCACCCAGGCCGTTCACGATGCGGTCACCGCGTATCGCGCGGCGCAACGCAGCGGCACCGCCTGCACCAAGACCGCCGGCGAAGTCCAGGGTTCCAACAAGAAACCGTGGAAGCAAAAAGGCACCGGTCGTGCCCGCGCCGGTTCCGTCCGTTCCCCGTTGTGGGCGGGTGGTGGCGTGGTGTTCGGTCCGAAGCCCCGCGATTTCACAAAGAAAATCTCCAAGAAAACCCGCTCGCTCGCGCTGCGCAAGGCTTTGAGCGAACGTCTCAAGCTGGGCGACGTAATCATCGTGGACGATTTGAAATTGTCTTCGCCGAAGACGAAGGATTTCGTCGGTGTGATCTCCGCGCTGGATTTGAAGGGCACGACGCTCGTCGTTTCCGCCGGCATTGACAAGAATCTGACGCTCGCGTCGCGCAACATTGAAAAAGTTGCGTTGACGACAAGCGATTCACTGAACACTTACGACGTGCTGCGTCCGGACAAATTGCTGTTCACCAAGAGCGCGTTTGAACAAGTCGAAGCCCGTCTGACGAAAGAATAACATGAACCCTTTTGAAATCATCAAGACCGTGCGCCTGACGGAAAAAGGCACGCGCCAGAGCGAAAAGTATAACCAATACACCATCGTGGCCGACCGCCTCGCAACCAAGCCGCAGATCCGGCAGGCCGTGCAGGAACTGTTCAAGGTCAAGGTCACCAAGGTCAACACGCTGAATGTTCGTGGCAAGGCCCGCCGCAAGCGCACCGCGCAGGCCGGTCGCGCGTCGAACTGGAAAAAAGCCATCGTCACGTTGAAAGACGGCGACAAGATTGTTTTGACCTAGTCTTCAAATACTAAAACAAAAGGCCGGCGAATTTTTCGCCGGCCTTTTTTGTTTTAAATGTCAGTTTCTTAAACGGCATGCGCCAGTGCTGCGCGCTTCTTCCGCAGCTTAGGTTTTTCGGGCACCGCGGCTGGCGGCGCGGATTCCACCGATTCGGGCACGTAAAGATAGCGTCCGCAACTCTCGCAGATTTGGATATCGTCGCCGTGCATGAGCGTCAGCACCGTGCCCCGCGGCACCTGCACATGGCAGCCGGTGCAGACCTGGTGGTTGATGGCGGCGGCGCCTTTTTTGCCGCGCACCATCAGGCGGTCGTAGTGCCCGAGAATTGGTGCCGGGATTTTGACGCGCAGTTCCGCGACGCGTTTGTCCAGGTCAGACACCGCCGGTTTGTCGAATTCGAGCGTTTGAAGTTTCAGAAGATTTTGCATTAGTTCGTTCATAGGTGGATGAATATTGGTTCCATCCATTGGTAGTTAAACACATTTCATCCAGGAATGCTCATCATCTTTTGTCATCGGCATGGACAGCTTTTGTCCATGCCATTCCGGCAAAATCGCCGGGTTGACTGCCGTTGTGAACAACTCGCCGTGGCGCGGCGACGGATGACGGTTTAATCTATCCTGCTTTGAGCACGCTGACGAACAACCGGATTTTGCATGTGGATGGCGACAGTTTTTTCGCCAGTTGCGAAATCGCGCTCGATAAAAAACTGGTCGGTCGTCCCGTGTGGGTCGGCGGCGGCCGGCGCGGCGACGGCATCGTCATCGCGGCGAATCGCGTGGCGAAAAAGTTCGGCATCAAAACCGGCATGGCGTGCTTTGAGGCGAAGCGGCTGTGTCCGCGCGGAGTGCTGTGCAAGCCACATTACGATTCTTACCGTGACATCTCGGCGAAGATGTTCCGAGTGCTGGAGCAATATTCGCCGATGTTGGTGCCGATCTCGATCGACGAGGGCTTTCTGGATTTGACGACGATGGACAGTGTCGTCTGGCGCAAATCGTCGCCGGAAGAATATGTGCACGAAATCTGCGAGCGCATTTCGCGGGAAGTGAACATTCCCGTGTCCGCCGGACTCGCAAACTCGTCACGACTGGCGAAACTCGCGACGGATGCGGCCAAGCCCGGCTTCATCGAAATCAAGCCCGGCGAAGAAAAGGAATTTTTGAAATACCGCTTCGTGCGCGAACTTTCCGGCATCGGCAAAAACCGGCAACGCGCGCTGGCGGCGCTGGGCGCGCAAACTTTTGGCCACGTCGCGAAATTGCCGTCGCCGTTGCTGAAACAGAAATTTGGCATCTGGGGAACGCAGCTCTGGCTTTTCGCCAATGGTCTGTGGAACGAGCCGTTGCTGCTGACAGTAAAAGACCGCACGACGATTTCCAGCAACACGACGCTGCCTTACGACGAGCCGGATTATGAGGCGGCGCTGACGTTTGCGTTGAGCGAGACCACGCGGCTGGTCGGCCAGTTGCGTCGCGAGCAGTTGCAGGCGCGCGAACTGTCGCTCACGATCCGCTTCGAGGATTTTTCCGAAGTCGGCGGCGCGCATCGTTTTCAGCATCCGCAATTCCGCAACTCGGTCATCAACGCGGCGCTGGAGGAAATTTTTCGCGGCATCATGGGCGGGACAGGGGAAGCCGGTGCGGCAGATCCGCATCGCGATGTGGAATCTTTCGCGGAAAAACTCGACACGCAGCCGACATTGTGGGGCCGCACCGACGCGGAACGCTGGGGCGCGCTCGAGAGGCGACGAACGGCGCACAAATTAAATTCACAATTTAGGACAATAAAAGTCGTTGATGACCGGCGCGCAACTCGCGCTGCGCGAAATGGAGGACGGCTTTAAAAATCCGAAGGCGAAATGTCCGTTTGTGCCGCAGCGCGAGATGGTGAAAAAACTCTGGGGCACGGACGCTGACCCGCTGGCGCACAAGGGCGATTGGGAAAAACGGCTGGCGAAGGTCAGCAAACAGTTGCAGTTTCGGCATTAAATTACTGGCTGGACTGGCGATACCATTTGGTTTGCCGGGATTTTAGCCGCCGAAATGACAACCATAAATTCTTTCAAAAAACGCTTGCATTCAATTTTGCGTTTGATAGTTTATGCGCTCCTCGTCGCCCGTAAGGCCGCTTGGACAGCATGTTTGCGGACCGATAACTGATTCCCAGCAGGGACAGGAATGATGGCCTGCCAACTTCAAAAGTTGCTGACAAAAACTTTAGTCATTATGCCAGTTAAAACATTTAGACCGCTAACGCCGTCCACGCGATATATTACCATCGCGGACTTTAGCGACATTACGAAGACGACGCCGGAGAAGTCGCTGGTCGTCACGCGCAAGAAGTCCGGTGGCCGCAACCACTACGGTCGCGTGACCGCGCGCGGCATCGGCGGCGGACACAAGCAGAAAATCCGCCTCGTGGATTTCAAGCGCAACAAGCACGGCGTGGAATCCACCGTCGCGGCGATTGAATATGATCCGATGCGTTCGGCGCGTCTGGCGCTGCTCGATTACACGGACGGCGAGAAGCGTTACATCATCGCGCCGGTCGGCGTGAAGGTCGGTGCGAAAATTTCCAGCGGGCCGTCGGCGCCGCCCGAAATCGGCAATGCGCTTCCGTTGAAGGCGATTCCGGTCAGCTCGGCGATTCACAACATTGAAATCACTCCCGGTCGCGGCGGACAGATGGTTCGTTCGGCGGGCGGCGCGGCGACGTTGATGTCGCGCGACGAAGGTTACGCGCAGGTTCGTCTGCCCTCCGGCGAAATTCGCAAGATCAACGAGGAGTGTTACGCGACGATCGGTCAGATCGGCAACACGGAACACGAAAACATTATTTTGGGCAAAGCCGGTCGCACGCGGCATCGCGGTCATCGCGGCATCACGCGCGGCATGGCGCGGAATCCGGTGGATCATCCGAACGGTGGCGGCCAGGGCAAATCCAAGGGCGGCGGCGGCTGGCAGCAGTTGATGTCGCCGTGGGGCTTTGTCGCCAAGGGCGGCAAGACGCGCGCCAAATACAAATCCTCCAACCGTTTCATCGTGGTTCAGCGAAACGGTCTGCCGATGAAGAACAAATAATTTTTTATGGGACGTTCGATTAAAAAGGGTCCGTTTATAGATTTCAGCCTGCTGGACAAGATCCAGAAGGCGAAGGCGACGAACCAGAAGACGCCGATCAAGACGTGGTCGCGCCGCTCGACCATCACGCCGGATTTCATCGGCCTGACGTTCACGGTTCACAACGGCAAGGTTTTCAACCCGGTGTTCATCACGGAAAACATGGTGGGCCACAAGCTCGGCGAGTTTTCGCTGACGCGCACGTTCAAGAAACACGGCGCGCACACGGCCAAGGCGGAGGCCAAATAGTTTTATGGAAGCTTTTGCAATTCTCAAAAACGTCCCGATGTCCGCGCAGAAAATGCGCGAGGTCGTGCGGCAGGTCCAGGGCTTGGGCGCGCTCGAAGCGATGGCTGTTCTGCAGATTGTTCCGCGCAAAGGTGCGCGGCTCGTGTCCAAGGTGCTGCGCTCGGCGATCGCCAACGCGGAAAACAACAAGAATTTGAAGCCGGAAACTTTGCGCGTGAAGGAAGCGGTTGCCGGAGCCGCCACCACGCTCAAGCGTTTTCAGCCCAAGGCGCGCGGTTCGGCCGGTCCGATCCTCAAGCGCCGCTGCCACATCAAAATCACGGTTTCGGACGAATAATCGGTATGGGACAAAAAACAAATCCAATCGGTTTGCGCGTCGGGGTCAACAAGGACTGGCGCTCGAAGTGGTATGCCAACAAAAAAGAATTTGGCGCGCTTCTGACCGAAGACCGCAAAATCCGCGACTTCTTGAAAAAGAAGCTCGAAGGGGCGTCGGTGCCAAAAATTTTGATTGAACGCGCGACGAGCCGCTGCCGCGTCACCATTATGACGGCCCGGCCGGGCGTGGTCATCGGCCGCAAGGGTTCGGAAATTGACAAGCTCAAGGAAGATTTGAGCAAGATGACCGGCAAGGAAGTTTACGTGGACATTGTCGAGGTCAAAACGCCAGAACTCGACGCGCAGCTCGTCGCGGAAAATATCGCGTTGCAGATGGAGCGCCGCGTGTCATTCCGCCGGGCGATGAAAAAAGCTTTGCAGACCGCCAAGGATTTCGGTGCGGAAGGCATCAAGATCCGCTGCGCCGGCCGTTTGGGCGGCGCGGAACTGGCGCGCACGGAATTGTATCACTGGGGTCGCGTGCCATTGCACACGTTGCGCGCGGACATTGATTATGGTTTTGCGGAAGCGCTGACGGTTTACGGCAAGCTCGGCGTGAAATGCTGGATTTGTAAAGGCGAGAACAAGCCGAAGAAAACCGTGGTGGCGACGCCGATTGTGCCGCCCGCGCCGGCGCCGGCTGAAACCGTTGTTAGCTGATTTTTAGAAAAAGATTTTTGTTATGGCAATGCAACCCGCAAGAGTGAAGTTTCGCAAGATGCACCGTGGCAGCCGCACGGGCCTGGCGACGCGCGGCCACACGGTGGCGTTCGGCGAATATGGTCTAATGGCGCTGGAACGTTGCTGGATGGACGCCAAGCAGATCGAGGCGGCGCGCGTGGCGATCACCCGCAACATGAAGCGCCACGGAAAATTGTGGGTCCGCATTTTCCCGCAAAAGTCTTTCACGAAGAAGCCGCTCGAAACCCGGATGGGCAAGGGCAAGGCGCCGCTCGAAGGCTGGGTGGCGGTCATCCGTCCGGCGAACGTGCTGTTCGAGGTGGACGGCGTGACGGAAGCGATCGCGCGCGAGTCCATGCGCCTGGCGGCCACGAAGCTGCCGATCAAAACGAAATTTGTGTCGCGGCACCAACACGCGAATTAAACGGATATGAAATTTGCTGAATCCAAAGACATGACGCTGGTTGAGCTATCGGCCAAGAGCCGCGACCTGCGCCACGAAATGTTCAACCTGCGCCTGCAGCAGGCGAGCGCGCAGCTTGAGAAACCGGCGCGGCTGCGCACGCTGCGCAAGGACATCGCGCGCATCGAGACGCGGATGTCGCAACTGCGGAACAAGGCGGCTTAATTTTTTGTATGGCTGAAACGATCAAACAACCGGAAGTGAAACGCGGCAACCGCAAGGAACGCGTCGGCGAAGTCGTCTCGAACAAGATGGCGAAGACCATTGTCGTCAAAGTGGAGCGCCGTTTTCCGCACGCGCAATACAAGAAGATTGTCACGGCTTACAAGAAGCTTTACGCGCACGACGAAAAGAACGAGGCGAAGGTCGGCGACCGCGTGCGCATTGAGGAGACCCGGCCGTTGTCGAAAACCAAGTGCTGGCGGCTGGTGGAAGTCGTCGAGCGCGCCGTGCAGGAAACCCCGGTGGCGGTCTGATAAGATTTTATGTTGCAAATTCGTTCCAGTTTGGATGTGGCGGACAACACGGGTGCCAAGATTGTTTGGAACATCGGTGTCACGGGCCGCAACCAGCGTTATGCCGGAATCGGCGACGTCATCAAGGTTCACGTCAAGGTCGCCGCGCCGGATGGCACGGTGAAAAAGGGCGAGGTTCATGACGCGGTGGTCGTCCGCACGCGGCAGATCATTCCGCGCCCCGACGGTTCGTATCTGCGTTTTGACCGCAATGCCTGCGTGATCATTGACAAGGAGATGAACCCGAAGGGGACGCGTATTTTCGGCCCGGTGGCCCGCGAGCTGCGCGACAAAAAGTTCATGAAGATCATCTCGCTCGCGCCCGAAGTGCTCTAAAATTTTATGAAGTTTCATGTAAAAAAAGGCGACGAGGTGGTGGTGCTGGCCGGCAAGGAAAAAGGCAAGCGCGGCAAGATCATCGCCGTGATGTCGGACAAGCAGCGCGTCATCGTCGAGGGTTTGCAGATCATCAAGCGCCACACGGCGAAGAGCCAGCAGCATCCGCAGGGTGCGATCGTCGAGCGCGAAGGCTCGATCCACGTTTCCAACGTGATGATGGCAACGGATTTTGACGCCCGCGCGGCGAAACGCGGCGCGGTTCCGGCGGCGGCGAACTAAAAGATTTGTCACGGCAAAATCCGTGACGCAAAAATAATGAAAGCCAGACTTTACGAAAAATATAAGAACGAAGTAGTGCCGGCCCTGAAGGAAAAGCACAACTACAAGAACGTCCACCAGGTTCCGAAGCTCGTGAAGATTGTCGTGAACATGGGCGTGAGCGCCTCGCTGGAAAAGGGCGCGCTGGAAGATGCCGCCAGGGATTTGTCGCAGATCACCGGGCGCAAGCCGGCCATCAGCAAGTCGCGCCACAGCATTGCGCAGTTCAAATTGCGGGAAGGCCAGAACATCGGCTGCCGCGTGACGCTGCGGAAGGACGCGATGTATGAATTTTTTGACCGGCTCGTCGCCACGGCGCTGCCGCGCATCCGCGATTTCCGTGGATTGTCGCCGCGCAAGTTTGACGGGCGCGGAAATTACACGTTCGGCGTGAACGACCAGGCGATTTTTCCGGAGATTGAACTGGAAAAGGTCAAGCGGATGCAGGGCATGGACATCACGCTGGTGACCACGGCGGGCGATAATGCCCACGCGCTGGATTTGTTGAAGATGCTGGGTTTTCCGTTTTCAGAGAAATAATTTTATGGCCAAGAAAGCATGGAAAGAACGCAATAAGAAGAAGCAGGAGACGGTGAAGAAATTCGCCGCCATCCGTGCCGAATTGAAGGCGAAAAAGGATTACGACGGCCTGTCGAAGCTGCCGAAGAACGCCAGCCCGACGCGCGTGGTCAACCGCTGCTCGTTCAGCGGGCGCCGGCGCGGTTATCTGCGCAAGTTCGGCTGTTCGCGTTTGACGTTCCGCGAGGCGGCGTTGAACGGTTTGATCCCGGGCATAGTGAAAGCAAGCTGGTAATTTTTATGAGCGATCCGATTTCTGATATGTTGACCCGCATCCGCAATGCCGGGCGGGCGTTGCTGCCGGCGATTGAACTGCCGCATTCGAGCATCAAGGAAAATGTGGCGAACATTTTGAAGCAGCAGGGCTATGTCACCGAAGTTTCGGTGGACGGCAAGCCGCTGAAAAAACTCAAGATCAAGCTGAAGTATGACGGCAAAAAATCCGTCATCGAAGGGCTGAAGCGCATCAGCAAGCCCGGTTTGCGCAAATATGTCGGCGCAACCAAGATTCCGCGCGTGCGCGGCGGGCTGGGCGTGGCGATTGTATCCACCTCCGAAGGCGTGATGACGGACGCGCAGGCGCGTAAGAAAAACCTGGGCGGCGAACTGCTCTGTTACATCTGGTAAAAATTTATGTCGCGAATTGGAAAACAACCGATTGCCGTTCCGCCGAAAGTCAAGGTGGAGGTCAAAGGGCAGAAAGTTTCAGTCGAGGGGCCGAAAGGCAAGCTCAACTGGGAGTTGCCGCAGCGCACAAGCCTCAAGGTCGAGGGCGGCAACATTGTCGTGAGCCGCGACGGCGAGGACGCGCAGGCCAAGGCACTGCACGGTTTGAGCCGCGCGCTCGTCAACAACATGGTCAAGGGCGTGACCGAAGGTTTCGTCAAGAAGCTGGAAATCCAAGGCGTCGGTTTCAAGGCCGCCGTCACCGGCAAGGTTGTCAATCTTTCGCTCGGTTATTCGCATCCGTTGAATTACGCGATTCCCGACCAGATCAAAGTGACGGTCGAGGAAAACACCAAGCTGACCATCGAAGGGCCGGACAAAATGGTTGTCGGCAAGGTCGCTTCTGAAATCCGCGCTTTCTATCCGCCGGAACCTTACAAGGGCAAGGGCGTCCGCTACGTCGGCGAACACGTCGAGCGCAAGGAAGGCAAGACCGTCCAGTAACAAATTAGTTCACGGCCCAATCCGTGACGCATCAAAATGAGAACGGAAAAAAAACAGAAATTGAAGCAGCTTCGCCGCTGGCGGATCCGCAAAAAATTGAGCGGCTCGAAGATTCGTCCGCGCATGGCGGTGTGCTTCACGAACGAGAACATCCATGTTCAGTTCATTGACGACGAGGCCGGCGTGACGGTCGCGGCGGCTTCAACCGTCAGCAAGACTGTGCCGAAAGATGTAGCGGCAAACGTGAAGGGCGCCAAAACCATCGGCGCGCTCGCGGCCAAGAATGCCCTGGACAAGGGCATCAAGGAAGTGGTGTTTGACCGTGGCGGTGCGCGTTATCACGGCAAGGTCAAGGCGCTCGCAGATGCGGCGCGCGAGGCGGGATTAAAATTTTAACCTGAATAAATACTGTGGCTGAAATCAATAAATCTGGTGGGGACGGGCAGCGCGGATCGCGCGGCGGCCCGCGTGGCCGTCGTAAACCGCCCGGTGAAGGCGACGGCGGCTTCGGCGGCTCGGGCGAGGAACTGGTCGAGAAGGTTGTGTTCATCAACCGTTCCGCCAAGGTCGTGAAGGGCGGACGCCGTTTCAATTTCAGCGCGCTGGTTGTCGTCGGCGACAAAAAAGGGCGCGTCGGTGTCGGACTGGGCAAGGCCGGCGAGGTGGCGGACGCGATCCGTCGCGGCGGCGAACTCGCCCGCGCCCAGATGGTTTTCGTTTCGCTCAAGGACACGACAATTCCGCACGAAGTTTTCTGCGCCTATGGCGGCGCAAAAGTTTTGCTGCGTCCTGCCTCGCCGGGAACGGGAATCATCGCTGGCAAAAAAGTCCGCGCGGTTCTGGAATCCGCCGGCGTGAAGGATGTTTTGACCAAATCGCTCGGCTCGAAAAACGCGGCCAACGTCGTGAAGGCGACGCTCAAGGGCTTGTTGAGCCTGCGACTGCGCGAAACCATTTACAAAAGCCGCGGTTTGGAAATTAGAAAAGTGGAAGCGCCGAAGGCACCCGAAGCAATTCCCGCAACCGCTTGATATTTTATGCGACTCCACAATCTTAAACCCCGTCCCGGCGCGAAACATCGCACGAAACGTCTTGGTCAGGGCGAATCCAGCGGCCATGGAAAAACCTCCGGTCGCGGTGGCAAGGGCCAGTCGGCCCGCTCCGGCAGTTCCATCCGCATCGGCTTTGAAGGCGGCCAGATGCCGCTCATCCGCCGGCTTCCCAAGCGCGGTTTCAACAACGCGCGGTTCACAACAAAATTCAACCCGGTCAATGTCGCCGAGCTGAACCAGTTTGACGACGGCGCGCGTGTGGATGAAACGGCGTTGACCACCTTGGGCCTAGCTAAAGGCCGTTCCGACGGCATCAAGATTCTGGGCACCGGTGATTTGACAAAAAAATTGACCGTCATCGCGAGTGCGTTCAGCGCGTCGGCCAAGGCCAAGATCGAAGCCAAAGGCGGCACCTGCGAAGTGGCGGGCCGCAAACCTGCTGCGAAGGCCTGACGCTGGACTGATACATGTTTCGCTCCATTTTCAACACGTTCGGCAACTGCGCCAAGATTCCGGAGCTGAAATCCCGCATTTTGTTCACGTTCGGCGTGCTGGCGGTTTGCCGGCTGATCGCCTGGATCCGGATTCCCGGTTTGAACGGCACCGCGCTGCACAATTATTTCGCCACCCATTCGCAAAACGGCGGCGGCGCGTTGGGCTTGCTCAACACGTTCAACGGCGGCGCGCTGGAACGTTGCGGCATCGGCACGCTCGGCATCATGCCGTATATCAGCGCCACCATCATCATCCAGTTGCTCACGGCGGTCTGGCCGAAATTGAGCAAGCTGGCGCGCGAAGAAGGCGGCCGCTCTAAAATCATCCAATATGGACGCTACCTCACCGTGCTGTTGTGCCTGGGCCAGGGATTGTTTTTCGCCATCGGCTGGGAACATCCGGAAAAATTGTTTCCGGGGATTCAGACCTCGTTGGTTTTCGACGAATACAACATCTGGTGGTATCGCATTCAGACGGTCGTGATCATGACAACCGGCACGATGCTGCTGATGTGGCTGGGCGAACAAATCACGGAACGCGGCATTGGCAATGGTATTTCACTGGTGATCACCATCGGAATTCTCGCGCGGCTGCCGCAGGCGGCGACGGGGTTTCGCGACATGTTTTTCCCGGCCGGCGGCGGCGAGAACCACGCCAACTTCGGCATTTTCATCGTGATGATTTTGCTGCTCATCAGCGTGGTGGCTGGCGTCATCGCGGTGACACAGGCGCAGCGGAAAATCCCCGTGCAATACGCGCAGCGCGCCGTCGGCCGCAAAATGTATGCCGGCGGAACGTCGTTCATGCCGCTCAAGGTAAATTACGCGGGCGTCATGCCGATCATTTTCGCGCAGTCCATTTTGATGTTTCCGCAGCCGGTTTTTTTGCAGCTTGAAAAACTGGTCAGCCAGCCGTTCCTAAAAAATTTCTTCATCAACATTGCGCAGGCGTTGAATCCCGGCTCGATCACCTATCTGACGTTTTATTCATTGATGATTTTATTCTTCTCCTATTTCTGGGTGGCGACGCAGTTCAACGAGATACAGATCGCCGACGACTTGAAAAAGAACGGTGGCTACATTCCCGGCGTGCGCCCAGGGCAGGGCACGAGCGATTATCTGCACAAGGCGATGAGCCGGATCACGCTGGCGGGCGCGATTTTCCTGACCATCATCGCGACGATCCCGATCATCCTGTCGAGGCAGATGAACATTCCGCAGCCGGTGGCGCAATTTTTCGGCGGCACCAGCGTGTTGATTGCCGTCGGTGTTTTGCTTGACACGATGCGGCAGATCGAATCGCATTTGTTGATGCGCCACTATGACGGTTTCCTGAAAAAAGGCCGCCTGCGCGGGCGATTCTAGGCCGCGTTTGTGGGCAAGATCATTCTCAAGAGCGGGGCGGATTTGGAAGCGATGCGTTCGGCGTGCGCGGTGGCCGCAAAAGTGTTGGACGACATCATCGGGTTTGTGAAACCCGGCGTGACGACGCGGCAGATGGACGGATTTGCGGCGGAGCGGATAAAATTTTACGGTGCGAATAGCGCGTTTTTGGGTTATCGCAAGTATCCGTGCCACACTTGCATTTCGGTGAACGAGGAAGTCGTTCATGGTCTGGCAGGCGACCGCGAGTTGCGGTTCGGCGACATCGTGAGCGTGGATGTCGGCGTGAATTACAAAGGTTTTATCGGCGACAATGCGCGGACGGTGGCGGTGGGCGGTTGCGGTGTTTTGGCGCAGCGTTTGTTGGACGTGACCGAACAGTCGCTGTATCTGGGAATCAAAGCGGCGGTTCCGGGAAATCGCGTGACGGATGTTTCGCGCGCGGTGCAGGATTTTGTCGAAGCCAACGGGTTCAGCGTGGTGCGCGAATTTGTCGGGCACGGCGTCGGACGTTCGATGCACGAAGAGCCGCAGATTCCGAATTTTGTGGATCGGAAGATGAACGACAAGCTGGTCGCGGGCATGACGATTGCGATTGAGCCGATGGTCAACGCGGGCGCGGCGGACGTAAAAATCTTGAAAGACGGCTGGACAGTGGTGACGCGGGATGGTTCAATATCAGCCCATTTTGAGCATACGGTCTTGGTGACCGAAAACGAACCGGAGATTTTGACATGGCCGACGCCTTCCAAGTCGAAGGCCGCGTGATCGAGGGGTTGCCGAACGGCACCTGGCGCGCGGAACTGGAAAACGGTCACCGGTTGACGGCGTTCGTCACCGGGAAAGCGAAGAAAAATTTTGCCGGGTTGAAAGCCGGCGACAAAGTGAAATTGCAATTGACGCCCTACGATTTGTCCGTGGGGCGGATTTTGACGGAAACAAAAATTTAAGATGAAAGTCAGAGCATCGGTAAAAAAACTGTGTGAGCACTGCAAGATCGTGAAGCGCAAGGGCGTCATTCGCGTCATCTGCTCGAACAAACGTCACAAACAACGTCAGGGTTGATAAAAATTTATGGCACGCATCATTGGTGTTGAAGTTCCGCCGAACAAGCGCATAGACATTGCGCTGCGCTACATCTACGGCATCGGCCCCGTCAACGCGCTGGAGATTCTCGAGCGCGCAAACATTGACCGCTCGATCCGCGCGAAGGATCTGACCGAGCAGCAGCTTTCCCAGATCGTCCACGCGATCCAGGAAGGCAAGTATGTCATCGAGGGCGATCTGCGCCGCGAACTCGGCATGAACCTCAAGCGCCTGCAAGGCATCAAATGCTATCGTGGCATCCGTCACATGCGCAGCCTGCCGGTGCGCGGTCAACGCACCCAAACGAACGCCCGCACGCGCAAAGGTCCGCGCAAGACGGTCGGCGTGCAACGCAACCCGAATGCCAAGACCGGCATCCACTAATAATTGTTGAATATGGCCGAAGAAATTAAAAAGAAATCCGCCCCGAAAAAGGAAGCAAAGCCCGCAGCCGAAGCTGCGGATAAAGCCGCGCCTCCGGCAACCGCCGCGATTGCTGAAGCGCCGGCCACCGTCGCGGCACCGACCGCCGCCGAACTTCTGGGCGAGGATGCGAATGCCAAGAAGATTATCAAGGCCAAGCACGCGAAGAACGTCGTCGTCGGAGTCGCGAACATTTTGGCTACGTTCAACAACACGCAGGTCACCATCACCGACATGCAGGGCAACCTCATCGGTTGGTCCAGCGCCGGCCGCGTCGGTTTCAAAGGCTCGCGCAAAAGCACCGCTTACGCCGCGCAGCAGGTCGCGCAGGATGCCGCCCGCCAGGCGATGGCGCATGGCATGAAGGAAGTTGAAATCCGTGTGAAGGGTCCAGGCTCGGGCCGTGAATCCGCCATCCGCGCGCTGCAGGCGATTGGCTTGGAAATCAGCGCGATCAAGGACGTGACGCCGATTCCGCACAACGGCTGCCGTCCGCGCAAGAAACGCCGCGTCTAAAAACCTTAAATCTTAAATCGTAAATCATAAATTTCTATGGCTCGTTATACAGGTCCCCGCGTCCGCATCAGCCGCCGTTTCGGAATTCCGATTTTCGGCCCGACGAAATATCTTGAACGCCGCAACTATGGTCCCGGCGTCCACGGCCCGAAGTCGCGCCGCAAGACCACCGACTATGGTCTCGGTTTGATCGAGAAGCAGAAATTCCGTTACTACTACGGTTTGATGGAAAAGCAGTTTCGTGGCGTCTATGAAAAAGCGCTGCGCCGCCGCGGTGTTACCGGCGAACAGATGCTCCAGATTTTGGAAACGCGCCTGGACAACGTCGTTTTCCATCTTGGATTTGCGAACACCCGCGCCGCCGCGCGCCAGATGGTTTGCCACGGCCACATCACGGTCAAGGGCCGCAAGGTGAACATTCCGTCGTATGCCTTGAAGGTGAACGACGTGATTGAAGTCAAAAATCACAACGTGTCGCGCCAGCTCGCGACGAAGAATTTGGAAGTCGCCACGAGCCGCGCGGTGCCGGACTGGTTGTCACTGAACAAGGAAGAGTTCAAGGGCACGGTCATGCGCATCCCGACCCGCGACGAAATCCAGCCGATTGGCAATGAACAGGCCGTCGTCGAATTTTATTCCCGCTAAACCATAAACAGAAAAACAATTACACGGGCTTCGCCGGTCGGGAATAAATTTGCCGGTGAAGTCAGATTAAAATTGTTGAAAGGAAAATATGCCAGTTCGTCTAGGACGTTTCGAAATGCCCAAGCGGTTGCAGAAGGAAGAATCCAGCGCCACCGCCACTTACGCAAAATTTGTCGCCGACCCGTTTGAAACGGGTTACGGCCACACCATCGGCAACTCGCTCCGGCGCGTGCTGCTCTCGTCGCTGGAAGGCGCGGCCATCACTTCGTTGAAGGTGGACGGCGCGATGCACGAGTTCGCCACGATTGACGGCGTTGTCGAGGACGTGACCGACATTGTTTTGAACCTGAAAAAAATCAAGTTCAAGGCTCACAGCCGCGATGAACAGACGCTTTTGCTCTCGGCCAACAAGGAAGGTGTTGTGACCGCCGCCGACATCCAGGTCAACCAGAATCTTGAGCTGGTCAATCCTGACCAGCACATCTGCACGCTCGACAAAAAGAAAAAGTTCGAGATGGAGCTGACGGTGAAAGTCGGCCGTGGATTTTGCCCGAGCGACGAAAACAAAAAGCCCGGCCAGGCCATCGGCGTGGTGGCGATTGACTCCATTTTCTCGCCGGTCACCCGCGTGCGTTACGCCGTGGAAGCGGCGCGCGTCGGCAACCGCACCGACTACGACCGTTTGGTTCTGGAAATCTGGACCGACGGCCGCCTGACGCCCGACGACGCGCTGACGCAGTCCTCGGCGATTTTGGCGCATCACCTCGACGTGTTTGTCGGTTACGACAAGAACGCGGTTGAATTTGAGGAAGCGGCCGACAAGCAGGACGAAGAGCAGTCCAAGAAAAAGAAATTGCTCGCCATGAGCGTGAACGAAATCGAGTTGAGCGTCCGCGCGGCGAACTGCCTGAACAACGCGAACATCACCACCGTCGGCCAGTTGGCGATGAAGAGTGAGTCGGAAATGCTCAAGTATCGCAACTTCGGCAAGAAGTCGCTGAACGAAATCAAGGACAAGCTGACGGCGCTCGGTCTGGCCCTCGGCATGACCTTTGAGCCGGGCCTGATTGACAACACGCCGAAGGAAGAACCGAAGGCCGAGTAAGGAATTTTATGCGTCATCTGAAAAGAACGGCCAAACTGGGCCGCACGTCCGAGCACCGCAACGCGATGCTGGCGAATCTGGTTTGCAGCCTGATTGAACACAAGCGCGTGACGACGACTTTGGCCAAGGCCAAGGCCGCGCGTTCCGTCGCCGAAAAAATGGTCACGCTTGGCAAGCGCGGCACCATTCATGACCGCCGCCTCGCGGTGGCGCGGCTGCATCAGGAAGCGGCGGCGAAAATCCTGTTCAAGGACATCGCGCCCGCGTTCAAGGACCGCAAAGGCGGCTACACCCGCATCGTCAAGATGAACCAGCGCAACGGCGATGCCGCCCAGCGCGCCATTTTGGAATGGGTGGATTTTGTGGCCGAAGCTCCGGCGACGGCTGTTGAAACTGCGGCTCCGGCTGAAGCGGCTCCGGCGGCGGAAACCAAGCCCGAAGAAAAGAAGTAATTTCGTTTCAAACACAAAGCCCGCTCAACCGAGCGGGCTTTTTTGTTTTCAGTGCAGGCAAAAAATCAGGAACAGCGCGATCAGGATCAGGGCCGTGAGCCACCAAAGCCAGTGGATGCCGCGCGGTTTGGCCAGGCCGGGGTTGAACTCTTCCTTCACGAAACCTTCGTAATCAAAATTTTCATCCGGCAGGCCGAGCCGGTCGGCATGGGCCGATTCTGACCAGCCGGTTTTTTCATCGGAACCACATTCAGGGCAGACTTTCGCCGCGCCGGGCAAAATTTCACCGCAGTTCGGACAAACTTCAGGAGGCATGGAAAATTTCAGTTCTAGATTTTAAAGCCGATTCAGCCGGACGCGCTCGCGTATTCCTCGTCCGTTTTCAAATCGAGTCCCATCAAAATATAATCGTGGGAAATCGCCTGCATGTCCTTCACATAATCCTCCAGATGCACCAGCTTGCTGAAGCCGAGCAGGGCGAACATTTTCATGGCGGCCTCCTGTTCGCCGATGAATTCCGCCTCGACTTTTTCCAGGCCGGAGCTGCGCGCAATCTCCAGAATGTCCGCGATGAGCGCGCGCGCCAGTCCGCGTCCGCGAAATTCCGGGTGCACCAGCACGCTCACGCGCCCGACGTGCCGTTTCCAGCCGCCGAGCTGCTGGTGCAGCGTGGCATCGCCCACGATTTTTCCGCCAATCAGCCCGACCATCGGCAGGTTGCGCCCGTAATCAATGTTCTGGCACCAGTCATGGATGACTTTGATGTCCATCACGCGATGCTTGATGAACATCCGTTCCGGTTCGGGAATGCCAAGGAACAACTGGTGAAAATCCTTTTCATCCGCCTTGTGCAGCGGGCGCAACGTGGCCGTCTTGCCATCCTTGAGCGTGATGGATTTCGGAAACTTCTGAAGTTCGAGTTCAATGCTGTATGACATGAAATTCCTTTCTGTTCACCGGCACTCTGCGTGAAACCTTCCGAGCCTGCAACTCAATAAAATCGGGATGATTCGCCGGCCATGCCGCCGGCCCGGTGCAGAATCCCCGGATCCAGGCTCCAGCGCGCGGCGAGCAGCGGGATTTTTTCGACGTTCGCCGCCGCCTTTTCTTTTTTTATCCATGATTCAGTTTCGTAATCGTCGCCATAACCGGGGCATTTCATGCCCAATTCATTTTCCGCCACGGTTTTTGTGCCCTGATCCCAGACCGTTTCACCCGCCCACGCATGTGCGCGCGTCACCCAGCCGTCGTCCATCCGCGCCCAGGCGTGATGCGCGGAAAATTTTTCCATGTAAAAAAACTGGACGTGCCCGAGTTCCCGGCTCAACGCGGTCAGAAAAAGATGGCACGCGTCCACATCGTCGCTCGGATTCGGCAGGCCGGGGCCGGTGACGATGACCCAGCCATTGACGCGCGGGCTGATGACAAATCCGCCTTGATTTGCCAGCGCGGCGCGAACGGCCTGGGCTTCAAGCGAGCGGATCGCCAGCCAGGTGGTTGGACGAAGATCCCGCGCCGCGTCCGACGGGAGAATTTCCCCGCCGGCAGGAAGCTTTTCCGCCGTGCGATTCCGGCGATGCAGATAAATGATCCAGAGGAAAACCATGACCGCCACTCCCAGCGCCAGAAAGTGCGCCATCAGCAGCATCAACGCCTCCGCGTCCATCGGACTCATGCAATGAATTTACGCCCGCGCCGGACAGGTTCAAATTATTTTTTACGGGCAGTTTGCGGCAAGCCAGTCGAGATATTTTTTGCTCCCCGCGCTCAATGGCAGAACCAAAAATTCTGGCGTGTCGTAAGGGTGCTTTGCCAGGATCAGCTTCTCCAGCGCGGCAAGCCTGGATTTCGGCGTTTTCAAGACCAGCAGAACCTCCGCGCCCGATTCGATTTTTCCCCGCCACCAATAATGCGATTCCATTTTCGGAACCAGATTCGCGCACGCAATCAAGCGCGCCTGCAAGGCGTCTTTCGCCAACGCCCGCGCCGTCTTCAAATCCGGCGCGGTGACCAGCACGACGGCGAATTTTGCGGCAGTTTTCATTTGGTTGCAATTGACAGCATGCCGTCAGGTTTCGTCAACCGGTATATCGTCAAAATCCGACAGCCGGGCGAAGTAAAAGCAGCCCGACGCAATGAACATTGAACCGGCCGCGATGATGAATGCCTGCGTGTCCGGCTGTTTCAAGTCGTTCGTCCAGTTTTCGATGAGCTCGCCCTGTTTGCCGTAAAGAATTCCCATCTGCCGCTGTTCGGACTTGTCATATCCCACCATGGAAAGGTCATCAGACACATCCGCCGACCGCGTTCCCAGCCAGTAAACCACGCCCGCGCCGCCAAGGCCCAGCACCAGCACGACGATCCCGGTCATCCGGAGCCGCCGCGCCCGCCGCTTGGCGGGTGAAACCGGGCTGGCCGCCATTTCATTCGCACTCATGCGCCGCCATCATACCATGCGCATGGCGGATGAACAGAACGGATCAAAAGCCGCCGCGAATTCATCGTAGATGACCGGACAATCAACCGATGGCCGTTGCCGCCTATTTTTTTGCCAGCGCGTCGCCAACCGCCGTTTCCAGCGCTTCGCCGCGCAAATCTTTGCCGATGATTTTGCCGTCGCCATCCAGCAGGAAGGTGGCGGGGATGCTTTCGATGCCGTAATTCACGGCCAGCTTGTTACCCCAGCCTTGTCCGTCGAAGAATTGCGGCCAGGTCATGTTCATGGATTTCGTGAACTCGGTCAGCTTGGCCTGATCCTGGTCAAGGCTGATGCCGATGATGTCAAAGCCCTGTTTGTGAAATTTGTTATAGGCGCCGATGACATTCGGCAGTTCATTGCGGCAGGGGCCGCACCACGTCGCCCAGAAATCAATCAATACCACCTTGCCTTTATGTCCGGCGATGGACAACGGCTGGCCCGTCACGTCCTTTTCGTTGAAGTCCGGGAAGACGGTCCCGACGGCGAGCGCGGCCTGCAACTGCCTGGCCGCCGCCTCCTGGGCTTCACGTTTCTCCAGCGCGGCGACAAATTCGGTGTCTTTGAATTCGGTTTTGAGCTGTTGAATGAGGGCATGCGCCGTGGCTGGGTCTTTGAAAACTTCATCATACAACCTGGCCTCCATGTATAAAATCCTCGCCACTTCATCCGTTTTCTCGTCTTTGTGCTCGGCCAGCAGAACATCGAACTGTTTCACGTCATCGGCCAGGTCGCTTTCGGTTGTCTTGCCGGCCGCGATGTCGGCTTGGATTTTAGTGACCAAAGTTTTGAGTTCAGTGGCGGCGTCGGCGCTGAAGGCGTGCTGGCCTGACGTGAGCAGGACCGCAAGCCCGAGGATGACCGCAAATTTATTTTTCATGATTTATTTGATAGGCTTGATTCAGCAAAACATCGTTATCAACGGTCGCGAGCTAAATGAATCAATGACATGGACGTTACTTGGACTTCTTCGGCTTGCCTGCGTTCAATTTGATTCCCGCCACCTGAATCGCCCGCCGTGCCCACTCGACGAGTTCCAGCGGTTGTTCCAGCACATCCGGCGGCACTTCGTGATACGACATCGTCAGCACCTTGCCGCGCGACTCGTAGGTGAACGGCCCCATGCCGCGCGCCGTGTAATCCGCCTGCGACACCGCATCCGTTTTGAAGAACAGCCGCCCCTCGTCGAGAATGCCGAAGAAATGTTCGCCGGAATAAATCCCGTGCGCGCCGAACATCGCTTTCGCGCGCACGTCCGGCAGCGCGCTCAACTGGTCGAGCACAAATTCCTTGAACGAGTCGTCAGCCACGGGCGGTCAGGTTGAAACGCGGGGCACGGTGGTCGTGTAAAGCAGCCTGCCCTTGTCGTCAATCATTCGGATGTCCATCCTGTCCGCCTGCAACGCCACGGCGGTGAAGCCGGAGCGGGCCTTGGCAAACTTGGTGTATTGGGTGTCAAACACCGGACGAACCTTCGAGCCGGCGCCGGAATCAAACATATTGACCGTGCCGGCCTGCAAATGCTGGAGATTGTGGTCGTGGCCGTTGAAATAGACCGGCACCTGGTATTCCTCAAGCAGCGGCAGGATGTTTTCGATGAGTTCGGGCGTGTCGCCATGTCCGAAGATTCCGCCGCCGGAATAAATCGGATGATGGCCGATCACGATTTTCCACTGCGCCTTTGACGCCGCGAGCGCCGCCCTGAACCACGCCAGTTGTTTGGGCACGTCCTGGGACATGACGTTGGCGCGGGTCTTTTCCGGGTTGGCTGCCCGGTAATAGCTCTTCACCATCGGCGTCGTGTCGAGATAGAAGAAATCAACCATCGTCGTGCCGTCAATTTTCTCTGACCGGACATAATAGCGCGCGGGCATGTTCCAGCGCGGACTCACCTTGTGATATTCAATCTGCGCGTCGCAGTTGCTGTGATAATCGTGGTTACCCAGCGCCACCCACCACGGCACATGCAGCGGCGGCGCGGTATAAACGCTTTCAAAGGATGACTGCCATTGCGGGTCGTCCACGGAGACCACGCCGTTCTCGTAAAAATTATCGCCGACGGAGATGATGAATTTCGCCTGCGCCTCCTTGGCGGCAATTCCCATCTGCGTGGCGACATCCAACTGGTCCAGTTCGCCGTTGCGTCCCCAGTCGCCAAACACGATGAAGTTCAGTCCGCCCGCCTTCGCATCGGCGGCGAACAACCGGTGCGGAAACAGCGAGCCGATGGCGGCGGCCTGCGTGGCGACGAACAGCGTGCGGACAAACTGGCGACGGGTTTGTTTCATAACCATCGTCAAAATACCGCTTCATTTTCCAATCCCAAACAAAAATCTGCGTGATGGAATGGTGACAGCGGGTCCGGCTGGCCAGGCATAAATTGCTTGAACGAGTCGTCAGCCATAAACTGTAGACGGGCCTCCGGCTCGATGTTTGAGCCGGAGGCTCAACGCCACACCAAAACCGCGCGCCCAACTCCGGCAACGCGCCCAACCGGTGGCGCAATGCCGATGCCATTTTATTGGTCGGGTGGTGAGGCGGGTGGTGAAGCCGCTCCCCCGTTGGTAAAGTGGATATCATCCAGCTCGATATTCGAGATCGGCCCTGTGGTGCTCAAAATCTCGAAGAACTGGCTGACCGCAGTAAGGTCAACTTCCGGGCCAAACGCGGACATTGGTATATCAACCACATGCCAGTTGCCGTCCCGGACAAATCCGTAGGGATCGCTGCCCGGCCCACCGAAGGTGATCCATTTTTGACCAACCCCGCTCAGATCGCCGCTCTGCATGCCGACCATGAATGATGTCGTGGAAGTGGTCTTTATGGCGAACTCCAGATTGCAGCCCGGGTATTGGAATGCGGACAAATTATATTTTATGTTCGGCGTAAAGGCCATCCCCGACCAGGTGATTCCGGGCGCAGACACGAGACTGATGTCGTTGGTGCCCTCATACGGGTGTTGTGCGGCCGGCACCATGGTGTTCGCCCAGACGAAAAAGTTGCCCTGAACACCCAGCGCAAATGATCCCGCATTCTCGTGTGATGCTGTCTCGGTGTAAACGCCGAAACTGCCATTTTGAGGTGTCACCCTGGCTCCACTGGGTTCCCACCAAACATTGTCAATGGACAGGTTCAACGGTGCGGTTGGGTTGGCGGTGCTCGCAACCGTGAAAAATTGATTCACGGTGTGAAAATCGGTGTTGGCGAACCGGTTCAAAGGCATGGTCATGGAATGCCACTGGCCGTCATGCGGAAACCAGAATTCCGAACTCGGGTCAAACCCCAGGGGAAGATAGAAGGGGCCGCTCTCGCCGGCCACGGAACTGACGATTCCCACTTGCATGGGGGTGGTGTCTCCCGCAGTGGTTCGAATGTCAAAGTGGAGATAGCCGTCCGAGTAGTTCATCATGTTTCGGAAATTCGGAACGAAGGCCCCCATGCCGAACCAGTTGCCTGCGGCAATATCGAACGACCAGCAGGAGGCGCCTTCGGATGGCGCCGGCGGACTGGTGCTCGCCGTCATGTTGTTCCAGAGGTAGAGCGCGGCATTTGTTCCGTAGGCAAAGTTCGGTTCCAGGCCCGTTCCGTATGTCAGCGAGTCGTTAACCGGTGTGGCCCCGGCGAAAACCCCAAAGTTGCCGGATTCCGCAGTGTCGTCCCCGAGATACAACTTGGTGTATCCATTGTCAGTAAGCTTGATATAATTGACATACATCCTGGCCGGGAACGGGGCCGTGACTGCACCGGGAGTATATACCCCGGTATAGGAAGGATTATAGCCACCGATGGCAAGGTTCAGTATCAGAAACATCGGCTGTTGAAACATGGGGATGGCGGTGGTGTCCCAGGAGCCGAAGGGGACGTTGTCGAGAGAAAACGTGAGGTTCGTCGGTGTCCAGGACATCTGGTAGAGATGGTAATCTTGGGTGAGATCCTCCGGGGCCGTGAGCCATGCCGCGGCATTAACCGCGTTGTTATTGGCATCTGCGTAGTGTATCGCGCTGTCAATCAGTTCCTGCTGGATGCTCGAGGCGATCCCGGCGGCGGAGCCAAGCTCCATGATGTCCACCTCCCCGCACTCCGGCCAGGCGATGGCACCGGCGTTATTGCCCATCATCCAAAAGGCGGGCCACAACCCGTTGGCGGTATTGGGAACTTTGATCCGGGCTTCAAGATTACCATACTTGAATGCAAACCGTCCCTGCGTGAGCATGCGCGCGGATGTGAATGAGTTTCCCATATAATTTGTGGCGTCGGCCTCAATCACAAGATTGCCGTTCGTAATGTAGGAATTCTGGTGCTGGGCGGTGTCATACTCGAACTGGCCGTTGCCCCAACCGCTGCCGCCTACGTCATAGATCCATGTATTGGGATCTATCACGCCACCAGCAAACTCCTCCAACCAAACGACCCCACTGTTGTTGGTTGAAACTTGAGCCTGAATGGTGGCCGGCTGGCTCCGGCCATTGGCAGAGATGGTGATGATTGAAATGAAATAGGTGTCGCCCGACGTCAATCCAGAGATGACGGTGCTGGTCACAAGGCCGAGGTTGATTGAATTGGTCGCCGTGCTGTTTGTGTCAGCATACAGGACTTCGTAGCCGGTCACACCCGGCGACATGCTCACATTCCATGCCAGGCCGATGGAGTTTGTGGTTGCCGACGGAACCTGTTGCAGATTCGACGGCGGGAGAACCACGACCGGTGGAATTAGCAGGCGTAAGAACGTCGCGCTGTTGGTCATCGGGGTCAGGAACGACTTGGTGCCGCCATCGCCCGCAATCATCGGAAAGTTGGTGTTCCAAGGCCCCGCCACCAGGTTGGTGGTTGATTCGGGTTGATACTCAATGCCGGAGATGCTGGGCCAGCTGATTTGGGCGGCCGGTGACATGGCCACTGGCAGAGTATTGGTTACGGCGGGGCTGCCGGGGCTGGAAACTCCGCTCCCGAGGGCGACGTCATCTATATCAATCGTTGCCGACTGGCTGGGAATCGCCGCACCCGCAAAGTGGAAATAGATGGTCGCCGACGTCGCGCTGGCGGGAGCGGCAACGGAGTTGCTGATTGAGGCATAGGCGTTGTTCCCGGGAGTAAAAGTCTGGTAGCCCGTGTCTCCACCGGCATTCCACAGAATTCGCCACTGTGCGCCATATCCCGTGCTGCCAGTCAATGCACTGGCATAGAAGGTCAACGAATATACAGTTCCTCCTGTCACGGGTATGCCGGACTGGTTAAACTGAACAACCGGTCCAGCACCGGTGCTGGCCAGATAAACTTCTAAATTAAAGGAGCCACTGTGCGGGTTGTCATTCGTGCGCACCGCATACACGGGGCCGCCGGCCGCCGTATCCACAGTCCAACCGGTGGCGCTGCTTCCGGTCCCGCTTTCGAATCCTCCATTCGCGGGCAGCGTGGCAGACGCGGGGGAACCGGGAACGACGTCCAAAAGTTGATAGGTGCGCGTGCCGATGGGGAACGGATCGAAATAGGTGTTTGTCAGGCCGTTGCCCGACGCTGCCATGAGGTCGGTCCAGGTTGCGGCTGAACTGGAGAACCATTGGAGGTGGTAGGTGTCGGTGGGGTTTTCAAGCCAGCTCAACTGGACACCGGGCTGAAGGTTGAGCTGCACCTGCGCCCGGCTCACAACCATGCCGATAACCAACACCAGTGCGGCCAATGCCAGATGGATGTGGAATGCTTGCTTCAAAGTGACTTTCATCAATAGTGATCTTTTAGAATGTGGCTGGCATCTTGACCAATGCCAAAGCCCGCTCCGCGAATGTCATCTAATTCACGTTCGAATTCTTGCACACGACGAGCGCAGGTCTTTGCATGATTTTCATCCTGTTCCACAGATTAGCAAGGACTTTATTCCACCAGATTTGCCTTTTGGCATTCCAGCCTAATGGGAAATAACTGGGATGAGATCCACAATCTTGGGCGCCGCATTGGCGCTGACGGCCAGCGGATCGTAACCGGAAGATTCCGCTCCGGCGGTGAACGCCAGCGCCGGCACAAGTTGAACGATGAACAACGGTTTCATTTTAGCAATCCAGACGGGATGAATGAGCAAAATGTTACCGCTTATCAAGATACCAACCTCAATTCTGACAGTGTGTTCAACTGGTCGGGCATAAATGCTTTGAATAAGTCGTCTTCCTTGCCGTGGTGGCCGAGTTCTATTGCTTCGATGACATGTCTGTATAATCAGCGGGGATGTCAAAGATTGACCCATCAAGAGATTCTTCCTTCGCTGAAATCAGCGTGGTCGTGGATGTATGTTCAGATTCAGGCGTTTTAACAGTCCGAATTACTTTCATCAACATGCCAGGTAGTTTGCTCACTTTGGGCTGATGTTCTTTTGTATTCCCAGTGCCGTTCATTTTTTCAAGCACCGGAAGGTAAATTTTGATTTTGTCGTAATCCGGAAAGGTTTTCGCAACCCAAAATTCCTCGATAGTTGTTCCATCGTAATTTTTCCAAGTATAAATCTCAGTGTCATAACCACCAAGCTTTTCGGATTTGCCTGTGTCCACCGGCGCATCGGCGAAGCCCGGGACAGGGCTATTTACCAGTTGTCGCCTAATTATCATTTTCGTTTTATGGATTAACACGACGATGTTGCCGGTGTTTTCATCTTCGATCCAACTCGTGTCTCCCGTCTGAGCACCGGTCAGATCCTCGCGAACTTTGTCTCCTTTGATTTTAAGGGTCATAATGGAGGTCGACTTGGCACTTTCAATTTTTTCCCGCATGACCAGATCAGCTCGCGCGGCAATAACGGCGGATAAAAGTGCAAATAAAATGGTTTGTTTCATTGCAATATTCCGGTTAAAAAAAGTTATGCATCATTATAAGGCGTGAACGAGTCGCACTGACCTTTTTCTCCCAACATCAGCAGTAAGTCAAGCCTGGCATTCTTCGCCGGACGTTGTCCCGTTATTGGAAGACGGCTTTTTCATGTCAGCCGGCGGTTTTGCAACCTGACAAAATGTTTTTGTCACCTTGCAAAAACTTTTTGTCAAATTGAGAAAATCCCATGTCAGATGACAGAAAATCCCTCCAAACTGTCATAAAATTCCCGCCGGATGACATGGACGCCTTGTTGATTGTCGGGATGTTTCTGGGATGTGTCCTGAAAAATTAAACAGTCTGCACAGAAAATTTTTCGTCGGACGGCAAATCTTTGTCATCAGGCACCGGTTATTTGTCATCGGACAAAATTCTTTTGCAGGCGGGCGGCAGATTTTTGTCCTATCAATCAAGGCTTCTGTGAACCGTCGGAGACATTTTGTGGTTTGTATAAAAGCCGCTTGAATCAAGTGGCAGCGGATATGCTTCACTAATGGCTGTCGGCCCGGTTAAGAAAACCGGGCGGACCAACAAAAACAAAGGCCAACTATGATTGTCAAACCTGCCATCTCATTCCTCAACCGGGACAAAGATTCGAACGTGCTGGCCAAGGTCAGGCGCATCATGGCGGCCATGACCGGCAATGACAATTATCCCGATCCTTCCCCCACGCTGGCCGCGGTGCAAACGGCGGTGAATGAATTTGCCACGGCCATGGCCAATGCCGGCGATGGCGGCAAAACTTTGAACTCGCTGAAGTATGATAAACGCAAGGCGCTGGCAGTCTTGATCCGTGCGCTGGCCAGTTATGTGACGGTTGCTTGCAACGGGGATTACACCATTCTTTTGAGCAGCGGTTTTCCCACGCACAAGCCGACACGCTCCCGCATCGGCCAGTTGCCGGTGCCGGTCAAACCTGCCGTCACGCTTGGCGTGCATAGTGGCGAACTGGATGCCAGTGTCCCCGCAATTCCCGGCGCGCTCCTTTATGGCTGGCGCGTGACCACCGGCCCGTCCGGCACGGTGGTGCGAACCTCGCAAACTTCGGCCAGCTACACGACCTTTGCCGGCCTTACACCCGGCGTGATCTATTTCGTTGAGGCGAATGTCGTCGGCACCGCCGGCGCCAGCGACTGGTCCGGCCCCATCTCCCAGATGGTGGTGTGATTTGATGTAGAGTCGGGCATCCGGCTCGATGCTTGAGCCAGAGGCTCAACGCTACACCCGAATCTGGCCCGCACGCGCAATGCCGGCAAGGATGACTGATTTGTTACGATTTCCAGCTTAACCAGATTTTGTTGGTTTTGCGTTTTTGGTGTCAGAGCAACGCGATCAACCTGGCGCATCCGCCTCAATCCACGGCGATGACAATCTTGCCGAAATGCGCCGCTGATTCGAGCCTTGCATACGCCTCATGCGCCTGCGCAAAGGGGTAAACCTTGTCAATGACCGGCTTGATCTCACGCTTCTCGATCAGCGCGTTCATATTTTCAAACATGTGGAGGGAACCGATGGAAATGCCCTGAAGCCTCACGTTCTTGAAAAGCACGACATCCGGATTGATGACGTTGCCCAAGCCGGACAATACGCCTATCAGGCTTACCGTGCCGCCGGCCTTTATCACATTCAGCGAACGCTGCAAAGTGCCGCCGCCGCCCACTTCAATCACCTGGTCAACGTTCCTGCCGCCGTTGATGGCCAGCACCGCCTGGTCCCATTCGGGGTTCTGTTTATAGTTGACGGTTTTATTCACCCCCATCGCTTTGAGGCGTTTGATTTTAGATTCGTCCGACGATGTCGCGACCACTTCATACCCAAGCGCTTTGGCAAATTGGGCGGCGCATACGGAAACTCCACCCGTGCCGAGCGTCAGCACTGTCGCCCCCGGAGCGAGCGGATTGGCCGATTCCACCAAGGCGTTCCATGCCGTCAACGCCGCGCAGGGAAGTGTGGCCGCTTCTTCATAGGAAAGATGCCCTGGCAGGCGCACGATGCCTGCCTGCGATAGCACGACCTGCTGCGCCAGCATTCCATGCATGGGGCCGCCGAGCGTGTGCATCTGGGCGTCCTGTGGTATGGGCCCGTCTGTCCAGCTCTGAAAAAAAGAGCCGCATACGCGGTCGCCCGTTTTCCAGCGCGTTACCTCTTCGCCGACCGCAATGATTTCCCCGGCCCCGTCGGAAAGCGGAATCGCATTTTCAAGCATGGGCAGCGGATAGAAGCCTTTCGCGATCATCAGGTCGCGGTAATTGAGTGACGCGGCTTTGACGGCAATCAACACTTCGCCGCGCCCTGGTTTCGGGTCCGCCAGCGTTACTTGCTCCCAGGCCTTAATTCCCTGTCCCGGATTTTTAATGATATAGGCTTTCATGTTTGCGTCAGGGTTGATGGTTTGCGTTTTAATTCAGTCGTTCAGCGGCCGGTGAAGATGTTGAGTCCCTTGCCGGATTCCAGAAAGGTTTTCATGCTGGAAAGCACGCGCGGCCAGCCCCAGGAAACACCGCGAAGCATCTTCGAACCCACCTTCAATTTGTCATGCGTCACTTTCAAACAAGTCATGTCTTCAATCGCTTCGATCTCAAACGTGACGCGGGACTGGTCGGCGGGCCTGTCCGGGTCGGCCCAGCTCAACACCAGCCGTTTGGGTGGATTGCATTCCAGCACCTTGCCGGTGATCCAGACCTCCTTCTCCGGATTGAGGTGCTGCCATTCCGAGCCTTTCTTCCAATCGGACACGTTGGTCATCCCGCCCCAATATTGGCGGGTGAATTCCGGTTTGGTGATCGCATCCCACAATTTTTTCGGTGTGGTGCGAATGAAGGTTGTATAAGCTAACTTTGGCTTTTCCATAACGTTATCCTTTCTTGTTTTTGTTTTCTTCGAGATCCTTTTTCAGATCGCTCAGCGCCTGGAGGCGATGGCGTTCGTATTTGCCAATCCAGCGCGCGCTGATCTCGTGAATCGGCACCGGATTGAGATAATGCAGCTTCTCGCGCCCGCGCCAGACGACGGCGACCAGGTTCGCATCCTCCAGCAAGAGCAGATGCTTGGTGACCGCCTGCCGCGTCATGTCGAGATGCGCGCATAATTCGCCGAGCGTCTGGCCGTTGCTCCTGTGCAACCGGTCCAGCAGCTTGCGGCGGCTCTCGTCCGCCAGGGCTTTGAAGACTGCATCCATCACGCAGACATAATATGCAACCAAAAGGTTGCATGTCAAGCGGAAAAGTTTTTTGGTGATTTTATTTAGGGTGTCGGCGGCCATTCCACGCCTGCCTGAACCCGCCGACACCGACGTGGGGCGGTTTTTTTCAACTCAAAACAAATGGCGATTAACATTGCTATCTGACCGGCATGCACTGAAGCTTGAGCATGAGCAATAGCCTCCAACAACACGGATTCCGGGAAATCAACAAACAACTCCGCTTCCGGATGATCGCCAGCGGCCTGGACACCATCAAAATCCTGGTCACCCGCCGGGCGGGAAAGTTTAAATTCAACTTTACCGGCTCGCCCGAACAAGTCGTGAAGGCGGAAGCGATTCTTGCGGCCTGGGGCTGACCTTGAGATTCAGCTCTTCGGCGGCCACTCCGCGCCGGACAATTCCTTCGGCAATTGTGTCGGGTCCACCGGATAGATGAGCGAGAGGTCCATCTGCGATTTTGAGCCTTGCAGAAACTCCAGCTCCTCCGGCGCACCGATGATGAGCCAGAGCACCTCGGAGTCCGTGTCGTTGAACACCTGGCGCATCTGGTCAGGGCCGACCAGCACGCCGCCGTATTTCGGGACGGTCAATGATTCATCGCCCACGCGCATCCGTCCAGTGCCTTCCAGCACGAAATAAAATTCCTCCTGTCGGATGTGCTTGTGCAGCGTGTTCGCGCTCTTCGGCGGCAGCCGCCAGAGCCGCGCGCCGATGTTCTCGCTCCCGGTGCGCTCCAGATAATCCGCGTTCGGAATCTTCATGAGGTTGGAGGGCCGCCAAAAAAGATCTTCCGGCTTGATGAGATGATAGCCTTGAATCGCTTTCATGGAATCACTCATAGCGCATCAAAACACGGCTGGCAAGGCCGGTGAGGCCGGCAGACGGTTCTACTCGCGGCTCGGATTTTGTCCAAGGAACTCGTAGCGCGGTCGCAGGTAGCCCACGGCTTCCCACCGGGGATTCAAGTCAATGATCTGCCGCTCGTCGCCGGCCATTTCCGGCCACTCGGGCAGACCCGGCCCGTTCGGGTTGCCGGATTTGATGAAATTGGCAAAGTAGCTTTGCATCACCTGCGATATCTGGTGGTCTTCGGCAGTCCATGCATAAACCTGGTTCGAATCAAGATTGCCCAGCGCATATTCAATCTCCGCCGAATGCACCGCGCCACGGGGCGGCGTTGGTGGAGGCGTGGCGGCGGACGCATTGGTGATCACGCCGCCAGCCAGGCCGGGCACCGCATTGCCCATCTCCGGCCGCATTGCAGGGCGGGGATGCGTGTAGAGGTAATAATAGGTCGGATGCCTGCCGGTCTGGGTGGCCAGATCGGCCCAGCGCCAGGTGCTGTAGCTGATGAACCGGTCGCAGGCCAGCGCCTGCGCCGCGTTCTTGACTTCGTTCTCATCCGCCGCCGGGTAGAGCTTAAAGACCACGTCGGCCTTGCCGGGATACAAGCGGTTCAACGCCGCACGATAATTCTCCACCGTCGGCCGGGCCCCCTTCAGCACCGCCGCAAAGTCCGACTCCTGGGAATTCACGCCGGCGAGCAACGGCACATGCATCTGGCGGCCGGCTGCGAAGATCTGTGCCGGGCTGGCCGGCAGAAAGTAGCCGTCCACAATGGGACGGAACTTCTTATCGTCCGCTTTGTCGGTAGAGTGCAAGAGTTTCTGGGCGGGGATTTTTCGCAGCTCGGCGAGCGTTGGCGTTGGGCCGGCCCCCAGCTTGGCCGCCAGTTTGACGCCATTGGTTTCGGCCTCGGCCAGCGACGCCGGCGGAAACATCCCGATCACGGAGCCGCTCTCGCCAATCGCACCGGCAAACAGGCCCTTCGACAACGGCGACGCCATCTGCGCCGAAACCGACATGGACCCCGCCGACTCGCCGGCGATCGTGACCCGTTTGGGATCACCTCCGAAAGCCGCGATGTTCTTGTGAACCCATTCGAGCGCCGCATGTTGATCCAGCAGGCCGTAGTTGCCGGATACATGCTTGCGCGATTCTTTGGTCAGCTCCGGGTGGGCGAAGAAACCGAAGAGGCCCAGCCGGTAATTGACCGTGACCGTGACAATGCCTTTCCTTGCCATGTTCCCGCCATCATAGCGCGGTTCGGAGCCGTCGCCCGCGATGAATCCGCCGCCGTAGAAATATACAAGCACGGGGAGCTTTGATTTGCCCGGCTCGGCTGGCGTCCAGACGTTCAGGTAAAGGCAGTCCTCGCTCATCCCATCCGAACGGAAATTCATGTCGCCGAAGACAGGCAGTTGCATGGCGCGGGGCCCGAACTTGTCCGCCTTGCGCACGCCGGACCAGCTCTGCGGCGGCCGGGGCGCCTGCCAGCGCAGATCTCCGACCGGCGGGGCGGCGAACGGGATGCCTTTGAAACTGCGGATGCCGTCATGTTCCGTGCCCTCGATTATGCCGTTCGCCGTTTTGACTTGCTCCTGCGCCATGCCGGGCACTGTCAGGATGGCAGCGAGCAGGACGGTTAAAGCCGGCATGAGCATGCCGTCTGGTAAAAAAGTGGTGGTCATGACTGACAACTACCATACCCAGGGTGCCGCGTAAAGCCCGCCGGGCACAAATTCATTGAACGAGTCGTCAGGCGTTAATTATGTACCCAAAACAAGGCCCTCCGCGCCGGAACAGGGAGACGATGAACCACCGCCAAAAAGACGATGAACAAAATCCGCGCGACGGTCAGCGCCAGGCCCTCGATGCCAAACAAGCCGAGCGCGCCGGCCAGCAGCGCGATGAGCAGGAAGATCAATGTATAATAAAGCATAGGTTCAAAGGTCGGGGTTTGCTTTTTATCGCGGGCAATATGGTTCCGATTATGGCGCGGCGCAATGGATTATTTCATCGCCGCGCTCAACGGCGGGCGGGTGCAAATTGTTGTAGAGTCGAGCCTCCGGCTCGAAAATTGAGCCAGAGGCTCAACGCTACACCCGAATCTGGCCCGCGCGCGCAACTCCGGCTACGCGCTCAACTGGCCGGGCACAAATTCTTTGTGTAAGATTAAATAGGATAGGCAAATTGGTCTAGGTTTGCCAATTTATCTTAATAATTACCTTATCAAAAAGGATTCTTGACACCTTTGTCATGAATTATTTCGAAGTTATCTGCGCATTAAGCTAGCTCCGTCAAACGTCTTCAAACGTGTCGTCAGTATATTCCTCAAGGTTTTTCTCACGAAACAGATAGAGCAATGTGCGAAGTTGGTAATTCTTGGCGCATCCATATCTTACCAATTAGCTGATCTAGGCGAATCGGCGTGAGGCTTCCTCTTGCCTTACTCACAGATCTTACACCTTAGGAAGTCCAACAAGTTTCTGAAAGGATGCAGTTTACATCTTAGTTTCGGCAATTTCCATCGTAAGTAATTTCTGCTGGCTTTGTAAATCCTCGGCCTTGAATTCTAAATGCAATTGAATACAGTCCGGGCTCAGTAAAATCTGTGTATCTTGCGCATAAAATAAACTTCCTCCAGGACCCTGAAATGGATTGTCGCCTGCCGCTTGCGTGTCCATCAAGCGGGTTTGTATTATAAGTGATTGCGAATTCGTTCGGATTGTCAACGCGCTTGCCGTTGTGATGCTTTAACTGCCGTCGACTATCCCCGGCTTGGCCTTCAGCAAATCATGTAGCGATTGAGCAAGTCGGCGATAGCTTGGTTGATTGCAGCATCATATCCGATGTTGCAGTATTTACTGAGTGTGAATCCAGATACGCCCAACAGTCGCACCAACTGCTGCTGCCCATTTAAAATCCTTACTTTTAAAAGGTTCATGACTCATGGCATATTCCTGTTATTGTGAATTTTGCATTATTATATCTATTCCTTCTGCGCTTCCTTCGCCCAAGTGTCTTTCAACGTGATGGTGCGGTTGAAGACGAGCTTGCCGGGCGGGCGGGGCTGGCTGTCGGCGTTTAGTCTCATAAGGCAACGCTCAATTGAAGCTCACTTTTCCGCCAGCGCGCTTTCAACGGCGGCGTCCAGCTCGGCTCCCCGCACGTCTTTCTTGATGATGACGCCCTGACGATTCAACAGATAAGTCATGGGGATGCTGTTCACGCCGTAATTCACCGCCAGTTTGTTTTTCCAGCCCTGGCCGTCGAAATATTGCTGCCAGCCCATCCCATTCTGCTGCGTGAAGGTAGTAAGGGCGTTTCGGTCCTCGTCCAGGCTCACCCCGATGACATCAAAGCCCTGCCCATGAAATTTCTGGTAAAGGCTGATGACATTGGGCAGTTCCTGCCGGCAGGGACCGCACCACGTCGCCCAAAAATCAATCAGCACCACCTTGCCATGGTAGCCGGCCACCGACAGGGGATTGCCCGCCACATCCGATTCGCTGAAGTCGGGGAATTTCTGGCCGGGTTCCAGCCCGACCGGCACTTTGGCATCCGGAGCATCCGGATATCGGGCGGTGTCCGGCACCGCCACCGGCGGGGCGTGCAGCAATTGATCATGATATTGGGCAGTCGCCTCCGCATGGGCCTTTTCAACTGCGGCGGCCTTTTGGGGGTCGTAGGAAAAATGCTCTTGCAACGCCGGATCCAGGTCCTTCAATTTGGCGTTGTCCATGCCATTCGCATGCAGGAAATAAATGTCGGTGGCCGTAACCTTGATGACGGTGACGTTGGTGTAGATGTCGTTCTTGACCTTGAGCGTATCAAAATGCTCATCGGCGCGCGCGGCGATGATGCCGGTGAAAAGCAATCCCAGGGTGATTTTGAAAAAGATGTTCATAGTTTGACGATCTCCACGGTTGTTTTGTTTATCCAGCTTTTTTGCGCTGCCTTCGCCCAGGTGTCTTTCAACGTGATGGTTCGGTTAAGACGGGCACAAATTAACGTGTGCGCGCCAGCCGCGCCTTGCTTTTGCCGCCGCCGATGAGCGGCAAATCCAGTTTGGTGTGCTCGGCGCGCACCTGTCGCGCGACGCGGCGGAAGGCACGCTCGGCGCGCAGAACAAAGGCGGGGACTTTTGCCGCTTTGGTTTTGGAATGTCCGTTTGTCTTCATGTGCCAGTCAACTTTCTGATGTAATCTACATCATGTGTGTCGGAAATGGCGAGCCGTTTTGGCGGCAAAAACCAGCCGTCCCAAAAAGCCCAGCGCGTTGCCAGCGGGAGATAATCTGCGACGAGGTGTTCGAGGCTGCGCTTGAAGCGACGGCGGACATCGGCTGCGGGAACGTGATGACCACCCATGCTCACGCGCCGCCGGACGCGATCAACAGCCTGTGAAGGTTTGGCGAGCCAGAGGTAGTGCAGTTCAATCTCGAATCCAAGTTCGCGTGCGCGTTGGAAAAGCCGGATGTAAGTCTTGCCACTCAAGGTGCTCTCCAAGGCAAATATTTCACGGCGACGCAGGCAGTCTTCAATTTGTGCGAGCAACAACCGTCCGGCTTGGACGGCACCGGCGCTGGGTTTGAGCGGAGAAATTCCCTGCGCGATCTCGTCCGCGTTCAGGAAGCGAAGGCATTTGACTTCATGCGGAAGAAACTGTTTGGCAAAAGTGGTCTTGCCTGCGCCGTTGCAGCCGGCGATGAGATAAATCGTTGGCTGGATCGTGGCCATTTAGCTTTTCTGCGCTTCCTTCGCCCAGGTGTCTTTCAACGTGATGGTGCGGATGATCTTCATCTGGCGGAAGTGCGGGCTGGCGCTGACCGCGCGGTTCGGCGGGGAAAAGTCTTGGCCAGCCGGATGAGCTGCCCGACTTTCCGGATTTTTTCCGCGAAGGGTTCGCGCGCGAGTTTGCGCCGCATCTCCAGTTTCATGGCAGCTTCAATTTATGCCGTTGCAGGATTTCGTCCAGCTTCGTTTTGTCGAGGTCGGCCTGCTGGAGCATCTGTTCAATGCGGGCCTTGTCCTTGGCCCGTCCCACGCCGGCGGCAATGGCAACGATGTGTTCGGCGCAAAAAACTTTCGCCGGCACGCCTTCAAATTCAATTTCCCCGGCTTCACGCACGGCTTCCTCGGTTAATCCGCTGGCGGCGAGAAACTGCACCGGGAATCCGCGCACCAGCAGATGCTCGCGTTCGACCTGCCAGCCTTGGGCTTGCAGGTGTGCGTAAATGGCCGGGATGCCGGCGGTCAAACCCTTGTCGGCTGGGATGAAAAAAATGTCGGCGTCGTAGGTGGTGAACGGCTCGACATAATAAATCGCCGCCAGCGCACCGCCGAGCGCCCAATCCTCGATCAACTTTGCGGCCAGCAAGTCATTCGCCGCGCGCAGCACGTCGGCCAGCGGAATGTTTGAGGATGGCTCGTTGATGGGCATGGCGGAAATTTATCCTTTTTGCGCTTCTTTCGCCCAGGTGTCTTTCAGCGTGATGGTGCGGTTAAATACAAGTGACGGGTGACCCGTGACGAGTGACGAGTCTTTGTCCAACGTGAAATAGCCGATGCGCTCGAATTGATAACGGTGCTCCGCACGGGCACTTTTCAAAGACGGCTCAAGTTTGGCGGTGATGACTTCAAGCGAGTGCGGGTTGAGGACGGATTTGAAATCGCGTCCGTCCTTCTCCGGCTCGGCCTCGGTGAAGAGCCGGTCGTAAAGGCGCACCTCGGCGTCCACCGCGTGCGCGGCGCTCACCCAATGGATCGTGCCCTTGACCTTGCGGCCCGCCGTGGCCCCGCCACTCTTGCTGTCGAGGTCGGCGGTGCAGCGCAGTTCGGTGATATTGCCGGCGGCGTCCTTGATGACTTCCTCGCACTTGATGATGTAGGCGTATTTCAACCGCACTTCGCCGCCGGGTTTCAGCCGGAAGAATTTCGGCGGCGGCACTTCCTTGAAATCGTCCTGTTCAATGTAGAGTTCGCGGCTGAATGGAATCTTCCGCTTGCCCGCGTGTTCGTCCTCGGGATTGTTGACGGCGTCGAGTTCCTCGACCTTGCCTTCGGGATAATTCGTGATGACGACCTTGATGGGCCGCAGCACGGCGAGCCGGCGGAGCGCGCGCTTGTTCAAGTCGTCGCGAATGGCGTGTTCGTAAACCGCCACGTCGGTCTGGCTGATGTATTTGGTCACGCCCACGCCGATGGCAAACGCGCGCAGGGCTTCCGGCGTGACGCCGCGGCGGCGGATGCCGGAAATGGTCGGCAGGCGCGGGTCGTCCCAGCCGGTGACGACTTTGTCCTGCACCAGCGCGATGAGCTTGCGCTTGGAAACGATGGTGTGGCTGGGAATCAGTTTCGCGAACTCGTATTGATGGGGCAGGGGACGCGGCAGGTTGAGGCTTTCGAGAATCCAGTCGTAAAGCGGGCGGTGCACCTCGAATTCCAGCGTGCAGATGCTGTGCGTGATGCCTTCAATGTAATCGCTCAGGCAGTGCGCGAAATCGTAGAGCGGATAGATGCACCATTTGTCGCCGGTGTGATGATGGCCGGTGTGCTTGATGCGGTAGATGAGCGGGTCGCGCAGCCAGATGTTGGACGACGCCATGTCAATCTTCGCCCGCAACGTCCGCGCGCCGTCGGGGAACTCGCCCTTCTTCATGCGTTGAAACAGGTCCAGGTTTTCCGCGACCGTGCGGTTGCGCCACGGCGAATCCTTGCCCGGCCGGTCCGGTGCGCCTCGATAAGCCTCGGTTTCTGCCGCCGACAAATCGCAGACGTAGGCCTTGCCCTTTTCGATCAATTGTTCCGCGTAATCATAAATCTGGTCGAAGTAATCGCTGGCATAAAAAGGCTCAACCAGTGCGGATTGCGGATTGCGGATTGCGGATTGTTCAGCAGGCGCGAGATAAAAGTCCCGTTTGCCCTCCTCGGCGATGATTTCCGGCGTCTTGCCCTTCGGCTTCAGACCGAGCTTGTCGTCGGCCCAGCCGCTGATGAGCCAGTTCACGTCGGCAATGATGGACTCGACGTATTCGATTTCCTCCTTGGCCGGATTGGTGTCGTCCATGCGGAGATTGCAGACGCCGCCGAATTCGCGCGCGATGCCGAAGTTCAGGCAGATGCTTTTGGCGTGGCCGATGTGCAGGTAGCCGTTGGGCTCCGGCGGAAAGCGCGTGGTGATTTTCGGATATTTATTTTCGGCAACATGCTTCGCCACGATGTCGCGGATGAAATCGGACGGAGGCAAGTTGCCTTTCCCATCAGCGGGTTCTTTGTTTTCGAGACTCATAAAAATTTTACGCAGCGTAACAAACGGAATTGCCAATGTCCATTGACTAGCCGACAGTGGCGCGCGACGAGGACATGAACAGCATCGAAACCATCATCTGCCTGATCCTGCTGCTGATGGCCGTGCCGGATCTTTGCGGCAAGCTCGGCCGGCCGGCGCTGGCCAACGTGTGCTTCGTGGTATTTGGGCTGGCGCTCGGGCCGCTGGTGCAGACGGACGTGGCCACGATGATCAAGCAGGCGGGCGAAGTCGGCTTTCTGCTCGTGTTGTTCGAGGTCGGGCTGGAAATAGATTTGCCGAAGCTGCGCGAACTGCTGCCGTCGCTGCGGTTCGCTGTGCTCTGGTCGCTGGTGCAATATCCCATCGTCCTCGGCCTGGCCTTCGCCTCCGGCTTGAACTGGCTGGAAGGGCTGCTGGCGGCGTCGGCGCTGACGAGTTGCTCGATGAGCATGGCCTATTTCGGCTGGAAACATTATCCGGGACTGGCGGGAACGGCGCGTGATTTCGTCCTGCAAATCATGATTGCGCTCGAAGTGCTGGCCATCCTCATCTTAAGCGTCGGCGGGGTCGCCACGAAACGCGGCTTGAGCTGGTTTATCCTGCTGAATCTCGCCGGCATGGCGGTGACCGTTTTCCTGATCAGCCGTTTCGCGTCGCATTTGGTGAATTTATTCCAGTTGATCATCCAAAAAACGACGCACTGGCGGGTGCATTTCCTGGTGCTGCTGGTGTTGATCATCTGTGCCATCGGCGAACGGCTCGGATTGTCGGCGGCGAAGACGGCGTTTTTTCTCGGCCTGTTCATGAGCCGCGCCCAGTTTGAAGGCGTGGCCATCGAGGAATACATCGCGCCCATCAGCCGCCGGTTTTTGATCCCGATCTTTTTCATGTCGCTGGGGTTGCTGATCGACGGACGGATGCTGTTTTCCTACACGGCGCTGCTGGCATTGTGCGGCGCGTTTCTGCTCATCGGCGTCCGCGAAGCGCTGCATCGCCGCTGGCTGAAGACCGGCGGCGATCTGCAAACTTATCTGTTGATATGTCCGAATCTGACGATGGCCGCGCTGGCGGCGACGGTGCTGCTGGCCGCGGGCAACCGCCACGCCGCGACGTGGGTGGTGTTGAGCGGGCTGTTCCTGTCCGTGATTTCACTGCTGCTCCTGCCGCGCGTTCAAAATGACGAAACAAAACTGATTTCAACCGCACCCATTTCGCCAAACTAGATTGTGCTTATGGCGAATAGGCGCGGTAGAAACGGCTTGGATAAGCGGCAGTGTTGGAGTCAATCAGCGAGACCAGACCGTTCGCGTCGGCGACGTTGGTGGAGATGGCTGTCCAATGCACAAAATCGGTCGAGGCCTGAATAATGTAGGTGGTGCCGGCGGTGCCCGACAGATTCGCAGTGACCTTGCCGCTGGCGAATGACGGCGTAAGAGACAACTTGCACGGCGACGGCGGTGGCGGCGTCACGATGGCCTGGCTCAAGGCGTTTGAGCTCGCGTTGAAATTGCCGCTCGGATCGGAATATTCCGCCGCGATGATGACATTGCCTTTGCCCAACGAACCAGCCAGCGCCGTCAAGGTGGCTTGGCCGCCGGTCAGGCTGACCGGGCTGCCGAGCTTGTTCGTGCCATTGACCATAAATTGAATCATTCCGCTAGGAGGCAGCACAGTGGCAATCGTCGGCGTCACCTGCGCGGTGAAGGTGATGTTCTGGTTCGTCAACGCCGGGTTGATGGTGGTGGAAAGCTGCGCGGCGGTGGCGACCGGCGTCACGGTGAGGATGCCGTTGCTGAACAGCAAAGAATAATTTGTGGAAACCAACGTTCCCTTGCTGATGGTGATGGGATAGGAACCGACCGCGCTGCTGGTCGTAGCCATGGTGGACAGCACGGGCGAGCCGGGCACGTCGCTGTTGGTTTTGGATTCGCCGGGGACAAAGCCGGAGTAAACCGCGGCGAGCGGTGGATTGGTCGTGGCATAGGGGCGGGACAGGTTGCCCGCCGATACCGTCAAAACCGCCTGGGTGATGCTTGCGGTCGTCGTCGTGTTGGAACTGCTCAAGACGTAATTCACCGCGTCCGCGCCCGCGATGGCAAGGCCGAAAACATTGATCAAAATGTTCGTGCCAGCATTTTTGCTGGCGAATATGGCATTTGTGTAACCGTCCGCGAGCGAATCACCTGCAACATGATTATCGGAGAGCGTGATGGTCGCCGCCGTGGTTCCGTCATAAATTTTATCCACGCCTTTGGCCGTCAACGACAGGCTTCGCGCAGTGATTTTTGCAGTCGTCGTCGGCTGGGTGAGCGTGTAATTGCCGGCGCCCGCCCCGGCGATGGCCAGGCCGGATATGATCACCGTCTTTCCGATGCCAACAGTCTTGCTGGCAAATGCGCCTTTGGCGGCGGACGCATTCAAGGTGACAATGTCCCCGGCGACAACCGTTTTCAAAACCGCAGCGCCAAGATTCAAGGTGGCGGTTGTCGTGCCGTCGTAAATTTTATTACCCGCCGTGATGCCGGAAACGGTCAGGGCCAGTTTGCTGATGGGCTGCACAAAGCTTCCGGATGTCCTGTTGGAATAATTTGCATTGCCGCCATAGACCGCCGTGATGACGTGGGTCGCGTTCGTTGCCCGAAGTGTTTTCGTGCTGAAAACGGCCTTGCCCGCGGCGTTGATGGTGGCCAAACCCAATGTCCCGCCGCCGTCCTTGAATGTGATCGTGCCGGTCAGAGCATTGGTCGCGGGTGCGACGGCCTTCACCGTGGCGGTGAAGGTGATGCTCTGGCCGTAAACCAGGTTGTTGGTGGAAGAAGTCACCGTCACCGTGGCGCTGCCTTTCGCGACGTTGAATGCATGGCTGCTGGCACCGACCAGTCCGCTGGCCGTGGCGAGCAGGGAATAATTATTTCCCGGCAGATTTACCTTCAGATTATTGAAAGCCGCCTTGCCGCTGGCATCCGTGGCCAGGCTGGTCACGCCGCTGAAGCCGCCAATTTTGTTCAGGGAAATCTTGATGACCGTTCCAGCCTGCAAGACATTGGAACCGTGCTTGTCGGCGAGCTGCACCACCACGTTGCCCAGACCGGCACCGATGGTGGAACCGGCCGGCTGCGTCGTGAACGCCAGTTGGTAGGCGGCGTTGCCGGCTAATACCGGCAACGGTGCCAGCAGCATTGGGATGACGATGGAAATGCCGGCAGTCTTTATCCAGGAACCAAGTTTCATATATTCTGATTAACCTCCTTGATTGTCGTTTTGACAATTATCGGGACAGCCTACGCAAATTATGAGCCAATGGCCGGATAACTTCCCCTTTGGGCAGGTTTGTTGCTGCAAATCACTTCCCGGATGCGCTAAAAGATCAAAACTTTGTCCAGCGATGGGACATTTGGAGGACGCAGATGTCCAAGAATAGAACAATGACTTGATTCAACTGCATTGAATTGGGGCAACCGGCTCTAAAGAAACGGAACCGGCATCGCGGGCAAAAAGACGAAGGCAGGTATGCCGAACCTATTTTTCCGGCACCAGCGGTGAAAATTGCCGCGTTTCCGGGTCGAAGGCGAACAATTCCGCCGTGGCAATCTTGAAGAACCAGCCATGCAGCCGCAGCGTGCCGTCCATCAGCCGTTCCTGCACGCAGGAGTAGCTGTGCAGATTGTCGAGGCCGAACAAAACATTTTCCTCGGCGGCGGCGGTTTCGCGCGCGGCGGGTTCGTGGAGATGTGCGTAATCCTTCTTCAAAGTTTCCAGCACTGGCGCGGCGAGCTTGAGCCAGTCGCGCAGGTTCGGCATGGAATCGCCCACGGGATTCTTGCCGAGCATGGCCGTGATGGCGCCACATTGTGAATGGCCGCAGATGACGATGTCGCTTACGCGCAAGGTCTCGACGGCAAATTCGATGGCGGCGGCGGTGGAGTTGGTGTCACCGCGCACATTCGCTGGCGGGACGATGTTGCCGACGTTTTTCACGACGAACAAATCGCCCGGCTTGCTCTGCGTGATGAGTTCCGCCAGCACGCGCGAGTCGGAGCAGGTGATGAACAGCGTGTGCGGATTCTGCCCCTCCTTCGACAATTTGCGGAACAGCTTCCGGTAATTGCCGAACACATCCTTCTGGAACTTGTGAACGCCTTCGATGAGCCGTTGCATTTTATTTTTTGATAGCAGCCGGCGTGAGCCGGCTCAAAACTTAATTTTGGAGCCAACTCACATTGGCTGCTACTTCAAGGGAGATTTTTATTTTTCGCGCGCGATTCCTCGGTGAGCCGCACCTTGAATTTTTTCAACTCCTCCTGCACGCGCGCGTCGCCGGTGGCGATGATTTGCGCGGCAAGAATTCCGGCGTTGCGCGCGCCGTTGATGGCGACCGTGGCGACCGGCACGCCCGGCGGCATTTGCACCATGGAAAGCAGCGAGTCCAGCCCTTCGGTGGATTTGCCGAGGATCGGCACGCCGATGACCGGCAGCGTGGTGAACGCCGCCGTCACGCCCGCCAGATGCGCCGCGCCGCCCGCGCCGCAGATGATGGCCTTCAGTCCGCGCGCCGGTGCGCCGCTGACATATTCTTCGAGACCGCGCGGGTCGCGGTGCGCGGAGATGACCCTGGCCTCGGAGCCGATGCCGAATTCCGTCAGCGCATCGGCGGCGGCCTTCATCACCGGCCAGTCCGAATCGCTGCCCATCAAAATGCCGACAAGGGGTGAATTGGTATTGCTCATGGATTCTTCAAAATGGTTTCTTCCGTCGCGCGGAGAAATTAGCAACGTCGCCGCGCGGATGCAACGCCTTCATGCGATGGGCTGGTCCGACAATTCCACCACGTCCTGCCAGTCGTCCATGCCGTCGCTCCAATACCGCGCGTCGTGGTTGATTTCCCCGCTGTGCAGTTTCGCCTGCACCTGCGTGAGCGTGAACGGCCCGGTCTGTTCCCCCCGGTCGTGCAGGAAAATTGTCGGCGTCTCCGGCGCGCTCACTTCCGGCCGCGACGGGAGGGCCACACGGATTCGTTCGGGCTTGATGATGCGATGATCGCTTTCATCCACCACTTCGCGCGGCCGCACCAGCCATTTGTAAATGGCCACCAGCGCCAGCCCGCCCAGAAAACCGCCGACATGCGCGCCGAACGCCACGCCGCCACCGTGGCGGCTGTTGATCATGCCGAGCACCGCCCAAAGCAGGTCTTTCAAAAACCAGAACGAGATGGCCACCCACGCCGGGATGACGAATTCACCGGCCTTGATGAAGAAGAACCAGAAAAAATATTTGAACTCGATGTCCGCGCCGGCGCGCAGCAGCAGATACATGCCCATGCACGCGCTGATGGCGCCCGACGCGCCGCCCATCGGGACGGTCGGACAGGAAATGCCCCGGCGTCATTGCGATATAGACAAATTCCGCCACCAGCCCGCCCGCCAGATAAAAGATGGCGAACCGCAATCTTCCGATGATGTCCTCCACGCACGAGCCGAACAGGAACAGGAAAATCATGTTGCCGAGAAGGTGGAAAATATTTGCATGGACAAACATCGAGGTCAGATACGTCCACAAATAAGATTGCGAAGGAATCAGCCAGAGATGTTCCATCATCCAGTCATCCGACCGGCCCTGCGTGCTGAAAAAGCAGACCAATGACACAAGATAGACCAGCGTGTTGAGGCCGATGAGGGACAGGGTGACGACGGGATGCCTTTCGGTCCGGTAATTCATTCCGACTGGAACGGCGATGAACATGGCGCGCGGGGTCGCCGCCAGTGAAGTTCATCGCGCCGGTGGAGTCAAGCGCGCAGCGCGGCTTGACGATCAGGAGCCAGCGGAGAATTGTGCAGGCCGGATTTTTAAGCATGCGCCGGGCGGTTGAAACTTTTCCACATTTTCGCCGGCAGCAGACCGAGCACGATGAAAGCAAGCTGGCTCACGACGAACAGCACCAGCCATTTGAACGCCGCGTCGGTGAAGCCGTAGCTGTGCAGCCCGATGCCGAGCATGTTCACGCCGAACCAAGACCAGCTCGTGACGATGTTGCCGCCGATGGCGCAGACGATCAGGCCGCGCTCGCGGATCATGCCGCCCCAGCGCAGATGCAAAATCAGCGCGTTCCACAAAACGATGATGAGCGCGCCGTTTTCCTTCGGGTCCCAGCCCCAAAAACGTCCCCACGATTGGTCCGCCCAGATGCCGCCGAGAACCGTGCCGACAAAACTGAACAGCGTCGCGAAACAGACGATGCCGTAAATCATCCGCGCGAGCGCCCGGCCGGTGGCCGCGTCCAAGGTTTTTGTGAACACGCCGCGCACGATGTAAATCAGCGCGAGGAATCCCGCGACAAACGTGCTCGCGTAGCCGGTTGTCACGGCAACGACGTGCGTCGCGAGCCAGAAATTCGTGTCCAGCACCGCGCGCATCATTTCCATCGTGTCGCCTTCGAGCGCGAGGTGATGCGCGATGATGAGCGTGATGAAGCCGATTCCCGCCGACACGACCACGCCGATGCCGTTCTTGTAGAATTTTTCCAGGATGATTCCCAGCAAACATGCGCCCCAGCCGATGAAAATGGCGGAGGAATAAAGATTCGTCACCGGCGGCCGGCCTTCCAGCACCATGCGATAAATCAGGCCCGTCGTGTGGATCACAAACGCCAGCCACACGAGCCACACCGCCGAGCGGCGCAGCGTTTCAGACAAATTGAACCACGAGAAAATCGCGAGCAATCCGGCGAGGACGTAAATCACCATCGCGTTGTAAAACGGCTCCATCTGGTTGAAGAACACTTCCGCGCGCGCCTTGGCGATGGCCTTCGACTGCGTGGGGACAAGCGATGATTGGTAATCTTTCAGCGCGGCATTGAATTCGTCCGGCTGGTTGGCGGCGAGCGCGCCGGCCATGTTTGCATAGTCGCGGATGGCGGCGTCAATGGGCGCGCCGCGCGGCGTGTCCAGCAGCGCATCGCCCATGCGCCGCCATTCGGGCGTGCCGTCCGGCGGCAGGATCAGCGGCGGTTCCAGGTTGGACATGAACTGGTAGCGTTCGATGAAGCCGACGAAGGTGTTGAAATTGGTCTGGTCGTATTTCTGCCCGGCCTGCTGCGCCTTGACGGCAGCAACGCCGTCGGGAATTATTTTCTCATACGCTGCAAGTTCCGCCGGCCAGTCCTGCGCATCGGCGGGCTGCACGGCATTTTTCAACTGCGCATAAAGCGTCAGCCGCTGCTGCATTTTTGCGACGGCGTTTTCGTAGGCCGTGCGGCTGGCCGGCTCGACGGCTTCAACGCGCTTGTTTTCCTTGTCGAAAGCTTCGAGCGACGGCTGGATCTGGTTCCACGAATAATGCTTGCCGTCCGAATGTTTCGCCGCGTCCTTGTCCGGCAGTTTCAGCAGCGAGATCAAATCGGGATTGTCCACGCGGAACACCGGCCAGTCGTCGGCCACGGCGGGATTCATCATCACATTTGCGAGCCACTCGGTCGCGGGGACCATTTTTGGATTTTCGTTCCAGCCTTTCCACGGCTCGGTGTTGAGCGTCTGTTTCTCGCGGATCTCCAGCAGCGAATTGCGCGCCAGCGAATCCATCGGCACGATGCGGCCGTTCGCGGTCAGCGGCAGTTGGCCAAATTCCGCGAAGGCGAAGTCTTTATCCTTTGGCGTTTGTAGCGTCCATAGAAATAGCAGTGCCGCTATGAGCATCAAGACCGGCGGCAGCCATTTTTGAAAAGTCTTTTTCATTTTGTCTTCCGTTTGGAAACGAAACCGGTGAGGTGATACATGAATTGAATCACCAAGACCCATGCCCACCATCGCGCAGCCGATGTAGGGCGTCAACCAGCTCGGATTGCGGACCACCTGCAGCACCGAGGTCGGCGCGCGGCCCGCCATCTGCGCGGCCTGGCCGGCGTCCATCTGGTATTGGTAGAAAGTATAGCCGCCATAGCGCAACGGATGGTTCATGGAAATCTCCACCTCGCGCTTCTCACCGGTCTGGGAATTGTCCAGCAGCACGCGGCTGCGGAAATCCTTGGGGATGTCCGTGCCCGGATAAACCGTGTGCGTCGCCTTGAGCAGCGTCAGCGAAAACGGATACCGGACGCGCGCCGGCCGCAGCGTGAAGGTGTATTGCTTGCCGCCCACTTCAATTGTCTGCGGCGCGACGAGCTGCGCGGCGATTTTTTGCGCCAGGTCCGCGCCCATCGGCTCGTAGTTGTTGCGCACCGCCTCCACCAGCGAGGCGTCGCCCGCCCAGTCGCTCGCGACCCAGGTGCCGAGCGAACCGGCCGGCGTGGAAAATTCCAGCACCACCGTCGGGATGTTGCGCTGGTCCATGGATTTCACATCGTCCGCCTTTTTGAAATCAAAGTTCGCCGCGATGCCGTTGGTCGTGAGCGGCGGGCCGTTCTGCAGCATCGGCGCGCGGAAATTCACGTCGGAATTTTTCCAGGCCGATATCACGCGGATGGTGAACGGCAGATTGTCGATTTTCAATTCGTCGCCCGGTTGGAATAATCTGGACGAAATGGCCGTGCCCACATCGCCGGAAATGAAATTCAACTCAAACTGGCCGTCGCTGTCGGAATAATTCCGCGTCTCGCCCTCGGCAAAGTGCATCTGCATTTCGCGCGCGAGCATGTCGGTCGCGAGCTGGCCGACCAGCAGGACGATGACGCCGGCATGCGCGAGCTGGATGCCGATTTTTTTGGGCGTCAGTTGAAACCGGTAAACGTGCGTGACCACGAGGTTCACCAGCAGCAGCGTGCCGAGGAGATAGCCTCCGGGCAGGATCAGCGGAATTTTGTGGCCGAACACGCTGCGCCCCGACCACCACCCACTGCTTGAAATAATGCGCCTGCGCGCCGTAAAGCCCCTCGTCCGCCTGCGCCAGCGTGCCGACAAACACCAGCACGATCGCAAACGCCAGCAGCGTGACGGTGAGCTTGAGCGACGTGAAGAACGCGACGATTTTTTTAATGAGCATCGGGATATTTGGCGGATTGAACAAACTGGATCAGCGCGTCTTTTTGCTGCGCCACCACGTTCGCGTCGCCCATGAGCTTGTAAAACCAGGTCTGGCCGCCGAGCGGGAGCACCACGCCGACCAGTTGCGCGGCTTTGCCGGTGCGCGGATCCGTGCCGGACAATTCAACCAACGTCGCCTTGCTGCCGGAGGCGTCAATCGTCGGCAGGTTCGCCAGATCGGATTCGGCCACCGGCGAGAGGCCGAGTTGCGCGCGCCAGCGGTTCACGTTCGGCAGCAGGCCGCCGCCGTCGCCGGCCAGCGAGCTGACATTCACCGCCGCCTGCGTGCCATCGGTGCTGGCGATGACATATTTGGCCACCAGAAATTGCGCGAGCTGGCCTTCCTGCCAGCCGGCGGGAACGGTCCACGTCGGTTTGCTGTCGTCAACCAGTCCACCCGTCACTAATGTGTTTGCATTTGGAACCAGAGAATTTTGGGTGCCGAGGCTCGTTCCGGCAATCGGCGGATGCGACGGTGGCAACTGGCTCAAGTCCATCGCGGCCGGTGCCGCCGACGGCGCGCCGAACTGAATGGATTTCAAAAACGCGATGAATGCCGGTTTCTCCTGTTCAACCAACGCAGTCTCGCCGGTCATCTTGAAAAACCACGCCGTGTCGTCGCGATGCAGAATCACGCCGAGAATCCGCTCCGCTTCGCCGCTGCCGGGCGCGGTTCCGGCGAGATCATATAAATCAGCGGCCTGTTCGCCGACCGTGACTTTCTCCGCGAGGCCGGCAACGTCGGTCTCCGGCAGCGCGCCCAGGCCGACCTGTCCGCGCCAGCGGTTGACGTTGGCGGGGTCCGTGCCGGCCATGCCGGCGAGCGGAATCACGCTCACATCGGCCTGCTTGCCGTCCTGCGCAATGCCGAAGCTCGCCACGCGCATTTGCGTCGGCGCTTTTTTCTCCCAGCCGGTGGGTAATATATATTGCAGCGCCGGCTGGCCGCTGTTGTCCGGCGCCGGCAATCCGGCCGGCATGGCCGATGGCATCGGCGCGGGCGCGGCGGGCGGTGGCGGCGGGGTGGTCGTGTCGCTGGAATCAACGTGATAAACTTTGACGTTGTCGCGCCCGCAGCCGGCGGCGGCAAAAATCAGGAGGGTGCCGACGGTGGCCGGCCAGAGTTTGGAATGGATGAATGACTTCATTTTCGTGCCTTAAAAATATCAGAAACGGCGGCCCCGGCAAAACTTACTTTGCCATTCACAAGCCATAAATTGTCACGTCTCCGGCGGAAAAATGAGGGTGATGCCGCCGGTTTTGCTAAAAATACGGCCTCTTTAAACGGTTTTGCCCGGCCACCGGCCATGATCCGGTGCTTTTGTCCGGCGCAAAATATGGGAAGAGTTGGGCAACCGATGTTTAGCCGGATTCAGCCGGTTGGACGAAACTTTTCCCGTAAGACGGCGCGGGTGCGCCGCAAGACAACCGCAACCAATTGAACAAATATACGACTGATAAAATTATGAAAAAAATGATTCTGCTGGCAATGATGTTTGGTCTGGCGGCCACCCTGGTGACCAAGGGTGCCGAGGCCAAGGACAACTGGGACTCGTTTTGCGCCAAATGCCACGGCGCGGACGGCAAGGGCGACACCAAGATCGGCGCGAAACTCGGCTGCAAGGATTTCACCGACGCCAAGGTGCAGGCCGACATCAAGGATGACGCCGCCTTCAAGGCGCTCAAGGAAGGCCTGAAGTCCGACGACGGCAAGACGCTGATGAAGCCGTTCGACCAGTTGTCCGACGACGAGATCAAGGCGCTCGTGGCTTACGTCCATTCCCTGAAAAAATAATTCGGTTTTCGGTTGCTGGCCGGACTCATCGCCGGTTGGAAAATAAACGTGTGAACCGGTGGAATTTCCAGCCGGCCAGCGACCGATTTTAACTTATCACCAACGCCCCGCGCATGAACGACACCCAAAATCAAACTTCCCGGAAGCGTCCTTCGCTGTTCCGCAACTGGCTCAGCCTGGTCGGCATGGTGGTGGGCGTCGGGGCGCTGTTCTCCTTTCTGTTTCTGTTCACGCTGGACGCCGTCGCGAAATTTTCCAACCCCTACGTCAGCATCCTCACCTACATCATCGTGCCGCAATTTCTGATCGGCGGCATTGTGCTGGGGTTTTTTGGCGCGTGGCGGGAACGTTTCCGCCGCGCGCACGGCACCGTGCCGACGTCGTTGCAGATTGACCTGAACCAGCCGCGCGACCGGCGGAACATGATCGCGTTCATCACCGGCAGCGTCGTTTTCCTGCTGCTCTCCGCCGTCGGTTCCTACAACGCCTTTAATTTCACCGAATCCGTCACGTTTTGCGGCGAGACCTGCCACAAGGTGATGAAACCCGAGCTTACCACGCACGACCACGGCCCGCACGCGCGCGTGGCCTGCGTGGAATGTCACGTCGGCAAGGGCGTCTCGTGGTTCGTGAAGTCGAAGCTCTCCGGCTCCTACCAGCTTTACGCCGTCACCTTCAACAAGTATCCGCGCCCCATCCCGACCCCGATCAAAAATCTGCGCCCCGCCCGCGACACCTGCGAGGAATGCCACTGGCCCCAGTCGTTCGTCGGCAACCTCGACCGCACGTTCAATTATTTCCAGAGCGATGCGTCCAACTCGCCCTATTCCATCCGGCTGCTGCTCAAGATTGGCGGCAGCGACCCCAAGCGCGGGCCGGTCGGCGGCATTCACTGGCATAATCTCCCCGGCAACAAGGTGGAATACGTCGCCACCGACGAGGCGCGCCAGGTCATTCCCTGGGTGCGCGTGACCGATGCCCAGGGCCATGTCACCGTGTTCAAGACCGCGCGGTTCACCAATGACGTTTCCAAAATGGATCTTCGCACCATGGATTGCATGGACTGCCACAACCGCCCGTCGCACCGCTATCTTTCCCCGGAACGCGCGGTGAACCAGGCGATGGCGCTTGAACAAGATTGACCCGGCGATGCCATGGATCAAGACCAACGCAATGTTCGTGCTGACGCAGCCGTATAAAACCGACGAGGAGGCCAGCAACGGAATCGCCGGCGCACTTTCGTCCCGCTATCCCAACGATGCCCGCGTCAAGGACGCCATCGCGACCGTGCAGCAGATTTACGCGGACAATTTCTTCCCGGAAATGAAGGCGAACTGGAGTTCGTATCCCGACAACGTCGGCCACATGATCTGGCCCGGCTGTTTCCGCTGCCACGACGGCCTGCACAAGACCCTGGACAAAAAGCTCACCATCAAGGCCAACGACTGCAACGCCTGCCACACCATTCTGGCGCAGGGTGCCGGCGCGGAACTGGACCAGCTCGCGCCCGCCGGACAAAAATTCAAGCATCCCGGCGGCGATTACGACGGCGCCTGCACCGACTGCCATAACGGCGGCCCATAGGCGGTTTTTAATATGTAAGATATGCGCCTGCCCGCCGTCGCCGTTGCGGGCCGGCGTCAAAAACCCATTCATCCCCGCCCAACCGCCCTTCACCCCGCTACGGGCCGGCGCGTGGCCGGGTTGACCGGTCTTTGCTGATTTCCCTTGTTTTTGATGGTTTTTGCTCCAGATTTGGTCGGTAAGCTATATTGACCGGCCGGTAAGCCATATTGACCGGTCTCTTTTCTCTATGGATTAACCGTCAAGCCATATTGACCGGTCAGCGAGCTATATTGACTGGTCTCCGGTCCTGTTTGATTGGCCGTTAAGCCATATTGACCGCCGGCACCTCCATATTGACCCGTCGTTAAGCCTTATTGCCCGGCCGCCATTCTTTATAGACTGGTTGCTGGTCTTTATTGATGGGCCGCCAAGCCATATTGTCCGGTCGTCAAGCTCTATTGACCGGGGACCGCTCTCTATTGACCGGTGGCAGATCAATCTGGCTTGACGACGATTTTAACTGTCCCGGCGGCCATTTTAACCGGTCCGCAACCGGTCTGGTGGGTGGGATTGGGACAGTCGCCGGGAGGTTGTCCGGGACAAACCAGCGCTCATTTAAGAGCTGCCGCAATTATTTTCAACTTTTTTTTCATCCCGTCCGGGCCTCCCTTTCAGGAAACCACACTGCCGTGGAGTGCCAGCCGTAATTTACCCGGGCAAATCAGGCCGGGATAAACTGCCGGCGACCGCTCTTGGACTCACCCTCGAAATCATTCGGCCGGCTGACGCCCGCCGCCGGTTTGAATGCCGGGGAAGTCTGGCTTGAGTCATTTTGAACTCACCATTGGTTGTCCGGTCAGCGCCCGTTCCTGCCAGGCGCGCTTTTATTGGCGCCCGTGATTTTTCCGGCGCCTGGCATGGGCAAGGCTAAGGGGAGGCTGCGATGTTGCGCGGCAAACAAAACGCCAGGCGGGCATCAGAATCCAGACGACCAAAATAAAACATATGAAAACTAAAAGAGCCGGCCTCAAGGTGCTGCGGAATTTTTACAAATATCCCGGCCATCAACTCGGGGTCTTTGGCAGCAACGTCGGGGTGAGCCTCGACGTCACGCTGTTCCTCAACCTGCCGTTTGACCCCAAGGCCGTCTCGGCCCTGGCGGCGGACCTGATCGTCAAACAGGGTGCCCTCCTCACCGGCGGCACGGTGGCCAAGGCGGCCCGGGACAAGGCCTTTGACGCCTTGACGGACGCGCTCAACGCCGACGCGAACATTGTGGAGAACGTCGTGGGCGCCAACATGCAGATGCTCCTCGCCACCGGCTACCTGCCGGTGAACACCAACCACGCCTCGTCGCCCCTGGACGACACGGACATCGTGAGCTTTCTGAACAACGGCACCACCCAGGCGCTCCTGCAGTTGCTGCCGGTGCGCAACGCCAAGTCGTATCAGTTGCAGTTGAGCACGGACGGCGGCAAGACGTGGGCGGAGGCGGGCATCTCCACGCGGGCCACCCGGATTGTGTTCCCCAACCTGACGCCGGGGGCGACGTATTTCGTGCGCGCGCGGGCCATCGGCGGCAGCACCGGCGCGAGCGCATGGACCGCCCCCCGTTCCATCATGTCCACGTGAGCGGTGGATATTCACAAGTTGTAGCGTCGAGCCTGCGGCTCGATCCATCAGCGCGCAGCGCCGACACTACACCTTTTGATTTCAAAAACAAATTTGCCCGGACCTGACCGGGCAGACGGGCGGCGGGCAGCTTCTGGATTCATTGCCCCCGCCCGCAATTGTTTTAGCCGTGGATGAAGGCCGGCGCTGTCCGAGGTTCAAGATTCAATGTTCGATGTTCAATGTTCCTAAATCAAAGCACATCCAACGGGCTTTTCACGCCCAAACCCGGCCTTTGCATCACATGCGTATAGATTTGCGTCGTCGTCACGCTTTTATGGCCCAGCAAAGACTGCAAGGTGCGGATGTCCACCCCCGATTCAAGCATGTGAGTCGCAAAAGAATGACGCAACGTATGACACGAAGCCGGTTTGGTGATGGTGGTTCGCAGCAACGCCTCTTTAAGCGTCCGTTGCAAACCCGTTTCCGAAACATGGTGCCTGCCGGTCAAACCGGTCTCCACATTGGTGGAACGGTTGGCCGAAGGAAACAACCATTGCCAGCCCCATTCCCGTGCCGCATTCGGATACTTGCGCGCCAGTCCACCCGGCAAATACACCGTGCCATAACCCTCCACCAGATCACGGTCATGCAATCTCCTGACGCCCGCCAGATGTTGCTGCAACGGTTCCCGCAATTTATCCGGCAAAACCGTCACCCGGTCCTTTCCCCCCTTGCCGGCGCGCACCACAATCTGCCCGCGACCAAAATCCACGTCTTTGACGCGGAGCCGCAGCAGTTCCAAGAGCCGCAGGCCGGTGCCATAAGACAACCGCGTCATGAGCAGGTAAGTGCCCGACATGGCCGCCAACAGTTCACGCATCTCGTCCTGGGTCAGCACCGTGGGCAATCCCGGCGGACGCCGCACCCGCACAAAATCGCCCGCCACCATCGGCAGGCTCAACACCTCGCGATAAAGAAATAACAGCCCGTTTAATGCCTGATTTTGGGTGGAAATGGACACATCCCGCTCGTTGGCCAGATAAGTCAGGAACGGTGTCACCCCTTTGCTGCCCAAATCACGCGGATGCCGCCAGTCCCCCGCCAGTTTCCGGTGAAATTTAAGGAAACGCACCACCCATTCCCAATAAGCCGTTTCTGTTCTGTAAGATAGGTGTTTGAACCGCGCGACCTCGTGGAATTGATCTTGGAGCCGGGCCTTGGGATTGGGCACCAGTTTTTCCCGTGGCAGACCCGCCGTGTTTGCTAAAGCGTTTTGCGGGTTCATAACGGGCTTAAGAATATGCTGGACAACGATTTTAGTCCAGCTTACAATTTGTTCATGAAAACAGATAGGCTGAACGTTGCCCTTGATAGGCTGCAAACCCCTGCGTCCATTATCTGTTAGGCGGCATTACGCGCATGAAAAAATTCGAGAAGCCATCATTGGATGAATGCACGGAGCTGGTTCATCGGTTGCATGGCAAGACCGTCGAGGATATGATTGCGATGTTTGGACAGCCGACCCATGAGCGAGGTTCCAGAACCGAGAACCGTCTCGCGGATGGCAAGCCCTGGGTTGTCGAGGTTCGACGCTCATTTGTGTTTTTCGGCGTCGGGAAGACGATTCATCGGCTGGGAGTTACCGAGCGCGCCGATGGCCAGTTTGAGTATCAGATGCAAGGACGAGAGATTGAAGATGACCATGCCGCCTAACAAGATTAGATGAGAAGGCAGACGCACCGGGCGCAATGAAGCGTCCGGTGTTAAACTGACTGCCTATGAAAACCAAAACTACTCCGTCCCTCGTTTCCACTTCCACGCCTGCTGTCGTCAGCGGGTTCACCCTCGGCCTTGATCTCGGTGATCGGTCGCATCACGTCTGCGTGCTGGATGCCACTGGTCAGATTGTCCGCGAGGCTTCGCTGCCCAACACCCGGCCCGCGCTGGCCAAGTTGCTCGCCGAGTTTCCCCGCGCCACCGTGGCGCTGGAAGCCGGGCACGCACAGCCCGTGGATCAGCCGTTATCTCACCGGGCTCGGCGCCACGGTGCTGGTGGCCAACCCGCGCAAGCTCCACGCCATCTCCCGCAACGAACGCAAGTGCGACCGGCGCGATGCCCAGATGCTCGCCCGGCTCGCGCGGGTGGATCCCGCCTTGCTCCATCCCATCCAACACGGCACCGCCCAGGCCCAGCACGATCTGCTGGGCCTCAAGCTCCGCGATGCGCTGGTGCGCACCCGCGTCAACCTCATCAACGCCGTCCGTTTCACCCTCAAATCCCTCGGCCATCCCGTCCGCAATCCCTCCAGCGAGTCGTTCCACAAAACGGTGCTGGCCGACATCCCGGCGGATTGTCTGCCGGTGGTGCAACCGCTGCTCACCGTGCTGGCCCAGGTCACCGAACAGATCAAGGCCATGGAACGCGACCTGGTGCAGCGCAGCAAAAAGGATTATCCCGCCACCCAGCGCCTCCAGCAGATCACCGGCGTCGGGCCCGCTCACCGCCCTGTGCTTCGTCCTGAAGATTGGCGACCCGCAACGGTTCGGCCGTGGGCGCGATGTCGGCGCTTATCTGGGCTTGTGTCCCCGCCGTGACCAGAGCGGGGGCACGGACAAGCAACTGCGCATCAGCAAATGCGGCGACGGGTTGATGCGCCGGTTGCTGGTCAGCGCCGCGCATTACGTCCTGGGCCCCTTCGGCCCGCCCTGCGCCTTGCGCGAACATGGCCAGCGCCTGACCGGCACCGGCAGCGCCCGCGAAAAGAAACGCGCCGTCGTCGCCGTCGCCCGCAAACTCGCCGTGCTGCTGTTGTCCCTCTGGAAACACGGCACGGATTACGAACCCCGCGTCACCACCCCAGCCTTGGTGCTGACGCCGGCCTGAACCAAAAACCAAAAACGCTTTTAGGAGGAAACAATGGACGCTGATCTGGGAGCGATGACGGTCCGGCGACAGGGCCGCCGCCCGGCGAGCCCGCTAACAAGATGGTCACGTTCCCCCTTGGGCAAGGACTTCGGATCAAACCGTGAACCGCTGGCGACAGCGAGTTCGGATGGAAGCGCGATCCTTTCCCGCCTTGCCAACGTCCCGGATTCCGACTAATAAAACCATGTGCCAACAAAATCAACCTTGACTGCCTTCTCATGGAAGTCGCCGGAGCCAACCGCCGTTGGCGCTTGTCCGTTCCGCTGTCGCGGTTCACGTCGCGAGTCGGCGGTGGCTCAGCTTTTTTCGTTAGGCCGCATACGAGCGTTTATGACACATGAGCATTCTAGTTCAGCGAATCATGTCGTTCAGGAAGTTCAGTCGGGTGGTGACAGGCATCGCGTGTGTGCTGGTATTTGGTTCCGCCTTAGGTTGCTTGTATTATCTTGGCATTATGGTTGCGACAGCACACGATGATTTGCGAGTAATCGCAGTCGAGTTATTATGTGTTTTTGGCTCTTTTCCGCTCTGGTGCATTTTGTTGTATTGGGCGATTGCGCAGGCGCAGCTTGCTATGCCCACACTGTCGTCGGTCGCTTGCCAGTCGTTACCCAGTTGTCATTGCGGCTGGCACTTGCAGCCATTGCGGAAAGCGAGTTGTTGATGATGTATCGGCCTAACAAGTCGCCGGAGCCAACCGCCGTTGGCGCTGTCAGTTCCGCTATCGCGGTTCACGCCGCGAGTCGGCGGTGGCTCAGCTTTTTTCGTTAGGCCGCATTCGCATTATGGGTAGCGAAATAATCAGAGTTCACACTGGGTTTCGAGCACCCGAAAGATACTGCTGGTGACTTCATTCCAGGAGCGCACTTGCCGATTCTCTACAATATGCCATCCGAGCACCGTTCCGAGTTTCCAGATATACGAGAAATGTTTCAGAGGGCACAGCCCGTCAGCCCGATTTTTCAGACTGAGACGGCTATTGAGCAGTGGTTACTCTCGAAACGGCTGACTCGCACGCTGCGGTGCAGGGGTTCATCCAGATGGTGGCACGCACCATGCTCGTGGTCGGAGTCAGACGGCAATGTTGTTGGCGGCATTGAAGGCATGAAACACGCAAAGATAAGATGATGACCATGCGGCCTAACAACGTCGCTGGAGCCAACAGCCATTGCCCCTTCAGTTTGACCGTGATATGAAATTGACTATCATCATTGCATAGTTGAGCTTGCTGCCCGTGGCTGTGGCTCAGCTTTGATTCGTTAGGCGTCATTCGCGCACATTATGCCTTGGCTATCTTTATTTATTTTGCGATTGCTGATGGCGAGAGCGTTTCCGCAAGGCGACGCCGACAGAGTTGCGTTGGTATAGCGGTGGTTTTGCTTCTCTCCCGATTTGGATGGTGTTGTTTGTTCGCCTCGGTCATTCGTATCTTAATCACGCCAGCGCTATAGGCATTTTCGGTTACATGATGGTTTGCCTTTTGGTAGGATTTGCGTGGCTGGCAGCTTGGGCTAGATTTATTCCGTCAGACGTTTCTTGGTGGATTGGCGGAGTTATCTGGGTGATTACGCTCTGGCTCGCTTTTACCAACAGATTTAATATGACCATGACGCCTAACAAGTCGCCGGAGCCAACCGCCGTTGGCGCTTCAGTTCCGCTGTCGCGGTTCACGTCGCGAGTCGGCGGTGGCTCAGCTTTTTTCGTTAGGCGGCATATGCGCACACTCGGAATCATATTGATTTTCGTCGTGGTGCATTGTTGGACTTATCGAGCGTTCGTTACCGATGTTTCAGTCTCACGACATTCGATTGCAGCACACGAGCCATGATTATTATGTGGAGCTTGCCGCCGGCTGTGATTCCATTTTGGCCAAGCATCCGCCGGGCACAAACGAGGCCGTTTGGATTCCCGTCACAGACCCATCATTGCGCTTCGGTCGTGAGAGACTTGCATCCACTCAAGCATTCAGGTTAATCTCAACCGAGTCTGGATGCTTTTGCGACAGCGATAGCCATGCTGGTGATTGCCGTTTGGAGTGGCAGCCGAAGTGGGACGACACGAACATTTGGAAGCTGGATATTGTTGCGGAGAGTTTTGAGACAGTATTATATTCAGTCAAACGATGATGCCGCCTAACAAGTCGCCGGAGCCAACCGCCGTTGGCGCTTGCAGTTCCGCTATCGCGGTTCACGTCGCGAGTCGGCGGTGGCTCAGCTTTTTTCGTTAGGCCACTTGACCACGCTATGAGTTTTCGCATTTTACTGATTCTCACACTTTCTGTTGTCGCAAATTTGACGTGGAGTTTCGGCAAGGATGTGGACAGTGCTGTCACTTATTTCGTTTTTCCGGCATTGCTAGCGGTTCTGGTAGTTTTTTTCTGGCGTTCCATGCCTTGGCCACGCCAGATGTTGCTGGTTTTGGGATTCCTATTGCTCACAGAAGTTCTTCGCGATATTTTCGTTATGCACGTTGGCAGGCAGGGCGTTTTGGATGATCCCGACAATCGGGTTTTTATTCTTGTTTCGTTATTTTTAGAGATTGGTGTCAGTATGCTTGCATTCGGCGCAGCGAAGTTATTGATTTCAAGATATGATAGACCAGTGGCCTAACACCTATTAAGCCCGAATTGTCAACAGATAAAAAGCGTGCCTGCCGGAAAAGTCAGCTATTCCGTTTTACGTCCAACCAACGAGCTCTCCGGCTTAATTTCTATTGGCAGCATGGACGCTTGGGCGTCCGGCTAAACACCTATACGGACTCAATCGAGCGGGCCAGAGTCTTGCTCATGAGCAGAACCTCAACCCGCTTTCCAGCCGCGGGATCAAACGCCCCGCAGCGGTCCAGAAACTCTGTGCAGTTCACCCATCCGCCATCCATTCGAGTCGAAGACGGCTGCCGGCTCATTCCTGGCGGAAGGTCCGGCTCCAGTTTTTTGCGGACGTGCGGTTGGGGCGGAGCCGCCAAATTATTTTCGTTGGTCGGTGATGAAGGCCGCTGGCGACCGTGCCCAATCAAGTCGGCGGAGTCCTGCCGCGCCCAATGCAGACCGGCGGTGCTCGGGCACCAATGAGTTTGGTCTGTGACTCTTAAGGGCATCGGTTTTTGATCGGCTCCAGTTAGGCTTCCGGTTCACGGTCGTCAGGGCCAGATCAGTTTCGGCTCAAGGCGGCCACCAGCCGGTCCGGATCGAAGACGGTGTGGCTTTTGAGCATGAAATAGACGGCGCGTGCCAGCTTGATGGCCAGCACTGCATTGGCCTTGAACTTGTTGCCGCCCAGCCGCGCTTCAAGGCGTTGCGCCAAAGGGCCGAGCACCTCATGATCCCGTTTGGCCACGATGGCGGCTTCGCCAAAGGCCCAGCGGAGATAGGGATTGCCGAGTTTTTTGCCGCGCAGCCCCTTGATCTTCCCCGCGCTGGCCACCGTGCCTTTGACCAGCCGGCAGTAGGAGAGAAAATCCTTCACGGTGGGGAAGCGACTGATGTCACCGATCTCGTGGAGGATGGTCAGGCCAAGGTATTCACCGATGCCGGGGGTGGTTTGCCGCAACGTATAGTCGCGGTTGGCCGTCTGCTTGGTGAGTTTGAGCAGTTCCTTTTCGAGGGTGGCCAGCTGCGTGTCGTAGTGGTGAATGAGGGCCAGGTCGTTTTGCAGGGCGAACTGACGAACGGGGTTCTCTTCCTGGGCGAGGAGTTGTGCTGCCCAGGGCCCGCGGTTGGGCCGCGTCTGGCGCAGCGGCTCGCGGTTGTGGGCCAGTTGATGGGAGCGGATGCGGGACAACAGTTCGCTGCGGTTCCAGACATAAAGGATCCGTTGCCGCAGCAAGGCCCGCAGCGGACGTTTATGGGCGGGATAAACAAAGGCGGGCGGGATCAGGTTGGTCCGCAACAGATGGGCGATCTTTTCGGAGTCAATGCGGTCGTTCTTGTTTTTGCCGCCGTGAATGGCCTTGAGGTAGAGGGCATGGGCCAGGATGAAGTGGAGGCCGGCGTCCGCACAGGCATCGGCCAGCCAATACCAGCCGAACATGCATTCGGCGCAGACCGTCAGGTTGTGGCGATAGGGCGCGACGAGTTTAAGGAAGAAGGCGAAGTCATTGTTTTTGATGTTGGTGTGGACGAGCTTTTTGCCGTCCCGGTCCATGACGCAGACATACATCTGGCGGGCATGGAGATCGATTCCGCAGTTGAATTGTGTGGTGGAGGTGTAATACTTCATAACGTAATACTTCATGGTTGATGGGCGTCTTGTGAACACCCGTTGATTATGATTATGCGGGGAGCGCTGTGGTGGCGCTCCCCGCCCGTCGCCCTGATGCTAACAAAAATAACAGAGGGCTTTGAGGTGAGTATCAAGTCGCCGGAGCCAACCGCCGTTGGCGCTGAAGCCTGCCCCGTTCTACGGGGTTCCGCTGTCGCGGGCGTAAAGCCCCGTGGGGCCACGCCCCTTTACGGGGTTCACGTCGCGAGTCGGCGGTGGCTCAGCTTTCATCGTTAGGCCACTTGCACACGCCATGAAATTGAGCAGACCATTTTGGGTAGTCGTCGCTGGTGCTGTGATTTGTTTGGCAGGCATCGCGGGCGGTTCGTATTTTCTTTTCTTTCCAGAGTATTGGAATGGTTCGAGCTATTGGAGTTGGATGCCGATTGCTGTGATTGCGATTTGCTTGGGGATTGTTCTCATCTTTGCATCGCTTATCTTTGGACTTGTGAGCGGGCTGATTGCACATTTTCGACGCGGAAAGGTTGAGAGTAGATGATGACGTGGCCTAACAAAATTGGATGAGAAGGCAGCGTCTGGGTAAATAGACGAATAAAATTACCCAGGAAAACAATGTGCCGGGCGTTGGCCCAGATGGTGACGCCTGGCTGAACCAGAGCCACAAAAACAAAAACGCTTTTAATAAAAAATTTGGAATGGACGCTAATCTTGGAGTGATGACGGTCCGGCGACAGAGCCGCCGCAAGGCGAGCCCGATAACAAGATGGTCACACTCCGCCCGCAAGGACATCGGATCCAATCGTGAACCGCTCTCGCGAGCGAGTTCGTATGGAAGCAAGATCCACTCCCGCCTTGCCAATATTGCGCCTTCCGAACAAAAAACAATGTGCTGATATTATTTTGACATGACAGCCTTCTCATGGAAGTCGCCGGAGCCCCTATGAGGGTTGTCAAGCATGGCGAAGAATTTTTCTGAGTTTTCATGAGTGGGGTGCGGCGAGCCGCAGCAGAGCGGAGGTGAGTCCGGCGCGGGAGCGGTTGGGCCGGTTGCTGGGCGAACTGGGCATCCCCATCCGCTGCGAGTTGGGACAACTCGTGCTCCAATAAGTAGAGGAGTGTCCAGTGTTAAAAACTCATCGCTTGCGCCAAAAGGAACGGAGGAGGAGCCAGAGGGATGTTCCGGTGCGCGCGGTGTCGAGCAGCGTCGAAGTCCAAGAAGGTTTGTTGCCACTGTCTTCGCAACGGGAAAATGCGCGGCTGACGGCGGAAAATGCGTCTGCAATTTTTGCCGCTGCCGAGACCATGGAGCCGGCGGCCTGCAAGTGCCGTTTACAACGGTGGATTTCGTTCTTCAAATCAAGCAGCTCATTAAGCATCTGTGCGCGGTTCAATTCGCTTTCCGCCAGCAGCAATTGTTTCCGGGTTTCCAGGGGCGTCAGTTGAGATTCTTTTCCAGGCATTGGCGGTCCTTTCGGAGTTGTTCGAGCGTGGCGGGAAGTGTCTGCCAGCCGCGTTTCAACCGGACCAGCCGCGCGTAAAGAACCAGGGCGGCGGCGGCATAAAGCGCGGCCAAAATTAAAAGCACCGCCAGGGGTGATTCGTGCCAGAACGCCAGGGCAATGAACGCCGTCAGCGTCATGCCTGCCAGCAGGCCAAAGACCGCCGCGCCCAACGCCAGCCAGAAGGCGCGTAGAAACTGGTCGCGTTCCTCCTGAATTTCCACCATCAGCAGTTCAACGCGGTTTTCGCAGATGACCAGCGCGCGCCGCGCCAGTCGTTTCGACGCATCCGCCAAATGTGGAACCGCGTCCGGTGGCGTTTCCATGACATGGATCAGTTGCGCCGGCTCAACAGAAATCCAACCAGCACGCCGATGCCCAGCGCCGCGCCGATGGCCTGGTAAGGATGATCCCGGATAATCTCGTCGGTGGCCTTCGCTCCGGCGACGGCCTTTTCCTGGACGGATTTCCAAGTCTCCCTGCCTTTCTCAATGGCCGACATGAGCCGTTTGCGGGCGTCCACCACTTTTTCCTCGGCGACGTGCGCGGTGGCGGCAAGCAACGCCTGCGCGTCTTCGACTAGCTGTTCGCCTTCCTCATTGGTTGCAGTTTGTTTTTTCATAATATGTTCAAGTTGCGATATTCAAATTTCCGGTTGCACAAATTAGTTCAAAGATTCGCTGGTGATTTGAGCCGGTCATTTCAAATAATTGTTCATTTGTAAAATGTGTGCCGCCCGATTTTCGCCGTCACGGTCATGTCGCGCGCCCAGGCCGGGGTGCCAAACGCCTCCACATTTTCAAAATAAGTGGCTCCATCCGTGATGTCCTGCGCCCGCAAGGCCCACGCCTCCCGCGCTTCCGTGAACACGCTGGCCGGCTGGCGTTGCACCACGGGGTTCCACTCACCGTAAAACGTGAACGGCAGATGGGCCTGCTGCCGGTTGTAAATGACGTTTGCCACCGCCTGCATTCCGCGCAGACCCTCGCCGCCCGCCTCGCCGACGATGGCCGCAATCACGTCGTCGGCGCGGGCTTGAAACGCCAGCGCCAGGAAAACGGCGGTGAACCGCCAGTTGCGGAAGGCAGGCTTCATAATCCGGTGATCTAAAATTTTCGCCCTTGGATCAGCCGCACCAGAATCATGATGATGGCGACGACCAGGAGAACATGGATGAATCCGCCCATCGTGTAATCCGAAACCAGGCCGAGCAGCCAGGCAATGATCAAAACTAGGGCGATGGTATAAAGCATGGTTTGATCTCGTATAGTTTGCCGCCGGTTCGTTCATTTCAAAGTGTCGGGATGAGCGGCTCCGCATAAGCGACGATTCATGGTTGCACCAGCCGCCCACCCGACAGGTTTTTTTAGCTTGCGCCGTGCCGGGGCGGTTTCATTTGTGATTTCATACAAAAACGGGATTTGCGGTGGTCCGGCCCGGAACGGGCGCGGTAAAATGATGCAACCTGCAAGGTGACGGAGGCCGGCGGTTTGCAGTTTGCATCATGTCTGCGAATTAAATTTACGGCAAATTATTTGGCCGGCTTCAAAAGCCCGGTTTTGCCGGAAGAAAACCTTCTTCAAACGACCGGCACGCTAATTGCAGGAGGAACTTGTCCGCGTTGAATTGCGCGACCAGAAGAACCGCCAAAATCATGAGCACGCTCGTCACCAAGGGAAACTGGAACATCGCCAAGGGGAGGTTGAAACAAAAATTTGCCCAACTGACCAATGACGACTTGGAATTCATCGAGGGGTTGGAAGATGAACTGCTGGGGCGCATCCAGAAGCGCGCCGGCCAGTCCGGCAAAAAATTAAATGCGTCGCGGGCGAACGCCGACGATGCCGCATTCCAATGATTGCAGCGAAAACGAAATCCGCTTCCGTGAATTCAACCGGCGAGCCGGGCAGGGTGCCGCCGCCGGGCAAAATAAAAATCCGGTTCGCCCCCGTCGAGCCGGTCACTTTTCAAATCAAACACCGCATGAAAACCCCGATTCAAAATAATCCCCTCCACCCGGCGCTGTTCCAGGTCGCAGCGCTCATGGAAAATCAAATTCCCGCCACGCCCCGGTTTTTTGAATCCACGCCGGATTTAACATGGACGGCGTTGGCAGGCTTGAAGTTGGAGGCGGCAAAATCAAATTCCAATGCCGCGAGAACCAAAACCAGCCCTGGCACGCCGCGCCGGGGCGCCGGCCGATCATTGACCGGGCCCCGGCTGGCGGAATTTCATTTGTGCGCGCCGCAGGCCAAATCCGTCAAGCTCGCCGCAGATTTTACGGAATGGGATAAATTTCCGCTCGACCTGATCAAGTCGGACGACGGGGTGTGGCGTGCGTCCGTGCCGCTGCCGCCCGGCCATCATTCCTACCGTTTCATTATTGACGGCCAGTGGTGCGATGATCCGCACTGCGCCCGGCGGGCGTATCACGAATTTTTCGGCACGGCCATTGCCGAGGTGGAAGTGGAGTGAATGCAGAAACATCTGGAATCTGCCGTCCGAAAAACGTCCGTCCATGCAAAGTCCGGTGCGCTGTAACCAGCGGAGCCGATTAGTCCAACCTGTTTTATGAAGCTGGTCGTTGTTTCAAACCGGTTGCCGTTCACGGTGTCCTTCAAGGAAGGCTCGCCGCAGTTCAAGCCCAGTTCCGGCGGCCTGACCACCGGACTGTGGAGTTATCTGGCGGGCAAGGCGACGGACGGCGCGGAGCGGCCTGACCATTTATGGATGGGCTGGCCGGGCGCGGGCATCCCGTCGGAACACGAGGCGGCGGTGCGGGCTTATGGCGCGGAACAGTTCAAGTCCAGCCCGGTTTTTTTGCCGGAAGAAAGCATGGACCGGTTTTATCTCGGCTTTTGCAACAAAACCCTCTGGCCGCTGTTCCACTATTTTCCAACGCTCACGCGCTACGAGGAGGAATACTGGCAGGAATACCGAAACGTGAACCATGTATTCGGCGAGGCGGTCGTGAAGGCATTGCAGCCGGATGACATGCTTTGGATCCACGATTATCACCTGATGCTGCTGCCGAAACTGGTGCGTGAAAAATTTCCGGAAATGCCCATCGGGTTTTTCCTGCATGTGCCGTTTCCCTCGTGGGAAATTTTCCGAATGCTGCCACGCGCATGGCGCGAGGAGATCATCGAGGGGCTGCTCGGCTCCAGCCTGATCGGTTTTCACACGCACGATTATGTGCGGTATTTTCTGACCTCGGTGCTGCGCACGGCCGGTTATGAACATCAGCTCGGCAGCCTCACGTTGCGCGACCGCGCGGTGAAGGTGGACACGTTTCCCATGGGCGTGGAGTTCGACCATTTCGCGCAGGCCGCCGCGTCCAAGGAAACGGAGTTGCAGGTTGAGGAGTTGCGCCAGAAATGTGTCGGGCAAAAGGTGATTTTTTCCGTGGACCGGCTGGATTATACGAAGGGCCTCATCAACCGGCTGCGCGGCTACGAATTGTTTTTGAAGAACAATCCGCAATGGCACGGCAAGGTGGTGTTCATTGTTTCCGTGGCGCCGTCGCGAATCGGCGTGGACAGCTATCAGGCGATGAAACTGGAACTGGAACAAACCGTCGGCCGCATCGTCGGGGACTTTGGCAATGTCCATTGGACGCCACTGGTTTATCAGTTCCGTCTGCTCACGTTCGACGAAATCGTGCCGCTCTACCGCCTGTGCGACGTGGCGCTCATCACGCCGTTGCGCGACGGCATGAACCTGGTGGCGAAGGAATTCATCGCGTCGCGGCCCGACCAGACAGGCGTCCTGATTTTGAGCGAGATGGCCGGCGCGGCGAAGGAAATGGGCGAGGCGCTCGTCATCAACCCGTTTCACCGGGAGGATTTTGCGAAGGCGCTGGAGCAGGCGTTGACCATGCCGGTCGAGGAACAAATCCGGCGCAATCAACTGTTGCAGGACCGCCTGCGCCGCTACAACGTCGTCCGCTGGGCGGATGATTTTGTGCAATCGCTTTTGTCCACGCAGAAAACTGAGGCGGCGCGGCGGGCGCGGGCGCTGACGGGCAAGGCGCTGAACACGCTGGTCCAGCAATATCGCTCGACGGTGCGGCGCGCGTTGCTGCTGGATTACGACGGCACGCTGGTGCCGTTCGCCGCCGAACCGAGACTGGCGCGGCCGGACGCGGAACTGCTGGAGCTGCTCACGAGTTTGGGTTCCGATCCGGCCAACGAAGTGACTGTTGTCAGCGGCCGTCCGCGACACACGCTCGAAAGCTGGTTTGGCCGGCTGCCCATTTCCATGATCGCCGAGCACGGCGGCTGGCTGCGGAATAAAAATGCCGACTGGCGCATGTTGAAAACCATGACCAACGACTGGAAGGAGCGCGTGCGGCCCATTCTCCAGTTGTTCGTGGACCGCCTGCCGGGCGCGCTGCTGGAGGAAAAGGAATTTTCGCTCGCGTGGCATTATCGCCGCGCCGATCCGGACCAGGCTTCGCTCCGCGCCAAGGAACTGCTCGACGACCTGACGGGATTCACGCGGAACATTGACGTGCAGGTGTTCGAGGGCAACAAGGTCATTGAGGTGCGCAACTCCGGCGTCAACAAAGGCACGGCGGCGCTGGAATGGCTTTCCGGGCAGGCGCCGGAATTCATTCTCGGCATTGGCGACGACTGGACGGACGAGGATTTGTTCCGCGCGCTGCCGCCAACGGCCTTTTCGGTGCGTGTCGGCGTGGCCAACACCGCCGCGCGTTTTTATCTCGGCAACCACACCGCCGTGCGGCGGATGCTGCGTGAATTGATCGAAGGACTGCGCGAGAAAACCACCGGAAACGGTCTGGGAAAATAATTTCATGCCCACCACACAACACACCCGCCAGGGCCTCGGCCCGGAGCCGTTCTGGTATAAAAGCGGCGTCATTTACGAGGTGCATGTCCGCGCGTTTTACGACGCGAACGGCGACGGCGCGGGCGATTTTCGCGGGCTGACGGAGAAGCTGGATTACATCAAGGATCTCGGCGTGACCGCGATCTGGCTGCTGCCGTTTTACCCTTCGCCGCTCAAGGACGACGGCTACGACATCGCTGATTACTGCAAGGTTCACCCGATGTATGGCACGCTCGGCGATTTCAAAACTTTACTGCGCGAAGCGCATCAGCGCGGCTTGCGCGTCATCACCGAACTGGTTTTGAACCACACGTCCGACCAGCACCCGTGGTTCCGGCGCGCACGCCTGGCAAAACCCGGCAGCCGCTGGCGCGATTTTTATGTCTGGAGCGACACGCCCACCAAATACAAAAACACGCGGATCATTTTCAAGGACGTGGAAGTTTCGAACTGGACCTGGGACCACGCGGCCAGGGCGTATTTCTGGCACCGTTTCTTTTCGCACCAGCCCGACCTCAATTTCGACAACCCGGAAGTGCATGAGAAAATCATCAACGTGGTGGATTTCTGGCTCGACCTCGGCGTGGACGGTTTGCGGCTGGATGCCGTGCCGTATCTTTACGAACGCGAAGGCACCAATTGCGAAAATCTCCCGGAGACACATGCCTTCCTGAAAAAGCTCCGGGCGCATGTGGACGAAAAATACGGCGACCGCATGCTGCTGGCCGAGGCGAATCAGTGGCCGGAAGACGCGGTCGCGTATTTTGGCCAGGGCAGGGGCGACGAATGTCACATGGCGTTTCATTTTCCACTGATGCCGCGTTTGTTCATGGCGCTGCGCATGGAGGACCGTCTGCCCATCGTGGAGATTTTGGAGCAGACGCCGCCGATTCCCGAAACGAGCCAGTGGGCGTTGTTCCTCCGCAACCACGACGAGCTGACTCTCGAAATGGTCACCGACGAGGAGCGCGATTATATGTATCGGATGTATGCGCAGGTGCATCAGGCGCGGCTCAACCTCGGCATCCGCCGCCGCCTCGCGCCGCTGCTCAACAACGACCGCAAGAGCATCGAGCTGCTCAACGCGCTGCTCTTCTCGCTGCCCGGCACGCCGGCGCTTTATTACGGCGACGAAATCGGGCTTGGCGAAAATATTTATCTCGGCGACCGCAACGGCGTGCGCACGCCGATGCAATGGAGCCCGGACAAAAACGCCGGTTTTTCGCGCGCGAATCCGCAGAGCCTTTACCTGCCGATCATCCTCGACCCGGCCTATCATTACGAAGCCTGCAACGTCGAAACGCAGTTGGGCAATCCGCATTCGCTGCTTTGGTGGATGCGCCGGCTGCTCGCGCTGCGCAAACGCTGGCGCGCGCTCGGCGAGGGCAAGTGCGAATTTCTCCAGCCGGACAACCAGAAAATTCTGGCTTACATTCTGCGCCACGAACAGGAAACCATCCTTGTCGTCGCCAACCTGTCGCGTTTCGCCCAGCCGGTGGAGCTGGATCTTTCGGCCTTCAAGCCAATGGTGCCCATAGAATTGTTCGGGCGCATGAAATTTCCCACCATCACGGACGCGCCATATTTTCTCACGCTTGGCCCGCACAATTTCTACTGGTTTTCGCTCGAACCAAAGGCGTCGCCACCGGCGCCGGAGGCCGGGGCGGGCGCGCCGGTGAAATTGCCGCTGCTGGCGGTCAGCGAAAACTGGCAGGAAATTTTCACCGGTTCATCGCGGGCGGAGTTTGAAGCGCTGTTGCCCGGCTACCTGAAGTCGCAGCCGTGGTTTAATTCCAAAACCAAAACGGTCAGGCTGGTGGCGGTCAGGGATTGCTTCGATGTGCCGGTGCCGGACGGGCACAACGCCGTGCTCGCGTTTCTCCAGGTTGAATATGTTGAGACTTACCCGGAACTGTATGCGCTGCCGCTGGCGTTTGCCACCGGCGACGTGGCGGGATGCTTGCGCGCGAGCGGCATCGCCGAGCTGACCTTGAACGATGGCAGCCAGCCGGGTGTTTTGGGCGAAGCCTTCGCCGTCCCGGGTTTTGCCCGGGCGCTGCTCGGACTGGTTCGCAGCCGTGACCAGTTTCAAAACGCCCGTGGCGAAATTGAAACTACGCGCACGCCGGCGTTGCGGCAGATTCTGGCCGACCAGGCGCTGCCGGATCCGGTTTTTCATGACACGACCGATGGCAACGTCACCGTTCTGTTTGGCGACAGGCTGGCTTTGAAATTTTTCCGCCGGATTGGAACGGACATCAATCCTGAACTTGAAATCGGCCGGCTGCTGACGGAGAAAAATTTCCCGCACAGTCCGCCGCTGCTGGGCGCGCTGGAATATTACGGCGCGGGCACTTTGCGAATGACGCTGGCCGTCGCCAAGGCGTTTGTCCCGCACGCCAAAAATGGCTGGGAGTTCACGCTGGATGCCATCGGTCGTTATTATGAACGCGTGGTTTCCGATGTTGCCCAAGGGCATCTGCCGCCGGCTGCGCCCGCTGAAATTGCGGAGCACGTCGGATCTTTTCTGGAATCCGCGCGGCTGCTCGGCATGCAGACGGCCGAGCTTCATCAAGCGCTCGCGTCCGGCGAACCGGGCGGTGAATTTTCGGTTGAACCGGTTACGCCGCAATATCTGCGCGGCCTGTTCCAAACCATGCGGTCGCTGGCGTTGCAAAATCTGCGCCGGCTGCGGAAGCAGATGAAAACATTGCCGCCGGACCTGCTGCCCGTCGCCCAGCGCGTCAGCGAACTGGAGCCGGTCATTCTTCAGCAATATCGCAATCTCGTCGGCCAGCATTTTGCGGCCGGCCTCATTCGCATCCACGGCGACTATCACCTCGGCCAGGTGCTGTGGACGGGCCGGGATTTTTCATTTCTCGATTTTGAGGGCGATGTGACGGTCCCGATCAGCGAGCGCCGCATCAAACGCTCGCCGTTGCGGGACGTGGCCCGGATGCTGCGCTCGTTCCATCACGCGGCGTATGCCGGGTTTCACCAACAATCGGAACGCGGCGTCATTGCCCGCGAGCATCTGCCGAAACTTGAGCCGTGGATCCGGCTTTGGAATCGCGCGGTGAGCCGTTCGTTTTTGCAGGCTTACTGCCAGGGATTGAGCCAGTCGGGAATTCTCCCCGGCGAGGAGGATAAATTGCAGATGATGCTGGTGGCTTACTTGCTGAACCAAATCATGGATGAACTCGGCGATGAATTGCAGCTTCACTCTGACAATGTTCGCGCTCCGCTGCAGGCCATCGTCCACCTGACCGATGAACAAATGTTGCAGCATGTCGCCGACGCTGGCGGCGCGAAGGCTCCGGGCCAATGATATTTAGAATCCCAATTTGGGCCGTCCGCCGGTCGCCGGCGCATGTTGCCTGTTTCAAACCCATTTATTGCAAAATGCAAAAACGGAGGTGCTGGCTGGTTGCACATTGCAGGATATTCGCGGGTGAAGTCGGGCAAACCCTTGATGTTTCCATGTGGCACAATGTTCGCTAAAGAACAGGAGACTGAAAATGTGTGACAGCAAACCAATAAAACTATGAAAACGACTAACTCATTGCTGGTTTTAATCGCGCTTGTGTCAGTGGCGCTGTGCGGCTGTGGAAATAATAATTCCGCGACCGAGAATACGCCGGCGGCAACAAATTCGCCGGGCAGCCAGATGACCCCCGGCACCACCAATCAAAGCAGCGCTGGAAATGCGGCAACGAACTCCAGCATGAATAACGGGACTAAATAAAACGAACCATTTGACGGGCACCAAACAGACGTGGCAATGCATAAAAACCGTTCGTTACAAAACGACCTATGAAAAAAACATTGATCACCACAACACTGACGGCCTTGCTCGGATTGAATGTCAGCGCCGATGAAACGACAAACACGGCGCATTTTAATATGACGAACCCGGCGGCCTCCACAAGCGACACCACGGGAAGATTTGGGGCCGGCGTCATTATCGGCGAGCCGACGGGAGCATCGCTGAAGTATTGGTTGAATGACCGGATGGCCATTGATGGCGCTTTCGGGTGGTCGTTTCAGGAAGACAGCGAATTCTATATGCACAGCGACGTGTTGTGGCACAACTTTGATTTGATCCCGGTGCCGCAAGGGCGTCTGCCGGTTTACTTCGGCGTTGGCGGCCTGGTGCGGTTCCGCGACAACAATGAAGACAACCAGGTGGGCATCCGTGTGCCGGTGGGTTTGGATTACATGCCGGATGACCTGCCGTTGGATATTTTCGTGGAAATTGGTCCGGCCATTGACATCGCGCCCGACGTGCAAGGTGAAATCACCGGCGGCGTCGGTGTCCGATATTGGTTCTGACCGGACACGGCAAACAAAACGAACGAAAGGAATGACATGAAAACGACCAGATCAAATAACTGGATGCTCGTTTCGGCGGCAGTTTTGACGGCGACCGCAGTGTGGCGCTCGTCGGCGGACACGCCGTCACCGGCTGCCGGCCCGGAACGAAGCTGCACGGGCACGGTGGTTTCCGTTGACCCGAAGGAGAACACGCTCGAAACAAAAGGGTTTTTGTTCGACCGGAAATTCAACCTCGGTTCGGCGTGCAGCTACTTGATGCTCGACCAGGGCGCGGGCACGGCCAACGACCTGCGTCCCGGTGAAAAAGTCAGGGTCAGTTATCAGGACGCGCACGGCGTGCTGATTGCCGACCGGGTGGAACAGCAGCCGATGCGGTATGAAGGCATGGTGGTGGCGATTGATCCCGCCATGCATACTTTGACATTGCATGAATCGGGGTTCGACCGGCACCTGCAGATTGCCGACGGCTGCAAAATTGTGCTGCGCGAGGAAAAGTCCGGCACGTTTGCCGACATTCGTCCCGGCGACCACGTGACGGTGACTTATGAGACACCGGCGGGCAACGCGACGGCGTGGAAAATTGCCCAGACCAGCCAGGAGTTCACCGGCGAGTTGACGGCGATTGACCTCGGGGAAAAAACCCTGAAGGCCAAATCAATGTTCGGCTCGAAGAAATTCAACGTGGCTGACAACTGCGCGATTGTGATCAACGACCGGACTGACGGCCAGTTGAGGGATTTGAAGCCCGACGACAAGCTGGTGTTGAGCTACGACGAAATCAACGGAGTCAACGTGGTGAACCGGATTGCGCCGGCAGAACGCCAGGCGAATACCGTCACCGCCAGCTCCGCGCAGACTTCCGCGCAGAATTCCACTCCGGCGGCCGGCTATTAGAAAGAATAAAGTTTGGCCGGATTATCCTCCCGGCCATTCCAGGCGCGTCCCGGATCGTTTGGATGTTTAGTCCGGGACGCGTCTTTTGCGGAAGTTCGGGAGGATTGAAACTGCCGGAGGAAGCAGTTGTGCGGGCGGCATCTGAATTGCGAACGGTCGCGTTCCTTGGCTGTCATTTATTTCCCGCGCCGGCGATTTCCAATTGCTTCCCGAGGTGAGCCGCGCCGCCGTTTGAAGACATCCAGCCGCGAAGAAAATAAATCCGCCGCGATGATTTACGGCTCGTCCAAAAGTTTTGGCGTCAGGGTGAGGTTCATGTCGCCGACGGCGATTTCAAAAGGTTTCCCCGATGGGGTGACAATCTGCACGACGCTCAAATTTTTGGTTCCGCCGTTGGCGTATTTTGTTTCCAGCGCCATGGTGAGCTGCAGGTTGCTGCGGTCGAGCAGGGTTGGCTTGAAGGTGCAACTTTTGCCCGCGCCCAGTTCGACACAGGTTTCGTAATGATTCGTCAACTGAAGCTCGCCCAGGTTTTTGTTGGTCAGGAATCCTGACGAGGCGGCAACACTGGTTGCCGGTGTGTGCTGCTGCACCGCCGGCTTCCTGGCCATTGAACAACTCGATGGTAGCAGCCCCGTAAGTGCCACCAGCAATGCCGTAAAAATTTTCGTAAGCCACATACCCGGTTTAATACAGCAAATCACGGGCCGTCTTATACGGCGGTTGCATCAGGCTAATCCGTGTTCATAAATCGGGGTGATGTGTCCCAAAATTGGGAAAAACTGTCAACAATCTGGTAACGGAGCCGGAAGCCCGGCTGGAAAAGGAATTTCAAACCTTGGCTTGGGATCTGCTTGAACGGTGTCGATGAAGACAGTTGTCAACAAAGTGAATCGGAGTGGCGTCTATTACCTGATGACCACCGTTGCTGTAACGGATGAAAACAAAAGTGCCCGGGCCGATACTTGGGGAGCGTTGGCGGTGGTGGTGCTGTTGCTCGGAGTGGTGGGCCTGGTGAAACTGGTTCTGACGGTTTGATTTTTTTTGATGAACAGCCAACGGTCGCGAATCAGTTTTCGCGGTCGAAAATCAAGGGGTTGTTGTCGTCCTTGAGCGTCAGGCGTCCGCCGCCAATCTGCGCCGTCATGGATTTATCCTCGCCATTGCAGGTCAGCGACAAATCGTAGTTCGTCCCGCTGGCTGCCCACGAACCCTTCCACGTTTCCTGCACGGGCGGCTGTTTTTTGAAGTCCGGCAGGCTTTTCAGGAATGCCTCGCCGTCGCCGGCGGCTACAAACGTCGTGTCCGCAAAACCCTGGTTCCACATCGCCCTCAACGCCCGCATTTCATTCGACGGAATGTTCGGCCGCGCCTGGCGCAGCATCGCCACCGACACGTTTACGTCAAAGTCCCAGCGCCCTAGAATCGGCTCGCCGTCGTATTTCGCCGACTTGCCGGTTTTGAGATAGGCCGTCAGGTCATCCAGATTCGTCATCACCGTCGCCCACACCAAGTTGATTAAATCATTGTTTTGCACCAGCGTTTTGAATTGCGGGTCGTTCAAAATCTGGCCCATCGGCGCGTGCGAACCCCACGCGCTGGCGAAATCACTGTTTTTGACGAGCTGCTGGATGTCGTCGCGTTCCACTAGCGAAATGAACGCCGGATACCGCCCCAGCCGGTCGCTCAACTGCGGGTTCTGCGCGATCAAACCCGCGAGGTCGGCGACCTTGTAGAAATTATCCGGCATCGCCGCAAGCGAATGCCCCGCCTTGTCCAGCCCGGTGCTTTGCAGGTCGTTTCCGAGATGGTTGATGAATTTGGTCGTCCGCGTCTCGTTGTCGCCCGGCACCACCTGCACCGTCCAGTAGCTGAAATTGTAAATCACAAAACTGGCCAGCACGAGATACGCCGTGCCGTTCAACGTGCCGATGCACGCGCCGAGCCGGGCGTTCAGCCGCTCCCACAACGCCAGCCGCAAATCGCCCGCCTTGTATTTGTAATAAACCTCCACCTTGCGATGCACAAAAAACCCCGCCGCCTTGAACACGGTCAGAATGACGAAAAAAGTCACGATCGGCGCGATGGCCCATGCCAGCGTTTCGTTCTGGATACCAACGTGCGCCAGCACATGCTTGAACAGTCCGCCCAGCGGCACCGCCAGCAGACCGGCGAAAACGATACCGACGAACGTGAACGCCGCATTGATCGCCCCCAGCTTGTGGCCGAGCGCGATTGACGCTGCCAGCAGCACCAAAGCAAGAATCCAAATTGTCATGACCACAGTAAAAAGCATCCGCCGCAAAAAGCACGCGGAAAATGAGCGAAACAATTTCAATGGCCGCCGCCGACGTGAGCCGGCTCAAAAGCCTCGCCGGCGTTTGAAGTTTGAGCGAACTCACGTTCGCTGCTACATTTCGCGCGGTGAAAATCTCCATTGTCATTCCGGCGTTCAATGAAGAACGGCTGCTCGGCAATTCCCTCGTGCAAATCAAACTGGCGGCAGCCGCGTTCACCGCGCGCCGCTGGCCGGTGGAAATAATTGTGTGCGACAACAATTCCACCGACCGCACGGCGGAAATTGCGCACGCGGCGGGCGTGGACGTCGTGTTCGAGCCGGTCAACCAGATTGCGCGCGCGCGGAATTCCGGCGCGGCGGCGGCCACCGGCGACTGGCTGGTTTTTGTGGACGCCGATTCGCATCCCAGCGCGGAACTGTTTGCCGATGTCGCGGAACAGATTCTTTCCGGCCAATGTCTTGCTGGCGGGGCGACTGTCCGGCTGGACGAAAATCATGGGGTCGGTGGACTCATCACCGGAATTTGGAACTGCACGAGCCGGATTTGGAAGCTGCTCGCCGGCTCGTTCATTTTTTGCAACGCGGCGGCATTCCGAAAAATCGGCGGCTTCAGCAATGAACTGTTCGTGGCGGAAGAATTGGAATTGAGTCAGCGGCTGAAAAAGCTGGCGCGCGAAACCGGAAAACGGATTGTCATTCTGCACCGGCATTCGCTGGTGACCTCGGCGCGGAAGATGAAGCTCTACACGGCGCGGGAGCATCTCTGGTTTTTGTCCCGCGTGATTTTCAGCCGGGGCCGCCAGTTGCGCAACCGCGATGCGGCGCACCTTTGGTATGACGGGCGCAGATGACAACGTAAACATTTTAGATGGGAGGCAGAACCCAAGCTTGCATTCCTTGCGTGCTGGTTTAATGTCCAATTATGCAATCCAAAAGAAGATTCCTGACTGGATTGCTTGTTGGAGTTTTGCTTTGTGTGTCCGGCGGGGTGGCAAAAGCCCAGACCTCCAATTCCGTCGTGGTCTTCATCGTGGACATGTCCGCGCAAATCAAGGCGGGGACTTTTGTGTCAGGAGCGGAGGTGGATGTCCGGGGAACGTTCAATGGCTGGGGCACAAATGAATTGATCAACATTTCTGTCGGCGGAAACCCCAATCTTTACATTGGGGAAATAACCGACACGGTGGATGCCAATGGCGGGACGATTTACTACAAATACTTTGCCCCTTCGATTGGCACCGGTTGGGAAAGCACATACAACACCTTAAACCGGGCGGCGCGGCTTCCGGCCACGAATGGTGACAGCGTGGTTCTGCCGACCGTGTTTTTTGACGACGCCGGACCGCTGGTCACCAACGCGATCACTTTCAGCGTCAACATGGCCGAACAAATCAACCTTGGGCTTTTCGTTCCGGGGACGGATACGGTTTCTGTCCGGGGCGAATTAAACGGTTACGCCTTGGGAAACGCGCTGACCAATGACCCTTTCATATTGACGACCAACAGTTCGGGCGTGGTGACTTCCAATGTTTATGTGGGAACCTTTACGAACATTTCCCCAGTCAACGCGAATCAGAGTTTCAAGTTTTGGAACAGTGATCCCTTGAGCGAACAATGGGAAAGTGTCGCCCCGGAAAATCAGGACGGGGGAACGACCGGCAATCGCTATTACATCAACGGCAGCGGTAATCAGGCGCTGGCACTGGTTGATTTCGATGACACACCGCTTCAGATTGGCCCATCAAACACGGTAATTCTCAATGTCAGCGGGCAGGCGAACATTTGGGGCGCGGGTCATACTGGGCTGCCGTCCGGCACTGGTGGTGGTATCGGGCCACCCCTGATTCATTTTCAGTCCGGTTCAAATCAATTTTTGGTTTTCACCAGTGTTTCAGGCTTGGTTAGTATTGGAACCGCTCCCGATGGATATGTGTTTGGGTTTCACGGCCCGGATGGAATCACGAATACGCCATATAATGATTCCAACACCGGCGTTGAGGGCGTTTCAGGATTCACGGACTCCAACCGGATTGCGACGCTGGTGGGAGTTTTTCTGGATGACACCGAACCGACAAACCCGGCACCTGCGAATCTGGATTTTTCCGATACTGCAATCGGCCACAGTTTTTCATCACTGGCACCGCAGCTCCGGCAGGTTTTTTTCATCGGTGACGGCTTGACGGGGACAGGCACCGGAAGCCAGCAAGTTTTTGTCGTGCCGCAGACTGCAACCCGGCTCTGCCTCGGCTTGCCGGACAGTCATTACGATGATAATTCGGGGTCGTTTACCGCAATATTTACCATTTCCACATTGTCACCAGTTCCAGCACCTTCCATTGAACAGGGCGGATTTACGACAAACGGAACCATGCAGCTACAGTTGTCGGGATTGGCGGTGGAAAATTATATATTGCAGGCGAGCGCAAATCTGTCGAACTGGATTTCAATCGGCACGAATGTGCCGGTGACCGCGCCATTTTATATGTCCGACCCGGGGTCAACGAATTTTTCAAGTCGTTTCTATCGCGTGGTTCAGCAACCGTGATTTTTCCCAGATCCTTTTCTACCGGCAATTCGGTCCTTTGGAGTTGGATAAATCGCTTTTCAGGCGGCGCCGGCTTTTTTTCCTGCCGTGAGAAAATTCAAATACGCGATGAGCTGCGCCTTCATTTCCTTGCGCGACAGGATGGCGTCAATCAAACCGTGATCGAGCAGGAATTCGGCGGTCTGAAATCCCGGCGGCAGTTCCGCCTGCGTCGTGTCCTTGATGACGCGCGGCCCGGCAAACCCGATCATCGCGCCCGGCTCGGCCAGAATCAAGTCGCCCAGCGTCGCGTAGCTGGCCATCACGCCGGCCGTGGTCGGATGCGTGAGGATGCTGAGGTAGGGCAGGTGGCGTTGCGCGTGATACGCGAGCGCGGCGGAGGTCTTGGCCATCTGCATCAGGCTGAACATGCCTTCATACATCCGCGCGCCGCCGCTGGTGGAAATGATGATGACGGGCAGTCCTTTTTCCGTGCCGCGTTCGATGAGCCGCGTCAGTTTTTCGCCGACGACCGATCCCATTGAGCCGCCGAGAAAACTGAAATCCATCACGCCCAGCGCGACGCGGTGCTCGCCAATTTTGCAAAGGCCGGTGACGACGGCGTCCTTGAGCGTGGTGTTTTTCCGGTAGGCTTCAAGTTTGGACCGGTAAGTTGACACGCCCTTGAAACCGAGCATGTCCACGCTGGTCATCGTCGCGTCCATTTCCTCGAACGTGCAGGTCTCGACGAGCGAGTGGATGCGTTCGCGCGAGCCGATGGCAAAATGATGCTGGCATTTCGGACAGATTTTGAGGTTTTCGTCCAGCTCCTTGTCGAAAATCATGGTTTCGCACGACGGGCATTTCGTCCACAGCCCTTCGGGAATGTCGCGCTTTTTGGTCTTGGATTTGCCCGTGCCGATCTTGGTTTTCTTGGCAAACGCCGGGTGCGTGGTCGCAATGGGCGGCGGCGTCAGCGCCGGTTCAACGATTACCACGCCGCTGATTGATTTCTTCGAAAACGAAGTCGTGTCCATTTGATTGATAAAATAATACTAAAGTCCGCGCGCCACTGTCCAGACACAAACCTCGCCCGCGCCCGCTCTCCGCAAGGCCTGCGCGCACGCGCTGGTCGTCGCGCCGGTCGTGAAAACGTCGTCCACGAGCACCACGCGCTCGCCGTTTAATTTCACTCGTTTGCGCACCGCGAACGCGCCCCGCATGTTTTTGGCGCGCTGTTCCCGCGTCAGCAGCGTCTGGGTCATGGTGGGTGAGACGCGCCGGAGCAGGTTTGTGTTCAACGGAATTTTTGTCGCCTTGCTCAAATGCCGCGCCAGGATTTCCGCCTGGTTGAATTCACGCTCGCGTTCCTTCAGCGGATGCAACGGCACCGGCGCGATGAAATTCCAGCCCTGGCCGCGCAACACCGGCGCGGCTTCGCGGACGAGCAGGTCGGCGAGAAAGTTTTCAAACCACAGCGCACGCTGATATTTGAACCGGTGGATCGCCTCCAGCACGTCGGCTTTGGCGGCGACGGCGGAACGCGCAGAGCTGAAGTGCAGTTCCATCTCGCGGCAGTTGGCGCATTCAAAGGTTGTCGAGAGGTCGCCTGCAAACGGCAGACCGCAGCGGTCGCAAAACGGCGGCCGGATGAAGCGGACGTGCGACCAGCATTTCGCGCCGACAAAGCCGTCCCGGGCCGTGGCGCGTTCGCTTTCGCAAAGCTGGCAGATTTCCGGATAAAAAAAGCCGAGGCCGGTGTTGAGCCAGCCATTGGCATGTGCGGCGGTCGGCCACATGCCGGGACGATAATTTTTTTGTCGCCAAATGCAATCAGATTGCGTCTATCAAAGTGAGTGATGAACGATTTTCATTCGCGCGCGGTCGAACAACGTGATATTGAAAGGACAGATGGCGAGTTTATTGAAAGAGACATCTTTGGACGATCCGAAACAAAAAAGCTTTGCGGGGAAATTTTATCCGCAGGAATTGCTCAACAGCGGCGGCATGTCGGAAATCTGGCTGGTCACCGACGGGCGCGGTAGGCCTTTTGCGCTACGCAAATTAAAGAAGGAGCTGCGCTTCAATTTTCTGGCCCGCCGCCGGTTTTTCCGCGGCTGCGAAGTGCTGTCGAAATTAAACGAAAGCGATTACATCGTCGGCTACGTCGAGCACGGGAAGGCGGAAGGCACGCCCTACATGCTGATGGATTACGTCGAGGCGGAAAACCTCAAGGAGCTGTTCGCGAAGCAGGATCCGATTCTGGCCGAGAACGTCGCGCAAATCCTGATTGACGCGGCGTCCGGGCTGCTGCATGTCCACGAAAGCGGTTTCATGCACCTGGATTTCAAGCCGGAAAACATTCTGATCACGCGCAACGGCAGCGTGCGGCTGATTGATTTCGACACCGCCATTCCGATTCCCGAAAAGCCAACCAGGCAGTCGAAAAATCCCGGCACGCCCGGCTACATGGCGCCGGAGCAGTTGCAACGCGAACCGATTGACGCCCGCGCGGACATTTTTGCCTACGGCGTCACCGCCTACGAAATCCTGACCAACCACAAGCCGTTTCCCGGCGAAACCCCGGCGGAAATTCTGGCGGCGCAACTCAATCCCGCCGGCCCGGTCCCGCCGCGCGAACACAATCCGGCCATTCCGCCGGCGCTTGAACCCGTGATTCTCAAGTGCCTCGCGCGTGACCCTGAAAAGCGTTATCCCTTCATGAGCGTGCTCGTGAATGACGTGCAAAAGGCGCTCTACGTTTGAAGCCTATTGCGGCTTCACGACGGAAACCACGAACGCGTCTGGCTTCAGATATTTCTGCGCGACGGCCTTGACCTGTTCGAGCGTGACGGCTTCGAATTTTGCATCGTCCAGTTCCGTGCGCCGGTAGCCGAGGCCGTAAAGTTCGTCGAGCGCGGTCAACGACGCGAGGCTGCCGAGATCCTGTCGCGCGATTTTTTTCTGGCCGATGATTTTGGCCTTCGCGCGCTTGAGTTCTTCGGCGGTCAAACCTTCAGTGCGCAACAACTCCGCTTCCTTGAGAAATTCCTGTTCGACCAGCGCGGCCTTCGTCGGCTCCGTGCCGGCGTAAAAGGCAAAATAACCGGGCGCGAGTCCGGGGAAATGTTGCGCGCCGACGTAATACGCCAGCCCGAGCTTCTCGCGCACGCGCAGGAACAGCCGCGAGCCGAGATCGCTGCACGCCTCCTGCAACAAGTCGAGCGCGTAACGGTCTTCGTCGTGCATCGTCGTCGCCGCGATAGCCGATGACGATCACGGCCTGTTTTTTGTCGCGGGTTTCCTCGATGCGTTTTGGAACGCCGGTCTCCGACCCGGCGAGTTTTGAATTCGAAAGCCATGATCGTGCCGGGTCGGAGACCGGCGCTCCACGCCAGCCCGCAAAAACTTTTTCCACGGCGGCTTTGACTTCCGCCGCCTTCACGTCGCCGTAAATCGCGAGCACGCAATTGTTCGGCGCGACCAGTTTGTGGTGGAACGCTTTCAGGTCGGCGGCTTGCAGCTTGGTGACGGTCTCTTCCGTGCCGAGCGTGTCGAGGCCGTAGCCGGAGTTGCCGAACAAAGTCCGGCGCATCGCATTGCTGGCGCTTTTGAGGAGGTTGTCCTTCTGCTCGTAAATGCTGGCGATTTGCACCTCGCGTTCGCGTTCGAGCGCGTCGGCGGGAAAAGTCGGATTCAGCAAAACGTCGGCAAGCAGATCAAGTCCGGTGGCGAAGTCGCTGCTTAATACTTCCGCGTTCACACCGAAACTGTTGTTGCCGCCGTAACTGTCAATGTTGCCGCCGACGGATTCGATTTCCGTCGCGATTTTTTCCGCGTCGCGCGTTTTCGTGCCTTTGAGCAGCATCCGGGTGAGCAACTGCGTGATGCCGTTGTTCTCGGCGGTCTCGGCCAGCACGCCGCCCTGAAACGCCGCGCGGAATTCCACGAACGGCAGGCGGTGATTTTCCTTCACGAGCAGGCGCAGGCCGTTGGGCAGTTCAAATTTCTGGATCGGCGAATCAACATTCGTTTCGACCGCCGTGGAAATTTTCGGCGTCGTGCCGTTGGGCAGCAGCGCGTAGAGCGTGCGGTTCTCCGCCGTGAGATATTCGCGGGCGACGCGCTGCACATCGGCGGGCGACACGCGCTTGACGGCGGCGAGATAGCGTTCGGAAAAGGTGAGGTTGTTCGCCGCGAGCCAGCTTCCGCCGAGGTCGTTCGCCTGGCCTTCCATCGTTTTGCGCGTGGACAGCGTGGCGGAGATGAATTGCTTCACGGCCTTCTTCACTTCGTCGGCGGAGACCGACGTGGACTTCACCTTCTCGATTTCCGCGAGCATCGCGTCGCGCGCGGCGGTGAACTTGTCCGCGTCCACCATCGCGCTCATGCCGAACAAGTCCGGTGCTGCCGGGATTGTAAGTCCACGCGTCGGCGTGATGCACGAGGCCCTGACGTTCGCGCACCTGCTGATACAGGCGCGAACTGCGACCGCTGCCGAGCAGCACGGCGAGCACGTCGAGCACCGGCACGTCGGGATGGCGCAGTTCGGGGATGTGCCACGCGAAATGCAGATGGCCGAGTTCGATGGGCGCTTCCTCGATGATTTCGCGCGGCGCGGTCTGCTTCGGTTCGGCGGGCAGAAAATTCGGCGGCAGCGCGCGCGACTTGGATTGCGCGTAAGCCTTTTTGATCTGCTCAACCACCTCGTCGCGCTTCACGTCGCCGGCGACGACGTAGAAGACATTGTTCGGCGCGTATTTCTCGTGGTAATAGGCGCGGATGTCGTCCGGCTTCAGCTCGTTGAAAATGTCCAGATAGCCGATGATGGTGAAACGATACGGGCTGCGCGTGTAGGCGGTTTCAAACAGCCGGCGGCCGGAGCGGCGGCCGGGATCGTCCTGGCCCATGTCCATTTCGCGGCGGATCACGTCGAGTTCCTTGGCCAGTTCATCCGGCGGCAGCGACGCGTGCTGCATGATGTCGCACAGGATGTCTATCGCCGTGCGTCGCGCCGGTGTTCGGCACGTCAATGTGATACACCGTGCGGTCGAAGCTCGTGTAGGCGTTCATGTAGCCGCCCGCTTCCTGCACCTCCTGGTCAATGCGGCTGCCGGGGCGCGTGGTCGTGCCCTTGAAGAGCATGTGTTCGAGCACGTGCGAGAGGCCGGCGCCGAGCCATTTGCCCTCGTGAATGCTGCCGGTCATCGCCCACGCCTGCGCGGAGACGACCGGCGCGCTGTGGTCTTCGCGCACGATGATGACGAGGCCGTTTTCGAGCGTGGTGAGGGTGACGCCGGAGGGCAGGGCGGGGATGTCGCCGTTGGAAATGGGTTTGCTCATTAAATGTTTCGGACGGAAAGGTATTCGGAAATGCGCCTGGGGCAAACCAATTTGGAACGGGCAAGGGGATGCCGCGCGAACCCACATGATCCACGCTTGCATTGCTTCTGAATAAATAGAGCCAAAGTTGGATTGGATGCTTGATGTCGTCACCGGCCGAGTTAGTTGGAAGGTTGAGCAAATCTGACAACTGGCTTGCCTTCTCTTGAATTTCCTAAAAAACAAAGCGTGCTTCAAAAGGTCGCGAATTGCGAATTGCGCAGATGTTTGACGAAACCGGACACCGCACCGATAACCAGTCCGTGCGGCGAATGTTGAAGCGGGCACTGGGCAATTTTCAATTTCCCGTCTTTAATTCCACCACGTCGTGCGGGGCGGCTTCGCGCATGCCGGCGGGGCTGACGCGGATGTAGCGCGCCTGGTCGCGAAGCTGTTCCAGATTTTTCGCGCCGAGATAACCCATGCCGCTCTGGATGCCGCCGATGAGCTGCGCCAGCACGCGATCCACCGAGCCGCACGCTTCCTTGAGCGCCTCGATGCCTTCGGCGGCGACTTTCTGCGTGGGATTTTTTTCGTGGCCGTAGCGCGCCGCCGAACCGGTGCGCATCGCCGCCAAGACTGCCCATGCCGCGATATTGCTTGTAAAGTTTGCCGCTGATTTCCACGACCTCGCCGGGCGCTTCGTTGCAACCGGCAAAAATACCGCCGCAAATCACCGCCTGCGACAGCGTCAACGCCTTCACGATGTCGCCGGATTTCGTGATGCCGCCGTCGGCGAGAATGGTAACTTTTTTCTTCGCCGCCGCGCGCGAGCAGACGTAAAGCGCGGTCATTTGTGGAATGCCAACGCCGGCGACAATCCGCGTGGTGCAAATTGAACCCGGTCCCTGCCCGACTTTGATGGCGTCCGCGCCGCAGTCGGCGAGAAATTCCACGCCCGCCGCGCTCGTCACGTTTCCGGCGATGATCGGCAATTTCGGAAACGCGTCGCGCAAAACCCTCACCATGTCGCCGACGCCTTTCGTGTGGCCGTGCGCGGTGGAAACGGCGACGACATCCACGCCGCGTTCCACGAGTCCGCCGACGTGTTCGAGAATTCTCTGTTTGTCGAGTTCGCCAAACGCATTGCGTGTGGCTGAAACCGCCGCGCCGCAGATGAGATGGTGATGCGCGTCGCGCGCGGGCTTGAATTGCGCCTTGCGTTCCTGCGTGATGCGCTCCACGTCGCTCATCGTGATCAGTCCGTGCAAATGATCATCATCGTCCACCACGAGCAGCTTGTGGATGCCGATGTGCTCGGTGAAAAACTTGTCGGCGCGGGCGATTGGATCGCGGCCTAATTCTTTTTTGGTGATGGTGTGAACCTGCTGGCGCGGCGTGAGCGCCTCGGAAACTTTTTTCGCGGCATAACGCGGCTTCACCACATGGCCTGAAAGAAGGCCGACGAGTTTTCCGTTCGCCTCCACCACCGGAAACGTGCTGAAGCCAAATTTTTTCTGTTCAATCAAGGCCAGCACGTCGCCGATGAGTTGGTCGGGTGCAATCTTGATCGGTTCCTGAATCAGGCCGTGGACGTGATTTTTCACGCGGCTCACTTCGGAAAGCTGCTGGCGTTCCGGCATGTTGTAATGGATGAGGCCGAGGCCGCCGTTGAGCGCCATCGCGATGGCCATGCGCGATTCGGTCACGGTGTCCATGTCGGAGGAGATCGTCGGAATGTGCAGATGCAATCCCTCCGCCAGCGTGGTGTCGAGATGCGTATCGCGCGGAAGAATTTCGGAATACAACGTCGCCAGCGTGATGTCGTCGAACGTCAGGCCGATCTTGGTGTTTGCAGGGAAAAACTTGTCCGCCGGCTGGTAGAACGGATCGTCGAAGATGGAATTGCGCGTCGCTGCCATGTCGGAAAATGCCTTCCGAACGGCGGCTTTGGCAAGCAAAATTTTCAGTCCGGGTAGCCAGTCGGATTTTTCTGATGCCACGCCCACGCGGTCGCCACGATGTCTTCGAGCTTCGGAAATTTCGGCTGCCAGCCGAGTTCGTGGATTGCTTTGTCGGCGGCGGCGACGAGCCGGGGCGGGTCGCCCGGACGACGCGGCTTTTCGACGACCGGGATTTTTTTGCCCGTGACTTTTTCGCACATTGAAATCACCTCGCGCACCGAATAACCGTCGCCGTTGCCCAGATTGTAAAAACCGGTCTTGCCCGGCGCGAGGCCGAGGATGTGCGCCTGCGCCAGATCCCGGATGTGAATGTAATCGCGGATGCAGGTGCCGTCGGGCGTCGGATAATCCGTGCCGAAAATGTCGCACTGCGGTTTCCGGCCCTGCGCGGCAAACAGCACGTTCGGAATCAAATGCGTCTCGATGCGGTGGTGCTCGCCGAATTTTTCGCTCGCGCCGGCGGCGTTGAAATATCGGAAGGCGATGAAATCCAGCTGGTAAATTTGCCGATACCAAATCAGCACTTTTTCGAACATCAGCTTCGCCTCGCCGTAAGGATTGATCGGACGCTGCGGCAAATCCTCCGTCATCGGGATTTTATCCGGCGGACCATAGGTCGCGCAGGTGGAGCTGAAGACAAATTTTTTTATGCCGCATTCCACGGCGGCGTCGGCGAGCTTGAGCGCGTTGACAAGATTGTTGTGAAAATATTTTTTCGGGTCGGTCATGGATTCGCCCACCAGCGCGCTGGCGGCGAAGTGCAGGATGGCGTCGGGCTTCGCGGATTTGACGGCGTTGAGGATGTCGCCGTCCACCTCCGGTTTTCCGAAAATAAATTTCGCGCGCGCATCCACCGCCGAGCGGTGGCCTTCCGTCAGGTTGTCATAAACCGTGACCTGGTGTCCGGCGTCAAGGAGTTCTTCCGTGCAAACGGAACCGATATAACCGGCGCCGCCGGTGACAAGAACGTTCATGCGTGGAGATTAAAAAAATCGCGCGGACTTTCAAAGTTGAAACTGCGGATGAGCCTGGAGTTTTTTCCGTGACTCATCGCTCAGGGGCGCGCAGCGATAAATTGCTCCAACCAGCGGTTCGGCGCTGTGTGACCGTTTTGCGCGCTCCAGCCAGCGGGCGTTCAGCGGCTCGTCAATCAAATCAAGCGTGTTGGCGGCGACGGTCGTTTCCTCCTTCTCGCCGGTGGCGTGGCCGACGCCGACAAAAAATCCGGCCACCAACAAAGTCACGCGCAGAATCGTGCTGCGCGAATACGTCGGCAGCGCGCAGGGGCGCTGCGGGTCGAGCTGTTGAAACAAGTTCGTAAACAGCGGCAGCGTCCACATCGCCGGATTTTTGGCGGGCGAAAAGGCGTCGAACAAGATCGCGTGCGGCGGTGCTTGCGCACGGCCGCCAATTTTTGAATTGAGCCACGCCGGAAAATCACCGAGGTGGAATTCCCAGTTCACCGCTTGCGCGCCGTCCTGAAAGGACACGCGGTGCTCAAGGATTAGTTTTTGCAGATGATTTTCGTAGCCGCCGAAGTAGCCGAGGTCGGCGGCGTGCTTCAGCGCGAACTTCAGCGGCTCGAGCGTGTGGTCAAAACTTACAAGGCGGATCCGGCACGCGATGTCCCGCGTGGCGCGCAGGACGGTGAGCGCGTTGGCCGCCGCGCCGAGGCCGACATCCCAGATCACGAATTCACCGGAATGATTTTGCAGCCGCTCGCGCAGCCGGAGCTGGTTGACGTAAAGCGCCTCCGCCTCGGCGACCGGGCCGACGACCGGATGAAACGTTTCGGCGTCAGCCAGCGAGCGCACGGAGCAGATGCCGTTGTTCAGGCGGACGAGCTGGTAGCCGGAGTCGGTTTGCACGGTTCAGTTTTGCGCGAATTGCCGGCGACGAAAAGAAAAACCGGCAACCCGCCCCCACGGATTGCCGGTTCAACCCAAACACACCAACACCCAAATCAGAGTTGCGCCATCGCCTTGTCGAGCGCGGCGATAAGCTGGCCCATCGTCGCCTCGGTTTCGTCGCCCATATTCGAGATGCGGAAAGTCAGGCCCTTGATTTTTCCATAGCCGCCGTCAATCAGGAAGCCCTGGTCCTTGACGAGCTTCTGCAGTTTCGCCACGTCCACCGTGCGACCGCCGGGCTTGGCGCCATTGTTAACGCACGTCAGCGTGAGCGATTCAAAACCTTTTTCGGGAAACAGATTGAAGCCGTGCTTCGCCGCCCAGTCGCGCGTGAGCTGGTTGGTTTTCTTGTGGCGTGCATAACGGTTTTCCAGACCTTCGGCGAAAAATTCGTCGAGCTTGGAAGACAGCGCGAAAATGTGCCCGATGCTCGGCGTGCTCGGCGTCATGCTCTGCTCGGCGTTTTTCTGGAACTCGACGAAGTCGAAATAATAGCCGCGATCTTTTGCCGTGGCCGCCTTCGCGAGCGCGGCCGGCGAGCAGACGAAAACGGCCGTGCCGGGCGGCAGCGCGAACGCCTTTTGCGTTCCGGCCAGCAAGACGTCAATGCCCAGCTCGTCAAATTTCAACGGCACGGCGCTCATCGAGCTGACCGCATCCACGATGAACATCACGTCGGGATATTTTTTCTTGAGCGCGGCGATCTCCGTGAGCGGCGACATCACGCCGGTGGAAGTTTCGTTGTGAATGACGGTCAGCGCGTCGAATTCACCGGTCGCGAGCTTCGCGTCAATTTGCTCGGCGCGGATGGGCGAACCCCAGTTCACCTGCAGCGCCTCGGCCTGCTTGCCGCATTTTTTGGAAACGTCGAACCATTTGTCCGAGAACGCGCCGCACATGCAGTTCAAAACTTTCTTCTGAACCAGATTGCGGATCGCGCCTTCCATCACGCCCCACGCGGACGAGGTGGAAAGATAAACGAGCTGCTTCGTGGAAAGCAGTTGCTGAAGCTGCGGCTGGATTTTCGCGTAAAGGTCTTTGAAGCCCTGGCCGCGATGGCCGATCATCTGCGAGCAAAACGCCTTGAAGGTTTTTTCGCTCACTTCGACCGGTCCCGGAATGTGCAGTTTGACGTGTGGCATAATTGTTTGTGAAATTTTTCACAAACCGGCGCGAATGGCAAGTTCCGTTTTTAAAAACTTCCTTGTCAAAACACGATGCCAAATTTGACCCAGAGATTATCACCTTTGAGGCGGTTCTGGACGTCCACTTCCGTCAGCCATTGCAGATTGGACATTCCTTTGCTGGCAAGGAAAACGGGCCGCCCTGGTTGGGATGCGGCCCGCGTGGTTCACAAGCGAATTGCGAATAATATTAATTCGCGCGTGCATTGGCGTCCGCGGCTGGTGTCTCGGCCTGCTTGTGCGAATGCATTTCCTTGTATCAGACCTTTGTCCGACTTGGCAGGCTTGAAAAGCAAGCCAAGCGGGGGTCGCCTTTGCCCAAGTGTCGCCGGATTACGGAGAGCACGTTGTATCTTAACAACGCGCCCGAAATCCAAATCGTGTTGGCCCGGACGTGGTGCATTTCAGCATGTTGAAACACGCCGAGGGCACACAGGGCGGTGCGAAGAATGATATGAACCTACGCAGGCCGAGCGCGGATCCATGTTTCCAGCGAGACATGTTCGAGCACAAGCACGACCTTCGCGAGTATCAGAGTGCCGACCAGCACCAACATCAACCCGTGAAACTGATGTGGTATTCGGCGAGGATGAGTTTCTTGATAACCACCAGCACGCCAATCAACGTGGCAAAGTAGAGTGTGGCCAGCGCCAGTGCCTTGATCTCGTGCCTCAATTTGTGCCGGAAATTCATCGTGTGTTTGTCACCCGCTCACCTGCCGGATGATCCAACGCGCCCGCCGTCACAAACAGCCAGAATCGCGGGTCGCGCAGCGTCACTGTTGCTGCAGCCCAGATGGTCGTTCGAACCACACGATCAGGTTGTAGATCAGGCTCGCCAGGTTCAGCGCCGCCTCGCTCGACCAGAAATGTTCCAGGCACAAGGTCGGCAGCGCGAAGTCCGTCGGGAGTTCCTTGACCACCTTCCAGCGGTCGGCCCGGCCGTTGTAGTAACGCCACACCGCCAGCGGCGGATGATTAAAATTAATTCAGTAAATCATAAATTTTCTTTTTAAATCAGGCGGTGAGAAATAGAATTCGCATCGCTGATGCCATTCGAATGCCATTAAAAATCATGCTAGATGAGACCTTAAAACGCATCGCCCGCCTTTTGTGTTGCCAAAGAACACCATGCCCACATCATTTTTATCCTTCATGATCCGAATGTTAAAAAACCGCCAGAAATTTATTTTGCCTTTGATTCTTTCCCTGATGGCGGGGGGATTACGGCAAGCGCTGAAATCTTGCGTCCGCCGGCGGTGCCGCTGGTGGCTTGCGATCCTTTCTTCAGCATCTGGTCGCCAGCGGATCAATTGACGGAAGCGGACACGGCCCATTGAACGGGCAAACCGCAACGGCTTGCCAGGTTAGTGCGTGTGCAAAACAATTGAATCGAGATGATGAAAATTCCCCATGCAATCCAGGTTGGCTCTGGCATTTGTTTTTGCCGCCGTTTCTTGCCTGTCAGGAGCGGAAAATCCACCGCCTTGTCCGACTGATACCAACCAGGTTCTCGAACGCACCTGTTTTCAAACGGCGGCCGCGTGGAGTCCGCGGGGAAATCTGTGTTCGGATGTCGCCATCGTTTACGGCATTGACACCAATCTGCCCGCGCGCATCGAAACCTGGCGCGAACACGGCTATCGCATCCACGTCATGACCGGTGTTGCCTGGGGCCAATATCAGGATTATCTCTACGGCCGCTTTGATGGCATCAACCACGAGGACGAGGCGCAGACCGACAAAGACGGCCATAAAATCGGCCACGGCGGCGATGTGTATTACATGTGCCCCGGCACCAACTACGGCAAATTTCTCTGTGTCGGCGTCCAGCGGGCACTCGATGCCGGCACCGAAGCCATTCATCTTGAGGAACCGGAATTCTGGGATCGCGCCGGCTATTCGGAGGGGTTCAAGCGTGAATGGCGCAATTATTACCACGAAGATTGGCAGGCACCGGACAGTTCGGTGGACGCCCGCTGGCGGACCGGTAAATTAAAATATTTTCTCTACCGCCGCGCGCTGCAAAAGGTCTTTGATTATGTGCAGGCTTACAATCAGCGAACCGGCCGCCATGTCCGCTGTTATGTGCCGACGCACAGCCTGCTTAATTACGCGCAGTGGTGCATTGTCAGTCCGGAATCCAGCCTCGCGCAGCTCAACGGTTGCGATGGTTACATCGCCCAGGTCTGGACCGGCACGTCGCGCGAGCCCAACCGTTATCGCGGCGAAGTCCGTTCGCGCACGTTTGAAACCGCCTTCCTGGAATACGGCGCGATGCAAAATCTCGTCCGCGCCACCGGCCGTTCCGTCTGGTATCTGAATGATCCGATTGAAGACAACCCGAACCATGACTGGACGGATTACCGCAGCAATTGGGAATCCACCTTGACCGCCTCGCTGTTCCAGCCGGACATTTCAAAATTTGAAGTTGCGCCGTGGCCGGAACGGGTTTTTGGCGGACGCTATCCACGTTCCGCCGCACCCGAGGATCGCCAGCCGATTCCGCCGGCCTATGCCACCGAATTGCAAACGGTTTTTAACGCGCTCAATGACATGAACCAGCCCCAGATCAAATGGGACTGCGGAACGCCCGGCGTCGGCGTGGTGGTCAGCGATTCACTCATGTTCCAGCGCGGCCAGCCGACCCCGAGCGACCCGTATCTTGGCAACGTTTATGGCCTGGCGATGCCGCTGCTCCAACACGGCCTGCCCGTCACCCCTGTCCAGCTCGAAAATGTTGTCATCCCACATTATCTGGACAGCTTCCGCATTCTGCTGTTGAGCTATGACGGTCAAAAGCCGTTGTCGCCGGAGGTTCACGCACCGCTGGTTGATTGGGTGAAGCGCGGCGGCGTGCTGGTGTTTTGCGATGAAGACGCTGACCCTTATCTCAAGGTTCATGAATGGTGGAACTGCAATGGAAACAATTACGCCACGCCACGCCAGCATCTTTTTGAACAGCTCGGTCTGGACGATTCAATCGCCGCTGAACAATTTCATCGCGTGGGCAACGGCGGCTTGATCTGGCTGCGTGAACGGCCGGTTACTTTTTCTCTAAACGAGGCAGGGGCGAAGCAGGTCGTCGAAACCACCAAACTCGCCGCCCAAAAAATCGGCATGAAATGGCGCGAGGTGAATTATCTTTTGCTTCGTCGCGGGCCTTATGTCATTGCGTCCGGCCTGGACGAATCTGTCACGGCGAAACCGCACGAATTGCACGGGCATTTTGTGAATCTTTTTGATTCGGAGTTGCGCGTTCTCACCAACGTTTCCATTGTTCCGGGTTCCCGCTGGTTTTTGCTCGACCTCGATGCCGGCCGCACCGGCCCGCCGCATTTGCTGGCCTCAGCGTGCAAGGCGTTGCTCAAGCAACAAACGCACGGCCAGCTCAGTTTTACCGTCGAAGGTGTTGGTGAAACCCCGGCGATCATGCTTTTGGAATCAGGCAAGGCTCCGCGGGCGGTGACCTTGGATGGGAAGCCGGTGACGTTTGAATACATCGCCAAAGAGCGGTTGCTTTGGATTCATTTTGAGAATGAGGCGCAGCCTCAAGAATTGTCCGTGCAATTTTGATTTTATGAACCGCAGAGAATTCATCCGCAACATCACGCTGGCCGCTTCAAGCCTTGCACTCATGCCTTCGCCGGCGTGGGCGGCGGCAACTGGTTTTCCAGTGGTGCGCATCCCCGAAGCAAAGCGGAAATTCAAAAGTCCGGCTGTGGAAAAATCGATAGCACAGGTTCAATCTTCCATCGGCAACCAGGAACTGGCCTGGATGTTCGGCAATTGTTTTCCCAACACGCTGGACACCACGGTGGACTTTGAGATCTTGGATGGCCGGCCCGACACTTATGTCATCACCGGCGACATTGACGCGATGTGGTTGCGGGACAGCTCGGCGCAGGTCTGGCCCTACCTGCCGCTCATGCCAGAGGATCCGCAGCTCCAGCAATTGATCGCCGGGATCATCAATCGCCAGACCCGTTGCATCCTGCTCGATCCCTACGCCAATGCCTTTTACAAGGATGCAACCAAGGTCAGCGAATGGAAGAGCGATTTCACGGAGATGAAACCCGGCGTGCATGAACGAAAGTGGGAGGTGGATTCGCTCTGTTATCCGATCCGGCTGGCCTACGGTTATTGGAAAATCTCCAAGGACACCTCGCCGTTCGACAACGCCTGGTTTGAGTCCATAGCCAAAATCGTCCAGACGTTCCGCGAGCAGCAGCGCAAGGATGGCAAAGGCCCGTATCATTTTCAGCGCCGAACGGAAACCCAAACCGACACCGTGGCCGGCCGGGGTTACGGCAATCCCGGAAAGCCGGTGGGGCTGATTTGCTCGATGTTCCGCCCCAGTGACGACGCAACAATATTCCCGTTTCTGGTGCCGGCGAATTTCTTTGCCGTGGTGAGCCTGCGGCAGGCGGCGGAAATGCTGGAACAAATTCATCACGCCACGGCGCTGGCCGGCCAGTGCCGCGCCTTGGCGGACGAAGTGGAACAGGCGTTGCACCAATACGCCATCGTCCATCACGCCAAACTCGGCCCGGTTTACGCCTACGAAGTGGACGGTTACGGTGATTATTATTGTATTGACGACGGGAACGTGCCGAGTCTGCTTTCATTGCCATATCTCGGCGCGGTGAAGGCCGACGACAGGATTTATCAGCACACGCGCCACCTTGTTTTGTCCGATGCGAATCCCTATTACTTCCAGGGCAAAGTTGCCGATGGTCCGGGCGGGCCACATGTTGGGATGAACATGATCTGGCCTGTGGGTTTGATCGTGCAGGGTTTGACGAGCACGAATGATCAGGAAATCCGCGAGTGCCTGATCACGCTGCAAAAGACGCACGCGCGCACCGGCTTCATGCATGAGGCCTTCAATAAAGACGATCCAAACAAATTCACGCGTCCCTGGTTTGCGTGGGCCAACACCATTTTCGGCGAACTCGTCTTGAAGACATTCAATCACAATCCGGCCTTGTTGAGCTGATGGCTGGCTCTTAACGCTGGCAACCGGGTGGAATCTTTCACAACACAATCATCTATCGGTTCAGCGAATCAGGCGTAACCACGGAAAACTGGAATTAACAACCGTAAAACGAAAGCATTGGTTTGGCCAAAAAACCGTGTGGCATAAACTGGCCACATGACTGATTCAGTCATATCGTTACAATATTCATTACCAGCCATGAAAAACAAAACTACCAAGACAATTATTGCCTGCGCTCAACGAACCTGTTTCACCGCGATATTCCTGTGGTCCGTCGTGGTGTGTTCCGCGAAATCGCCCGTGGACTTTGTCAATCCGATGATCGGCACGGATGCGCACGGCCACGTTTATCCCGGGGCCACCGTGCCGTTCGGCATGGTGCAGCTCTCGCCGGACACGCGCGACAACACTTGGGACGGCTCTTCCGGCTATCATTATTCCGACACCAGCATCCTGGGCTTTTCGATGAATCACCTGACCGGCACCGGCTGCCCGGATTTGGGCAATGTTCTGCTGATTCCTACCGTGGGAAAATTGGAGTTGGTTCCCGGAGCCAAACCGGGCGACGGTTATCGCGCGCGGTTTTCCCACGACAACGAAATTTCCCGCCCCGGCTACTATTCCGTCTATCTGCCGGATTATCAGGTGAAGGTCGAGCTGACCGCCACGGCCCGGGCGGGTTTTCATCGTTACACTTTTCCGGCCACGACCGACGGCCATGTCGTCGTGGATTTGCAGCACGGCATTGGCAACACCATGACCGAGGCGCAGCTCACGATTGAAGACGACCACACCGCCAGCGGCTTTCGCCGGAGCGACGGCTGGGGCGGCAGCAAGATTTATTATTTCGTGATGGAATTTTCGCGGCCGTTTGATTCCGCCGGCGTGGCGCAGGCTGACAAGGATGTGGCCGGCAAACAAACGACCGGCAAAGAAACCAAGGGCCATTTTGATTTCAAGACCAAGGCCGGCGAACAGATTTTAGTTCGCGTCGGCTTGTCCACTGTCAGCGTCGAGGGTGCGCGCAACAATCTGCACACGGATATTCCCAATTGGGATTTTGATGCCGTCGCGAAATCCGCCCGCAAGCAATGGGGAAAAGCCTTGGGCGTTTTCACAGTCGAAACGCCGGACAACAATCTCAAGCAAACTTTTTATACCGCACTTTATCACACAATGGTTGCCCCGACGCTGTTGAGTGATGTGGATGGCCAGTTCCGCGGGCCGGATGGGAATGTCCACCAGGCCAAAGGTTTCGACTATTACACCGAAATTTCCATCTGGGACATCTTTCGCGCCGAGAGTCCGCTGTTGACTTTGACCCAGCCCGGCCGCGTGAACAACCTAGTGGACACGATGCTGGCACACTTCACGATTTTCGGCCAGAACACGCTGCCCGCCTGGCCCGAAGGCGGCAAGGAAACCTGGTGCATGATCGGCAACCATTCCATTCCCATCATTACCGATGCCTACCTGAAGGGTTTTCGCGACTACGACGCCAACGAAGCGTTGAATGACATGATCGCGTCCACGGACAAAGATCGCGAGCAGCTTGATGCCTACCGGGACAAGGGTTTTATTCCCACCGGCAAGGATGTGCAAAGCGTCTCGAAGGTTTTGGAATATGCCTACGACGACGCCTGCATCGCGCGCCCTGGCCAAGGCTCTGGGAAAGGACGCTCTCGCCGAAAAATATGTCAGGCGCTCGCAAAATTGGGAGAATGTTTTTGATCCCTCCACCGGTTTCATGCGCGGCAAAAATGCCGATGGCAGCTGGGTCACGCCGTTTCGTGAAAAGGAGCAGAACAGCATCAACTTCAACGAATACACCGAGGCCAATGCCTGGCAATATAACTTCTTCGTGCTGCAAGATGTTCCCGGTCTGATTGCCAAGCTGGGTGGCGACGAACCATTTGTCGCCCGGCTGGATGAGATGTTCGACACCACGGAAATAATCCCGAACTTGACCATGATTCCCGATGTCACCGGCGTCATCGGCATGTATTCGCAAGGCAACGAACCGGACCATCACGTCGCCTATCTTTACAATTATGCCGGACAGCCGTGGAAAACACAGACACGCGTGCGCCAGGTCGCCAATTCACTTTACACCAACACGCCCGCCGGCATTTGTGGCAACGACGATTGCGGCCAGATATCGGCCTGGTATGTCTTCACCGCCCTGGGTTTTTATCCGGTGGACCCGGCCAGCGGCATTTATGTTTTGGGCAGCCCGCTGATGGACAAAGTCACCCTGAAGCTGGATTCAAAATTTTACAAGGGCCGTTCCTTCACCGTCGTTGCCAGGAATAATTCCGCCCAGAATCCCTACATCCAATCCGCGACGCTCAATGGCAAACCGATCACGCGCAGTTGGATTTCTCACGACGAAATCACCGCGGGTGGCAAACTTGTGCTGGTCATGGGGCCGACTCCAAACAAGGAATTTGGTTCCGCTCCAGGGGACCGCCCGCCGCGAATTTAGAGGCGGACGCGCCACCACTCTGTTTCCAAGTTGAAAACCAACGATGAAGATGTCAACGACAATCACCGTAAGCAACACAACAAAAGAAACTTAGGTCTCGCAGACCGAATACTTTGAAACTCCAGTGCCAGAGGACTGTGACAACTCATTTATTGCGAAGGCTGATTAGCAACTCCTGGCGTTTAACGGTGTCATCATCTTGGTTGGCTGCTCCACTGTTCATGTAGGTTTCTATTTTGTCCGTGCCCGGAGTTCATTTTGGAGATTTCCTAAATTCTGCTGGCTGGAAATCAACCGGGGTTGCGCTGGCTGCGCATTTGGCTACCATGCCGGCGCACAATTGACGGAGGCCACGGTTTGATCATGAATTCTTGTTCGGGCCTGTAATTTGTCGGACAAATGCGAAGCTGGAAATATGGATTGTTTCATGGTAATGATTACGGTGGCATTCAGGGTTTCACCCCATGGCGCAGGGCCAATCCATGCCGCCGGGGTCATCAATGAATGCCGCAAACAGACGGTTATGTGCGCTGGCAGGAACATTCATAAATTGCCCATGAAGATGCTGGTTCCACTTTTGGCAGTCATGCTTATGAGCGGTTTTGAGATTTTCGCCGGCGATGCTCCGGCAGTCACCAATTACATTCCTTACAATCACAAATATCTTACCGGCTCGGCGACCAACAATCCGGTTGATCCGAAAACCGTGCCAAAGATCAAGCCGTCAACGAACGCACCGGCAATTCCCCCGCCTCCGCCATCCGGGTTGACGGTGCGCAAGACGTGACCTCGGCAAAGTGCGAAGCGCTCCTGTGGCTGGAAACGCGCGGTGTTGCAGTTGAATGTCGGGACACAGCCTCGACGCCACAAGTTTTGCGGATCGGTAGCCCACTCGGACCGACATCTTCAGCCGGTCACGATTAACCGCCACTGATGCCTTGTGCGAACCGGGCAAATTCGTTTGAATAAGCACGCTTATGGAAATCTATGCGCACCCGACTTTCCAGATGGCCTGCCGGCAGTTTGACATCGTGGCCGACCACCTCCAAATCAAAGCCAGCGAACGTGAGCGGCTCAAGTTTCCCAAACGCTCCCTGACCGTGGCGCTGCCGGTCCACATGGACGACGGTTCAACCCAAGTTTTTTCCGGCTACCGCGTCCAGCATCATCTCACGCTCGGCCCCACGAAAGGCGGGCTGCGTTATCATCCCGACGTGGCGCTCGGTGAAATCGCTGCGCTGGCAATGTGGATGAGCTGGAAATGCGCGCTCACCGGCCTGCCTTATGGCGGCGCCAAAGGCGGCATCACTTGTGATCCCGCCAAAATGTCGCCGAACGAAATCGAGCGGCTGACGCGCCGGTTCACGCAGGAGATGATTCCGTTCATCGGCCCGCAGGTGGACGTGATGGCTCCGGACGTGGGCACGAACGAGCAGACGATGGCTTGGATAATGGACACTTATTCCATGCATCAGGGCTACACGGTTCCGAGCATTGTCACCGGCAAGCCCGTTGGTCTGGGCGGCTCGCTCGGCCGCCGGGAAGCGACCGGCCGCGGTGTGGCGTATCTCATCAACCGCGCGTCGGATGAGACGGGTTTGGACATCGGCAAATGCACCGCCGTTATCCAGGGTTTTGGCAACGTCGGCTCCGTCACCGCGTATTCGCTGGGACGTTACGGAACCAAAATCATTGCGGTGAGCGATGTTCAAGGCGGCATTTACAATTCCAACGGGCTTGATTTGCTAGCGCTCGAAAAATATGCCGCGCAACACCGGGTCGTCGCCGGTTTTCCCGGCGCGGAGCCGATCACCAACGAGCAGCTCCTGGTATTGCCGTGCGATATTTTGGTTCCCGCCGCGATGGAACGGCAGATCACCGCCGCCAACGCCGGCAAGATTCAATGTCGCATTCTGGCGGAGGCGGCGAACGGCCCGACCACGCCGGACGCAGATGAAATCTTAAACCTGCGGCCCGAAATTTTCATCATTCCGGATGTGCTCTGCAACGCGGGCGGCGTGGTGGTGAGCTATTTCGAGTGGGTGCAGGATTTGCAGAGCTTTTTCTGGAGCGAGACGGAGATTGTGGACAAGCTGTTTCGCATTCTTGAAACTTCCTGGGCGAAGATTTTGAGTTCCAGCCGCAAGCAAAAAATCCCCATGCGCATGGCCGCCTTGAGCGTCGGCATCAGCCGCGTGTCCGAAGCCAAGAAGCAGCGCGGGCTGTTTCCGTGACTTTCGGTTTGTCATCCGGCAGAGCAGGCTGCCAGTGCCGGCCAGAATGGTGGAAACTTTTGAAATCATCCGTCCCGCCTTGAGAGGGTGAATTTGTTGATAACTAAAACTGGCATTCCGGGCAAATGGGCGGGATAGTTTCCACTGTTTTGGAAACCAACGAAAACAACAGCGGAAAGCCATCCTGGCGGATTTTGGTGGTGGACGACGAACCCGCGGTCTGCGAATCCATCAAAATGGTTCTGGAGTGTGACGGGCACAAAGTCCAGACGGCCCATGACGGCGCGGAGGCCTTGTCGCTGCTTGAGCAGGAAAGGTTCGACCTCGTCACCACGGATTTTTACATGCCGGGAATGAAAGGCGACGCGCTGGCCGCCGCCATCAAGCAGCGCCTGCCCAAGCAGCCGGTCCTGATGATTTCGGCCAATGGTGCAATCGCGCAGTCTTTCAGCGGCCCGCTTCCGGGCGTGGACCTGATATTAACCAAACCATTTTTGATGAAAGATCTGCGCGCGGCCATTGCCAAAGTGATGATGTGAAATTGTAATATTTTGTGGGTTTCAAACGATGCCACCGTCGCCGGTCGCCAGACCTTGCGGCAGGGAGGCCGGAGCGCAGAACGTGATTCGAAACAGCGGCGCAGTTTGTCATTATTTCGGCGTGCTGATTTAGTGGTTCCGCGCGCGCATAAGTTTGCCGTCCTCGGCGACGAGGCTGTTGTCGCAAAGTGCTGCGATGTTTTCTGGCGGCAACTTGCGGAAGCGATGGCCGGTTATTTTCGCAAATCCGGATTCACTCCGGGCATTCTTCGCGGCGGGCAGAAGGTCGGCGAATTTCTGGCGGAACATTTCCCGCGCTAGCTCGACTGAACGCTGCGATCCAAGGGGGGTTTAGCGGGGTTTAGGCAATATCGGCTTCAAAATTCAAGATTGAACAGATTGGCGGCACCCCTGTCTCATTGATGTAGGTTTCATATGGGTTTGTGTTTAAGATTGAAGGTTGAAGAGCCTGACCGCAAGCGGTCAGGCTCTTTTTTTGTTTGGAGGCGTAAACCGGTTTCTGGTGATTCTGCCGGAAAAGAAATTTGACCGGCAACCAGCGGCAGGATGTTTGAAGCCAGCAGATTCAAACGCCATCAGGTGTTTTTTGTTGGTATTGCGGCGTGATGATCCGGCTGTTCATGTTTTTTGGCGATGAATCCAGATCGTTGGTATTTCCCCGCCGGGTTGGCTTCCGCAGTGAATTTGGGCCGCCAAAAAAAGTCCACTCATTGGCAATGGAGGTGGAGCGCGTTTGGACAGAATGGGGAAAATTTACAGTAAACCGCCTCAAAAGTTTTAACAACAAAAGGAACCTGCCATGCGCATCAACATTACCACTCTGGAAGAGCAACCGTTTCTGCGCGGGATGGCCGCGCGGCAGCTCGAGCTGCTGGCGGAAAATTCCATGCTGGCGGAATTCAACGCGGGCGAGATGATCCTGACCGAAGGCGACACCGCCAACCGCTTTTATCTGATTTTGGAGGGGATGGTGGAATTGGAATCGCGGGGGTTGGAAGGCGAGGTCGTCCGGATCCAAACCATCGGGGCGGGCGACGTGCTCGGCTGGTCATGGCTCTTTCCGCCGTATTACTGGCACTTCAACGCGCGGGCGGTGACACCGGCCAAAACCATTTTTTTCTACGGAACCCGCTTGCGCGAATTGTGCGAGGAGAACCATGACTTGGGTTACGCATTGATGATGCGAGTTTCTGAAATCATCATCAAGCGGCTGCAGGCGGCGCGTCTTGAACTGGTGCAGCACAAGAAAATGGTGTCCGCCCTGGTTTCCCACGCCTGATCCCAACCGTCGTGAGCTGGGCGGTTCAGCTCCATCTTCCCACGCCGAGCGCGCCATCAATGGCCGACACCAACCCGCCATGATCCAGCGGTTTTTGGAAGCAGGCCACGATGCCTGCGGAGAAAATTTGCGACCGGTATTGTGCGGGGTCCGATCCGGAGATGATGACGATGGGGATTTTTTTTGCACCGGTGGCGCGCCGGAGCCATTCAATCACAAAAAAACCATCCTTGATCGGACCGCCGACATCGCCGGGATTGAATGGAAACGTCAGATCCAGCAGGATCAAATCCGGTTGTTCCTGACGCACGAGTCCCAGGGCCACGGAAATGTCGCCGGCGATGAAGACCTGATAGCCTTTTTTTTCCAGGGCCTGCAGCACGGTCCGCTGGATGACCAAATCGTCATCCACCAGCAGGATTTTTCCGGGAACTTTGGCCGGTTTGCCCGGCAGTTCCGGTGTCGAAGGTGTCGAGGGAGTGCGCGGGGCGTGGACTTCACGCTCCAGAACCGTGGTGTCGGCTGCCGGCCGGGCAAAGTTCCGCCAGAGACGTGAAAAAAAGTTGTTGTCATTCATCGGACTGGCTTTTCCCTAGCAATATCCAAACCAATGTTGCGCCGCCGGTTTTTTACCGGACGAAGGGCGGGTTTGCGGGCTGACCATTTGGTGAATGGCTGCGGCTGGCCGCAACGATTCCCGCCGGGTTTGTCCTGACTTGGGACAGTCATGGGACACTTTGTTGTCCTCGATCCCGAATTTGTGGCAGTGAATTTACGAATGCAGGTGACTGGGATTTGCCGCTTTACTTCCGGTCAATTTGGACAATTCTTCAATGCAGAATTGACATGATTACGACGCCTTCTCATCCGCGTGACCCTTTGCACGGCATCACGCTGGAAAGCATTCTCAACCAGCTCGTCCAGCGGCACGGCTGGAGCGAGATGGGGCGGCGCATCCCCATCCGGTGTTTCCAATTCAATCCGACCGTGAAATCCAGCCTCACGTTCCTGCGGAAAACATCCTGGGCGCGGAAAAAAGTGGAAGACTGGTTCATCGCCGAATTATGAGCAGGATCACGCCCGCCCGGCATCAGCCGGATGGTGAACCGGCCGTTTGCGACACATAAAACTTTGAGCCGCTGCCGCCTGTCCCGGCAGTTCGCAGCCTTGCCATCCTGCGTTTGAGACAAATCTCGCTCCGCCTAATTCAGACCCGACGCTTCTCCAGTTGAAACGGCATGAAACCTGTTGGATAGTGTATTCGTCTTGTAAATAGTATGCTTAAGCAACTTTCATCAGACCGTTGGAATTACGAAACGGCGGCGCACCTGCTGAACCGCGCCGGTTTCGGCGGTCCGCCACTTGAAATTCAGAAGCTGGCCGATTTGAAACATGACGGCGCCATCGCCGCGTTGCTCGACTACGAAGTGATTCCGGACTACACGCCGAACCCCGACTGGGCCAGGCCCGACCCGGAACGGATGGCGCGGCTGCGCGACATCAACCAGCACGGGACGCCGGAGGAAAAAAAGGCGGCGCAACAGGCCGACAATAAGCAGCAAAACCTGTGGATGATCGAGTTGCGCGGCTGGTGGCTGCAGCGCATGGCGCGCGGGCCGCGTCCGCTCCAGGAAAAAATGGTTTTGTTCTGGCACGGCCATTTTGCGACCAGCACGGACAAGGTGCGCGAGGCTTATTATATGTGGCGGCAGAACGAGCTCTTCCGCCGGCTGGCCACCGGCAACTGGGAGCAACTCCTGGCCGAGTCCGGCAAGGATCCGGCCATGCTCATCTGGCTCGACCAGGCGCAGAGCAACAAGCAGCATCCGAACGAAAATTTTGCGCGCGAGGTCATGGAATTGTTTTCGCTGGGCGAAGGCCATTACACCGAGCACGACATCACCGAAGGCGCGCGCGCCCTGACCGGCTGGTCGCTCGACCGGCTCAATCAAAAATATGTCTATCGTCCACTGTTGCACGACAACGGCGAGAAAACTTTTCTGGGCCGCACCGGCAATCTCTACGGCGACGACGTGATTGCGCAAATCGTCGCACAACCGCAGGCGGCGCGGTTCATCACGGCGAAACTGTGGAATTATTTCACCGGCCAATATCCGACCGACGAATTGAACACGGCGCTCGCCACCGTCTTCCGCGCAAACGGAAACAATTTCCAGCCGTTCCTGCGCGTGATGTTTCGCAGCGAGGAATTTTACGCCGCCGACATTGTCCGCAACCAGGTGAAAAGCCCGGTGCAATGGCTCATCGGCACCGTGCGGATGCTCGAATGCGACCTGCCGCCGACGCTGGTCAGCTACGGGATGCTGCGCCAGCTAGGCCAGGATTTGTTCGCGCCGCCGAATGTGAAGGGCTGGGACGGCGGGATTACCTGGATCACGACCAACACGTTGCTGACGCGCTACAACGACGCCGATGCGCTGGTGCAGGGGACATTGCCGCCGCTGACCGCAAATGATTTTGCCAAAAAGCCCGGCGGAGCCGGCGGTGAGAAGGCCATGAAGGCTTTGCAACGCGTTCGCATGGGCGGCGTGAACACGGAAAAAATTTTGACGCCGGCGGAGCGCGCCGACAAGGACCTGCTCGTGACCGCGCTGGAAAAACGGCTGTTGCAGTCGCCGCTCAAGGGCGAGCAGGAGCTGGCGTTGAGCGAATTTCTGGATTCCAAAACCAAATTGACCGACGCGGACATTCACACGGCCATCCGGCTGGTGATGTGCACGCCCGAATATCAAGTCACCTAAATTTATGAAAAACGAAATCACACTTCAGACCCGCCGCGAATTTTTGCGGACGACCGTTCTCGGCAGCGCGCTATCCTGGACCGTGCCGGCGTTCCTCGCCAACACCCTGACCGCGCTGCAAACCGAGGCGGCGGATTCCACCACGCAGATTGTCACCGGCAAGGACGCGACCATTCTCGTCGTCCTGCAGATGGCCGGTGGCAACGACGGCATCAACACCGTCGTGCCTTACTCCAACGATTATTACCACCAGGCGCGGCCGCGCATCGGGCTGCCGGCGGACAAAATCATCAGGCTGAACGACGAGGTCGGATTCCACGGCGCGATGACCGGGTTCAAGGATCTTTACGACGCGGGCAATCTCGCGGTGGTGCAGGGAGTCGGTTATCCGAACCCGAACCGCTCGCATTTCCGCTCGACGGAAATCTGGCAGACGGCAAGCGACTCGGATAAGATCGAGAAATACGGCTGGCTCGGACGCTATTTCGACAACGCCTGCGCCGGCGCCGACCCAACCGTGGGCGTGACCATCGGCAACCAGTTGCCAGAGGCGTTTTTCGCCAAAACGCCGAAAGGCATTGTCTTCAACAATCCGCAGAACTACCGGTTCATGTCCAACGGCGGCGCGACGGAGGAATCCTACAAAAAATTGAACGAGCTGGAAATGTCCGGCCCGACGCCCGACGGCGGGCCCAGCATGACAACCGACGAAAATTCCGGCGGCACCATCAGCTCGCTCGCGGCGGGAATGCCGATGCAGGGCGGCTCGGCGGTGGATTTCATCACGCGCACCGCGCTGGACGCGCAGATGAGTTCCGACGAAGTCCGCAACATCGCGGCGCGCGTGCAGAACCAGGCGGTTTATCCGCCATCGCAACTGGGCAACTCGCTTAAGCTCGTGGCCAAGCTCATTGGCGGCGGATTGCCGACGCGGATTTATTACGTCTCGCAGGGCGGTTACGACACGCACACCAACCAGCTCGGCACGCAGCAGCGGCTCTTGCAGGACCTCGCCGAATCCACCAAGTCGTTCGTGGACGACCTGAAGGCGCAGGGCAACCTGCCGCGCGTGCTGGTGATGACCTTCAGCGAATTTGGCCGGCGCGTTTCGGATAATGCCAACGGCGGCACCGACCACGGCGCGGCGGCACCGATGTTCATTGTGGGCAACAAGGTGAAGGCCGGGCTGCTTGGCCGGTATCCGAGCCTCGCGCCGCAGGATTTGTTTGAAGGCGACATTAAATACAACGTGGACTTCCGCAACGTCTATGCCGCCGTGCTGGAGAACTGGCTCAAGACGAAGAGCGCGCCGATTCTCGGCAGACAATTCGAGCCGCTGCCGGTGGTTTAAAAAATCCTGAATCTTCTGCTTACGCTCGGAGCAGTTTGGCCACGGCCGCGTGTGCGAACACCACGTCGGGGTCGCGTTGCAGCGCCTCGTCGTAATGTTGCGAGAAACCTTCGCCGCCCTGGGTGGGCACCAGCAGCGTTTTGGCGCGCAATTTCAATCCGTCCACCGTGGCTACCGTCAACGGCTCCTTCGCATCCAACGCTTCATCCATCTCGGCGATGAGCTGGGACACGGGCCGGAACCACGCGAACCACGGGTCTTCGGTCAGCAGTTTTAGAAATTGATACGGTGTCTGGATTTTGCCGAAGGTCTGCTCGTAGCCGATGCGTTCGGAGTCCATCAACGTCTTGTGCAAGTGGAGCAGGGCGTCGCGTAAATCTATGAGCCGTTGCCGGAGGCCCGCCGGTTCGGGCGAGATGGGAGGATTATCTTTCACGCCGCGTGTCCTTCCGGTTTCGGCGGCGCGGTGCTTTTGCGTTCGACCAGTTCGGCGGGCAGGCGCTTGGACTGGACTTTTTCGCCGCGCAGCAAACTCACCATGGTGTCCACGGCGGCGCTGCCGAGCCGGTGCTTTGGTTGGCTGATGGTCGTGAGCGGCACGCGGAAATGTTCCGCCGCGAGAATGTTGCCGAAGCCGACGATGGAAATGTCCTCGGGAATTTTCAGGCCTTGGGAGAGGAGGGCGTTGGCGCAGCCGATGGCTACGAGGTCGCTCACGGCCTGGACGGCGGTGGCCTTGCAGCCTTCGTTGAACATTTGCAGCGCGGCGTGCGTGCCGTCCTCGATGGTGGTGCCGGATTGGAAGACCAGTTTGTCGTCCACTTCCAGACCGGCCTCGCGCAATGCGCGGCGGTAGCCTTCAAAGCGTTCGTGCGCCCACGGCGCGACCGGCGGCCCAGTGAAATACGCGATGCGTTTGTGGCCGAGCCGGAGCAGATGTTGAGTGGCGGTGTAGCTCGCGGTAAGTTCCTCAATTTCCACGCTGATGAACGATTTGCAAAAGGCGGCAGGCGGCCCGAGCAGCACCGTGGGCGTTTTGCTCGCTAGAATTTCCTGATAAATCCGCGCCTCGGCCTCGAAACGATAGACCGGCGAGATGAACAGCCCGTCCACGCGCCGCGACAGAAACCGGCGGAGGCAGGATTCCTCGCGGTCCGCCAGGTTGAGCGAGTGCGCAAAAAGGATGTCGTAGCCAAGCTCGTGTGCGCGCTCCTCGACGGCCATGATGACGCGCGCATAAACCGGGTTGGTGATGGACGGAACAATCAGCCCGAAAAGCTTGGTCGTCTTCGTCCGCAAACCCTGCGCGCTGGAATCCGGCACATAGCCCATCTGCTTGGCGAGCGCCTTGATGCGGAATTTCGTGGCGACGGAAACGTCCGGCTCGTCGCGCAATGCCTTCGAGACTGTCATGATGGAGACGCCGACGTGATGGGCAATGTCTTTTAATCGGACCATGGGAATCGTTGAATCGTTGAATCGTTGAATCGGGAATCGGGAATCGGGAACCGGGAACCGGGCGGGAGCAAAATCCGATGCAACGGTTCAACAATGTAACGATTCAACGATTTCATTTCAGAGATAGGCTCCGCGCCATTGTAGTTTGTGGCGCAAGGCTTCAAAAAATGAACTGTCCGCCAGATGCATCAGGCGGATGGCGCGACGGCTGCGGCGGATGACGACTTCATCGCCCGCCGCGAGTTCGGCGACAAGCTGGCCGTCCGCGCTCAAAATGGTTGCGGGCAGCGGCGTGATGGCTTTCACGGAAATCTTCGACGACAGCGGCAGAATGATAGAGCGGTTCGAAAGCGCGTGCGGACAAATCGGCGTCATCACGAAAACTTCCGCCGTCGGCAGAACTACCGCGCCGCCCGCCGCCAGCGAATACGCCGTCGAGCCGGTCGGCGAACTGATGATCAGCCCGTCGCAGCGGTAGCGCGTGATGAGTTCGCCGTCCACGGCCACGTCCAGCGCGATGAGCCGCGATATCGCGCCGCGCCCGACCACGATGTCGTTCAATGCCGTTTCGCGGATTTTCTTTCCGTTGCAAACGCCGGACGCCTCGATCAGGGCGCGCGACTCAAACTTAAATTCGCCGGCCCAGACGCATTTCAGCGCGCGGGCGAGTTCATCCGACGGCACGGCGGTGAGAAAACCGAGTCCGCCGATGTTGACGCCCAGAATCGGCGTCGGCAGACCGGCGGTTTTGCGGGCGACGTGAAGCAGCGTGCCGTCGCCGCCAAAAACCAGCAGCAAATCCACCTCGCGCGCGAGCGTGGCGGCATCGTCGCTGATGATGGCGTCGCGGCCGGCGCGCTGGATGAGCCCCGCGGCGCGGCGCACCGTGTCGGCGCACGCGGCCTTGTCGGAATTGCCGATGAGTCCGATGCGCCTGATTTTGTCAGCTTGTTTTTTCAATCAGCACCAAAAATTCTTTGTTGCCCGCCGGGCCGAGCAGCGGTGATTCCGTCACGCCGCGCCAGTTCAAACCGGTTTGCGCGGCGACGAATTCTTCCAGTTCCTTCAGCACGCGTTCGTGGATGGCCGGGTCGCTGATGACGCCGCGGCCCTTGTCCACTTCCGTTTTGCCCGCCTCGAACTGCGGTTTGACGAGCGCGATAATTTTGCCGTCTGTTTTCAATAATGCAATCGCGGTCGGCAGGATTTTTTTCAGCGAAATGAACGAGCAGTCAATCACGGCGAGATCGGCGGGCGCAAATGGTTTTGGCATCTGCTCCAGTTTCAGGTGGCGCGCGTTGGTTTTTTCCATGACGACGACGCGTTGTTCGCGGCGCAATTTCCATGCAAGCTGGCCCTGGCCAACGTCCACGGCAAAAACCTTGGCCGCGCCGTTTTGCAAAAGGCAGTCCGTGAAGCCGCCGGTGGACGCGCCCAGATCAATGGCCGTGAGACCGGCGACGTCGAGTCGGAAGTGGAGCAGGGCGTGTTCGAGCTTGTGGCCGCCGCGGCTGACATATTTTTCCGGCGCGTCCAGGGAGATTTCGTCCCCGGCCGTGACGGCATCGCTTGCCTTGCGGGCGGTCTGGGAATTGATGCGGACCTGGCCGGCAAGGATGGCGCGTTTGGCTTTTTCCCGGCTGTCGCACAGGCCGCGTTCAACCAGCGCTTGGTCGAGGCGAATCATGAATTGGTCCACAAAACCTGCGGAGATTACACCCGGCTGCCGCTGGTGTAAACCCGGTTCTGGACTTCGCGGAAGCTGTGGAGGAAAAGATTGTTCTCGGCTACGGTCTTTTCCACGAGCTGCTTGAGCAGGAACATTTCGGAGCTGCTGATGACGGCGTGGACGCTGTATTTGAAGCCTTCCATCGGCGATAGGGTTTGGAACGAGTCGCCCAGCAGGAAAACGGTGGCGTGGCGGCGCTGGTTGACGGGCATGTTTTGCAGCGCCGAGAGCGTGAGGTTTTCCTCCAGATTGTTGGCGGCAAAAAGTTCCTCGACGATGACGACCTGGTAATGCACCTGGCCGAAGCGCACGAGGAAATCGCTGTGCGTGGCGGCGGTGTGCACCTTGTAGCCGAGTTCGCGGAGCGCGTTCTTGGCGACGTCCAGCCATTCCGGCGTGGAAAAGGCGATCAAAGCCGGACGGTCTTCCGTGCTGACGAAATCGAATGAACCAGTCATGTTATTTTATTTTAAGCATGGGCGGTGCCGCCGCCGCGCCGGTTTTCATCCGCAACGAGCCGGCGGTGTTGGCCAGTTCGCCGCGCGATTTTTTGATGTTGTCAATGCCGCGCGAAACCGCGCTGCGCTTGGTGCAATAGACCAGCGCGGTCTCCTCGGTGATCAGGCCCTGTTCATAAGCCTCAAGGCAGGCCTGGTCAAAGGTGCGCCAGCCGAAGGGATTGCTGGATTCGATGATTTCGTAAAACGTCTTGCCCTCGGTTTCGCCGAGCCGGACGGTTTCCTGCGTGCGGAGGTTGCTGCCCATGATTTCCAGCAGCGCCCGCCGTCCGCCGCCAATCTGCGGCGCGAGCCGCTGGCTGACAATCCAGCGTAGCGTGTCGGAAAGGCGGATGCGGATCTGCTCCTGCTCCTCCGGCTCGAACATGCCAAGGATGCGGTTGATCGTTTCGCCCGCATTGATGGTGTGCAGCGTGCTCAACACGAGATGGCCGGTCTCCGCCGCGCTCAAGGCGATCTTCACCGTGTCGCGGTCGCGCATTTCACCGACGAGAATCACCTTGGGCGCCTGGCGCAACGCGGCGCGCAAGCCGTTGGCGTAGCTGTCGAAGTCGATGCCCAGTTCGCGCTGGTTGAAGGTCGCCACCTTGTGCGGATGCACATATTCCACCGGGTCTTCCAGCGTGACGATGTGGACTGGCTTGCATTCGTTGATTTCGTTCAGGACGGCGGCCAGCGACGTGGATTTGCCAGAGCCGGTCGCGCCGGTCACGAGAATCATCCCGGTTTTTTCCTTTGGAATTTCCCTGAAGATCTCCGGGAGTTTTAGTTTCTCCAGCGTGGGGATGGCCGTGTTGAGCTGGCGGCAAACGATGGAATAATTGCCACGCTGCGCAAAGATATTGACGCGAAAACGCGCCTTGTCCTGAAGCGCATACGACGCGTCGCAGGAGCCATGACGCAGCAAATCTTCGATCTGCCAGAGATTGTCGCCGATGATGTTTTGCGCGATGGATTCAATCTGAAACGGCGTGAGCCGGTCAATCGGCGGATCGAGCACGACCGGCTTGAGTTCGCCGTAGGCTTCCACTTGCGGCGGCCGGCCCACCGTGAACAACACATCGGAAACTTCCGGCTGTGAAGCCAGCGTCGTCAACAAAATCTGATCCAGTTCGGGTCGCCGCATAAATTAAATATCAACCTTCATCGTCCTCCGGCGGGTGTGCGAGCAGGCCGCGGAATTTTTTCTTGTCCAAAGCCTTGTCGTAACCGTCTTCCGGCGTGATCCGCTTCATGCGGACGTGTTCCATGATGTGGTCGTCGAGCGGCTGGTTGCCGGTCTTTTTGCCAACCTGGATCATGCCGTGGATTTGATGCGTCTTGCCTTCGCGCACGAGGTTGGCGATGGCGGTGTTGAAAACCAGAACTTCAAATGCGGCGACGCGGCCTTTCTTGTCACTGCGCTTGAACAGCGTCTGCGCAACGATGCCTTTCAACGCCTCGGAAAGCGTCTGCCGGATTTTGTTCTGCTGGTCGGCGGGGAAAACGTCAATGATGCGGTCCACCGTCTTGGATGCGCTTTGCGTGTGCAGCGTGCCGAACACCAGATGTCCGGTCGCGGCGGCGGTGATGGCAAGTTCAATCGTCTCCAAGTCGCGCATTTCGCCGACGAGGATGATGTCCGGGTCTTCGCGCAGCGCGCCGCGCAACGCGGCCGCAAATGATTTCGTGTGAACACCGACTTCGCGGTGGTTCACCAGGCAGTTTTTGCTTTCGTGGACAAATTCAATCGGATCTTCAACGGTGATGATGTGTTCTTTGCGGTTGCGGTTCGCGTAATCCATCATCGCCGCGAGTGTTGTGGATTTGCCGGAACCGGTCGGGCCGGTGATGACGACCAGGCCGCGGTGCAGCATGGAGAATTTTTTCAGCACCGGCGGGAGCGGCGATTCCAGCTTCTCAAAATCCTCGAACGACAGCACGCGGCTGGGAATTTGGCGGAACACGGCGCAGATGCCGTTTTTCTCGTTGAAAAAATTCACGCGGAAACGGGAAATCTTCGGGATTTCGTAGCCGAAGTCCACGTCGCCCGTTTCCTCAAACTGTTTGATTTTGTAATCCGGCGCGATTTCGTAGAGCATCTGCTTGAGCGAATCAGCCTCCAGCGGCGGATAATCCACGCGCTGCATCTCGCCATTGATGCGCAACATCGGCGGGTTGCCCGAGGACATGTGCAGGTCGGACGCCTTTTGCTCGAACATCAAGTTGAAAAACGCATCAATTTTAGCCATAAGTTTATTCCAGTTGTAAAAATCCTAGCTATTGTCGGGCCAAACACCAGCCGTGACCACTTTGTTGCAAATCATCCGCGCCGAAACCGCCAAAACCGGCGTTTTGCCCTTCGCGCGTTTCATGCAACTGGCGCTTTACTGTCCTGAATTTGGATATTATGAAACTCAAAAGGACAATCTCGGGCGCCGCGGCGACTTCATCACCAGCGTCAGTGCCGGCGGATTGTTTGGACAGCTCCTGGCGTTCCAATTCGCCGCCTGGCTGGCAGAACTCCACCCGTCACCCGTCACCCGTCACTCGTCACTTCGCTTGATTGAGGCCGGCGCGCACGACGGCAAACTTGCCGCCGACATTTTGTCATGGTTGCAGACAAACCGTCCGGAACTCTTTTCGCGGCTGGAATACTACCTCATCGAGCCGTCCGCCCGCCGGCAGGAATGGCAGCGCGAAACCTTGAAATCGTTTGCGCCGCGCGTCCGCTGGGCCACTGATTTTAAAGACTTGTCACTTGTCACTTGTCACCCGTCACTTGCCGGCATCATTTTCAGCAACGAACTCCTCGACGCCTTTCCCGTCCACCGCCACGGCTGGGACGCCAAAACCAAAAAATGGTTCGAGTGGGGCGTTGCCGTCGAAGGCGGAAAATTCGTCTGGGCCAGAATTCCGAATTCCGAATCCCAAATGTCGAATTCCGCATTGGAACCCGTCCTGCCCGACGGCTACACCATCGAAACTTCGCCCGCCGCCGAAAGCTGGTGGCGCGAAGCCGCCGGCGTTTTGACACGCGGAAAACTGGTCGCGATTGATTACGGCTTCACCGGCGACGAACAATTTTCTCCCGCACGCACCAACGGCACGCTCCGCGCCTATTTCCGGCATCATGTCAGCGACGATTTGCTGGCGAATGCCGGCGAACAGGATTTGACCGCGCACGTCAATTTTTCCGCGATTCAAAAAGCCGGCGAAGAAGCCGGACTCAAAACCGAAATGTTTTCCACGCAGACAAAATTTCTGACGCAGATTCTGGAAAGAACTCTGGCGGACAAAAACTTTGGCGAATGGACACCGGCACGCACGCGGCAGTTTCAAACCCTGACGCACCCGGAACACTTCGGCCGCGCCTTCCGGGTTTTGGTGCAATCCAAATCTGCGTGGCAGCCGACGTGAGGAGGCTCATGCTGATTCTCAAAAGCTTTTTTGAAAAATCAGAATAAATCAGAATAACGGGCGGAGGAAAATTAAAACCGGCGGCGGGAAGTTGCTGCGGAAAATAAAGAGGCGAACAATGTGTGCGTGACAATCGAGTGAATAGAATTTGCAGCAACTTCCCGCCGACGGTTTTGATCTCGCTCCCCCCGGAGCAATCTGGTATTGCTCCGCCTCCACGTCCATTGCGCGCTGTTCCGTTTTGATCTCGCTCCCCCCGGAGCAATCTGGTATTATCATCGTCATCGCCATCCTCGGCCTGCTGGCGTTTTGATCTCGCTCCCCCCGGAGCAATCTGGTATTGATCCACCGCCGCCGGACGCCATATACTCATAGTTTTGATCTCGCTCCCCCCGGAGCAATCTGGTATTGAAAAATTGAGCAACCCCGGCTCCGCCCGGCTGTTTTGATCTCGCTCCCCCCGGAGCAATCTGGTATTAATGAGCCAAGCCAACCGTAACTGTATGAAACGACAACCCGTGCAAGTAAGTCTCAAATTTGCGAGACTAAAGAAGGATGAATTCAACAGCTTCGCAATCCTGGCGATTGTGTGCCTGACCAAAAACGCAACGCTGTTTCCAAACCTCCCGATAACCCTCATCGCCCTCACGGCGTTGCAGGCGGCCTATCAGGATGCCATGACGGCGGCGGCGGTGGGCGGTCCGCCAGACACCGAAGCGCAGGCGGAAGCCTATAACGACCTGCTCGTGGCCTTGCGCGTAATTGCCGCGTATATCCAATCGCTCAACCTTACCGCGGCGCAGGTGCTGCTGTCGGGTTTTGACGTGGTGGTTTATTCGCACAGCAAGATCACGCTCGTCGCGCCGTTGGTGACGGGCCTGGACAACTCCGTATCCACGCAACTGGGGGTCTATCTCCAGGCGGTGGCCGGGGCCAAGGCGTATCATGTGCAGTATTGCGCGGGCACGGGTCCGTGGGTGGATGCGGGCATCTGGCCGAACACCAAGGACATTGTCATCACGGGTCTCCTGCCGGGCACGGTGTATGGCGTGCGCGTCCGGGGCGTGGGCGGTTCCACGCAATACGGCCCGTGGAGCGCCACGGTGTCGCTGATGTGCACCTGACAATCCATCAACCCTCATCCCGGCCCTCTCCCATCGGATGGGAGAGGGTGTCCGTAGGACGGGTGAGGGAACAATTTGTGGCCGGCGGGGAAAAATCAAAGGTGAAGTCCTGAAACCCATCCACTCTCAACCAACATCTCTCAACTAATAATTTTCAACCACCCTTTGCCACTGGAGCAATCCAGCACGCAATAAACCGGACGATGGGCAGATGCCAGGCGTATGATAAAGAATATCTGGCCACCCATCGTCCGGTCACTGCTTCCGCCGGGCCACCAAGCCGGGTGCTTCAGCCATCGGCGCTTCACCGGTTCAGTTCGTAATTCAAAATCGAAAGGCAATAAACCGCCGCTGTCTCGACGCGCAAAACCAGCCGGCCCAGCGAAACCGGCTGCGCGCCGGAATCTTGAATCATTTTCACTTCGTCCGATGTGAAATCGCCTTCCGGCCCGATCCAGATGCCGACGCTTTGCGGCAAGCGTCCGTGCTGCGCCTCAAACTCGCGCAACACTTCGCGCGGATGGCGGCGCTCCTTTTGCAACGAACCGACGAGCGAGAGATCAAATGATCCCGACGTCGAGCTTGGAGCGCCGGTCTCTGACCCGGCGCGTTGGAGGCCGGTCGAGCCGGGTCGGAGACCGGCACCCCGCCATGAGAGGAATTGTTCAATCGTCACCGGCGCTTCAACTGTCGGCAGCCATGCCGCGCCGCATTGTTTGATGGCTTCAACCGCCACGTTCTGCCACTTGTCGCGCTTGTGTCTCCGCGTCCTCGCCGTCAAGCTGCGTCACCACACGTTCGGACAAAACCGGCACGATCCGCCGCGCGCCCAGCTCGACGGCTTTCTGGATGATGCTTTCGATGATTTTTCCCTTGGGCACGCCGACAAGCAGCGTGACGGAGCAGGGCGGGGCGGGAACGAAATTTTTCAGCGACACGGAAAGCGTGACGGCGTTGCGCCCGGCATCTTTGACCGTGCACATGAATTCGTTGCCGATGCCGTCCAGCATGGCGACGAGTTCGCCATGTTTCAAGCGCAGGACGTGCAGCGCATGGTGCGCCTCGCGGCCGTCGAGCCGGAGCGTTTCACCGGCGCAATGTTCCGGCGGCAGATAGAAGCGATGCATTTGGAATTTACGATTTTCGATTCACGATTTACGCGTTAAAATTGCAACAGGTCGCGTCAATCGTAAATCGTAAATCCAAAATTTCTGGCTATTTAAAAAATTTCTTCGCCTTGTCAAAAAATCCCTGCATGAGCGGCGCTTCGTGGCCGTCGCACAGCGCGGCGAATTCGTTTAACTTGGCTTTCTGCTCATGGTTCAGGCGCGTCGGCACTTCCACCTGCACGCGCACGTGCAAATCGCCGTGGCCGTAGCCCTGCAGATTTTTCACGCCCCTGCCCTTGATGCGGAACACCGCGCCCGGCTGCGTGCCGGCGGGGATTTTCATCGTCGCCCGGCCTTCGAGCGTCGGCACCTCGATCTCCGTGCCGAGCGCGGCCTGGACAAAGCTCACCGGCATTTCGCAGACCAAGTCGTCGCCGTCGCGTTTGAAAATCTCGTGTTCTTTGACGTGCAGGACGACGTAAAGGTCGCCGCTCGGCCCGCCGCGAAAGCCCGCCTCGCCGTTGCCGGACGAACGCAGCCGCGAACCCACGTCAACGCCCGGCGGAATCCGCAGCGGAATCTTGGAAGTGCGTTCGCGCTTGCCGTTGCCGTGGCAGGTTTTGCACGGCTTCTCCAAAATCCGGCCCGCGCCTTTGCAACTCGGGCACGTTTGCGCGATGCTGAAAATCCCGCGCGACATCAGCACCTGACCGCGCCCGCCGCACGTCGCGCAGGTCCGCAGTTTTGAACCCGCTTCCGCGCCGGAGCCGTGGCAGGTCTCGCACTGGTCGAGCTTGGTGACGGATATTTCCTTTTCGCAGCCGAGCGCCGCTTCTTCCAATGAGATTTCCAAATCGTAGCGCAAATCGTCGCCGCGCTGCGGCCGCGACGGGTCTGGTGTTCCGCCGCCGAAAAGATTTTCAAAAATGCTGCCGCCCGCCGCGCCGCCGAAGACCTCGCGGAAGATGTCGAACGGATCGTGGAAGCCGCCGGCGCTGCTGCGGGCGCGCTGGCGCGGGTCGAACGCCGCGTGGCCGTATTGGTCGTAGGCGGCGCGCTTGTCCGGGTCGCTCAACGCCTCGTAAGCCTCGCCCAGCTCCTTGAATTTCTCCTCCGCCGCGTGGTCGCCCGGATTTTTGTCCGGGTGATATTTCACCGCCAGCTTGCGGTAGGATTTTTTGATCTCCTCGATGGAGACTTCGCGGCTGACTTCCAGGACTTCGTAATAATCGCGTTTGGCCATTTCAATCCACTTTCAAAAGCGGGCGCAAAATTTAAGACAGTGAGAGCAATTGGCAAGTGTTATCAAAAACTCAGGCAACATTAACAACCTTTTGCTCCTGATTTTCCGGCTCCACCCACTTGTTGTGTTCCTTGATGAGATCCACGAGCCGTTCCACTGCTTCGGCTTCGGGGATGTTGAACTTGATCGGCGTCTTGCCGACGTAAAGATTAATTTTGTTCGGAGCGCCGCCGACGTAGCCGAAATCCGCGTCCGCCATTTCGCCGGGGCCGTTCACGATGCAGCCCATGATGGCGATCTTCACGCCCTTGAGATGTTCCGTCCGCGCCTTGATGCGCGCGGTGACGGTCTGCAAATTGAACAGCGTCCGCCCGCAGCTCGGACACGCGACGTAATCGGTCTTGAAACTGCGGCAACCTGCCGCTTGCAGAATATTATAGGCGAGCCGCAGGCTTTGTCCGCCGCCGGCTTCGCCGCGCACGAGAATCGCATCGCCAATCCCATCCGCCAGCAGCGCGCCGATGACGACGGACGCGCGGAGCAAAGCAATTTTCGGCTCGAGCGGCACTGGTTCAAAGTTGATGCAATCCTTGAGCAGAATCGGATTGTTGCGACCGAGTTTTTTTAATTTCGCCGCGAGCAGACGAAACGCCGTGATGGCCGGCAGATTCACGCCGTCTTTCACGGTGACAAGTTGCGTCTCGCAATTGATCTCAAAATCCTGCGTCGGATCAATTTCGAAAATGTTCAGGTCTTCGTAAACCGCTTCCGGCTTCACGTCGTCTTTCGGACGGATTTTTGGCGCGACTTTGTCAAATGTCGCGCGGGTGACGACGACGCGGATGAGCTGTTCGCCGCCGCATTTGATGTTTTCGTTCAGTTCAATCTCCGGCGTCTCGCGCTTCTCGAAATGAAAAGGGTCGAAGGGAAATTCAGAATCATGAATTTCGAATTGCGAATTGGAAAGCACGGGAATCTGCGCGAGCAAGTCGGTGCAGACTTCAATCTCGCGCGGCGAATCTTCCGTGAGCGAGACGCGGATGGTGTCGCCCAGCCCGTCACAGAGCAGGGAACCGATGCCGATGGCGGATTTGATGCGGCCGTCCTCGCCTTCGCCGGCCTCGGTCACGCCGAGATGAATCGGATAATTCCAATCCGCGCCAAGTTCGTTCAACCGCGCGACGAGCAGGCGATAGCACTCGATCATCACCTTAGGGTTGGACGATTTCATCGAGAACTTGAAGTTGTGAAAATCGTTTTTGCGCGCGATGTGCGCGAATTCCAGCGCGCTCTCGACCATGCCCAGCGGCGTGTCGCCGAAGCGGTTCATGATGCGGTCGGACAACGAGCCGTGGTTCGTGCCGATGCGGATGCAGCGCTTGAGCTTCTTCGCCTCGATGACGAGCGGCGCGAATTTTTCCTCGATGCGCTTCAGCTCGGCGGCGTATTGCTCGTCGTTGTATTCCTTGATGGCGAATTTTTTGGTGTCGGCGTAGTTGCCGGGATTCACGCGGACAACTTCCACCCATTTCACCGCTTCCATCGCCGCTTCGGGCTTGAAATGGATGTCGGCGACGATGGGAACATTGCAGCCCTGCTTGCGCAACTCGGCGACAATGTTTTGCAAATTCGCCGCGTCCTTCACGGTCGGCGCGGTGATGCGCACAAGCTGGCAGCCGACGGCGACCAGGTCGAGCGTCTGCTTGACGGACAGCGCGGTGTCCATCGTGTCACAGGTGATCATGGACTGTTTCACGACCGGATGGTCACCGCCCATGATAAAGCCGCCGTTCGCCGGATCGCCGATGACGATCTCGCGCGTTTTGCGGCGCTGATAAAAGTAAGGGGATTCGCAGTAGCGCATGGGAATTATTTTTGAGGGGCGAAAACCACCGGCACTTCGCGGTCGGCGTGCGCGCTGCGCACCCAGTCGCCGGTGTCGAAAAACGCGATGTAAACCATGAAACTGATGAGCAGCGCGGCGAAACCGCTCTGGATGTAATTCAAAACTCCCGCGCTCACCGGCCGGCGGCGCACGGCTTCAATCAACGAGAGTGTGATATGCCCGCCGTCCAGCACCGGCAGCGGGAGCAGGTTGAGCAACGCCAGATTTACGTTGAGGATGACGCTGAACCACAGCACACGCCGCCAGCCGTCCTCGTCCTGAAACAAATTGCTGTAAACGCGGATAATCATCACGGCGCCGCCGAGCTGCTGCACGCCGATTTCGCCATGGCGTGAGAACAGCGCGCCGAACGTGTTGAAAATCTGCCCGGCGCTGGCCTGGATCTGCTCGACCGGGTTCGGATGGAGCAACGCCACGTTGGTGTCGGCCAGCCATGACATGATGCCCAGCAACGGCATGGTGTTTGTCGGCAGCAGCGGTTTCACGGCAAGCAATGTGCGGTCGAACTGTTCGTTTTCCCGCCGGATGGTCAGCGTGAGCGGTTTGACCACGCTGTTGCTCATCTCCCATTGTGCGTAATCCACGGCGTCGGAGTTGTAAATTTTTTCGCCATTCAACGCGATGACTTCATCGCCGCTCTTCAATCCAGCCTGCGCGGCCGGGCTGTTCGAGGCGATTTCATAAATGGTCGCTTTGGACGCCGAGGAAATGAGAATCTGCCGGAGCGCCTTGCGCTCATACCACTTCGTCGTGCGATGGAACGGAATGACATAGGCCGTGTCTTCCTTGCCGTCGCGGAGATATTTGATGGCGATGTTCGTGCCGGTGCTGGTGACGATGCGCCACTGCACGCTGTCCGCCGAAGTTGGCGCAAAATGGTGAACCGGATTTCCGTCCACTTCCAGAATCGTGTCGCCCGGACGCAGTCCCGCCTGCCACGCCGGCCCGGGATTTCCATTTGCATCCTTCGGCATGACCCAGCCAATCGTTGTCGTGTTGTCGGCCTCGTTTGTTGGCCGGCCGACGCCCCAGACGACGAATGCAAAAACAATCGCCAGCCCGAAGCTGAACAGCGGCCCGGCGAACGCCACGATGATTTTGTCGAGCGGTGAGACATTGGGCAGGGCATCAATCGAGGTGAGATCTCCCTGGCGAAGAGCGGCCATGTCCGATTCAGATTTGGATGGCGTTTCGCTTTTGCCCTCGATGGCTTCCATCGTCGCCATTTGCGGCAGCGCGACGTAGCCGCCCGCCGGAATCCAGCCGAGCGCGTATTCGACGCCGTTGATTTTCTTTTTCCAGACCGGTTTGCCGAACCAGATGGCAAAGCGGTCAATCTTCAGCCCGCGCCACTTCGCGGCGAGAAAATGGCCAAGCTCATGGACGCCGATCAGCAGGTTGAACAGCAGCACCACTTCCAGTCCGATAAAAAGGTATCTCAAAATAGTCATGTAAAATCAGTCCGTAAGATTATAGCAATGAAATCCAATTTCACAATCGTTGAAGCGTTGAATTGTTAAATCGTTAAATTGGCGAGAAAACCAAACCCTTTAACAATTCAACCTTTTAACCCTTTAACGCGCTTCGCCGCGCCCAGGAATCGGCTTCGAGGATTTGTTCGAGTGCCGGATGAGAAACGACCTGGTGCGCGTCCATGGTGCGCCGGACGGTTTCGGTGATTTGCGGAAAATTGATTTTGCGGTTCACGAAGGCTTCGACCGCGATTTCGTTGGCGGCGTTCAACACGGCGGGCAGGGTTCCGCCGGTTTCGCCGGCCCGGCGCGCGAGTTCAATCGCCGGAAACCGTTCCACATCCGGCTCCTCAAAAGTCAGTGTGCCGAGCTTTGGAAAATTCGTCTGCACGCGGTCGCTGGCGGCGCGTTCGGGATATGTCAGCGCGTATTGGATCGGCAGGCACATGTCCGGCGTGGAAAGCTGCGCGATGAGTGAGCCGTCCACGAACTCCACCATCGAATGCACGATGCTTTGCGGATGCACCACCACGCCGACGCGCGCCATTTCGATGTCGAACAGCCAGCGCGCCTCGATCATTTCCAGCCCCTTGTTGAACAGCGTCGCGGAATCAAGCGTGACCTTCCGGCCCATGACCCACGACGGATGTTTCAAAGCGCATTCGACGGTGATGTCGGAAAACTTTTCCTTCGGCCAAAGTGTTTTATCGCGGAACGGCCCGCCGCTCGCGGTGAGCCAAAGTTTGCGGACGGAATTCGTCGGCTTGCCATCGAGGCATTGGAAAATGGCGGAATGCTCGCTGTCCACGGCCAGCACGCGCACGCCGTATTTGCGCGCCTCGTTCATCACGATTTCGCCGGCCATGACGAGGATTTCCTTGGACGCGACCGCAATGTCCTTGCCTGCGCGAATCGCCGCGAGCGCCGGCTGCAAGCCCGCCGTGCCGACAATCGCGATCAAAACAATGTCCGCCGCCGGCAGCGTGGCGAGTTTCAGCAAACCTTCGTTGCCGCAAAAAACTTCACAGCTCGTGCCCATCGTATTGCTCAATTCCTTTGCCTTGGCCGGATCGTTGATGGACACGACGGCGGGCTTGTGCCGGCGCGTTTGCTCCAGCAGCAGTTCCAGATTGCCGCCCGCCGCGAGGCCGATGAGCCGGATTTGGTCCGGCAAATCTTCCGCCACCTTGACGGTGCTGGTGCCGATGCTGCCGGTCGAACCAAGTAAAACTACATTCTTCATTTTCGGATTTCTTTAGCCACAGATGGGCACAGATGAAACACAGATTTGAATCAAAAGACCATCCGTTTGTATTCCACCTTTTCCCGGCCAAAGTTAATCAAGTAGCCCAGCTTTATTCCCGTGCCGCGAAGTTCATTGAGCAATTGAGCCTCGTGGAAGGATTGATAGGTCGTGTCTGTTTTTAATTCCACGATGATTTTTTCTTCAACCAGCAAGTCGGCCGCGTAGTCACCGACCACGATACCCTTATATTGAACCTGTATTTTCGGCTCAAGCTCCACTTTCACGCCGCGCGATTGGAGTTCAACCTGCATGGCGCGCTGATAAACCTTTTCAAGAAATCCATAGCCGAGGGCATTGTGAACTTCAAAGGCCGCGCCGATGAGCTGTTGCGTCACCGGCTGGAGTGAATAATCGTTCTCCCCGGTTTTTATCTGTGTTTCATCTGTGTTCATCTGTGGCTCATTTCAGGTCAAGGCTGTGCGTCAGGATATGGCGCAGATACAAATACATGATGGGCGCGTTGAAGAGCAGGCTGTCGAGCAGGTCGAGAATGCCGCCGATGCCCGGAAAGAGCTGGCCAGAATCCTTCACGCCGGCCTCGCGTTTGAACAGCGATTCAATCAGGTCGCCGATGACGGCGGTGGAACTCAGCACCACACCGAGGATGATGGCGTGCATGGTGTTCATGCCATACATGTGCGCGCCGAAGCAATGCGCGAACGCCAGGCTCGCGCCGGTCGAAACCACAATCGCGCCGCCGAAACCTTCCCACGTCTTGCCGGGGCTGATGCGCGGGATCATTTTGTGCCGGCCGATGAGCGAGCCGACGGCATACGCGCCCATGTCGCTGAACTTGGTTACGAGGATGAAATAGAGCAGAAAATATTTTCCCTCGTCCGCCAGGCCGGCCGCCGCGAACGGGAAGAAGACGATTTTCTGGACGAAGTTCAGCAGCCACGGCACATACATCAGGCCGAACAGCGTCGTGGCAATGGTCTGAATTCCCGTGGTGTTGGTCTGGGAAACGAACTGCCGCACGCACAGGCCTAGCACGAACAGGATGAGAAAGCCGGTTTCAAAGTCATTCGCGCGGGCGGGCGAATCGTTGATGCCGAGATAATTCGTGGTCAGGTGCAGAAACGTTCCCGCCAGCAGCAGCACGCCGCCGATGATGCCGCACCATTTGAAGCACGCCAGCCCGCGCTTTTCCGCGAGGCCGTAAAACTCCGCCAAGCCGGTCACGGCCAGAAAAACCAGCAGGACGATGCAGACGCCGTCGGAAATGAGCGCGTTGCCGGAAAACAATCCGGCTAGAATGACCACCCAGAGAATCACCGTGGAGATCAACCGGCGGAAGAAAACCTGCGCCTTCGAGGGCGTCGGGGTTATGGCGGCGGCGGCGGACATTCGCGCGAAAATATCAGGCCGGCGCGTGGTTGCCAATTCGCAATTGCCGGAGAATTCCGGCGCGGCTTGGAGCGTGCAGAATAAGAATCATCCTCTTCGTCGCCTCGTCGTCGTCGTCCTCGTTCTCGTTCTCGTTCTCGAAAATCGAACCCATTCGAGAACGAGGACGAGAACGAGCAGGAGGACAAGGGACGGAAATCCGATTGGACGGGGGGAATTGAATCAACTTTGAGCTTGGCCGGGCCGGTGAGCGGGAAGAAACGCGCCGTCTGTCACCAGATTAGGCGGCAGGGTCATGGTTTGGAACGCCGGCTTGAAATACACGCCGGAACAGAATCACCAAGCCAGCAAAAGCCGAGAAAACAACTGCGTCAAAAACATAATGAACCAATAGAGTAAGTAAAGGTGCTGGCCGAACCGTCGTAACGACGTGCGGCAGTGCTTCTGACAAGCCAACCTGCTGTAGCTTGGCATCCAACTCGGCTTGTGACATCCCTGGATTCAAGATTACGGCGACAGAATTATGCGGCAAAACAACTGGTGCGTGAGCAGCAAAGCGCCGGTAGATGTGCGGATAAATTGCTGTGCATGTCGCAACAATGAAGTAAGCGAGAATATATGGGATGAGTTTTTTCATAAAAGCGTAATGCTGCCTGATTAAGAACCGGCCATGGGCTAAATAGCCTGTCAATGTTCATGAATTCGACTCTGAACCGGTGGAAATGCGTTGGCAAGCAGTAAATGCGGATGGTCATCTTCGGAGCGCGGGTGTCCTCACCCGCAGCAACCTCGCCCGACCGCTTGCCCTGAAATCTTCCGGGAACCCGCCGGATTGTCCACCCGCTGCGGCTGGGACAGCCGCGCTCCGGTCTTGGCAGACATTCCCACCCCGTTCGCGCCGGGCAGGGGATTGCCAATCCCAACCCGCCATGATCTGTCGTTTTTTGACCATCTCCTCTCGTTAAAACGGCAAAAACCGCGTTTTTCGATGTTTTTGCCAGCGCCGAGGCCATTTTTGCCGTTTTCAATGCGGCATTGCCCTCGCGAAATGCTCCATTTCCAGAGGGTAATGCGACGTTCCGCGAGCGAAATGCGACGTTTCCAGAGGGTAATGCGACGTTTCCAGAGGGTAATGCGGCGTTTCCAACCGGGAATACGACGCTGCGCGAGGGTGATGGGACGTTGCCAACTGGAAAAGCGGCTCTGGCGGTTGGCGGAATGGCTGGGGCGACTGGTTTTGGCCGGCGGGCAGGGGGCGGCCAGCGCACCGCATGTTTCGAGCAAATCAATCATCCGGCTTTCTGCCGAAAGCCGCCCGCCGGCTTTGAGAGGTTCCCGGCTGCTTAATCCAGCGACGGCGTCAAGGTCTTCACCACCCGCCAGCCGTCGGCCGTTTTGGCGGCAAGAATCTGTTGCGCGAACAAACTGCCCTCCGGCACCTGCGTATATTTGTTGACCACGACAATGTCGTCGGCAAACGGTTCGTGATCGAGGAAATAGCTTTTCCCCAAAATCCAATCGGACGGCAGGCCTTTCTTCAGGCCGTTGCGAAATGATTTTTCCATGGCCCGGATGGTTTCCGGCAGCATTTCGTTTTTCATCTCCCCGCTCAAATGGCCGCGGTCCTGGAGCCAGAGCCGGGCCTCGGTTTCAAAATCCCGGCAGGCGACGGCCGCCTCGATGTCCGGTTTGCGGAAGCACTCCTCCAGGCGCAGCACCGCGCCTTCCGGCGTGGAAAAATCCGCCTTGACGGGCGGCAGGGAGGCGAGCTGCGCCAGCAATTTCTTGCGGCCCCGGCGCGAGCTGTGGCGGACGGCCAGATGGTCATAGGCGTAAGAAACGGCAAACGCGCAGGCAAACACCAACAACACCGCGAGGATGAGCAATTTCATGGTTGAACGCTGGGTCAGTTATCCGGCAATGAACGGGTGGCCCGCCTGGTTTACGAATTGCGGCCCGGCCGTTGGAAACGTCATTTCAACGGCTTCAATTTTCCGCGCAAGACGTGGATGAGGGCCTTGACGGTCAGTTCAATGAACAAAAACGGTTTGGCGATGAAGTCGTTGCCGCCGGCCATGGTGGAGCTGGTGCGGCTGTCGAAGTCGCTCAAGCTGGTGACGAACACGACGGGGGTTTTTTTGTGCAGCGGCAGGGTGCGCAGCCTGGTGCAAAGCTCAAAGCCGCTCATGCCGGGCATGTCCACGTCGAGAAACACGAGGTCAAAATTGCTTTCCGTCAAAAGCTTGTAGGCGGTCTCCGGCGACTCGACGTTGACGGACTGAAGCTGGGCTTTTTCGAGCGCGTAAATGATGGCGCGGCGGGAGATGGCCTCGTCGTCCACCACCAGGATGTTGGCGGCGGGAGCTTCCTGGGTTTCCGGCAGCGTGCCGCGCTCGAACAGGAAGCCGAGAAAATCCACGGAGGCCGCGACGGTGCGCAGCGTGGAGCTGTTGATGTTTTTCGGTTTCTCGTAAATTTCCTTGAGCAGCGCCTCGAGGGCGGCGGACATGTGCGCGATCTGGACCAGGCCGGCGATGCCGGCGTTGCCGTTGAGGGCGTGGACGCGCCGGTAAAGCTCGTAAATTTCCTTGAGCCGCGTCATTTCGTTGTCCGCCTTGACGAGGCTTTGGAGCGAGGCCCGCAGATTGACGAGCGTGGCCGGCAGGCTGTCAATGAAGGTTTTTCTCAAGTCCGCCTGAAACGCGGAATCGGTTTCGGCGCTCAGCGGAAGCGGCCTGTTTGGCGCGTGCGTGCCGACCACCGCCGGGCCGGACGTGGGGACCGCGCCGCTGTCGCCGATGGTGTGGCGCACCACTTCAATCACCTCCTTGGGCGAACAGTTTGATTTGGAAATGCACTTGGTCGCGCCGGCCTTCCACGCCTCCTGAATCAAGTTGGTCAGGTAGGTGTTGGAAAAAACGATGATGGGAATCTTGGCGAACTCCACCTCCGAGCGGACCTGTTTGATGACTTCCTGCCCGGAGATTCCCGGCAGCATCAAATCCAGGATGATGGTGTCGGGCTTGAAAATCCGCATGGTTCGCAGGCCGGTCTCGCCGTCGGGCGCGGTCTCGACCTTGTAGCCTTCCACCGCGAGCTTGTTGCGGTAAACGTTCGCCACAATCTGGTCGTCTTCGATGATAAGAATCTTTTTCATTTTTACGAAACGGCGGCCATGGTCTCGGCCAGGCCCGGCTGCCGGGCCAGGAATTGTTTTACCGCCACATATTCACGGCAGGCATCTTCGCAGATTTTGGCGGCCTCCGTCAACGCGCCAGCCGCCCCGGCTTTTTCCAGGTCGCGCATCAACTGGCCCAGCCGGGTCATGCCCAGCGTGGCGCTCGCGCCCGCGCAACTGTGCGCCACGCGGCGGACCTCGTCGGCCCGGCTGCCGGCGATGGCGGCCTTGAGCTGCTCAAACTGCCCCGTGGTTTGTTTGAAATACATGTCAACCAGTTCACGCAGATTGTCCGCGTTGCCATCGGTCAAATCATTCAACCGGTCCATTTCCACCGCCGGTTCGTCGGCGGATTCAATGTTCGCGGCGGCGGCAGGTCTGCTTTCAGCCGGCGGATTTCCCGGCAAAGCCCATTTCTCGACGATGCCGCGGATGTCCGCCGGCCGGATCGGCTTGGACAAATAATCGTCCATGCCGGCGGCGAGGCATTTGTCCCGGTCGCTCTGCATTGCGTGCGCGGTCATGGCGACGATGATGATGCGCCCGCGATAATTCGGATGGGTCTCGGGAGCCTTCTGGCGTTCGCGGATGGCACCGGTGGCTTCGAGGCCGTCCATTTCCGGCATCATCAAATCCATGAAGACGAGGTCGTAAACTTTTGCATCCATCGCGGCGATGGCCTTCACCCCGTTTTCCGCAAGGTCGGGATGATAACCGAGCTGGCCCAAAATCCGCGAGGCGACTTTTTGATTGATCGCATTGTCATCCACCAGAAGAATCCGCAGCGGCAGCCGCTCGGCAAGCAACTGGCAGGGCGCGGCGGCGGCTACGTCGGGCGCCGCTTTTTTGGGGCTGAACAACGCGAGTTCGATGGTGGCGCAGAGCTGCGCGGGCTTGACGGGCTTGGCGACCCGGTGGGTGAAGGCGAGATGCGCATGATCCGGCGCGTCGGCGCGGGCGCCAATCGGCGACAGCAGCACCAGCGGGAGCATGGCCGTGTGGCTCAGCCTGCGGAGTTCCGTGGCGAGCGAAATGCCGTCCATTCCGGGCAGTTGCAGGTCAATGATGGCCAGGTCAAATTGCGCGCCGTTCAGGATCAATTCCAGCGCCTGTTCCGCCGTCTCCGCGTTCTGCGGAATCATGCCCCATTTGGCGGCCTGATCATTCAGGATGCGCCGGCCGGCCGCGCTGTCTTCCACGATCAACACCCGCAGGTCGGCGAGCCGAGGCAGCCGGAGTTCGCGCAACGGCTGCGGTTCGGCCTGAAAAATGACCGTAAAATGAAACGCGGAACCCTGGCCCGGCACGCTTTCCGCCCACATTTTTCCACCCATCAATTCCACCAGCCGTTTGCTGATGGCCAGCCCCAGGCCGGTGCCGCCGTGGGTGCGCGCGGTCGAAACGTCGGCCTGGACAAACGCCTTGAACAGCCGCGAAAGCCGGTCGGGCGTGATGCCCATGCCCGTGTCCCGGACGGAAAAATGCAGGTGCAACGGATGCGGTTTGTTTTCATCCGCCGGCGGTGCTGAAAGCAGTTTGACCTGGAGCGTGACATGGCCGGACTCGGTGAACTTGATCGCGTTGCTGAAAAGATTCACCAGCACCTGACGCAGCCGGAGCGAGTCGCCGCGGACGGTCGCCGGAATGCCGTCGTCCAGCTCATAAAGGAGATCGAGTTTTTTCTCGGCGGCCCTGGCCGCCAGCAGGTCGAGCGTTTCCTCGGCGCAGGTCCGCAGGTTGAATTCCCGCGAGTCCAGCTCCATCTTGCCCGATTCAATTTTTGAAAAATCCAGGATGTCGTTGATGATCGCCAGCAGCGATTCGCTGCTCGTGTTGATGGTTTCCAGGTAGCTGCGCTGGTCGGGATTCAACGGGGTTTCGAGCAGCATGCTGACCATCGCGATGACGCCATTCATCGGCGTGCGGATTTCGTGGCTCATCGCCGCGAGAAAATCCGATTTTGCGCGCGCGGCGGCCTCGGCGGCGGTGCGCGCCTTCATCAGCTCCAGAATGCGCCGGGCCAGGTCATCGTGCTCGGCCTTGGCCCGCAGGACGGCGTTCAATCGCGCGCGCAAAAACTCCGGCTCAATCGGTTTGCGGATGCAGTCAATCGCGTCCAATTCAAACGCGCGGAGCATGCGCTTCAGGTCATTTGCGGCCGTCAGCGCGATGACCCGCGTCACCGGTCTCGGCGGATATTCCTTGAAGTGGCGCAGCAGTTCCAAGCCCTCGGCTTCCGCCGGATCCAGATCCACCAGCACCAGATCCGCCGGAAGGTCGTGGAAAAAATGCAGCGCCTGCCCGGCCGTGCGCGCAAAGCGCAGCGCGATGTGGTCTTCGCGCAAGGCGGCGGACAGCGCGTCCAGCGTCTTCGGGTCGTCGCCGACCAGCAGGATTTGGGATGACCGTTGGTTCATTTTTTTTCAGCCATGGCTCGCGGTCGCCGCACTGAGTCGCGCCATTGAACACGAATTTTCCCGGCAGGCCAATCCGATTTTTTGCGCGAAAATTTACCCGCCACAAAATGAAACATTGCTGGCGCGCGGTCTCGGCGATAAAATCCCGCCATGTTGCAAACGGTGCTCGACGTCAACCCGGCGGGTGAAACCACAACGGCCCGTGACCAGACGCTCACCGCGTTCCGCTTCATGTTGCGGGCGCGGCTGCTCGACGACAAATTCGCCGCGCTCTACCGCGCCGGAAAAATCCACGGCGGCGTTTTTCTCGGGCGCGGCCAGGAAGCCCTGAGCGCATCCGTCGGCGTCTCGCTCAAGAATACCGACGTTTTCGCGCCGCTCATCCGCGACGCCGCCGGCCGGCTGGCCTTTGGCGAAACGATCATTGATGCCGTGCGAAATTATTTCGGTTCGGCGCTCGGCCCAATGCGCGGACGCGACGGCAACGTCCATCGCGGCAAGCCGCTTGAAGGTTATTTCCCGATGATCAGCCATCTTGGCGCGATGATTTCCGTCGTCAACGGCGCGCTGTTTGCGCGGCGCATGAAGGGAATTTCCGGCACGGTCGGGGCGACGTGCCTCGGCGACGGCGCGACTTCCACCGGCGCATTTCACGAGGCGCTGAACCAGGCCGCCGTCGAAAAACTTCCGCTCGTCCTGGTTCTCGCCGACAATCAATACGCCTACTCGACGCCGACCTCGCGCCAGTTCGTTTGCGAGGATCTTGCCGACAAGGCGGCCGGCTACGGCGTCGCCGCTCATTCCGTGGACGGCACCGATCTGGCCGCGTGTTTGAAAACGGTCGGCGCCGCCGTCGCGTCCGCCCGCGCCGGTCACGGCCCGCAACTTGTCGTCGCGAAATTGCTCCGGCTTTGCGGCCACGGCGAACACGACGATTCAAGTTATGTTGATCCGAAACTGAAAAGTTCCCCACTTGGCCGCGATTGCCTGAAAGTCGCCGAGGAATTGCTGCTCCACCAAAAATGGACTGACGCCGCGACGCTCGCGACGTGGCGTAGCGAAATAACCGCCGAAATCGAGGAAGCCGTCGCCCAGGTCCGCCGCGAACCTGCGCCCGATCCCTACGATGAGAAGTGGCTGGCGATTTCGTCCCAGCATTTGACCGACGTGCATGACGAAGATTCCGGAAGCTGATATTTATTTCGCGCCATGAGCATTACCTATCTCGAAGCCATCCGCGAAGCGCAGGCCCGCGCCTTGCGCGACGACCCGCGCGTGTTCATCTACGGGCAGGATGTCGGCGCGTTCGGCGGCGCGTTCAAGGCCACGAAAAATCTGGCGAAAGAATTTCCCGGGCGCGTTTTGGATTCGCCGATTTCCGAAGATGCGATGGTCGGCATGGCGGTCGGCGCGGCGATTGAAGGCATGCGGCCGATCATCGAAATGCAGTTCGCCGATTTTTCCATCGTCGGCTTCAACCAGATCGTCAACCAGGCCGCGACGCTTTTCTGGCGCACGAATGTTCCGTGTCCCATCACCGTGCGCCTGCCGTTCGGCGGCACCGAAGGCGGCGGGCCGTTTCACAGCCAGTCCATCGAGGCGATTTACGCGCATTATCCCGGCCTCGTCGTGCTGACACCCGCGACGGTCGAGGACGCTTACAGCATGTTGCTCGAAGCCGTGGCGGTGGACGACCCGGTGATTTTTTGCGAGCACAAATTTCTTTATTACCATCTCAAGGCGGAAAAATTGCCGAGCGAGGCGCTGCCCATCGGCAAAGCGCGAATCGCACGCGAAGGCCGCGACCTGACAGTGGTGGCTTACAGCGCGATGGTTCACGAGGCGCTCGAAGCGGCGACGGAGCTTGCCACCGAAGGCTGGGAAATTGAGATCGTGGATTTGCGTTCCGTCAAACCGCTCGACACCGACACCGTCATGGCCAGCGTCGCGCGCACGGGCCGTTTGCTGTGCGTCGGCGAAGCGTGGCCGTGGGGCGGCGTGACGGCGGAAATCATCGCGCGTGTCGCCAGCGAAGGTTTCGGCCTGCTCGACGTGCCGCCGCAGCGGCTCAACGCCAAGGACACGCCGGTGCCGTATCATCCTAACCTCTGGATGGCGCATCGCCCGACGGCACGCGCCATCGCTTCCGCTGCGAGAAAAATTTTACGGCGCTAAATTTATGCCACAGATTCCCATCATCATGCCGCAGCTTGGCGAATCCATCGCCGAGGCCGCCATCATCAACTTTCTCGTGAAGCCCGGCGACGATGTCAAAGCCGACCAGGACCTCATCGAAGTCGAAACCAACAAGGCCACAATGAGCGTGACGTCGCCGTGCAGCGGACGTGTCGAAAAATTCACCGTGCAGTTGAATGAAAGTTACGCCGTCGGCGCCGTGTTGGGCCAGATTGAAGCCACCAAGGAAGAAGCCGTGCGGCTGGGTCTGGACGTTTCCGCCCCGGCAAAAGCCTCCGACACCGACCGCATTTCAAAACCGGAAACCATCCGGCGCAGCGGTCGCGTGCAGCCGACCGTGCGCGGCCTGCCCGTGCCAGCCAACGCGAAGGGCGCGAGCTATCTTTCGCCGCGGCTGAAGGCGCGCATGGACGAACTCGGTCTGCATGCCGCAGACCTCGCGGGCATCGCGGGCAGCGGCGCGGCCGGGCGCGTGACCGTCGAGGATTTCGAGAAATTCATCGCCAATCTCGAAAAACAAAAGATGAGCCAGGCCTCTTCCATGCGCGTGGCCGTGGCCGATGCGATGCGCCGCAGTTGGACGCGTCCGCTGGCCACCGTCGGTTTGCCCGTGCAGTTGGATGCCATGCTCGCGCATCGCAAAATTTCAAATCCCAAGCCCGGCCCGGCGCTTTACGCGCTGCGCGCGCTGGCGATTGCGCTCGCGGAAAACTCCGCGCCCGCCGGCCGGCTCGTCGGCAGCAAGATTGTTCATCCGTCGGCGATTGATGTGGGCTTCGCGGTCGAGGCCGAGGACGGCGTGCTGGTTCCCGTAATCCGCGACGCGGACAAAAAGCCGTTGAAAGATTTGACGCAACGCTACAATGAACTCGTCGAGCTGGCGCGCGAACGCAAACTCCCGGCGGACGCCACCGGTGGTTCCGTCGCCACCGTGACAAATTTCGGCACGTTCGGGCTGATTTGGGCCACGCCGATTCCGCTGCCGGAACAGACGCTCGTGCTGGGGCTGGGCGCGGGCCAGCGCATGCCGCATTGGGACGAGGCCAAAGGACAATTCGTGCCGGTGATGAAGGCTTATCTCACCTTGAGTTTCGATCACCGCGTGCTCGACGGCGGCGGTGCCGGACGCCTGCTCCAACGCATCGGGGATTTGATGTCGCGGCCGGAGAAATTGTGACGCCGCTTAAAACTTCCCGGCTTAACTTTTGCCGCGAACTTTGCAGTCGGAAATTATGAAAATGGAATTACGAAAAACCTTTCAGTTCGAGGCGGCGCATCTGCTGCCGCTGTTGCCGAAGTCGCACAAGTGCCGGCGGCTGCACGGCCACAGCTTCAGTGTGGAAATTGTCGTGGCCGGCGAGTGCGACCCGAAACTCGGCTGGCTCATGGATTACGCGGACATTTCGGCGGCGTTCAAGCCGGTCTGGGAAAAGCTCGACCATAATTATCTGAACAAAATTCCCGGCTTGGAAAATCCGACGAGTGAAATCGTCGCCGTCTGGATCTGGAAAAAATTGAAACCGCGGCTGCCGTTGCTCACGGAGGTGGTCGTGGCGGAGACCTGCACTGCGCGCGCGGTTTATCGTGGCGCCCTCTGATTAGTCACCGCTGGCGGGCGATTAATTTTCGTGTTTTTTTATGCAGACAAATTCACTGGATTCGCCGTTTGAGTGGAAATCGCGGCTCGAAAATTATTTTGCGGACCACGGGCCGTCGTTCTTGAGCGCGCTGCTCATTTTGATGATCGGCATTTTCATCGCGCGCTGGTTGGGAAAAGCGGCGCGGCGCTGGCTGGGCCGTTCGGAACTGCAACTGGAGCCGCCGATCCAGATGCTCGGTGCGCGGCTCATGCGGCTGCTGGTTTTTGTCTTCGCGCTGCTGATTGCCGCCGACACGGCGGGCATCCACGTCACCGCCTTGCTGACCGGCCTCGGCGTCATCGGCGTGGGCGTGGGCCTGGCGATGCAAAGCGTGCTCGGCAACCTGATGGCCGGGCTAAACCTGATTTTCACCCGTCCGTTCCGCGTGGGTGAATATGTGGAGCTGATGGGCGTGCAGGGCCGCGTGCAGACCATCGAGCTTTTTTCCACCACACTCTTGAGTGGCGACCGTTCGGAAATCATCATTCCCAACCATAAGATCGTCGGCGAAATCCTGCGCAACTACGGCCAGATCCGGCAACTCACCATGAGCGTTGGCGTGGGTTACGGAACGGACCTCAACGTCGTGCTTGCCACGGTTCGCGGCGTGTTGGAACGGAACCCTCGCGTCATCAAAGATCCCGCGCCCGGCGTCGGCATCAGCCTGCTGGCGGACTCGTCCATCAATGTCACCATCAGTCCGTGGACGAAGGTGGCGGATTACGGCGCGGCCCAGACCGAGATTTATCAGGCCGTGGTGGAATCGTTCCGCGCGCAGAACATCAACATTCCGTTTCCGCAGCGCGAAGTGCGGTTGCTCGAAAAAAACTGATCACGCTACTGAATGGATTTTGGCGACCGCTTTGACGAGCGCGTCCCAATCCGCCTCGGTCGTTTCCCAGCCGGCGCTGAAACGCACGACGCGCATGGCCTGCGCGGTCTTGACGCCCATCGCCGCGAGCACGTGCGACGGCTCTTCCTTGCCGGTCGTGCAGGCTGAGCCGGTGCTGACGGCGAAGCCCGCCTTGTCGAGCCGCACTACCCACTGATGCTTGCGGTCGCCATCCGGCATGAGCGCGGAAACGGTGTTCCACAAACGCGGCACGTTCGCGCCGAGGATGCTCGTGCCGGGAAGCGTGCGCAGCAGTTCGCGCTCAAAATTGTCGCGCCACACGCCGCGCAACAGATGCTGGCTGTGTGAAATCTGTTTCTCGCGCACTTCCAGCGCGGCCATCATCGCGGCGATGATCGCCACGTTTTCCGTGCCCGCGCGCCGGCCGCCTTCCTGCTTGCCGCCGTGCAGCAGCGGCGTGATGGATTTGCGATGCGGAATTTTCAAAAAGCCCACGCCGCGCGGCCCGCCGAATTTGTGCGCCGCGCCGCTGACGTAATCGCATTCGCCCAGATCCTTTCAACGGCATCTTGCCGATGAACTGCACGGCGTCGGTGAAAAACGGAACTTCGTAAGCCTGGCAAATCGCGTGGATTTCGCGCCACGGCTGGATGACGCCGGTCTCGTTGTTCGCGGCCATCACGCCGACGAGGCCGGGACGTTTGTCGGCCATTTCCGTCGTGATCCAATCCACGTCCACCACGCCGTCGCGCGTGACGGGAATCAATTTCGCGCGCTTGCCAAAATAATGTTTCGCCGAATCGTGAACGCACGGATGTTCGATGGCGGAAATCCAGATCTCGTCCTGCGCGCCGAGCGTTTTGGCGAAATGGTGCGTGACCATGTTGTTCGCCTCGGTCGCGCCGCTGGTCCAGATGATGTCGAGCGGATGGCAGCCGAGAAACGCCGCGAGCTTTTCGCGCGCGTCGGCGAGCGCGATGCTCGCGCGCGTGCCGGCCTGGTGCATGGACGACGGATTGCCGCCGATTTTCTCGGTGACGTTCAGCCAGGCTTCGCGCGCCTCGCGCATCACGGGCGCGGTGGCGTTGTAATCGAAGTAAATCATCGGTCTGACAGGATACTTTTCGCGGCAGCGCTGGCGAGTTTTTTATGGGCGGCGGTGAAAGCCAGCGCCTGCATCTGCGCCGGAGTTTTCCAGACGCCGTTGGATTTCGTCGGCAAATTTTATCCGGTCGAACCAGAAACGCCTCCAGCGTGATGCGGTAGCGCGTGATGGAATGTTTCACCGTGGCAAGCGGCGAAAGCTTCTCCGGCACATCACCGAACTCCGATTTGAAAATTCGCGGCATGTCCAATCGCGCACCGTTGACTTCAACATTCGGGAATTCCCACAGATGCGCGTTCACAACTTCGGCGGGACGCTGGCGGACCAGAAACTTTCCGTTCCGCTCAATCACAAAAGCGACAAACCTTCGCGCCGTGGCGGTTTCGCGTTTGCCGAGATTCGGCAATTCAACCGTGCGATTTTCCTTGAACGCGACACAGAATTTTTTCACCGGACAAATTTTGCATTGCGGATTGCGCGGCGTGCAGACGAGCGCGCCGAGTTCCATCAGAGATTGGTTTAGTGATGAACAGAAACCTGTGTCGCGCAAAGGCCGCGAAGGTTGCGAAGTAAATTCCGCCTTCGCAAGCCTTCGCGCGACAAACCAATCCTTCCGCCAGTTGCCAAAGCATTGGTTTGTCTTTTTCTCCTTCGGATTTTCTGCGATGCCAAAAATGCGCGTCAACACGCGGATGACGTTGCCGTCGAGAATGGGCGTGGGCTGGTTGAAGGCGATGCTGCAAATCGCGCCGGCGGTGTATCGGCCGATGCCCGGCAGCGCGAGAACATCAGCAAACTTTTCTGGAAACTTCGCTGCCGTGTTTTACCAAAATAACCTGCGCCGCCTTTTGCAAATTCCTGACACGCGTGTAATAGCCGAGTCCTTCCCACAACTTGTGAATTTTGGCGGAAGGGGCTTTGGCGGCGGCTGCGATGGTGGGCAACTCGCGCATCCATCGGTTCCAAAAGGGAATCACCGTCTTGACCTGCGTCTGTTGCAGCATGATTTCGCTTACCCAAACCGCGTAAGGATCGCACGTGCGTCGCCACGGCAAGTCGCGGGCATTGGCGGCGAACCAATCCAGCAAGGCTGAAACCAGTTTTGAAATTTTAGTTTTGAATTTTAAGTTCGGACTCATGCGCCGGATTGATTATGGCCGCAAAAAGCCGCAAAAGTCGCAAAAAATCTTTTGTGTCTTTTGCGCTTTTTCGCGGCTAAACTTTTTCCGCGTGAAGCCGCTGACCATCCATACTTGCAAGCTGACCGACGAACAGGCGTCGGCGCTGCTGGCCGCGTTGCAGGCGCGCAACTGGAAGCCGCGCGAAGTGCCGTATGCGCGCTTCGCGTTCGAGTCCGACAAGACGAACATCGTGTTTTACGAGAGCGGCAAGCTGGTCGTGCAGGGGAAAGGAACGGCGGAATTTGTCGAGTTCGTGCTGGAGCCGGAAATTCTCAAGGAGGTCAAGCTCGGCTACGAAACCGTTTTGAATCCCGACCTGCTTCTGCCGCGCATCGGCGTGGACGAAAGCGGCAAGGGCGATTTCTTCGGGCCGCTGTCCATCGCGGGCGTTTATGTGAACGAGAGCGTCATCAACGCATGGAAAGACCTCGGCATCCGCGATTCCAAGAACATTTCCAGCGACAAGAAGATTGCCGAGCTGGCCGACAAAATCCGCAACACGCCCGGCTGCGTGGTGGATTCCATCGTCATCGGCAATGTGAAATACAACCAACTTTACGTGGGCATGAAAAGTGTCAACAAGATGCTCGCATGGGGGCACGCACAGGTGATTGAAAATCTTTTGGGCAAGCGCTACCAGATGAATCCGCCGCCGGTGAAGGCCATCAGCGACCAGTTCGCCGCCAGCAAGAGCGTGATTGAAAAAGCATTGAAGGTGCAGGGCAGGGAGCTGCCGCTCGAACAGCGGCACAAGGCGGAAGAAGACATCGCCGTGGCCGCGGCCTCGATTCTGGCGCGCGACGAATTTGTTAAAGGCCTGGCGAAACTGGAGAAACAATTTGAAATGAAATTTCCCAAAGGCGCGAGCGCGGCGGTGGACGCGGCGGCGAAACAATTTGTGGCCGAACGCGGTGCGGGCGAGCTGGCGAAAATTTCCAAGCTGCATTTCCGCACGGCGCTGCGGGCGCAAGGTTTGCCGGAGCCGCCGAAAACGGAGTGGCGGAAGCGGTGAACACGCTTTGATCAACGAACCGGATGTGGCTCGCGGCAGGCGGCTTCGGAACGATGCCGCTTTTCAGTCTTTCATAAATCCCACTCCAATTGAACGGCAGGAAATTCTTTACAGTTTTTTGCCAAATCCGCACAGTAGGCGTGTGCTAATTGACAGTGTCACCCGGGTGCAGCCCGAACTCCTGACCGTCGGCGTCCAGCCAGGTTTTGCCCGCAATCTGGAGGCCGCCATCGCGCGGTCGCAGCAATTTCTGCTCGGCGGAACAAAAGCCGGAAGGCTTCTGGGTCGGCGAGCTGATGGTGGATTCCACGCTCGTGTCCGACACGGTGGCGTATCATCACTGGCACGGCAAGGTGGACCCGGAATGGCAGCGCAAGGCCGTCAACCACATCTTTTCGATGCAACTGCCGGACGGCGGCTGGAACATCTATCACGGCGGGCCGTCGGAGGTGAACGCCACCATCAAGGCGTATCTCGCGCTCAAGCTGGCCGGCGTGCCGGTGACGGATCCGCGCATGTTGCAGGCGCGCGAGGTGGCGCTGAACTTCGGCGGGGTGCCGCGCATGAACACGTTTTCCAAGCTGTATCTCGCGCTGCTCGGCCTGTTCCCGTGGCAATATGTCCCGACGATTCCGTGCGAGGTGCTGCTCATCGGCAAATGGTTCCATGTGAATTTCTGGGACATGAGCAACTGGTCGCGCGGGATGATCGTTCCGCTGTCCATCATCAACCATTTCAAGCCGACGCGCCCGCCGAAGAGCAAGGTCAATCTCGACGAGCTGTATCCCGAAGGCATGCACGAGCGCGACCTCGCGCTCGCGCCCGACCCGGAACGGTTCACGCTGCGGAATTTTTTCCTGTGGCTGGACCGGCTGCACAAGTTGGCCGAACGCTTCGCGCGGCGCGGCATCCATCCGTTCCGCAAACCGGCCTTGAGAAATGGCCGAGCAGCTGGATGCTGGAACGCTTCGAAGGCGCCGACGGGCTGGCGGCGATTTTCCCGGCGATGCTCAATTCGCTCATCGCGCTCCACGCGCTGGGTTATCCCGACGACCATCCGCAGGTGGTCCGCGCCGCGCATGAACTGAAGAAGCTCGAACACGAGACCGCCGACAGCGTGCGCATCGAGCCGTGTTTCTCGCCGGTCTGGGACACGGCCATCGTCTTGATCTGCCTGCACGAATCGGGCATTTCCGAAGATCATCCGCAATTGAAGCGCGCCGCCGAGTGGCTGATGGAAAAGGAAATCCGTTTTCGCCGGCGACTGGAATTCACAAAAATCCCGCGAAGGTCGAGCCGAGCGGCTGGGTTTTCGAATTCAACAACAAATGGAATCCCGACGTGGACGACACGGCGATGGTGCTGCTGGCGCTGCGCAAAATCGCCACGGACAATCCGCAGAAACGCGACGAATGTTTCCAGCGCGGCCTGAAATGGATGATGACGTTTCAGTGCAAGGACGGCGGCTGGGCGGCGTTCGACAAGGATTGCACGAAAAATATTTTGGAGAAGGTTCCGTTCGCCGACCACAACGCGATGCTCGATCCCGAATGCGCCGACATCACCGCGCGCATTCTTGAACTGCTCGGCTACGAAAATTTCAGCGCCGAGCATCCGCAGGTCAAGGCCGCGCTGCAATACATCCGCAAGCAGCAGGAATACGACGGCTCGTGGTATGGCCGCTGGGGCGTGAATTACATTTACGGCACCTGGCAGGTGTTGCGCGGAATGCGCGCGATGAATTTGAAAATGGACCAGCCGTGGCTGCTCCGCGCCCGCGCGTGGCTCGAAAGCGTCCAGCACTTGGACGGCGGCTGGGGCGAACGCTGCAACACCTACGACGACCCGGTCTTCAAAGGGCAGGGGCCGAGCACCGCGTCGCAGACCGCGTGGGCGGTCATGGGTTTGTGCGCGTTTGACGACCCGGAAAATCCCGCGTTGAAACGCGGCATCGAATATCTCTGCCGCATGCAAAACGCCGACGGTTCGTGGACGGAAGCCGAGACGACCGGCACCGGCTTCCCGAAAGTGTTTTATTTGAAATACGACATGTATCGCAACGCCTGGCCGTTGCTCGCGCTGGCAACCTACCGCCAAATTCTTCAGGCGAAAACACGCAACGGCCAGTCGAAACATCTGCCGGAGGAATTGGCGGCGCCGGCGGCGAAAAAATGGTTCCAACAGCTTTCTGCGAATAAAAACCGAGGCATCATGTGAAACGCCTTTTCGATTGCCGATGGTTCGGCTGGTTGAGCGTTGCGATCGTGGTGGGTTATTTCATCGTCGGATTGTGGCCGTTTGCCTTTCGTCCGCCTAATCGCGTCAACTGGCTGGTCGGTCGTCCGGCCTGCATTTTGAAACGATGCGGCAGTCGCCTACGATCCCGAATTGTTGCCGGCGTTTGGCTCAAGTAACAGCGCCACCAATCGCCCGCAAATTTCACCGTGGAAATTTGGGCCGAAGCGGACATCGAACCCAGCGACAATTTGTTTCACATCCTGACGATTCACAATGACCGGCTGCCGGTCAGGAATTTGTCATTTGCCAGTGGAACCGGGAGTTTTTGCTGCGGGCACCATCCAGCATCCGTTCACGACGCGCAAGATCAGCGAGACAGGCGTGAGCCAAGCGTTATTGGCTGGAAAATCTAGATTCATCACGATCCGGGGCGACGGCGCGGAAACGGATTTTTTTACGAATGGGTTGCCGGCGGGACATTATCCGCAATTTGTCGTTGCAAGCCGGAGGCGTTGGACGGGTCAGCTCATTCTCGGCAACGATGACTTCCGGAAAACATCCATGGTCGGGCAAGATTGTTTGGGCTGGCGATTTACAATCGGGCGCTCGATGCAGCGGAAATCGCCGGGCATCACGCGCTTTGGACTGCAGGGCCTTGCCCGGAAATCACGAATGCGCCCGGATTGACCGCGCTTTATCTGTTTGACGAAGGCGGCGGGCTGACGCGGCGGATGATTCTTCCAGCAACCGCCACCACTTGATGATTCCCGAAATTTTTCAGCCGGTTCACCAGGCAGATTTTGATTCCGCCGTGGAAAGATTTGTCCTACAACGGGCCGGATTATTCGGACATTGCCGTAAATATTTTGGGGTTCGTGCCATTCGGCTTTTGTTTTTTTCTTTACCGTCGATTATCGAGGCCAGATCGCCGTCTGTCAAAAAATTTTTGTTAGTGGTGCTCGCCGGCTTGGCAATCAGTCTGACAATTGAACTCATCCAAGCCTGGCTGCCCAACCGGGTTTCGTCCACACCGACTTGCTGACGAACACATTCGGGACGTTGCTGGGCGTGCTGTTGGCTTGATAATCCAGTCGAAAATCTGTGTCTGAAAAACTCGAACCGGCGGTCGGTAAAATTTTGAAATTGAAGACAATGGCCGGTGCACGACGCACCCAAAGTTGACAGTTCCGCCACTGCCAATCATGCTTCACCCCGGCAATGCTTGAACAAATCGTCACCATCGTCGCCAACGAGCGCGACACCGACTCCTATTTCCGCCTCGTGCTGCGCGCGCCGCAAATCGCGCCGCTCATCCAGCCGGGCCAGTTCGCGCACGTCCGCATTTTGCCGCTGAAGGATGCGCTTCTGCGCCGACCGTTCAGCATTTTTCAGGTCGCCGGTGACACGTTTTCCATCCTCTACAAAACCGTCGGCAAAGGCACGGACGCGCTGGCACGGATGCGCGCGGGCGAGGAATTGAGCGTCATCGCGCCGCTCGGCCACGGTTTCACCGTGCCGCAAGCCGGTGGCGAAACTCCGCTGCTCGTCGCCGGCGGCTACGGCATGGCGGCGATGTTTCTGCTCGCGCAACGCTCGCCGCAAAAGGGCATCGTTTTCGTCGGCGGCCGGCGGCGCGTGGATATTTTGTGTGAAAAGGAGTTTGCCGCCATCGGCTGGGAAGTCCGCGTGGCGACCGAAGACGGCAGCCACGGCGAAAAAGGTTTGGTCACGCAGCCGCTGCTGGCGGAAATCCGCAATCCGCAATCCGCAATCCGCAATTACAAGCTGTTCGCCTGCGGCCCGACCGGCCTGTTGAAAGCCGTCGGCAAGATTGCGGAGGAATTTAATTTGCCCGCTGAACTTTCGATGGACGAACACATGTGCTGCGGCACGGGTGTTTGTCTGACGTGCGTCATTCCGGTGAAGTCCGGCGACAGTTGGGAATACCAGCGCACCTGCACCGAAGGCCCGGTGTTTGATTCACGCGAAATTGTTTGGGAGGTGGCAAGGTGAATTTACGATTTACGATTTACGATTTACGATTTGAAAAGAATTCGGAGGTGCAACCGTGAATTTATCCGTCAAAATCGGCAGGCTGACGATGCAGAATCCGGTGACGGTCGCTTCCGGCACGTTCGGCTACGGCGCGGAATATGCGCGGCTGATTGATTTGAACCTGCTGGGCGCGGTCACGGTCAAGGGCATCCGGCTCAATCCCGTGCCCGGCAATCCCACGCCGCGCACCGCCGAAACCGCCAGCGGCATGTTGAACGCCATCGGCCTGCAAGGGCCGGGCGTGGACGGCTTCATCAAAAAATACTGGCCGTTCCTCAAGTCGCTGAAGGTGCCGACCATCATCAACATCTGGGGCACGACGGTCGAGGAATACGCCGATGTCGCGCGGCGGTTCGATGCGCTCGGCGGCGTCGGCGCGCTGGAGCTGAATGTCTCCTGTCCAAACATCAAGGCCGGCGGTGCGCAGTTCGGCACGGATTGCACGCTGCTCGCGCAGGTCGTCGCCGCGTGCCGCAAGGTCACGACGCTGCCGCTCATCACCAAGATGAGTCCGAACGTCCCGAACATCGCGCTGTTCGCGAAGGCCGCCGAAGACGCCGGCAGCGACGCGCTCGCCGTGACGAACAGTTTTCCAGCGATGGCGATAGACATCCACACGCGCAAGCCGAAGCTCGCGAACATCACCGGCGGACTCACCGGCCCGGCCATCAAGCCGATTGCCGTCAAGCTCGTCTGGGAAGCGGCGCAGGCCGTGAAAATTCCCATCATCGGCATGGGCGGCATCCAGAACGCGGACGATGCCATCGAATTTCTCATGGCCGGCGCGACGGCGGTGGCCGTGGGCACGGCGAATTTCTACGAGCCGCAGACGCCGCTGCAGGTCATCGCCGGCATCCGCGATTTCATGGAGAAAAAGAAAATTGCCGACGTGCGCGAAATCACCGGCAGCGTGGTGATTCCCAAGAAATAAACTTCAAACATGTTTGAGCATCGCACCAAACCATTGCTGCCGCGCAAAGTTTATTATCGGCGCGTCATGCGCCACGCGGTGCTTGGATTTGCGGTCATCGTCGTGGCCCTGGGCATTGGCATGGCCGGCTACCATTTTTTTGAAAACTTGTCGTGGGTGGACGCCTTCGTGAACGCCGCGATGATTCTTTCCGGCATGGGGCCGGTGGCGACGCTGCAAACCGACGGCGGCAAGATTTTCGCGGGATGCTACGCGCTTTTCAGCGGCCTCGCCTTGATTGCCATCCTGGGAATCATCTTCGCGCCGGTTGTCCATCGGGCATTGCACAAGTTTCATCTGGAAGATGAAGGCCGCCTGAAAAAGGACGAATAATCTTGAATCTGTTTTACGCTCGTGACGCGGCGCGTTATGCTTTGCCAATGCGTTTTGCTTTTTCCAAATACCACGCGCTCGGCAACGATTACATCGTCATTGATCCGAAAAACCTGCCCGCGCCGCTGACGACCGAACAGGTCAAAACCATCTGCCATCGCAATTTCGGCGTCGGCTCGGACGGAATTTTGCTCGGCCCGCTGCCCTCGAAAAAAGCGCCGTTCGGCCTGCGCATTTTCAATCCCGACGGCAGCGAGGCGGAAAAAAGCGGCAACGGCCTGCGGATTTTCTCACGTTACTTGTGGGACAAAAAACTCGTCGGCAAGGAAGAGTTTGCCATTGAGACACCCGGCGGCGTGGTGAAGGCCACAGTCATGGAACGCGGCAAGATCGTCCGCGTCGAAATGGGCAAGGTGAGTTTTTGGAGCGATGAAATTCCCGTGGACAGGCCCGCGCCGCGAAGTCATCAACGAGGCGATCCATCTGCGCGGGCAGAAATTTAGTTTCTGCGCCGCCACCGTCGGCAATCCGCATTGCGTCCTGCCGCTGCCGAAAATCAGCCCCGAACTCGCGCGGCAGATCGGGCCGCTGCTGGAAACCCATCTGCGATTTCCCAAGCGCATCAACGTCCAGCTCATGAAAGTCCTCGACCGCGCGAACATCCAGATCGAGATCTGGGAGCGCGGCGCGGGTTACACGCTGGCGAGCGGCAGCAGCAGCAGCGCGGCGGCGTCCGTGGCGCACAAGCTCGGCCTCGTGCGACCGCTCCATCACCGTCCACATGCCCGGCGGCAAGATTCAGATCGAGATTGGCGATGACTTTATGATTGTGATGACCGGCGGCGTGACCAAAGTCGCCGAGGGCGTGATGAACAAGGAAATGTTCGTTTGAAAAATTGTTGAATCGTTAAAAAGTTGAATTGTTGAATCGGTGTTGCAAAGATGAGTCTCACGATTTAACAATTCAACTTTTTAACGAATTACAAAAACCATGAGCAACATTCCTTCCGATCTGAAATTCGCCAAATCACACGAATGGGTCCGCGTCAGCGGCGACACCGCGACCGTTGGCATCACCGACCACGCGCAGGCCGAGCTGACCGATGTCGTTTTTGTGGAGCTGCCCGAAGCCGGGCGCCAGGTGAAAGCCGGCGAAGCCTGCGCCGTGGTGGAATCCGTGAAGACCGCGAGCGACATTTATTCGCCCGTCAGCGGCGAGATTGTGGCGCTGAACAAACCCGTCACCGACAATCCCGCGCTGGTGAACACCGAGCCATACGCGGGCGGCTGGTTTTTCAAAATCAAATTGAGCAATCCCGCCGAACTGAACGCGCTGCTCTCGCCGGAGGATTACAAGAAGCAGATTGGCGGGTAAAATTGAGACTTCATCAGATGGCTTAAAGTCTTTGCGTCGGAGTGGCGTAATTGCCGTTCGTCGGACTTTTGATGTACGATTCTTGGAAAAGAATGGCCAAAAATTATCCGATTTCAGGCGGGGCAAATCCAGCAGTGTTTATGGCGAAGCGATTGTATAATCGGAATGCTAATGAAATTGGATTGGATTTTTTCGGCCATAGAAGAATCGGAACATGAACCTTTAAACGTCGATTCGGAATGTCCGCCTTGTTCTTTTAAGTTAAGGGTGGCATTTCAAAGACAATGGATTTTGAGACGCTCACGCATGGAGGTGTTCCGTGATTGCCTCGTAATGTGTGGAAACAAATGATCAGCAATCAGACTGATGCTACACGCTTTTATCTGAAAGCTTTTCGAGAGGTTATGTTGGAAAGCCTATTGATCAACCGTATGTATTCATGAGATTCGAACCAGAAGAATTGGTTCACATATACCGACTGCAAGATCCGCTAAGAAACTCAAATCATATCATTATAGGACATCTTGTTGCCAAATGAGACGCGCGGTTTTGGCGGCAAGATAAGCCTTTCAGTAAATTCTGGATGCAATGAGCTTCCAAATTCCTCCGCAAAAATGAGAGACGAATAGCGAGCTTTGCTGGGATATTACCAATTATTTTTGCCACGAATGCTTCACCAGCTGGTCCAATCGATCTGATTGGTGGAACCAAGCGAGAATTGTACAACTTGTATATTGGCCTAACTCAACGAACAATTATTTTTTGATCAATTTCAATTTACAGAACTGGGAAAATCCGTTTATTCATGCAGTCGCAAAGCGACGACCGGAAATTAGCCAGTGACGACAGTCACTGGTCTGCGTCCGCCAAAAATTTTGTCCTGAAGGGACAATGGAAAACGGAATTTTCCCGCCGTCCTTTCAGGACGCAATCGTTTGGCGCGCTGTTCCAGCCACTTCGTAGCTGGCTAATTTCCGCCGTTCCTTCGGAACAAAAATCCGTGTTTCATCCGTGTTCAATCCGTGGCCGATGAAAACCCGTTTATTCATCAAGCCGTATTGCGGTTGGTGTCACAAGGCGATGCGCTGGCTCGACGCACGCTTAATTCGTAGGAGACGACGTGAGGAGTCTCTAACTTTCTTCCGAGAATAGCCCAGCGTTTTAACGCTGGGTGTCGCGTCGCGCAAATGATTGGAGTCCCGCCAGGGACGGCAGAAGCGTTCTTTCGTCCCGGCGGGACTCGCTTTGGTTTGCACTCTGAACCCACGGTTGAAACCGTGGGCTATTTTCAGTGTCCAGATAGCAGCATCACTATTCATGTGCTTAAAAGTGGCGTTTTTTGACCACTTTAGCCTAATTCGTTGAAAACCAGGTCGTTTTCATTGATTCCATCCCCAAAAGCTGTCGGAAAATGCCCGTTTTCATGCGCTCTTTTCACGAAAGAGCACACTCTTTTTGCGTTGGAGTGCACTCATTCGCCGTTGGAGCATGCTCCTTTTTCGTCCGAGTGCGCTCGAACGGCGATTTCTTGCACTCCCTTTTCGTTCGCATGCACGCCAACGCCGTTGGATTGCACTCTTTTTCCAATCGCGTGCACTCCGACGGCGAAAGAGCGCACGCGAACGGGAATTTCCTGCACGCGGACGACGATTTCCAGCAGGCGGACGCCGTCCGCCGGTTAAAAAAGTCGGGGTGCCGACACAAAAATCCGGGTGCATCGGAGTCGGTTCACGGTTACTCTTGCACCCGATGAAAATCCGTTTATTCATCAAGCCGTATTGCGGCTGGTGTGACCAGGCGATGCGCTGGCTCGACGACCACGACATCGCCTACGAGAAGCTGGACGTGATCGCGGATGACGCGGCGTTCGCCGAGATGGTCCGACTTTCCGGCCAGGAACTCGCGCCGGTGATTGACGTGGACGGCCAGGTGCTGGCAGATTTCGGCCCGGAAGAACTGCCAAAATTCTTTGAATCGTTAAAACGTTGAATTGTTAAATCGTTACATCGTGGTAAATTCGAATCCGCAAATGCAATTGAACAATTCAACCATTCAACCATTTAACAAATCACGCCCTCGTTTGCCGGAATGGCTGCGCATCGCGCTGCCCACGTCGGACAGCTTCGCGCGCACCCGCGGGCTGCTCGACGAGCTGAAGCTGCACACGGTCTGCGAAAGCGCCAAGTGCCCGAACCATTGGGAATGCTGGGAGAAAGGCACGGCGACGTTCATGATCGCCGGAGACCGCTGCACGCGTGCGTGTGGCTTTTGCGCGGTCAGCACCGCCAAGCCGCTCGCGCTGGAAGCCGACGAACCGGCGCGCGTGGCCGAGGCGACGCGGCGGATGAAACTGCGGCACGTCGTCATCACGGCGGTCGCGCGTGATGATTTGAAGGACGGCGGCGCGGAACATTTCCGACAGACGATTGAAAAGGTGCGCGAGCTGAATCCGAAAATCGTCATCGAGGTGCTCGTGCCGGATTTTAACGAGAGCGATGCGTCCATCGAAAACGTGCTCAATGCGAATCCGCATATCTTCAATCACAACTTGGAAACGGTGCGACGCCTGACGCCGAGCGTGCGACATCGCGCGACTTACGACCGTTCGCTGGCGGTGCTGAAAAAGGTTAAAGAAAAACGCGGCGACACGATTTACACGAAGTCCGGCATGATGCTCGGTCTTGGCGAACGCGAAGAGGAGGTTTTGACGGCGATGCGGGATTTGCGCGCGGCGGGTTGCGACATCCTCACGCTCGGCCAGTATTTGCAGCCGTCGCTGAAACATCTGCCGGTGATCGAATTTGTTTCTCCGGAGAAATTCGCGGAATACAAATCGCGCGCGGAAGAAATGGGTTTCATCCACGTTGCCAGCGGGCCGCTGGTGCGCAGTTCGTATCACGCGGATGAATTTTCTTCGCCGGTGGAATCATGACAAGTAGCAGCCAACGTCAGTTGGCCCTATTTTTGAAATGAGCGGACTTGCGTCCGCTGCTACAAATTAGCGTGAAAACGGATTTCGGTGGATGAACAGATAGACGGCCACGATGATGCCGATGATGCCGATGGCGAAGCCGAGGACGGTAACGACGATCCGAATCGTCCGGGCTTTTTCCGAGAGACGGTCGGTTTCCTTTTTTTCGGCGGCCATGAAGCCGGCGAATTGTTTTTCCAGTGCCGAGGTGATCACTTCTTCGTTTTTTAGCTGGAGCGTGAGCCAGCCGCCGGTGAATTCATTTTTCCATTCTACCGGGAGCCGGGCGAGGATTTCGGCTTTCGGCGGTTGAAAGCCAAAACTTTTCCAGAACGGCGAGCGTTCCTGCGTCCAGACGCGGAACACACCGAGATTGGAGGCGAGGGTTTGGATGCGTTCCCAAAACAGTTGTCGCGCCGCATCGGCAACGGCGAAATCCGTGTAGCTTTCGCTGTGGAGCAGGGCGTGCTGTTTGGTAAATTGGATGCCAATCGTGCCGAGCACTTCGCCGTCGGCATTTTCGACGACCTGAAATTCGGTCAGGCGTTTCTCCAGTTCGTCCGCCGGCAGGCGCATGGCCGCCCAAAGATTTTTGAGCGCGGCGCGGTCGTCCACCGTGGCGCGGCGGATGCGGAGTGTTTGTGAACTCATGGCCGGCGGTTCGGTTGCATTTGCATTTAATAATCTTTGTGGCAGCTTCAGCGGGAAATTAAACGGAAAATCGAACATGAGCAACATGACAAACGAACAACTTCTTGCCGCGCTGAACTGGCGCTATGCCACCAAGTTTTTTGACTCAACCAAAAAAATACCCGCCGACACCTGGCAGACGCTGGAGCAAGCGTTGGTGCTGACTCCGACTTCCTACGGTTTGCAGCCGTATAAATTTCTGGTCATCAGCAATCCGGCCAAGCGTGTCGAACTATTGCCACATTCATGGGGGCAGAAACAGGTCGTGGATGCGTCTCATTTTGTCGTCTTCACCGCACGCACGGAAATGAAGGAGGCGGACGTGGATCGTTTCATCAAGCGCACCACGGACGTGCGCAAGCTGCCTGACGGCGCGTTTAATCCCTATCGCGACATGATGCTCGGTGATGTGGTCAACGGTCCGCGCGGAAAAATTGCGCACGAATGGGCGACGCGGCAGACTTACATCGCGCTGGGAAATCTGATGACGTGCGCCGCCGTTCTTGGCGTGGACGCCTGCCCGATGGAAGGGTTGGTGCCGGCGGAATATGACAAGGTTCTCAATCTGGCGGGCAGCGGTTACGCGACGGTCGTGGCCTGCGCGCTCGGCTACCGCTCTGCGGGTGACAAATACGCGGCCCTGGCCAAGGTGCGTTACGAAACCAGGGATTTGGTGCAGATAATTTAAGTCTGGCGATCAAAGGAAGAGTCTGCGCGCTAAAAAAGAAAGCTGCCGCGGTTTGTTTGGCACACATCCCGCTTTGGCAGACTGAAGGCCGGGTCATTGCAACCGAAAATTTCAAAAGATTTTTGTGGCGCATTTGATTTCATTTGATACATTCCCGCGCTCTTGACGAACCGGCTTAATCGCCGAATATAATTTTTAATTGTGACAGCTAAGAAAATTGAAACGAAAAAATCGGCGCCGCGCAGCAAGTCGCAGGTGTCCGCCACGTCCGCCGCCATTCTGGGCCGGCCAGTGTCGAAAAACGGCACCGCCATCCATGACGTGAAGAAAATCAAGCCGGAGTGGCAGAAAGTTTTACCAGCGGCTGATGGAATTGCGCGAGCAGTTGCTGGCGCAGATGAACGGGCTGGCGAAGGAATCCGCGCAGGAAATGGCGGGTTACAGCCTGCACATGGCGGATTCGGGCACGGACAATTTTGACCGCGATTTCGCGTTGAGCCTGCTCTCGGCGGATCAGGACTCGGTTTACGAGATCGAGGAGGCGCTCAAGCGCATCGAGAAAAAAACCTACGGCATCTGCGAATTGACCGGCAAGCCGATTCCCAAGGCGCGGCTGGAGGCGATTCCCTGGACGCGCTTCACGGTTGAAGCGCAGGCGCAACTGGAGCGCGACGGCGCGCTGCGTCAGCGCCGGCTCGGCCAGCTTGGCACGGTTGACAACGCCGGCCTCACGGAAGTCGAAACGGACGAGGAAGAACAACCGGAAGAAAAGACCGTCAAGGAAAAGGAATAATTTATGGCCCGAGAAGTAATCACCATCGAATGCACCGAGGCGCGCAAGGAAGGCAAGTCGCCCTCGCGCTACACATCCAGCCGCAACAAGAAATTGAAGACGGAAAAGATGGAGACCATGAAATACAACCCGGCGCTGCGCCGTCACACCTTGCACAAGGAGATCAAATAATATGCCACGCAAGACGAATACCGACAAGGACAAGCGCGGTTCACGCCGCCCGACGGAAAACCGCACGCCGCGCCCGAAGCCGAAAATTGACTTCACCGAGGACGCGCTCGATTTCAAGAACACCAATCTGCTCAGGCAATATGTGACCGACCAGGGCCGCATCCTGCCGCGCAAATACACCGGCATGCCCGCGCATTACCAGCGCCGCCTCACCACGGCCATCAAGCGCGCGCGCCAGATGCTGTTGATGAAATAATTTGAATTGAATTTCCAACCGCCCGCTGCCATCGCAGCCGGGCGGTTTTTTTATTTGAATACGCGTGAAAATTGTCAGCGAATGACGCTTGCTTTTGCAAACCGACCGGTGTGATTTTTGAATCGAAATGAAACCGCACGCGCACAAACATCCGCATCCGCGGCAGGAAATGTCCGCGTTGAAAAACCGTTTGCGCGGCCAGTCGCATAAAATCACCGGCCCGCGCGCGGCGATTCTGGAAATTTTGCGGCAGCATCCGCATCCGCTGACGAACAAGGAAATTTTGGCTGCGCTGCCCAAAGGCGAGTGCGACCTCGCGACCATTTACCGCTCCATGCACCTGCTCGAAAAAATGGGCATGGTGAAGCGGTTTGATTTCGGCGACGGCGCGGCGCGGTTTGAACTCGTCGGCGAAGGCGACGACGGCCACCACCATCATCTGGTCTGCACGCACTGTTCGGAAGTCGTGGAGATTGACGAATGTTTTCCCGACGAAATTGAGAAACGCATCGCGGCGGAAAACGGCTTCAAGGCCGTGACGCACAAGCTTGAATTTTTCGGCATCTGCCCGGACTGCCAGTAGGCACTCCGTGCCAACAGAAAAAGCCGCGCTCACGCGCGGCTCGTTCATTCAAGCTGGTTAAAATGTTTCACGCGACTTCTTCCTGCCAGTCGGTCAAATGCAGATACTCCTTCACTTTCCGGCGCTCATAACGGTTCTTGAGCGACTTTTTGGGTTGATGGTCGAGTTTGCGGAACGGGTGGTTGGGATCCCGGATTACCTCGGTGATGGCTTCCATCATTTTTTTCATAACGCATTTCAGTTTGGTTACGGAGCTTTGCAGCGGCTCAAGCCTTCCTTGTCGCTGGCCTGACAGCCAACTGCCTACACGCTCCGTTTATGAGACCAAACGCCGCGTTTGTCATTCAAAATTTTCCAAAATCTTTCTTAATCGGAACAATGCACAAATTAAAACGCTTATGGAGGCGGATTCAGCCAATAAAATCAGGCAATTCTCATTTGCGGAAAATTGAAACGAACCCGAACGCCACTCTTTTTCGCTCTTGGCCGCAACCAATTTCAATCCCAAAGCTTCAAACGCCTTTTGCACCTGCGCGAATTCCGATTTCAAAATGCCCGCCAGAACCAGCGTTCCGCCGGGATTCAACTGCGCCACGATCCGCCGGCGCTCCGCGATGAGCAGGTTGGAAATCAGATTCGCGCAGACCAAATCAAATTTTCGGGCCGGACGGAGCGGCAGTTTTGTCACGTCGCCGCGCGCGATTTTTATTTTTCTGCCGACTTGATTCACGCGGGCATTGGCGCGCGCGACGCGGACCGCTTCGGGATCAAAATCAAATGCGTGAACCGGCTTGTAACCGAGCTTTGCCGCCGCAATCGCCAGAATTCCCGAACCCGTGCCGATGTCCAAAAAAGATTTGGTAGCGGCGAGCTTGCTCCGATTTTCGGCGGTCGCAGACCGCCGCACAATTTCGATGCAGGCAAAACGAAGTCGTCGCGATGCTGCCCGGTGCCGAAACTCAATCCGGGATCGAGAATCACCACCGCCTGATTTTTGCGCGGCGCGACGTTTGATCCAGCTTGGTTTGACCAGCAGCGCGCTCGCCGATTTCAATCGGCTTGAAATGCCGTTTCCACGATTCCGCCCAGTCTTCGCGGCGCACTTTGGCAATTTTGATTTTGCCGGAGCCGATGTTCAGACCGCAGCTTTTGATTCGCTTCAATCCGGCGAAAATTTCCTCGCGGACTTCGCGCGCAAAAATCATTTTTTCCGGGACGATAAACTGACGACACTGACTTGCGTTTCGACATCGAAATGCGACGAAGCGGCTGCAATTGAAAATTGCGCCGAGCAGTTCCGCGACGGCATCTTCCGCTTCAAGCGTCGTGGCGACGGAAATCCGCCAGAGGGTTTTATTTGATTTCATGCCGGCCGTTCGCAAAGACAGGTCGCGCCACGGCGTGAAGTTGAGCAGTTCGATTTCGTTCAGGTGCGGATGCAGCGCGACTTGCGTGACGCTGGCGTATTCGATTTCGAACATGTTTGTTTTCGGCAGCGGCAAATCCAGCAGAATCGCCAGCATCATGCGGATGACGCCGCCGTGGCAAAAAATGCCGACCGTCTTGCCGCGATTTTCGCGGATGATTTCGGCGCAGGCACGGCTCGACGCGCTTGCGGAAATGCAGCCTGCTTTCGCCGTTTGGCACGACGCCGCGCTCGATGTGGTCCAGCCATTCGTAAGGCTGAGATGCCGAATTTTTCGCAGCACCTGCGTCCCAGTTCAAACCCGTCCAGTCGCCGAAATCAATTTCGCGCAAGCCGGGCAGGATGACCTGCTTGACGCGGTGATGCCTTGGCCAGACGGCGCGAGCGTCTGCTGCACGCGCTTCATCGGGCTGGCGTAAATCGCGTCAAAATTTCTGCCGCGCAGAAATTTCGCGAGCAGTCGCGGCCTGTTCGTGGCCGCGCTCGCGAAAGGTTCATGTCAATGTGCCCGCCGAAAACGCCTTGATAACGTTCTTTCGACTTCGCCGTGGCGGATCAGCAGCAGCCGCGTGACCGGCGCGGACTTGTTTTGACGCGCAGACGTTTCGTGGCAGGCATGGCTTAACCTTGGGCGATGGCTTTCTGTTGCGCGACGAGCAGTTCGCCGATGCCCGACTTGCCGAGCGCGAGCAAATCGGCGAGTTCGTTTTCGCTGAACGTCGCCTCCTCGCCGGTGCCCTGCAATTCGATGAACTGGCCGCTGTCGTTCATCACCAGATTCATGTCCACCGACGCGGCGACATCTTCCGTGTAGCACAAATCCAGCAGCGGCACGCCGTTCACGATGCCGACGCTCGCGGCGGCGACGGCGTGGAGAATCGGGCTTTCCGACAATTTCTTTTCGGCGATCAATTTCTTCACCGCGAGCGACAGCGCGACGAACGCGCCGGTGATGGCCGCCGTGCGCGTGCCGCCGTCCGCCTGCAACACGTCGCAATCCACGCAGATCGTGCGCGCGCCGATCTTTTCCAGGTCCAGCGCCGCGCGCATGGAACGGCCGATGAGCCGCTGGATTTCCGACGAGCGCCCGTCCAGCTTGCCCTTGGAGATGTCGCGCGGCTTGCGCGTCAAGGTGGAGTAGGGGAGCATCGAGTATTCCGCCGTGATCCAGCCGCCCTCGACCTTTTGCTCCTTCATCCAGCGCGGGACGGATTCCTCCACGCTCACGCCGCAGATGACGCGCGTGCTGCCCCATTCGATGAGCGTGGAGCCGGCGGCGTAGGGCGCAATGCGATTTTGAAAACGCAGCGGTCGAAGTTGATTTGGCGAACGTCCGTCGGCGCGGGTGGATGAATCAGGCATAAGCAGCGGTGAGGTTAAACGCAAATCGCCGCCAAGAAAAGGAAATCCAACCGGTCTCGACTTTTAACTGCTTGTGAAAATAAATCTTATGGGACGCGATTTATAAATCGGGGTTTCACCTCCGTGACCATGTTGAACGCCTCTTTGCCCGTGCATGCTGCCAGCGCCGGTCCAGCCAGCGTGCCAGCAGAATGAGAAGCAACAACAACAGCATCAGCCAAAACAGCCAGCTCGTCGCCTCCCAGCTTTCGCGTGCCGCCTGGCCTGGCTGAGAACGGGCAGCAACAAGGCCGCAAGAATTCCAATGATCGCGATGACGACCAGAAGTTCAACCAGAGTGAAAGCGCCCGGTCTGCCTTTCATTTTCATGGGTGCGATTCATTTAGCATCGGCTGTGCCGTGTGATTTTCCTAGGGAAATCGAGCATGGCCGGATAGAAATGCGTGAACCTCACGCTTTTTGCGTGTGAATTTCACGCAAATTGGAGGTCGGGGCTTGGGATGTGTGAATATGTTTAACTTCAGACGAAAATGGCCCGCAGGCGGGGTAAAGTCGGCAATTCTGACGCTCCCGCGATTCCGGGAAGGTAAAGGCTCGAAGGAAACGCTCCGTTTTGAGGCTCCCGCGTTCCCGGGAGGGGTAAAACGCTTCGTTTTGAGGCTCCCGCGTTCCCGGGAGGGGTAAAACGCTCCGTTTTGAAGCTCCCGCGTTCCCGGGAGGGGTAAAACGCTCCGTTTTGAGGTTCCCGCGTTCCCGGGAGGGGTAAAACGCTCCGTTTTGAGGTTCCCGCGTTTCCGGGCGGGTCAAAACGGCGGAGTTTGGGGCAGCCGCACCGCCGGGTGGATGACATTTGAGGACGACAGAACTTCCGTTATCAACTTTGAGCCTGGCCGGGCCGATGAGAAGGTGGAGACGCGCCGTCTGTCACATATTAGGCGGCACGTTTTGATTGGACTGAATGAATATGGGTAAAAAGTGCTGACAGCAATCTCCAAAGACAAAAGACGGCCGAAAACCAAAGACAAAGCGCGCCAAATCCCGCGATGGCCAACCCGAAAATATAAAACGGAAACCCTAGGCCGAGCTTCTCGCCGGAATGGAAATAATGCTGGTCGAGAATATCTAAAAGTCCGCCAAATAGAAAAACGATGACTCCGGCTCCAACAATGCCGAGCGAGATGAACAACACAAGCCAATGACCTCGCTTGAAATGGATGGCGGCTTTGAGAATGGGACGGTTGCGGGAAAGATGAAATGCGATAGCCAGACCGACGATGCAAATCAGGAACGGTAGCAACGTATAAATCAAACTGACAAATATAACGCCCATATTTTCAAATACGCCCTTGCTGCCAAACAATGAGTCGAGCGCATTATTGCGATCTAACATTGTGGTTTTTGTTTGACTATGAAACGGTTCATTGTTTTGTCAACACCTTAAGAGAGGCCAGTCCTGGTTTAGTCCGGGCGTTAATTCATTCTGCTCCACGGTTCCAGCCGGGCCGAATTTATTTCCGCTGCTCCGCCTCAATCCCGGCGAACAGGCTTTCCAGATTGTTCAGCGGCGCGCCGCGTTTCGGGTTCAGAATCGAGCGCAGATATTCCACAGCTTCGGGAATGTTGCGAATGGATTTGGGCAGCATTGCGCCGGAGGCGTTGGCGTGGCCGCCGCCCTGAAATTTCTCCGCCACCTTGAGCGCCTCGCCGTTGCGGCTGCGGAAACTGGCGATGACGACGTTGTTCGCGCGCTTGAACAGCGTCACCAGCACGGGAAATTTCACCGCCTGCCGTTCGAGCAGTTGATGCACGATGAGATTGTTGTTGCCGACCACGGTGTCCACGTAGCCAACGGCGGCGCTGATTTCGGTGACGTGATTTTTGCTCCACTCAAAACCGAGCGGATCTTCGATGCGGCGTTTGACGGCCATCACTTCGAGCAGCGGATGATCGAGCAGTTTCTCGATGTCGCCGCCGATGAGCGCGTGCAGATTCCAGAACTGATAAATCTTGACGAGGTTCGCGTAATCGCCGGCCAGCTCGAAATCCGGGTCATCCTCCAGAAACAAATCCGCGACGTTGTTCAAATGCGCGAGCCGGGCCAGCGCGGGCGAGTCGAGGCCGTTGCGCACGCAAAGTTCGTAGCAGAGCAGCCCGGCGGATTTGGTCACGTCGTGGATGAGATGCGCGCTCTTCGGCACGGCGTCGGTGACGTGATGGTCAATGATGACCCATTCCTCTTTGTCGAGGCGCGGCTCATAAGTGAAGTCCGTGACCCACGCGGCCTTTTCACGCAGCTCGCGCTGCTTCCAGTAATTGTAATGATACGCCTCCAGTGGCACGTCGCGGTGGTAAAGGTGCTTCGCAAGTTTTTGCAGCATCAGCCCCGCCACCAACCCGTCGAGATCGCTCTCGTGGGTGAAAATCACATCCGGCTTGGGCAACTCGATCATCGTCGAAGTTTAATCCAGCCGTGCGCGGGTGGCGAGCGGGGAATTTGACCGCGCCTAGGGCAGCTTGTGGCCGGGCACGCTGCACGTCGGAGGTTCACCCACCGCCCCGATGGTGTAAGTGCCGCCCGCCGGACAGACTGGAAAGTGTCCGTTCCGGTTGAGGTAAGGCAACAGGTCTTCCTGGGTGGGCACGTCGCCGTTGGTCTTTCCCTTTTCCAAGGCCCATTGATTCTTGGCGGCGTCAATCATGCGGAGGTTGTTGATGCAGGCGTTTTGCTGCGCGGTGGCGCGGGCTTTCACAAAATTGGGAATGGCGATGGCCGCCAGCATTCCGGGCACGGCGACGACGGGCAACAGCGCGCAGTTGGCAAAGCTCTGGCTGCCGTTCCCGACGATCAGGCAGCCTTGCGGAGTGTTGACGCCGACGGAATAAGCGAACGCCGGACGGCTGCGGTAGAAGGATTGCAGCCACTGCGGTTGCGCTGCGGCACCGCCCTTGGCGAGCTGGGCGTTCATGACCTGCTGCTGGACTTGGAACAAAGTGCGCCCAAATCGTTCGCTCATGTAGGTGAACTCGTTGCCCTGGTCGGGAATGTTTTGGGAAAGGCGCTTGAATTCATCGGTGCTTTTGAGACCGGGCAGCTTGCCGCTCTTCACGGCGAGCGCCTCGTTCACCAGCGCGTCGGAGGAGGCGATGAGCAAATAGCCGCCACTGCTGGCGGCGGTCGGGCGCAGCGTGCCGATGAACGGGAGCGGCACGGGCATCGTCCGCATTTTCAGGCCGGGTTGTTCCACGCTGATGACCTGCGAATTGGCTTTCAACTGCTGGTCAATGCGGTTGAAGAGGGTGTCGTCATTAACTTTCAGAACGAGGAGCAGGCCGGGTTCGGGAATCATCATCGCCGCGCCGGGCAGCGGGATGGGGATGTTGTTGGATTCGTTCAGCGTCAGGACAAAACCGCATTCGCCACCGAGGGAATTGAGGACGGCGTCCCATTTCAACTGGGTTTTCTGTTCAAACTGGGCGGGCAGCTTCTGGAGAAAATCCTGTGCCTGCGGGAAACCGGATTTGGCGACCTCATCCTGCGTCACGGTCCACAGCAACGGCAGGTCCATGTCCGAAAAAACGGCGAGCGCGGTGTTGGCGGGCAGCAAATCAAGGCCGGTGAGCGGGTGGGGTTCCTTGCCGCAAAGTTTCCAGAGGAAGCCGGTGCCGGTGCCGGGATAATGGTGCAGCAGCATTTTATTGCGGAACATGCCCTGCTCGATTTCGATCGAGCTCATGCCCACACCGGTCAGATCCTCGATGCCGCTGTCCGTGACCAGATGGTTGACGATGTCGAAAGCCTTGTTGATGTTGGCGGCGTTTTCCGGAGTCAGATCGGGCGTGTTGGTGAAATTCTGCCGGTAGCCTTCCACCTTGGCCGAGAGATGCTCCAGCCACTGCGCGGTGCCGAGATAGAGATAAAAGTTTCCGCCGGGATCGAGCTGCGAGGTGACTTCGGCAAAGCTGGTCTTTTCCACCGAGACCACCGCCGGCGCGGAACCGGGCTGGGATGAAGCACCGGATGGAGTTTCCTTTTTGCCGCAGCCGGAATTGAACAGTGCGAGGCAGCCGAGCAGAAACAGGGTCGTCGCGCCGGGGAGCATTGAATTTTTTTTCATGGGAATGGTGGGTTGAATTTTTTTATTGGGATGAGAATGGACGAAGCCAAGCAGTTTCTGGGAAAAGGTAAAGAAAAAAATAATCTTCCCTTAAACGAGCCGCCGGTTTGATTCCGACAAAGAATGGCTTGAAAACGGCGTCGGCCGGTTCATAGTGGCGGCATGAAATCCAACTCCCGGCATTTCACTCAAAATGGTTTCACCCTCATCGCCCTGCTGGTCATCATCCTTGTGCTGGCCCTGCTCGCGGCGATGCTGCTGCCCGCGCTGGCCGCCGCGAAGAAAAAAGCGCAGCGCATCAATTGCGTCAACAACCTGAAACAATGCGGCCTCGCTTTCCGCATTTGGGAAGGTGACAACGGCGACCAGTATCCGATGGCCGTTTCAACGGCCAAAGGCGGCACGATGGAATTCGACGCCGGCGCGGACACGTTCCGCCATTTTCAAGTCATGTCGAATGAAATGAGCACGCCGAAGATTTTGATCTGCCCGGCGGACACCCGCACCGTCGCCGCCAATTTTATCAGCCTCAAAAATGAAAACGTCAGTTACTTCGTCGGCCTTGATGCGATCGAAACAAGTCCCCGAATGTTTCTCGATGGCGACCGCAATATCACCGGCGACAACCTGCCGGAAAACGGAATCCTCAAGCTCGTCCCCGGTGGCCCGGTCAGTTGGACCACTGCCATCCACAACAATCAGGGCAACCTTGGCCTCGCCGACGGCACCGTGCAGCAATACTCCAACCCCGGTCTGCGCACCGCCCTGCGAAATTCCGGCGCCCCGACCAATACCTGGCGGATTTCATTGTCGGAATAGCCGGGCCTTCAACTGCCACCTCACGTTTAATCTGACATCCGCCGGATATTCCGCCGTTGTCTGCTGAAAAAACTTTACAACACGCACACCGGAGGCTTTAACTGGCATGGAAAGATACCAGAGACCGGTTGGACAAATTTTCGCGCCGGAATGGCCGAGTTGATGATGCGATTAAAATCAGCCTGATTATGCCCATGGAACTCCAGATCATTCGCGCCCACGAATTCATCCGTCTGGGGCCGAAAGGACATTTCGACCTCAAGACCAGCAAGGCGGTGCTGGCGAATCTGGCGCGCGCCTGCTGCAAGCGGGGCATCAACCAGGCTTTGCTGGATTTGCGGGCGCTTCATCCGGGACCGAAGCCAGTGTTCTCGCCGAACGATCTGGTGACGCTGGTGAACACGTTTCACGAAGTTGGGTTCACGCACCAGCAGCGGCTGGCGGTGCTTTACGGCTCCGACCCGCATCATCGGGCGCGGCTGTTCGCGTTCATCGCCAAGCTGCGCGGCTGGAGCGTGCAGGCGTTTGACGATTTCGAACAGGCCATGCTCTGGCTCTCCCGCACTGATGAACCGCAGGTGGAAACGGAATTGACGCCGACGGCGGAAAAAGTCCCGGTGCGCAAGGTCGCGGCATTGGCGGCCGCCGCAAAAATGGTCGCGCCAACGGCCATTACCATTAAAACAGCCGCCGCTTCCAGACCGGCCGCCATGCGGCATAAGCCCGGCGATAAACAAACGGCGCCCGCCCGCCGGGCGATCCTGGCCGTGATTGCCCTTGCGATCCTGGCGGTCACGGCGATGGCCCAGCCGGCGGCTGATGCGGCGGCGGAATCTGCGGCAACCGCCTTCGCTCCGACCATTCCCAACAAATCTCCCGCTCCGGCACACGCCCCGCCCGGCATGGTGTGGATTCCCGGCGGCGAATTTTCCATGGGCTGCGCGATGCCGAACCAGGGCGTCTGCACCATGGCCACGATGAACGCCGTGAACGATTCCCAGCCCATCCACCGCGTTTATGTGGACGGCTTCTGGATGGACACAAACGACGTGACCAACGACCAGTTCGAAAAATTTGTCAAGGCCACCGGCTACGTGACGATCGCCGAGATTGCGCCGACCAAGGAGCAGTTCCCCACCGCGCCGCCGGAAAATCTCGTCGCCGGTTCCACGGTTTTCACTCCAACGACGAACGCCGTGCCGCTGGATGATTATTATCAATGGTGGCGTTATGTGCATGGCGCGAACTGGCGGCATCCCACCGGGCCGGACAGCGACATCAAGGGCAAAGGAAATTATCCCGTGGTGCAGATTGCCTACGCCGACGCGCTGGCTTACGCGAAGTGGGCGGGAAAAAGATTGCCGACGGAGGCGGAATGGGAATTTGCCGCGCGCGGCGGGCTGACCGGGAAAACTTATTTTTGGGGCGATGAATTCCGGCCCAACGGCAAATGGATGGCGAACATTTACGAGGGCCAGTTTCCCTATCACGACACGGGCGAGGACGGATTCGCAGGCGTCGCACCGGTCGGACAATTTCCGGCGAACGGTTATGGCTTGTTCGACATGGCGGGCAATGTCTGGCAATGGTGCAGCGACTGGTATCGTCCGGATTATTACACCACCCTCAAGCTGACCGGCGCCGTGGTGCGCAATCCGCAGGGGCCGAGTTCCAGCTTTAACGCCGGCGACGACCAGCCCCAGCGGGTGCAGCGCGGCGGTTCCTTTCTTTGCACGGACCAGTATTGCACGCGCTACATGATGGGCACGCGCGGCAAGGGCGACGTTGACACCGGCAGCAATCACGTCGGCTTCCGCTGCGTGAAGGACAATTAATTTCGCGGTTGGAGGCGTCATTCAAAAAAGGGCCGGAACGGTTTCCCGTTCCGGCCTTGAATTTTGTCAGCCTGCTGTTTCTGAATTTCGGAATTCGGAATTCGAAATTTCAGCATTTGGCTTGGTCAGTCCACGATGCTGGAGCTGGGGACAGACTACGGGCTTTCGCCGGTGCTGCCACCCAGCGCCCGCGCCCGCGCCTGCACCGTCGTGCCGGTCACCAGACCGAACAGAATGATGCTGCGTGCCTGCGACGAGAACTTGACCGTCGTCCACACAATTCGCGGATGGACTGCCGTTGTCCGGGCGTGTGATAATCTGGCAGTATGCGCGGGTAATATTGTTTATTCCGGTGCCAGGAAACGGTAGCCGATACCCAATTCGGTAAGCAGCAACTCCGGCGACTCCGGGTTGGTTTCAAGTTTCTCACGCAAGTGGGCGATGTAAACCCGAAGATAATGCGTATCGTTCTCATGGCCCGGCCCCCAGACTTCCTGGAGAATCTGCCGGTGGGTCAAAACTTTTCCGGCGTGCCGCGCCAGCAGCCGGAGCAGATTGTATTCAATCACGGAAAGTTTTGCTTCCTTGCCGCTGATGGTGACGCGGCGCGTCGCCAGATCCACCACCAGATTTTTGGCGTGAACCACGACGGCTTCATCTGTCTTCGTTGAGCGCCGCAGGGCCACGCGCAGGCGCGCGAGCAGCTCGTCGGTGTTGAACGGCTTGGTCACATAATCGTCCGCCCCGGCATCCAGCGCGGCAACCTTGCCTTTCTCGTCGTCCTGGACCGACAACACAATCACCGGCGCATTGCTCCATTCACGCAACCGCCGCAGCACGTCGTGGCCGGACAAATCCGGCAGACCCAGATCCAAAATCACCAGCGCGGGTCGGTGCTGTGCCGCCAGCACCAAACCTTCCTGCCCGCTGACGGCGGCCAGCACGCGATATGAGTTCGCTTCCAGCGTGACGGTCAGCAGCCGGCGAATCTGCGGTTCGTCGTCCACGATCAACACGAGCGGTTTGTCAGTCATTCTTTTTCCTCCGGCACCGGTGGCAGTTTGGTCAGCGGCAGTTTCACCGTGAACACCGCGCCGCCGCCCGGGCGATTTTCCGCGCTGACCTTGCCGCCCTGCGCTTCGGCAAAACCTTTTACGAGCGAGAGGCCAATTCCCGTTCCGCCCGCCGCCGCGTCGGGACCGCGCTGAAAGCGGTCGAACAAACGCGCCGGGTCGCCGGGCGGCAAACCGGGACCGTTGTCGGCCACGCGCAACAACAGTTGATCCGCTTCCGCGCGGGCCTGGAATTCAATTTTGGTTCCCGGCGGCGTGTGCACCGCGGCGTTGCCGAGCAGGTTCACCAGAATTTGCTCGGTCAAAACGGCGTCGAGCTTCACCGGCGGAAAATCATTGGGAATTTCAATTTTCAGTTCGTGCTGGCTCAGGCTACGGCCGAGATTTTGCAGGGCCGCGCGCAGCAAATCGCGCAGGTCGTGCCAGTCGGCATTCATCCGCAGGTGGCCGGCTTCCAGCCGCGACAGGTCGAGGAGATTGCGCACCAGCCGGTTTAATCGTCGCGTCGCCTCGTCTAGTTCAACCGTCAGCGATTGCTGTGCGGCATTGAGTTCGCCCGCCGCGCGCAGGCCGCTGGCCACGCTGCTGATGGCCGCCAGCGGCGTGCGCAGTTCGTGCGAAACGGAATTCAGCAGCATCGTTCCCATGCGCTCGGATTCGGCCAGAAATTTTGCCTGTGTCTCCGCGTCGCGCAAACGCTCGCGGTCGAATACCAGCGCGATCTGCCGGATGAACGCGTCGAGCAAATCGCGCTGTGCCGGCGGCAATGGCGTGGCATCCTGAAACCGCAGGCTCAACACGCCGGTCGCCCGCGTGCCGGCGACGAGCGGCAGATGCAAGCCTTCGCTCGCCGGCAAATTGTCCGTGCCGCGTCCCGCCGCCTGCCGGTGCTGGAACGCCCACGCCGCGACGGTTTGCTCCTTGTCGGAAAGCGCCCACGAGCTGGCGAAATAAGCCGTGACCGGTGCCGTTTGCGATTCGTCCGGCAATGACAAGGCAACGTCCGCGCGAAAAGTTTTGCCGACCTGCTGGATGACCACCGCGAGCAGTTGTGCGAGGTCGGGCGATTCCGCGAGTTCGCGCGTAAGCAGATACAGCGCCGTGGCCCGCTGTTCGCGCTGCCGCTCGGCCGTTTGTTGCGCGCGAATTCGCGCCGTCAACTGTCCCAGCACCAGCGCCACGACGAAATACATCGCGAACATCATGCCGTCCTGAAAACTCGTGATGTAAAACGTGTAGCGCGGCGGCAGAAAGAAAAAATTCCACAGCAGCGCGCTCAACGTCGCCGCAAAAAATACCGGCCCGCGCCCGACGAACAGCGCGAGCACCACCACCGCGAGCAGATACGTCAGCGCCAGCGCGTAAAATCCGACGAACCGGTCCAGCACCGCGTTCAAACCGGTCACGCCCGCCACGACGCCGGCCGCCCACGCGTAGATGCGGAAATCTATCTTCCAAAAATTCTCCGGCCGCAGCGGACGGGCGGAAGGAATTTCACCTTCGGCGCGGACGACGTGAACGTCAATCTGTCCGCTCTCGCGGATCAAGCGGTTCAGCACCGAGCCGCCGCGAAACAATTCAAGCCCGCGCCAGCCCGCCGGTTTGCCGACGACGATTTGCGTGGCGTTTTGCTCCCGCGCCGTGCGCAGCAGCCCGCGCACCACATCGTCGTCGGTGGTGGTGATGATTTCCGCGCCGAGTTCGCGCGCCAACGCCAGATTTTTCGCCAGCCGCGCCTGATCTTCGTCCGACAAGGCGCGTGTGGATTCGACATAAACCGCCAGCCACGCGGCGTGCAGTTCGCCGGCGAGCCGCCGCGTCCAGCGCACGAGCGAGGCGGAAGTCGGGCTGGCGCTGACGGCGACCAGCAGGCGCTGGCCGGATTTCCACGGCACGCCCGCGCCCTGCGCCTGGCGCTCGGCGAGAACTTCCTGGCCAACGTGTTCCGCCGTGAAGCGCAAAGCCAGTTCGCGCAACGCGGACAAATTTCCCACGCGGAAAAAACGGTCCTGCGCGGTGGCGGCGCGCTCGGGCAGATAAACTTTGCCGGCGGCCAGCCGCGCGCGCAGTTCATCCGGCGGCAAATCCACCAGCTCAAATTCCGCATCCGTCAACGCCGTGTCCGGCACGGTTTCGTGAATGGTCACGCCGGTGATCTGGGCGACGGCTTCCGCGCGGCTCTCGATGTGCTGGATGTTGAGCGTGGTGAAAACATCAATGCCCGCGTCGAGCAGTTCCAGCACGTCCTGATAGCGTTTCGGATGACGCGATTCCGGCGCGTTGGAATGCGCGAATTCGTCCACGAGAATGAGTTTTGGTTTGCGGGCGAGCGCGGCGTCCAGATCAAATTCGCTCAACTGCATTCCGCGATATTCGATTTGCCGGCGGGGAATGATCGGCAAACCTTCCGCCAGCGCGTCGGTTTCCTTGCGTCCGTGCGTTTCGAGGTAGCCGATGACGACATCGCGTCCGGCGGCGAATTCGCGGCGGGCAGCTTCCAGCATCGCGTAGGTCTTGCCCACGCCGGCACACATGCCGAGAAAGACCTTTAGCTTGCCGCGCCGCAGCCGGGTCTCGTCGCGTTGAATCGCGGCGAGCAACGCATCGGGGTTGGGACGGTCGCGCTCGGTCACGCGGTCACTTTAACTGGTCGAGCGCCAGATTCAGAGCCAAAACATTCACGCCCGGCTCGCCCAAAATTCCGAAGCTGGCGGGATCGGTGTTGGCGCGGACAAGTGACAAAACTTTTTCCAGCGGCAGATTTCTGGCCTTCGCGACGCGCGGAGCCTGCAGTTCGGCGTTGCGCAGGCTGATGTCCGGATCCAGGCCGCTGGCGGAGGCGGTCACGGCGTCGGCCGGCACAGGCGTGTTGGTGTCGAGATTGTTTTGTGTGCGGTAGGACGCAATATTTTGTGCAATGATGTCGTGCAGCTTTTGCGAGGTCGGGCCAAGGTTGCTGCCGCCGGAAGCGGTCGGGTCGTAGGCCATGCCGTTGGCGCCCGCGTCGGACGGGCGGGAAATGAAATATTTGTCGAGGGTGAACTGCTGGCCGATCAGGCGCGAACCGTGGATCGTGCCGTCCTTGCCGACAATCAGACTGCCGTTGGCCTTGTCATGAAAGAGGATTTGGCCGAGACGCCGAACACGACGAGCGGATAAATGCCGCAGCAGACGACGGCGAACACGAGCGTGACCATCACGGCGGCGCGGATTTCAGAGAATAGATTTTTCATAATATTCAGGCGTTGAGTTACAGAGTTTCAAACCGGTGATGAGGACATCAATCACCTTGATGCCGATGAACGGAATGATGACGCCGCCGAGGCCGTAGATGAGCAGGTTGCGCTGCAAAATCTGGAGCGCGCCAATCGGTTTGAACTTCACGCCGCGCAGCGCCAGCGGAATCAGCGCGACGATGATGAGCGCGTTGAAAATAATTGCGCTCAAGATCGCGCTGTTCGGACTGTGCAGGTGCATGACGTTGAGCGGCGCGATGGCGGGGAACGTGGCCATCAGCATCGCGGGAATGATGGCGAAGTATTTCGCCACGTCGTTCGCGATGCTGAAGGTCGTCAGCGAGCCCCGCGTGATGAGCAGTTGCTTGCCGATTTCGATGATCTCAATGAGCTTCGTCGGGTTCGAATCGAGATCCACCATGTTCCCCGCCTCCTTGGCGGCTTGCGTGCCCGTGTTCATGGCCACGCCAACATCAGCTTGCGCGAGCGCGGGCGCGTCGTTGGTGCCGTCGCCAATCATGGCAACCATGCGGCCGCCAGCCTGCTCCTTGCGGATGAGCGCGAGCTTGTCCTCGGGTTTGGCCTCGGCCAGAAAATCGTCCACGCCCGCCTCGGCGGCGATGGCGGTGGCGGTGAGCTTGTTGTCGCCGGTGATCATCACGGTGCGGATGCCCATTTTGCGCAACTGCGCGAACCGTTCCTTGATGCCGCCTTTGACAATGTCCTTGAGATGGATCACGCCGAGCACATCGCGGCCTTCGGCAACGACGAGCGGCGTGCCGCCAGAGCGCGAAACGGTGTCCACGGTGTCGGAAACGATTTTTGGAAACAGGCCGCCTTCGCGGTCAACGAAAACTTTCATCGCCTCCGCCGCGCCTTTGCGGATGCGGCGCGCGGGCTGGCCGTCAACGGCGGACAAATCCACGCCGCTCATGCGCGTCTGCGCTGTGAACGGGACAAAAACGGCCCGCGCCGCCGCGACCTCGCGACCGCGCAGACCGAATTTTTCCTTGGCGAGCACGGCGATGCTGCGGCCTTCCGGCGTTTCATCAGCGAGCGACGCGAGCTGCGCGGCGTCGGCAAGGCGTTCAATGGTGATTAGCGGCGCGGGCAGGAATTCTGTGGCCTGGCGGTTGCCGAGCGTGATGGTGCCGGTTTTGTCGAGCAGCAGCACGTCCACGTCGCCGGAAGCTTCCACCGCGCGCCCGCTCATCGCGAGGACGTTGTGTTGCAGCAAACGGTCCATGCCCGCGATGCCGATGGCGCTCAACAAGCCGCCGATGGTCGTGGGAATCAAACACACCAGCAGCGCGATCAGCACGGGCACGGAAAACACCGTGGCGGAATAAATGCCGAACGGTTTCAGCGTCACGCAAACCAGCAGAAAAATAAGCGTCAACGCCGAGAGCAAAATCGTGAGCGCGATTTCGTTTGGCGTTTTCTGCCGCGCCGCGCCTTCGACCAGCGCGATCATGCGGTCCAGAAAACCCTCGCCGGGATTGATCGAAACGCGGATTTTGATTTCGTCGGACAACACGCGCGTGCCGCCGGTGACGGCGCTGCGGTCGCCGCCGCTTTCGCGGATGACGGGCGCGGATTCGCCGGTGATGGCGGATTCGTCCACCGTGGCCGCGCCTTCGATGACGTCGCCGTCGGCGGGAATCATTTCACCGGCGCGCACGAAAACGACATCGTCTTTGCGCAGGCCTTCGGCGCTGACTTCTTCCACCTTGCCGTTTTTGCCGACGCGGCGGGCGACGGTGTTTACGCGCGTGCCGCGCAGCGCCTGCGCCTGCGCCTTGCCGCGGCCTTCGGCGACAGCTTCGGCGAAGTTGGCGAACAGAACGGTGAACCAGAGCCAGACCGCGAGCTGCGCGATGAAGCTGCGGTCGGTGTGGGCGGTAAAAATGCCGACGGTGGTCAGCGCCGCGCCCACCATCGTCACGAACATGACGGGATTTTTGACCATCAAGCGCGGGTCGAGCTTTTTGAAGGCGTCGCCCACCGCCGGGCCGGCGATTTTCCAATCGAAAAGGGATGGAGCTTTGTGAGTCATAATTTTATTAACCACGGATAAACACGGATGGACACGGATAAGAATTGAAATCGAACCGCGCACAAAGCTGGCGCTCGGTTTGGGGTTCGAGCATCGGCTTTCTTGGATGTGCAAGATTTCGCACCATTAACTCTGCGTCTTGTTGTTTATCCGTGTTCATCTGTGTTTATCCGTGGTTAGAAAAGTTTTCCCTGGAGCATCAGGAAATGTTCGACAACCGGGCCAAGCGTCAGCACCGGGAGAAAATTCAGCGCGCCAATGAGCAGCACGGTGCCGATTAGCAACACGACAAACGTGAAGCCCGTCACCGGAAAGGTGCCCGCGCTGACCGGGACGAGTTTCTTTTGCGCCAGCGAGCCGGCCATCGCCATGATGGGAATGATCATCAGAAACCGGCCGATGAACATCGCGACGCCAAGCGTGGTGTTATACCACGGCGTGTTGGCGTTCAGGCCGGCGAAGGCGCTGCCGTTGTTGCCGGTGCAGGAGCTGAATAGGCATAGAGAATTTCGCTCAAGCCGTGCGGGCCGTTGTTGTTCAACCCGGCCAATCCCCATTGGCTGACCACCGCCCAGGCGGAAAAGCCCAGGATGTCAACGGCGAGAATCAACAGCGCCAGCATGGCCATTTTCACCTCGTAAGACTGGATTTTTTTGCCGAGATATTCCGGCGTGCGCCCGACCATCAGCCCGGCGATGAACACCGCCAGCACGACGAACACGAGCATTCCATAGAGTCCCGCGCCGACGCCGCCAAAAATAATTTCGCCGAGCTGGATGTTGAACAGCGGCACGAACCCGCCGAGCGGCGTGAACGAATCGTGCATGGAATTGACCGCGCCGCAGGAGGCGTCGGTCGTGATGGTGGCGAACAGCGCGGAATTGAAAATGCCGAAACGGACTTCCTTGCCTTCCATGTTGCCGTCCGCCGCGGCGACGCCAAGCTGCTGGTGAATCGGATTGCCGGCGGCCTCCGAGTGCCACGCGATGAACACACCGGCGAGAAACAAAATCGTCATGGTCGCCCAGACCGCCCAGCCGTGCGCCTGGTTTTTGGTCATGCGCCCGAGATACCACGTCAGCCCGCTGCCGATGGCGAAGATGGACAGCATTTGCAAAAAGTTGGAGAGCGGCGTGGGATTTTCAAACGGATGCGCGGCGTTGGCGTTGGTGTTGCCGCCGCCGTTTGTGCCGAGCATTTTGATGGCGACCTGCGATGCCATCGGTCCTTGCGAGATGGACTGCGTGTCCACAGTTTGACTCACCATGACGGGCATGTTGGTCATGATCGGCTGGCCTTTCGCGTCAAGCTGCGGCACATCCATCATCACCGCCACGCCATTGGTCATCAGCGGCTGGCCTTTGGCATCCAGCTTGGGCGACTGCACCGTGACCGCGACATTCGTGGTCACCGGCTGGCCTTTGGCATCCGTTTGCTGAACCTGGATGGAGTAAGATTCGACGAGCTTCGCCGTGGTGTAGGGTTTGAAGTTTTGAATCATGCCTTGCGACACCAGCACGACCGCAAAAACCAGGCAAATCGGCACCAGCAGATAATAAGCGATACGCACTAGGTCCACCCAGAAGTTGCCGAGCAGTTGCGTGGAGTGCCGCGCGATGCCGCGCACGAGCGCTGCGGCGATGGCGATGCCGGTGGCCGCCGAGCCGAAATTGTGAATCACCAGCGCGACCATCTGCGAGAGATAGGACATCGTGGATTCGCCGGAATAGCTCTGCCAGTTGGTGTTGGTCGTGAAGCTGATGGCGGTATTGAACGCCAGATCCGGCGAGAGTGCGCTGAAGTTCTGCGGATTCAGCGGCAGAAAATTTTGCAGCCGCAGGATGGCGTAGGTGAACAAGCAGCTTACCAAACTGAACAGCAGCATCGCCCAGGTGTATTGCCGCCAGTTTTGCTCCTGCTCCGGGCGCACGCCCATGACCCAGTAGGAAAGGCGTTCGACCGGCCGGATCACCGGGTCGAGCCAGGTTTTGCCGTTCGCATCAAGCACCCGCATGAGGTAAAGCCCCATCGGTTTGGTGATGAGCGCGAGCGCGCCGACATAAAGCGCGAGTTGCAGCCAGCCGGAAGAGTTCATGGTTGGCAGTTGTTAAAATTTTTCAGGATAAACCATCGCGATGAACAAATACGCGAACAGCGCGACGGCAATGAGGCCGACAATAATATTTTCCATAAATTTTCAGAGTTTTTCGCACCAATGGGCGTAAAGCTCGCCGGCCACAAAGAAGGCCGCGACGATGCCGATGTAAATAACGTCAGTCATAAATACATCGTCACTTTGACTGAACCATCGCGAGTGACCTAATTAAAAGCAGGCGCAACGGCATTAAAACGGCGTTAAAACGAAGTCCGGCGGCGGTGGTGCCGGGGGCGGCGGTCGGCGGCGGGCGTCCAACCGAACGGGCTGTGAAACCATTTGGAGCGGCGGCGCTGGGCGCTGGCGGGAAATTTCTACCGGAACTGTTTCAGGCAGGGCGGCAACTGATACCGGAAGATGCTGTGGCAGACGCCCAGTTCGATGACGCTGCCGTTGGCGACTTCCTGCACACGGCGCTCCGCATCGGCGGCAAGCCGGACAATTTCCGAGGCGTGCTGGTAATAAATTTCACCCGCCCGGGTCAGTTGAAATTTATGGCTGCTTCGCAGGACGAGTGTTTCGCCGGCGCCGCCTTCCAGGGCATGGAGCATCTGGCTGACGGCCGATTGCGTGATGTAGTTCTTTTCGGCAGCGTGGGTGAAGCTTTGGGTTTCGACGAGATCGCAGAACAACTTCAGATTTTCAATCTGCATGAGAACCAATGAATGCAAAAAAAACGGCACATTCGTCAATCTTAAGTTGTCCAGACGGCGTGCGGGGGAGGGCGGAATTGTAATTCACCCGGCTCCGGCATGGCAAAAGCCGCCTCAACCTGGAGGCGGCTTTTGAAATCAGATCAGAAACGAATCTTACGCCGTTGCGCGGCGGCGGCGGATGGCCACGAATCCCACTGCCAGCGCACCGAGGAGTAATGCAGCAGTCGTTGGCTCGGGGACGGGGACGGCGGTGATTGTCATTGAGCCGGATTCATTATACACATAAACCCATTGAGCATCACGTCCGGCGATCAAAGTTCCATCAGGGTTCAAGTCCGCTGGGTTCGCTTCTCCAATGAACATGCCGAATGAACCTGGGCCATTACCCCAAATATTAACAATCGTATCATAAACAGGCGTTCCGCCATCGTAAGTTGCAGGAAGAGACGAAATGCTGCTGTTAATAATGCTAGAGCCAAAACCCACTCCGGTGCCATCGAAAACGGGATTATTCGCAGGATTGGCGACAGTGTCATAAGTAACCACGTCGCCATCAAAATCCCTGACGTCCCCGCCCGCCGTAAGCAAATACCCTGACGCGGTGGTAGTGCCTGGTAAAGATTCGAGTGGAACGTTTACAACATTGACTGAACCGCTGGTAGCGACGTTGGCAACGGTGTCAATGGTGACCGTCCCCGAGGCATCAATGCCATCATTGCCGGTGAACGTAAAATTGTAGATTTGGCTGGGGGCGAAAGCATTCTGGCAGGTAATCAACAGGGCCACGGCCGTGACGGAAGCCGACACCGCCAGCCTACAGGCCAGACGGGCCGCCGGTTTGCGCAATATGGTTGTTTTCATTGGGAAAGTTTTGTCGGATTTCTGACTCGACGTCTTTGTAACAAATAATTGGTTGAATGTCAAGAGGAGTTTACCGTTTTTCCTTCCAATTTCCCGTTTTGGAGCGGTCATGAACCGGCTGTCGTCGGTATGGGTCTGCGCAATGGGATTTCGCGTCATTGCGGCCGGATTATGCTGTAAAAAGGTCATTCCACATCCAATTCCGTCAGGGTTTATTCATCGAACTGGTGAAATAATCCGCTGGTGAAACACGCGGGCCGGTCCGTGCCGGACTGGCCACCCAACCGGGAGCGGCCCTTTTTTCTCTGCGGCCTCCTTTTCAAAACGAAAGGGCCGGAACGGTTTCCCGTTCCGGCCTTGAATCTTGTCAGCCTGTGGCCTTGGTAGGGCGGCGGTGCCCCGCCGCCTTGCCGTTTGGTGGCCGTCCGCAAGGACCCGGCGGAGCATCAGCTCCGCCCCACCGTCAGTCCACGATGCTGGAGCTGGGGACAGACCACGGGCTTTCGCCCGTGCTGCCGCCCAACGCCCGTGCCCGCACCTGCACCACCTGGCCGGTCGTCAGACCGATCAGGATGATGGTGCGCGCCTGCGACGAGAACTTGACCGTCGTCCACACACCCGCGATGAGGATCTGCACCTCGTAACCAATTGCATTGGTTATCGGGGTGAGATGCACCGCTAGTTGCGTGGGGACGTCATTGTCAATTCCCGTGATGGACGGCGTGCCGACCGGTGACTGGCCATGATTGTTGCTCACCGTCTGGTAACCAGAGGTGAGAAACATGGCAAGGTCATAACGGGCGGTCGTCTGGACGTAGAATGCATTGGCATCCAGTCCATCAATGGCGAACTGTAACGCCTCGTTTCTGAGCGCCGTGAGCACGGTCCCGCCATCGAGGGCGGCGGAAATGGCCGCGGCCAGGGATGCTTGACGGGTTGTCATGTCCACGGGTGCGCTGGCATCGGGCGGCACCGGGGGCACGATCGGCACCGGAGGCTTGGGAAAAGCCTCGTTGCCGTCCATGCACGAGATGTTCCATCCCATGTAAGCGACCACTCCAGTCGGCGGCATATTTTTATATGCCTGGCTGACACGATTTACTTTCTTGTTATTTTTCATACTTTTTTAAGAGTTATGTTTTTATTAAGAGTGGGGCATCTGGAGGGAACCACCCGGCCCCGCGCTGAACCCCGTTAACCACATCGTCACCCAAGCAATTGTCCTGCCATGCGTGGACGCAAGTTGCCTTAAATAAGCATGTTAAGTAAACATGAATACTCCCTCCATGGCAGTATTCAACTTTACTAAAGACCGTTTCAGACGCAAACGGGCGCGGGGCAGGCAGTTGGGATAAATGAAGCGTTTTAAAACCGGTTTTCGGCGTGATTTTTGCCGTCCAAAAAGGTCGCGACAAGGAGCAGTCAGTGTCCCATTGCTTCAAGTCAGTGACTTATTGCTTCCCATCCGTCACCGACTGCTCCCAATGTGTGAGTGACTGCTTCCCGTTCAGTCAACGACTGCTCCCAGTCAGTCACTGACAAGGAGCCATCGGCGGCCGACTGCTCCCAATGTATGACCGACTGCTTCCCCTCGGCCAGCGACTGCTCCCAGTCAGGCACGGACATGAAGCAATCACTGACCGACTGCTCCCAGTGTGTGACTGACTGCTCCCCATCAGCGTGCGATTTGCTCCGATTCAGACACTGACACTAAGCATTCAGTGACCGACTGCTCCCAGTCAGAGGTCAAGATTCCCGGTTTTTGGACAGGACAGCGGACAAAAATGAGACGCCGGAGGACAGAAAACCGAAGTTGCCGGTCTTTAGTGGGAGAACTGCACCATATATATATATGCAAGCAATTCAGCGCGGGGCAACGGCTGGAGAATATCCGAAAGGCATTAAGACTTTCAGGATTTCAAATTATTCACCTTTCAGATTTAATGTTGAAGGGTGGGGCAAAACGTGCACATAAGGACATTTCCAGAACATCCCGATTTGCACATTGATCCGGCCCATCCAACACCGTGTAGATGATCCGTGCATTTTCACGTAACTGCTCCAGCGCAAATTCGAGGTCGGGTGCGACTTGGCAATCCACCAACCCAAACTTTACCTGACCTCCATCCTTCCTTTGGCCGTGTCCTAAATGCCCCCGCCAGCGCCAGTGGAGGTTCCCAGTTTTTCCGACATAGACCACTCCGTATCCATCGCCGGTGCAATCTGTCAAAGTGAACTCGAACGGAATTCCTACACCTTTATGACGATGCGGGGCGTGAAGATGAATAGTTCGTGGCGGTGTAAACCAAGCAGTCGGCAGGAGAATCGCGTAGACGCCCCCGATATAGTGGAGATGTTTCGTTGAACTCCAGTCTGATACTGTTTTGCCGTTACGTTCAGAAAAGAAAGTCCTAGCGTGAATTATTTTCCATCCGCCGCCAGGAAACGAATCTGTTAGACGCCTCACTGTCGGAAGATCTAGCGTGGCTGGCATAATACAATTCGCCGTCGAAGGCAGCATCAAGGTTGCCAGTCGTATGTAGCCGATTTCACGGCCTGATAATTCCGGTCCAGCTCCGGCTGGAGCAGGATCAGCGCGGCGAGGCGGCGGGCCATGTGCGTGACCTCCCGCGCCTCGTCCGGCGTGAGTGCGCGGCCAAGCAGGTCAAATTCCCGGTAGCTCAGCCACTTCTTGATGACCTGATACCCGCCGATGGTGTAGTCCCAGACCGGCGCGGGAATGTTTTGCCAGCAGGCGGCTTCGTTCAGATAAACGTCGTGGGTGCCCAGCAATGTGGCGGCGGACGGCAGTCCGCCGGTGACTAAACCACTGGAAGTTTGCGGCGGTCTGCCGACCGCCGCTACGGCCAATTCCGCCGCCGTGAACGGGCGCGTTTCCAATTTGCCTTTGCCGGGCATCGTCACGCCGTTCTGCCCCGCGTGGCCCCAGCCGGCGGTAACGGAAAGATTTTTCGTAGAGGACAACACGGCAATCGTTTTGAACTCCGGTTTAAGTTTGCCAGCCGTCACGCCATCAACTCCGTTTTCAGTGTCGAGCAGCGCGGCGACTTGCTTGCCCAATTCCGCCGATGCCAGCAAAGCCGCCTTGGAATTGGGCAACGGAATGCGCGGCCAATCCTGCCGGACGCCGTCTGCGTTCTCCGCGAGATACGCGGGCGAATAGCCGATGGCGAGCGCGTGCATCCAAATCAATGCCGCTGTGTCTGCGTCATCATCTGGATTCTTGATGCCAAATGACGGCCAGCGGCTCGGTGCGGTCGCTGTTGGCAAACGGCACCGCCGCCAGCGTTTGACTGGCCACTTCCGACTGCACCAGCGCCTCCGGCAGGATGGCGACACCCGCGTCCATCTCCACCATCCGCTTGACCGGCTCCACCTGGTCGCATTCGCGGTGCGGCGCGAACAGGTGGCGCTGGCAGTTCGGGACGTTTCTCAAGAAAGGCGACCAGCGGATCTCGTTCCACGCCACGAACCGGCAGCCCTTCAGGTCCGGCACGGTGACGGTGGTCCGCGTGGCGAGCGGATGCCGCGGATGGCACACGAGCACGAGCCGTTCGTGGCGGAACGGGTCAACGATCAGCCCCGGCAGCCGCCGGGGATAGCACACGAGGCCGAGGTCCACGTCGTTGTCCAGCACCTGTTCATGCACCCGGTCAATGAGGCCATGGCGGACATTGATTTGAACGCCGGGAAATTTCTGCTGGAACTGTTTTTGGACAGGGCGGCAACTGGTGCAGGAGGATGCTGTGGCAGACGCCCAGTTCGACGACGCCGCCGATGGTGACACCGACTTCCTGCACGCGCCGGACCGCATCGGCGTAGAGCCGGACAATCTCCGAGGCGTATTGGTAATAAGTTTCCCCCGCCCGGGTCAGTTGAAACTTATGGCTGCCTCGCAAAATGAGCATTTCGCCGGCGTCGCGTTCCAGATGGTGGAGCATCTGGGTGACGGCGGATGCCGTGATGGAATTCCTTTTGGCCGCGCGGGTGAAGTTTTGGGTTTCGACGAGATCACAGAACAACTTCAGGTTTTCAATCTGCATGAGAATCCATGAATGCAAAAAAACGGCGCATTCGTCAATCTTAAGTTGTCCGTGGCCGGTGCAAAAGGAGCATCCGGTTAGAATTTCAAGAATGTGAAGGCCGGGAGCGGAGCGGCGCAAAAGAATTTGTTTGATTCAAGCGGGAAAAATGCTTTTATCGGAAACATCAGAGCAGGCTGGCAGGTTCGGAAAACGATTAACGCAGGCACAATTATGAAAATAATAACATTCAGCCGTTCGGTCTTCACAATGTCGCTTCCAATCATGACGTTGGCTCTGGCCGGGTGCTGGACGCCACCCAACGCCAACGTCCAGCCCGCCGGCGCACCGCGATTGGTCCAGGGCGGTGTTCCGGTGGAGTCCAACCGGGAACATGCGACGGTGAAGAGCGTTGATGCCGGACAGCGGACCCTTCACCTTGAACTGGCGGATGGAACCCAGATCACCTGCACGGTCAGCCCGCAGGTAAAGAACTTTGAACAGATTCAGCCCGGCGACAAGATCAAGGTGACCCTGGCCGAGAAGCTGGCGATTTATGTCTTGAAAGACGGCCGGTTGCCGGTGGCCGGCGGCACGGGTCAGGTTGTCAACTTTTACGCCAAAGTGCAGACGGTGGATCCCAGCTATCGTTTGCTGACGCTGCAATACGCCTCCGGCCAGACGGAAGTTTTGAAAGCCGCCCTGGACACAAAGCTGGCCGCGATGGCCCCGGGCGACGCCGTGGTGATGGAATCCGCGGAGGCAACGAATATTCACATCGAGAAAAAATGAGCTTGAATCCCGACCCTGACCTCAACCCAACAAAATTATGATCATTAAATATTACCGCCGTGCCACCTTGATGCTTCCGTGCGTTGGAGCCGCTGCCTGGTTGCTGGACGCGACGCCCGTTGACGCGCAACTGACGCAAGCCCAAATTAACGATTTCAGAAACACAATCGGTGCGCGGGTCGTATCCGCCACCATTTTGGGCGGGGACTACGGAATCGGTGGAGGCGCTTACAACTCGGTCAACAATAACAATGGCGGCGTTGATCTTAATATCTCCAAGTTCGGCGGCATGGGTGACATCTACCCCATCCGGCCGCTGGGCGATACGGGCATAGGCTGGGCGCCGCAGTTGCAGGGCAGCATGGGTTATCTTACGGCCACGAAACATTACAACGCGGACACGGTGCTCAGTGGCGACCAGAACGAGAACAAAACCTTTGCGATCCAATTCGGCGGCGGCGCGCGGTTTTGGTTCAATGACAACTTCAGCATCGCGCCGACTTTCATGGGGATGTATGGCCACACGGAGAACAATTACACCGCGAACAGTGCGTTTGGACTGGCCAACCAGGCCCAGGCGAGGCAACTGGGGTTGATTGACTGGAACGTGGACACCTGGACGGTCCGTCCGGCACTGGACGTGCAATATCAATTCACCTGGTATCGCACCATCTTCACCCTGTCTTCCGACCCCACTTATTATTATACCGAGAGCTTCAGCAGTTCCTCGGGGAGCGTGGACGTCAACGGGAATTCGGAAAGCTGGGCAAACAAGCTGGATGTGGACGTGCCGACGGGCGTGGAACTGTGGGGTCATGAACTGCGCACGGGCGGCTATTTCAGCCGGACCGAGCTTTATGACGGGCTGCAGCAGGGCTTGAACACGGATTATATGTATGAGGGGCATGGACGCCTCGTCCTGGATTTTCTGAACCAGTTGTGGAAGGTGCAATGGATTGGCATCGGTTATTCGTATATGTGGGGCAATGATTTTCACGGCTGGTCCATCGGCGCTGACGTTGCGTTCCGTTTTTGAATCGAAATTTTTTATGTCGGAAACGCGCAATCATCATTCCGACTGCAACCGGCCACTGACCGACGCTTCGCTGATCGCGTGCCCGGATTGTGACTTGATGCAACGGATGCCGGAAGTCCCGCCGGGCGCGTCAGTGCGCTGTCCGCGCTGCGACAAGGAGCTGTGGCGGCACAAGGCGGATTCGCACAACCGCACCATGGCGCTGACGCTGGCGGCGCTGGTGCTTTATATCATCGCCAATTCAGTTCCCATGCTCGGTCTCCACGCCGCCGGTCGTGAGGCGTTCACCACCGTGGTCGGCGGCGCCCATCAGCTCTGGCTGGACGGGCAGCAGATTGTTTCCGTGCTGGTGCTGTTCGCGGCGGTCATTTCACCGGCCCTGCAAATTACTTTTCTGCTGCTGATCGTGATCGGCTGCCAGCGGGAACAGCCGCCGGCGTGGGTCGGATTGTTTCTGCGCCATCTGCATTTCACGCGCACCTGGAGCATGATTGAGGTCATGCTGCTCGGCGTGCTGGTGGCGTTGACCAAGATTGCAGATTACGCGACGGTCATTTTGGGCACGGCGTTGTTCGCGCTGTTCGCGCTGGTGGTTTTGCTGGCGACGATCCAATCCTGTTTTGACCCGCGCGAAGTGTGGCAGCGCGTCCGGTGGGCGGAACCGGAAGCGCATGTTTCACCGGCTGAAAACGCGGAGGTGAGATCGTGAGCGCGAATGTTCCCATCGCAATGGAGCATGGCCTGCAAAGCTGCCACGGCTGCGGTCTGCTTTCGCGCCCGGCACCCGGCGCAGCAGAGGGACGCTGCCCGCGTTGCGACGAGGAGCTGGTTTTTCGCAAGCCGGACAGCCTCCAGCGCACACTGGCTTTTTTGGTCGCGGCGGCGGCCTGTTACATTCCGGCCAATCTGCTGCCGGTGTTGACGACCAACACGGCCGGCGGCAGCGAGTCGGACACCATCATGCAGGGCGTTGTGCTGCTGTGGTCGCCCACCGGCTGGCCGCTCTCGCTCATTGTGCTGTTCGCGAGCATCATGATTCCCAGCGCGAAGATTCTGGCGCTCGGTTATCTGCTGTTCACCGTGAAACGCGGCTCGATTGAAAACAATGCGCAGCGCGTCCGGCTTTACCGGATGGTGGAAGCCATCGGCCGCTGGTCCATGGTGGATGTGTTCGTGGACACGTTCACCGTGTCGCTCATTCAATTGCAGCCGCTGATGTCCGTGGAGCCGGGGCCGGGATTATTGTTCTTTGCTGCGGTCGTGGTATTGACGATGATGGCGGTCGAATCTTTCGACCCGCGGCTGATCTGGGATTCCGCCGATGCGAAAGAAATCAAATGCGAGGTTCAACATGCCTGACACTGAAAATTTTTCAAACGTTCCCGAGGCGAAGGCCGTCCCCAAGAAGCGCACGCGGCTCTCGCTGGTCTGGGTCATCCCGATTGTGGCGGCGGTGGCCGGCGTGTGGATTGCCGTGACGAAAATTCTGGAGAAAGGTCCGGAAATCACCATCACCTTCTCGTCCGGCGACGGACTGGATGCGAACAAAACCAAGATCATCTACGACGGCCTGACCATCGGCACGCTTACGGGCATCAAGCTCGCACCGGACCATACACATGTGATCGCCACCGCGGCAATGGATCCCAAGGCGAAAGATTTTCTCGTGAAGGACTTGAAGTTCTGGGTCGTGAAGCCGCGCATGTCCGGTTTGAGCGTTTCAGGCCTGGGCACCTTGATTTCGGGATATTACATCGGCCTGCAGCTTGGCGAGTCGAAGGAGAGCGAGCGCAATTTCACCGCGCTCGAAACGCCGCCGGTGGGTGGAGACGTTCCCGGGCGGTTTTTCCAGTTGCTGACCCCGGAGCTGGGTTCGCTCGGCGAAGGGACGCCGATTTATTTCCGGCAGATCCAGGCCGGCCAGGTGGTGTCCTACGAACTGGACAAGGAGGGCAAGGTTTTGGACGTGAAAATTTTTATCCAGTCGCCTTACGACCAGTTCGTCACGCCGGACACGCGGTTCTGGAATGCGAGCGGGGTTGATTTGTCGCTCACCGCCAGCGGACTCCATGTCCAGACCGAATCGGTCATGTCCATTCTGGCGGGCGGCATTGCGTTCGAGACGCCATTGACCGACACGCCGGTGCCGCCCGCCGAAGCGGACGCCCGGTTTACCCTGTTCAGTGACCGCGCCGAGGCATTCCGACCGCCGCCCCACGATCCGCATGCCTATCTGCTAGTCTTCAAGCAGTCGGTTCGCGGGTTGACCGTCGGCGCGCCAGTGGAGCTTGGTGGGATACAAATCGGGGAGGTCACCGGCATCCATGCGCAGTTTGACGCGGAGAAGTCGGAATTTGCCGTGCCCGTGACCATCTCGGTGGACCCGGTCAGGTTCGGCGTCAAGTTTCTCAACTTTCCAAAAGGTGAAGAGCCTGGCGACGGACACAAGCGGGTGATGGACACCCTGGTGGCGCGCGGACTTCGCGCCGAATTGAAGACCGGCAACCTGATCAGCGGATCGTTGTTCGTGGCAATCAATTTTTATCCCAACGACCCGCCGGCAACCCTGGACTGGTCGCAGGATCCCGTGCAACTGCCGACCAAGTCCGGCCAGCTTGAGGCCGTCGAGGACAGCGTCGCGTCCCTGCTCAAGAATCTCGACCAGACCGTTTCCAACCTGAACCAGACCGTTTCGAGCGCACGCGGCACGCTCACCAACGCCGACAAGCTGATGACCAGCACCGACAAGTTGATGGGCAATGCGAACCAGCTGATCGAGCCGAACTCGGTGCTGGACGCCGAACTCAACAACCTGCTCCAGCAAGGCGGCGACGCGGCACTGTCGTTGCGCGTGCTCGCGGATTATCTCGAGCGTCATCCCGAGGCGCTCATCCGCGGCAAAACCGGGGAGGCAAAACCATGAAAAATAAAATCAAACATCTGTTTTCAATCGCCGCCATCGCAGTCATCGCAGCCGGCTGCGCCTCGGCGCCGTCGCGATTTTACACGCTCAACTCCACGGCCAAAAGCGACGCCACGTCTGAAGCGCATTACAGCGTCGTCGTGGGGCCGGTGACCATTCCTGCGGAGGTGGACCGGCCGCAATTCACGGTTCAAGTCGCGCCCAACCGCGTGGTCGTGGACGAGTTCAACCGGTGGGCCGCGCCGCTGAATGAAAACATCGCCCGCGTGGTGGCCGGCGACCTGTCGGTGCTGCTTGGAACGGGGCAGGTGTCCACCGCGTCGCTGGCGAACTTTGCCCCCGACTACCGCGTTTCAATCGAGATCCAGCGGTTCGAGTCGGTGCCGGGGAAATCCGCGCTGGTGGATGCGGTCTGGGTGGTTCGGAAGTCAGCGGATAAAATTTCGCAATCAGGTCGCACAACGGCGAGCGAGCCAACGCAGGGAAACGACTTCGACGCGCTCGCCGCCGCCCACAGCCGTGCGCTCGAAAAAATCAGCAGCGACATTGCCGCCGCAATTCGCGCGGAAGCGGACCAGCATTGAGAGGAAAAAACGCCGGGCAATGCCGGCGTTCTAAACTCAATTTTATGGACGGAAGTTCTGAAACGGAGAAGCGGGTTTAACTTTTCCAGTCAAACGCCTTTTTCTTCAGCGCGTAAATGTAACCGGCGAACAAAATTCCCAGGAACGAAACCATCGAGCCGAGGATCAGGTTGCGCGTCGCGTGGTCGGCCAGCATGTCGCGATAAACCACCGCCCACGGATACATGAACACCACTTCGATGTCGAACAGGATGAACAGCATGGCCACGAGGTAAAATTTCACCGAAAAACGCGAGCCGCCCTCGCCGATGGGGTTAGCGCCGCATTCGTAGGGCATGTCCTTGGCCTTGCTGGTCTTGGCGTATTTGCCAAGCAACACGGAAATTACCAGTGTCCCGCCCGCGAAGCCGACGGCGGCGGCGAGCAGAAACAAAATCGGAATGTATTGCGCGAGTTGTGACGGCTGCGAATTATCCATGGCGGACAGTTTAAGAACTGCGAAAAATAATTCAATGACGAAAGTGCCGGCTCATTTCCGCAGTAGCCACAGCAGCAGCGTTAGAACCGTGCTGGCAATCAGGCACGTCACGACGGGAAAATGGAAGCTGAAATCGCCCTTGGAATAATTGATGTCACCGGGCAGCCGGCCCAGCCAGCCTTTGCCGAAGCCCGACCAGAGCAACGCGCCCACGGCGGCGATGAGCAGGCCGGTGACAACGAGAAATTTGCCAAGGTCGTTCACCGCACGTTGGCGTCCAGAAACCGGACCATCGCGTGGCCGAAGGCCGCGAGGTCGCGCGGCGTGCGGCTGGAGATGAGGTTGTCGTCTTCCACGACGGGTTCGTTCACCCAGATGCCGCCGGCGTTTTCCAAATCATCCTTGATGCCGAGCGAGCCGGTGACGCGTTTGCCCTTCAGGATTTTGGCGGAAATCGGAATCCAGCCGCCGTGGCAGATGAAGGCGACGAGCTTGCCCTCCTCGTAAAATTCGCGCGTGAGCGACAGCACCTTCGGGTCGCGGCGCAATTTGTCCGGCATGAAGCCGCCGGGCACGAGCAGCCCGCAAAACTCGTCTGCGTTCGCGTCCTTCAGCAGCAGGTCCGCCGCGGCGGGATAGCCGTGCTTGCCGGTGTAGCTTTTGATTTCCGGTGCGGCGCATTTCAGCGCGTAGCCGGCCTCCTCCAACCGCAGCTTGGGATACCACAATTCGAGGTCTTCATAAACGTCGTCCAGAAACGCGAGCAGGGTTTTGTTCTTTTGCATCGCGTAAGTCTTACCAAACGTCTTAAATGGACAAGTTAATTTCATCGGGCCATGAATAATCAGAATTCATCCGTGGAACCGCCGGGCTGGAAAAAATCTTTTCTATGGCTCGCGCTTGCCGTGGCGTGTTTTCATGCGGCTTACACTTCCATCAGGTTTCCCGCAGCCGGATTGTTGATTTTCGGCTATGCCTTCGGTCTGGTAAAGCTGACGGACCAATCAAGCGTCCGGCGCGCATTTTGTTTCGGGCTGGCGGCCGGCTTTCTTTGCTACGCGCCGCAACTGTTTTTCTTCTGGCGCATTTTCAACGCCGCCGCAATTGTGCTCTGGCTGGTGCTGGCGTTTTGGGTCGGGCTGTTCGCGGCGATTGTCTGCGGCTGCATCCGGCGCTGGGGCAAAATTAAAACCGCGTGGCTGATTCCATTTATCTGGACGGGCATCGAATATTTCCGCAGCGAACTTTATTACTTAAAATTTTCGTGGCTGAATGTCGGATATGCACTGTCACATTTTTCAATCCTGTCGTTCAACTTTTGGGGAATGTATGGAATAGGTTTTCTTGCTTTTGCCATCGCGGCCATGTTTTTTTCCTTAAGGTCTAGAATTGCAGTGCCAATTATTTTGTCCATCGCCGGCATTTTGTTATTTTTTAGCGCGATCACATGGGCAGAACCTCTCCGGCCCAAAATCTCATTGGTCGGCGTCCAAATGGAATTTCCACCCGAAGCCATCCTTCCCAAAATCCTCGACCAGGCCCTCGCCAAGAACACCAACGCGCCGATTTTCGTCTTAAGCGAATATACACTCGACGGCCCGGTGCCGGATTCGCTCAAGAACTGGTGCCGCGAACATTCGCGTTTTCTCGTCGTGGGCGGAAAGGATTACGTCACGAACGACGTTTATTACAATACCGCCTTCGTCGTCGGCACGAACGGCGAGATTGTTTTCAAACAGGCCAAGAGCGTGCCCATCCAGTTTTTCCACGACGGCCTGCCCGCACCGGAGCAGAAAGTCTGGAATTCGCCGTGGGGCAAAATCGGCATCTGCGTCTGCTACGACTTGAGCTACACGCGCGTGACCGACGAACTGGTGTGGCAGGGCGCACAACTGTTGATCGTGCCGACGATGGACGTGGAAGACTGGGGCCGGCACCAGCACGAATTGCATTCACGCGTCGCGCCCGTGCGCGCGGCGGAATATGGCATCCCGATCTTCCGCGTCGCCAGCTCCGGGATTTCGCAGGCCGTCACCGGTGGCGGATTTGTCGTCGCGCAAACTGCCATCCCCGGCATCGGCGAGATTTTCTCCGCGCAACTCCGGCTGCCCATGCGCGGCGCGCTGCCGCTGGACCGTTATCTCGCGCCGCTGTGCGTCGGCGTCACCGGCATCGTCACAATTCTTTTGCTGCTTCTTTCTTGGAAAGATAAATGTCGCCCAAAGAATGATTAGCCACGAATTGAACACGGACGAGCGTGGATTTTTATCTGTGTTCCATCTGTGTTCCATCTGTGGCTAAAATAATTTTCTTTCGCCCGTCCGCGTTTGCCCTTTCAATTCCCGCTCATGTCGCACGAATACGTCCTGAAGCCGTTCACGCCGGAAATCCGGCTGAACATTGACTATGCGCGCGAACTCAATCCGCAGCAGCTTGCCGCCGTCACCGCGCCGCCCGGCCCGGCGCTCGTCATCGCCGGCGCGGGTTCGGGCAAGACGCGCACGCTCACTTATCGCGTCGCGTATCTGCTGGAGCAGGGGATTCCCGCCGACCGGATTCTGCTGCTCACGTTCACGAACAAGGCCGCCGGCGAAATGATGCGGCGCGTCAGCGATCTGCTCGGCCATGAACTGCGTTCGCTCTGGGGCGGCACATTTCATTCCATCGGCGCGCGGATTTTGCGGTTGCACGCCGACGTGATTGGCTACCAGAAGGATTTCACAATTCTCGACCGTGACGACGCGCAGGATTTGATCAAGGCCTGCATGGTGGACGCGCAGATTGACAAGAAGGACAAACATTTTCCAAAGCCGGCGGTGCTGAATGAAATTTTTTCGCTCACGGCCAACACGCACAAGACCACCGAGGAACTGGTGGACGGACAGTTTAGTTATTTCTCGCAGTTCGCCGAGCAGATTGCCGATCTCGCCAAGCGTTACACGGCACGTAAACGCGCGACCAACGCGATGGATTTCGACGACCTGCTCGCGCTGTGGTTGAAGCTGCTGCAGGACAATGCCGAGTTGCGCGAGCATTATCAACGCCGGTTTCAGTTCATTCTCGTGGACGAATACCAGGACACGAACAAGCTCCAGAGCGATTTGATTGACCTGCTCGCCGCGAAGCATCACAACGTCACCGTCGTCGGCGACGATGCGCAGAGCATTTACGCCTGGCGCGGCGCGAACTTCGCGAACATTCTGGAATTTCCCAGGCGTTATCCCGGCGCAAAAGTTTTCAAGATTGAAACCAATTACCGCAGCACGCCGGAAATCCTGAATGTGGCGAACGCCGCCATCGCCGCGAACGTGAACCAGTTCGCCAAGGAGCTCGCGCCGGCGCGCAAATCCGGCGTGAAGCCCGCGCTCGTCGCGTGCCAGGACGCCGGCCAGCAGGCCGCGTTCATCGCGCAGCGCGCGCTGGAATTGCGCGACGAAGGCGTGAGCCTGAACAATGTCGCCGTGCTTTACCGTTCGCATTTTCACGCGCTGGAATTGCAGTTGGAATTGACGCGCCAGCAGATTCCGTTTTCCATCACCAGCGGCATCCGGTTCTTCGAGCAGGCGCACATCAAGGACGCGACGGCGTATTTGAAGTTCGTCGCCAACCCGCGCGACGAGATTTCCTTCAAGCGGCTCGTGCAGTTGCTTCCCGGCGTTGCCGCCAAAGGCGCGGAAAAGCTTTTTCAGATTTTTCAAAGTAGCAGCCGAGGCAACGAGGCTCTAACCGAAATCGGAAATCGGAAATCGGAAATCGGAAATGAGTCAGAGCCTCCTCACGTCGTCTCCTACAAGATTGCGGCCGCGCTCGCAGGCGTGTTCCAAGTCCGTTCCGAAAAAAGCCACTGTCGCTTGGACGCAATTCGTCGCCACGATTTCACAGCTCGAAGCCGAATCAACGTCCGCAGGAGCGCGGCGAAGATGCTGCGGCTCGTGATGGACGCCGGCTACGACGATTATCTCAAGGAGACTTACGACAATTACGAACGCCGGCTGGACGAAATCCAGCAGCTCGCAGAGTTTGCCTTTCAGTTCGGCACCGTGGAGGAATTTCTCACGCAACTCGCGCTGCTCACCAACGTCGAGGCCGAGGACGATCCGCACGACGACACGGAAAAAATGAAGCTTTCCACCATTCATCAGGCGAAGGGCCTGGAGTTCGACGCCGTGTTCGTGATCATGCTGTGCGACGGCATGTTTCCTTCCGCGCGCTCGATGGAGAGCAACGAAGGCGAGGAGGAGGAACGGCGGCTGTTTTACGTCGCCATCACGCGCGCCCGGAGCGAGCTTTACATCACCTATCCGCTGATTCGCGGTGGCTATGGCAATACCGGCAGCGATGCTTTTCAATCACCTTCGCGCTTTCTTTCTGAAATTCCAAAAGGTTTGCTGAATGAATGGAATCTGCGGTGATCCGCCTGATTTTACTTCACCTTTTCCCACTCGCGGACTTCGCCGGGGACGATTTTGAACAGCGGATGCGGCGCGGGAATTTTCACGGACGCAAATTCACGCAGCCGCTTCGGGTCGCGCTTTTTCAATTTGCGTTTCAGGTGCGCCCATTCGTAGAGCAACTGGCCGCGCGTCTCGGTGATTTTCCCGCGCGACCGCCTTGCACCGATTTTCGCGGCGTCAAAATGGTAATCGCGGCACACAGCTTCTTCGTGCACGGCTTTCAAATAGGTTGCCAGGGCTGCGGGCGGATTTTTGGTTTTGGAAAAGCGGAGCAGTTGCGGGTGGTGTTTGTAGCCCTTGGTCGCGCCCTGCAAAACTTTCTGCGCCAGCAGCGCCTCGCGCCAGAGCGCAACGAGACCTTTCGCGTCGAGATACTTTGGATGCAACGTCCAAAGCCGCATTTTATTTGCTGATGCCGCGCTCGCTGGCGCGGATGAACGCGACGAGGTGTTTCACCTCGGGCGTCTGCGGCAGTTCGGCTTCCACCTTGGCCAGCGCGTCGGCCAGCGGCAGGGTTTCGCGGAAGATGATTTTATAGGCCTGCTTCAAGGCGTTGATGGATTCCTCGGAAATGCCGTGCCGTTCCAGCCCGATTTTGTTGACAAACAACGGCGCGGCCACGTCGCCGTCGGCCAGCATGTAGGGCGCGATGTCCTGCCGCACTTTGCAGCAGCCGCCGATCATTGAATGTTTGCCGAGACGGCAGAACTGGTGCACGGCAACGTAGCCGGACAGGATGACGTAATCTTCCACGATGCAATGCCCGGCCAGCCCCGCGTAGCCGGACATGATGATGCCGTTGCCGAGGATGCAGTCGTGCGCGACGTGGGCGTGAATGAGGAAAAGATTTTTGGAGCCGATAACGGTCGCGTTGCCGTCGTCCGTCGCACAATGAACGGTGACGCCTTCGCGGAAAACATTTTCATCGCCAATCTCCAGGCGTGGCCGGCCGCCCGAGTATTTCAAGTCCTGCGTCTTCATGCCGATGGCGGCGAAGGGGAACATTTCATTTCCATTGCCAATCTTCGTGTGGCCGTCAATGACGACGTGCGAATGCAGTTTGCAATTTTCTCCGAGCGTGACGTTTTCGCCGACGACGCAATACGGGCCGACTTCGCAGCTTGAAGCGATTTGCGCCTTGGGATGAATGATGGCAGTGGGATGAATCATGGAGAAATTTACGATTTACGATATACGATTGACGCGCCGGTTTTCAAATCGTAAATCGTAAATCATCAATCGTAAATGTTTCACGCGTCGCGGAGCATGAAGGTGACTTCAGCTTCGCTGACAACTTCGCCGTCCACCTTGCAGACGCCTTTGGCCTTGCCGATTTTTCCGCGAATCCGGGTCATTTCAACCTCGATAACCAGCACGTCGCCCGGCACCACCGGTTTGCGCCACTTCACTTCCTCGGCGGACATGAAATACGCGATCTGGTTCGCCGCCTCGATGCTTTTGAGCAGCAGGATGCCCGCGACCTGCGCCATCGCCTCGAGCTGCAACACGCCGGGCATGATGGGATGACCGGGGAAATGGCCGCGGAAAAAATCCTCGTTCATCGTGACGTTTTTCACGCCGGTGATTTTGTTGCCCTCGATCTTCAAAATCCGGTCCACCAGCAGAAACGGCGGCCGGTGCGGCAGCATCTTCATCAATTCCTCGATGCCCATCGCGCCGTCAGCCGAAAGCAGCGGCTCCGGCGCGTTTTTTTGCGGCGGCGGCGCGAACGTCTGCGCGGCGCGCAACGGCTTGTTCATCTGTGTCTGGACGAGTTTGGCGAATTCGCAGTTCGCCGCGTGGCTCGGCTTCACCGCAATCAAATGCCCACGCACCGGGCGGCCGAGCAGCGACAGGTCGCCGACGATGTCGAGCATCTTGTGCCGGACAAATTCCTCGTTGTAGCGGAGCGGTTCGGTCGTCAGCACCGCGTCGTCGCGGATGATGATGGCGTTTTCCAAACTGCCGCCTTTAATCAAACCGTTCTTGAAAAGATATTCAATCTCCTCGTAGAAACAAAACGTCCGCGCGTGCGACAATTCCTTTTCCCACGTCTGCGGCGTAATGTCAGTGCTGTAAAATTGGGTGAAACGGCCCTGCTTGTCCGCGCTCGTGCAGGTGATTTTGAAACCGTCGTAAGGAAACAGCGTCATCACCGTTTCGCCCGACTGCAATTCAATCGGCTCGGTTGGCGTGAACGGCTCGCGCTTCTCCGCCTGCGGCACGATGCCGGCTTCCTGGATGATTTTGCAAAATTCGCGCGAACTGCCGTCGGCAATCGGCGGCTCGTTTGCGTCCAGTTCAATGATCGCATTGTCCACGCCGCAGCCGGCGAGCGCGGCGAGAACGTGTTCGACCGTGTGAACCCGCACGTTGCCCTTGGCGAGCGTGGTGGAACGGGTTGTGTCGGCGACATTTTCCACACGCGCCTCGATTTCCGGTTTGTCCGCGAGGTCCACGCGGCGAAAGCGCACGCCGCTGTTGGCGGGCGCGGGCAGGATGGTCATGTCGACCCGGTTGCCGCTGTGGAGGCCGGTGCCGGAAAAAGTCGCGGGGCGGTTGAGCGTCTGCTGATTGAGCACGCCAGATTAGACAAAACGCGGGCGCGGTTGGCAAGCGGCAGATTATCAGCCAGAACCGTTCAGAGCATGTCCGCCGCCAGCACGCGGATGATTTCTTCGAGCGTGGTCTGGCCGGTGATGGCGCGATAAAGGCCGTTTTGCCACAAAGTTCTCATGCCTTCCTGGATGGCGATTTCTTCGAGCGCAGAGGTCTGCAATTTTTTCAAAACGGCTTCGCGGAACGGTTCCGTGACCGCCAGCAGTTCGGTCACCGGCAGGCGACCGGAAAATCCGGTTTGATTGCAATGCTCGCAACCTGTGCCATGACGAAATTGCGCCTTTGCGAGAAATTCCTCCGGCACGACTTTCAACTGGCTCGGCTCCGGTTCGTAAGACTGCGCGCAGTGCGGGCAAACCTGCCGCACCAGCCGCAGACCGAGAACGCCGAGAATGCTTGAAGCGAGCATGAACGGCTCGATTTCCATGTTGATCAAACGCGTGAACGCGCCGGCGGAGACGCCGGAGTGAATGGTGCTGATGACCAGATGCCCGGTCAACCCCGCCTGCACCGCGATGGCGGCGGTTTCGGCGTCGCGGATTTCGCCGACCATGATGACCTGCGGGTCCTGCCGCAGGATGCTTTTCAGCGCCACGGCATAAGTGAACTGCTGCGCCGGATTGATCTGCGTCTGGCTGACCATCGGCAGATTGAATTCCACCGGATCTTCCACCGTGCTGATGCTGATCGAGGTGCCGTCACGCTGCATGATGTAGCACAACGCCGAATACATCGAACTCGTCTTGCCGGAACCGGTCGGGCCGGTGAACAGCAACAAACCGCTCGTCCGTTTCAGAACGCGCTTCAAACCCGACAACGTCGAGTCGTCAAAACCGAGCGTGGCCAGATCGAAACGCCGGTCGCGCGGGTCGAACAGCCGGACGACAATTTTTTCGCCGCGCGTCGTTGGAAAAATTGAAATGCGCAACTGCACGCCGTCCAGTTCCGGGCCGCCGACCGCCGTGCCGTCCTGCGGCAGACCGGCCTGATAGGTGACCAGATTGGCCATTACCTTGAAGCGCGCCGAAATTTTATCCATCAGTTCGAGCGGCAAATGCGCGACCTCGGTGAGCACGCCGTTGACGCGGGCGCGCACGGCGATGGAATTTTCCCACGGCTCGACATGCAGATCGCTGGCAGCGAGCTTGATTGCGTCCTGAATCATGCAGTTGACCACCACGATGACTTCGGCTCCCTGCGCGGCGACCAATTCGGACTGGAGATAATTCGTGGTGTAGCTCATGGCGATTCAGGGAATGGTTGAGGCTGATTGACCACGACTTGATTAGACAAGACGCGGGCGTGATTGGCAAGTGAAGTTGCAACCGGCGGCTTGCCGGGTTTCCACGTCAACAATCAGCGTTACTTCATTGACCGTTGAGCAACGTTTCCAATTGCTGGAGGGCTGCGGGAGCGGTTGATTGAATTCCGTTGGCCAGCACCTTGCCGTCACGATCCATGACGATGAGCTGGGGAATCCGGCCGTCAATGTAGGGATTCACGCACGGCATCGTTGTGTTCTCGTAGCTCACCGTGCGCCAGTTGAAGCCCAGTTCCTTCGCAAACTTGAAAGTCTCGGGCAGGTCTTCAATCGTCAGATAGACCACCTCCACTTCGGGATGCGTTGATTTGATGCTGTTGCAATACTGGATGAACAACGGCGCAAAATTCCGCGTGATGGGGCAGGTGCTTTGGCCGCGCAGAAACACATAGTAGCGCGGCAGCGCGTTGGTATCCAGCGGCTCCGGCTGGCCCGTCTGCGAATTAATGAGCTTGCCGTCCAGTTCCAGCGTCACGCGGCCAATTGCCTTGATGCGCTCGGCGTTGGCCTTTTGTTCCGCAAGCAATTCGTCCTGCTGGGCACGTTGCACGGCCAGCAGCCGCGGTCCCGCCGAATTGTCCTCCACAAACTTCCGCGCCTGCACCATCAAATCCGTGGCTGGCGGCGTGACAGCGAACCGGGCGTTGAGATTGGTCGAAACGACGTCCACCTTGTTCCACTGCACATCTTTCACCAGCACCTGGTCGCCCACCTGCACGTTCTTGCCCGGTGCCAGACTGAATCCCCGCGTGATGGTCACCTTGTAGGGCCAAAGTTCCTGTTGCTGGGCGATGGCCGGGTAGGTCAGCGCGCGTTGTTTCGGGGTGAGCTTCGCGTAGGCCGCGCGCGCCAGGTCCAGCACATCCGTGTCATCCGGTTCGGCGGCAAAGTAAGTTTTGCCGTCCAGTGTTTTCATGTCTGCTGAGTTGCCCTTGAAATCCACGACGTCCACGGTTGCACCAGCGGGGATGCTCACGCCGCCTTCGAAATTAATGGCGCTTTTGACCGTGCATTGGGCGGGCCAGAGTTCCGGGCGGTTCGCCAGTTCGGTCCAGGTTAAATCTTGCGCGGCGGCGGCGCCCGCCATTGAGCAGATTGCCAGTAATAATGAATTGAGCGCTTTCATAATTGCTCCTATTTTATGAATTGCATTTTGGCGGACGAAACGCCTGTGAATACCAATCAAAAGCGTCCGCTGATCGAACACGTCCCTGATTAGACAAAACGTTTTTGAAATTGGCAAGCTGCGGATTTGCGAAGTTAAATCACTTCAACAGCTCGCGCTGCCAGTTCATCAGTTCCGGCGCGTGCTTTTGCCAGTCGTGCGCGAGATCGCCCAACACGGACTTGGGCGCGATGAGCGTGGGATCAATGCCGAGCCGGTGCGCGTGGGCGTCGCGGCGTTTTTCCAATTCGCGGAACCGGCGGAATTCCGCCTCGCTGGGACGGCGGAAATCATGACGCAAAATTTCCGGATGCCGGCTGGCGGGAACGGTGACTCCGGCCTTGACGGCTGCCAGCAATGTTTCGCGGCGTCGCGGCGACATCTTGGGCGGAACCATGTCTTCAAATGGCTGCTGTGCGGCGGCCGCGGCGGCAATGTCCACCATGCGTTCGTGGCTTAAAACAAAAAACGGCGGGCGGCTGTAGGCGATGGCCTCCTGTTCGCGCCACTGCCACAGCTCGCGCAAAATCGCGAGGGCGGGGCGGCCCAGAACGGCGCTGCCTTTCACGCGCCAGACGGTATTGGCGTCCACGAACGGCGACCGCGAGCATTCGGCAATCAGCCGCGCACAGGATTCCTGGTGCCAGCCGAGCCGGCCCTTGGCTTCAAGCGCGGATTTTAATTTGTCCGCGAGCGGCTTCAGATAATGCGTGTCGTTGCGCGCGTAAGTGATCATTCGTTCAGTCAACGGGCGCTGCGCCCAATCCGCCTTCTGCGAGCCTTTGTCCAGCTTCACGCCGAGAAAAATTTCCACGAGCGCGCTCAAGCCGAACTGCCGTTCGCCGAGCAGCCGCGCGGCGAGCATCGTGTCGAAAATCGCCGAGGGCCGGAACTGGTGATGTTTTTCGAGGAGGCGCAAATCGTAATCCGCCGCGTGAAAGATCAATTCACGGCCGTTGAAAACCTCGAAGAGCGAATCGAGGTTGATGGGCGCGAGCGGATCCACCAGCACGTCGCCTTCGGTGGTGCTGATCTGGATGAGGCAGACCTTTTCGGGATAGGCGTGGAGGCTGTCGGCTTCGGTGTCGAGCGCGAGCCAGCCGGCGGCGCGGAGTTTCGGCAGCAGCGCCGCAAGTTTTACATCGTCATCAATCACGTCGGCGTAATTCTGGCAAACCGGCGGACAAAAGAAAAGACTTCACGTTTTCCAATACCAGGACAAAAAAAGGCCGTTCCAAACGGAACGGCCTTTTTATCTATCCGAAACGCGGGCCGGCTTAAGCCTTGGTTTTGGCGGTTTTCTTCGCCTTCGCGACGGCCTTTTTGCGTTTGATGTAGGCCTTGCGGCGTTTTTTGTGTTCGTCTTTGTTGTGTTGTTTGCCCATAAGTGTCTTTACATTGTTCGCGTGTTGCGGTTTTGTGGGGCCACTATGAAAGTTTGTGCGCGACGATTCAACACTTATTTGGCGCTGGCGGCGGTGCTGGCATTTTTTTGCGGCTGCCATACGACCGATAAAAAGGCGAAAGAAGTCAGCGCCTTGCGCGTCCATCTTCAATCCAATCCCGGCGAGGCCGGCGTCACCGACACGATTTCGGTGCTGCGTGCCGACCCGCTTTCCATCACCATCGCGCACGACCCGATTTTGACGGAGGCCAATGTGGTTGTGGCCAGAATCATTGACTCGCCCGGCGGCTTCTCCGTGGAAATCCAGTTTGATGAAAGCGCCACCTTGATGCTCGAACAATACACCGCCGCCAATCCCGGACGGCATCTGGTCATCTTCGGCCAATGGGGCGACAAGGTGGCGGACGGGCGCTGGCTGGCCGCGCCGCTCATCACGCACCGCATCTCCAACGGCCTGCTGGCGTTCACGCCGGACATTTCCCGCAAGGACGCCGACCGGTTTGTGCTTGGCCTCAACAATGTCTCGGCGAAAGTTCACAAGGGCATGTTCAAATGATGCGTCCTGCCGTTTCCGGAAAAATAATTTTCACCGCCGCGCTGGCCGTTTTTTTCTGCGCCCGCTTGCTTGGCCAGACACCGTTCCAATTTCCCACGGCGAACCACGCGCTGTTCACGCCCGGCGCCGAGTTGAAGTTTTTCGCGCCGACCGCGCCGGACAAGCCGTGGACCAGCGGCAGCTTCGGCTGCGTGCGCGACAACGGTTCGCGGATGCACGAAGGTCTCGACATCCGGCATTTGCAGACCGACCGGCACGGTGAACCGACCGATCCCGTCATGGCCACCGCCGACGGCACGGTGGTTTATTTCAGCAAAAAGCCGGGGCTGTCGAATTACGGAAATTACATCGTCATCCGGCACATCGTCGAAGGGCTGGAAATTTATTCGCTCTACGCGCATTTGAGCGCCATCCGGCCCGACCTGAAAATCGGCGAGGCGGTCAAGGCGGGCGAAGTCATCGCCACGATGGGCAGGACTTCCAGCGCCGAAGTCATCACCAAGGATCGCGCGCATGTCCATTTTGAATTGAACGTGCTGGTGAATGACAACTTCGCGGCGTGGTTCCGGCAAAATTCCACGGAACGCAATGACCACGGCGAATGGAACGGTCAAAATTTGAACGGCCTGGACGAGCGGGAAATTCTGCTCGGCGAACACAAGGGGAATTTCAGCCTGCTGGAATTTCTGCGCAGCCAGACGGAGCTTTGCCGCGTGCTGGTGCGCGCGACGAATTTTCCCTACTTGAAACGTTACGCCGCGCTGGTGCTGCGAAATCCGGTGGCCGAGAAGGAAGGCGTGGCCGGCTACGAGGTGGCCTTGAACTACAATGGCGTGGCCTTCGCGCTGATGCCGCGCGCCGCGTCGGAAATCAAAGGCGCGGCGAAATACCAACTGCTCTCCGTGAACGAAACCGAAGAAGCGGCAAATCACTGCCGCAAGCTGGTGGTGAAGCGCGGCGGCCGCTGGCAGTTGGGCAACGAAGGTTTGCGTGAACTGGAATTGCTGACGTATTGAAGTGTCCGGCGCGGGAAATTCCCGCCCGCATTCGGGCCCAAAGCCGGCCCGGTTTTTGCATCATTTTGCAAAGTCCGGCCGCTGGCTAAAATTTCTATGTGTGGGCAAAAGAACGCAGGAAGTCGCCCCGGACAAATTCTTCCCCAAAAAAATTCCACGGCGGATTCCCCAATAAACACAGGCGTTTTATAAGTCACCCGCAAGAATTGGCGACTTGGCATCGGCGTTGCTAAAGGCGATGTGCCGGTAAAATCCATGCAGCAAGCAATGTTGAATTCTATCCGTCAGCAGCGGCGGCGGATGGTGACCAAAGTGGGAATGCAGGTTGAGCCGGCCGGAGCAGTTAAACCATCAAGAGAAAAATATGAAGAAAATTGAAGCCATCATCAAACCGTTCAAGCTGGAAGAAGTGAAAGACGCCCTCAGCGAACTCGGCATCGAAGGGATGACCGTGAGCGAGGTCAAGGGGTTTGGCCGCCAGAAGGGCCACACCGAAATCTATCGCGGCAGCGAATACACCGTGGATTTCCTGCCGAAGATAAAAATCGAACTCGTGGTCGCGGACGGCCAGACCGAGGCGGCGCTGGGTGCCATCATCAAGGCGGCCAAAACCGGCAAGATCGGCGACGGCAAGGTGTTCATCTCCAATGTCGAGCAGGCCGTCCGGATCCGAACGGAAGAGAAAGGTGACGCGGCTGTTTGATCAATCAACCATTGAACCTCACTAAAAATAAAACCATGAAAAAATATTTCCTGACATTAACTCTGATGGCGGCAACCGCGCTCGGCACATTCACGCTGCGCGCTGACGATACCAACGCGGCCACGAATGGGCAGCGGCCACGAATGCTGTCGCCGCTGCTGCCGCTCCGGCTGCTCCGCCGCTGACCAACGGGCCGTCCATGGAACAACGCCTCGAATCGGTTGAAGCGTATTTCCAAAACGGCGATCCGACCGCAACCTACAAGGACACCAACGGCAACTGGACGGTGAATTTCGGCCTCGGGGCGTCCATCATCAACACCAACCTGATTAACAGCACTGGTTCTTATGTTAGCTTCCCCGGTGCCGGTCATAACGCCTGGCTGCTGACCAGCACGGCGCTGGTGTTGTTCATGACGCTGCCCGGTCTGGCATTGTTCTACGGCGGCCTTGTTCGCAAAAAGAACATTCTGTCCGTGTGCGCACAATGCTTCCTGATCACGGGCCTGGTGACCATCCTCTACATCATCTGCGGTTACGGGATGATTTTCGGCGGCGATGGCACTGCGACCGGTCCTTTGGGCATGACCAATGACTGGATCAAGGGCATCGTCGGCAACCCCAAGGTTTGCTGGATGTTTGCCAACGTCACTTCCGCGCCAAACCCGGGCTATTCCTACTGGGTTTCGGAAAACGTGTATGCCATGTTCCAAATGATGTTCGCCATCATCACCCCGGCGCTCATCGTTGGTTCCATTGCTGAACGCATGAAAATCAAGGCGATTCTGGTGTTCATGACGTTGTGGATGTTTGTCGTGTATTTCACCCAGGGCCACATGGTCTGGGGCGTCAACGGCATGATGAATGGCTGCTGGAATGCCAATGCCACAATCAAGGGTCTCGACTTCGCCGGCGGCACGGTGGTGCATATGACCTCTGGTTGGAGCGGTTTGGTTCTGTGCATCATCCTTGGCAAACGCCTCGGCTTCGGCAAAGAAAACTTCGCGCCGCACAGCGTGGTGCTGACCTTTATCGGTGCTTCCATGCTCTGGGTCGGCTGGTATGGGTTCAACTCCGGCAGCGCCGTCGCGGCTGACGTGATTGCGGCCAATGCCTTCACGACCACGACGATTGCCACGGCGGTCGGCTCATTCGTCTGGCCGATGTGGGAATGGGTCGTCAAAGGCAAGCCCAGCGTGGTTGGTTTCTGCTCGGGCGCAGTGGCGGGCCTGGTGCTCATCACACCGGCTTGCGGTTACGTCCTTCCGTCCGGCGCCATCTGGATCGGCATTGCAGCCGGAACCATTCCGTGGTTCTTCTGCTACAAAGTCAAAGGCTGGCTCGGCATGGACGACGCGCTGGATGCGTGGAGCGTTCACGGCATTGGCGGTATGTGCGGTGCACTCATGACTGGTATGCTTGCCCGTCAGGCCGCCAATCCAAATCTGGCGACCAACCTGACCAAGTATGTCACGGATTCATGGTTCCAACCGCAATTGTTCGAACAGATCAAAACCGTTGGCGTGACGCTTGTGCTGGTTATCTTGGGCACCATCTTCTGCGCCTATGTCACCAAGGTGCTGGTGGGTCTGCGGGTTACTGAAGAAGTTGAACGCGCCGGTCTCGACGAGACTGAACACGGCGAAGTCGGTTATCACGACTGATAGTTTGCCGGCTTGAAATTCACATGGCGGGCGGCGCAAGTCGCCCGCCATTTTCTTTGCAAACAATGGTGGAAACTTAAGTGGAAACTTAAATTAAACTCGCGACGAAACCGGCGCGGCCAAAGTCAGGCCGATGCCTTGCGGCCTGCAAAAGAGTTTTTCAGCAGCGGCCCGCTCATGTATTCTTCGCGCATGAAAAAATCAGACAAGTTATGCCAATTCATCAATGGACCCGCGAAAACGAACCGGCCCGAAACGAAAACGCTTTAATTCCGCGCCACAAATTTATGGGCTTCATTTTCAAGGAACCGGACAACCAGCCGGCTGACCCCAAGGCCGCCCGCCAGCGGACCATGCTTCTGGCGCTGCCGTTCGCCATCGTGGGAATCCTCGCGCTCGTGTTTCTTTTGCACGACGAACTCGGCAGCGGATTCAGGATGAAAAGACAGATGGCCGTCGGCCTTTTGAGCGCGGCCGCCGTCAGCTTCGGATTGATCGCCCTCATTTTTGGAATCAGCGCAAAAAAGCAGGCGATGGAACTCGCCGCCACGAAAGCCGACGATGAACAGCCCTGGCTCAAGCGAACGGACTGGATGAGCGGCCGGATCGTTTCGTCCTCGCGCAAGGCCGGCTGGCTGCTCTGGACATTTGTCATATTTTGGTGCGCCGTCTCCGCCGCCATCTCCCTCGTCGTCGTGCTGCCGCAATTGCAATTGGGCAACCGCGCCGCGCTCATCGCGCTCATTTTCCCCGTCATCGGCCTGGGCATGATTGTTTTTGCCTTCAACACCACGCGTGCGTGGCGCAAGTTCGGCCGGAGCATTTTTGAAATGGCCGCCGTTCCCGCCGCGTCCGGCGGCGCGCTCCGGGGCCGCATTCAAGTCAAAACCCGGTTGCAGCCGGAGCACGGCCTGCATTTGCGCCTGAGCTGCGTCCGCCGCACGACGACCGGCGCTTCGAACAACCGCCAGACGAGCGAGACAAATCCTCTGGCAGGACGAAAAATGGCTGCGCGCCGACCTGCCGCAAACCGGTTTGAACGAGACCGGCATCCCCGTCTTTTTCAAACTGCCCGACAATCTGCCGGAATCAGAAGTTTCGCGCGGCGACGGAATTCATTGGAAACTTGAAGCATCCGCCAAATTGAGCGGGCCGGATTATCACGCCGCCTTCGACGTGCCCGTTTTCAAATTGCCGGAAACACCGGCAATTCCCGAAGACTCCACGGTTCAATTCCAAATGTCGCTCGACGAAATCCGGCAGCAGATTCATTCGCACATCCAGGTGAACGATCTGCCGGACGGCGACAGGGAATTTATTTTCCCCGCCGCGCGCAATCCCGGCTTCGCGTCCGGCGCGAGCGTCGTCTGCCTCATTTGGACCGGCATTGTTGTCCTGCTCGTCTGCAACCACGCGCCCTTTCTTTTTAAGTTCGTGTTCAGCGCGATTGATTTGCTGATGCTCGCGTTTGTGTTCGACCTCTGGTTCCGGCGCAGCCGCGTGGCCGTGAATGCGAAAGGCGTCACGTTTGAACGCGCATGGTTCGCCTTCAAAAAAGAGCAGCGCCTGCCCGCCGGTGAAATCAAAAGCATCGCCAGCGACATCGGCGCGACCGTCGGCCATACCGCCTACCATGATTTGAAAATGCAAGCGCGCGACGGAAAGGAATTTCTGCTCGCCAAAAATTTGAACAGCAAGCCCGAGGCCGACTGGCTCGTCCGGCAGATGACTGCCGCGTTGAAACCTTCGGCTGAAATGATCAGTGAATAATCGGACGGCGCGGCCACCAGGGCGGGGCGCATTCCACGCAGCCAAATAATTCAAAAGGCCGGACGATTCGTTTCGTCCGGCCTTGATTTTGAATTTCTTTTGCCGTCCGCAAGGACAGGTGGCCCCACCGCTAGGTGGCCATTTGGCTGACCGGCTCGCTCCATTCACTGCGCTGGTTGCCCACGCCCAGCACGCGGACGCGGATGCCATACAACTGGCCGGACACTAGGTTGAGCAGCTCGATGTTGTTCGGGTCGGTGAAGGTTTCCAAATGGTTCCACACGTTCGCCACCGTGCTCACCTGGATTTCATAGCCCCACGCGTTCGGGTCAATCTCCACCTTGATGCCAAGCTTGTTGGGGGCCGGGTTGGTCACGCCCTTGATGGCGGAGCCCGTGACCACCGCCGGTGTGTGCGACTGGTTGGCGAGGTCAAAGCCGGACGAGAGGATGATCTCCGGATTGTTCTGCGCGATGTTTTCAACGTAGTTCGCCTGCGTGTCCATCTGGCCTTTTACCGTCACCTCGATCGCCTGCTTGTGCGCCGTGTCTTCGGTCGTCCCATCAATCGCCGCCACCGTGGCCGTGAGCAACGTGTTGGCCGTCGTCGTCATCAGCGTCGGATCCACGTCCGGCTTGAGGAAGTTGGGGTTGCCCGTCATTTTGCTGACAACGTGCAACGATTTGTCGGCGAGCGGTGCGCCGGTGAGGGTCCGATGTTTCCGCAGGATTTTATTTTTTTTGTTCATAAGGAGATGCTTGCCGTCCGACTGCCCAATTAACGTTCCGGCGAAACCCCAGATGCGGGTGCGTTGGATTGTTGATTGCTGCCGCACAGAGTAGGAGACTGCCGCCAGATGTAAACAGTAAATCTAAAATAACTTTTATGAAGTATTAATTTAATACAAAGGATAAGCGGAGATGAAATGACTGTGATAATTTGTGGTTTGCGGAAAAGCGGCTTCGTCCGGCAGGCTGGTGCTGCCTCAAGTCCGGCAAGCAGCGTCATTTGAACTCCAAGCAGGCCCATTCCGCCTGCAGTTATCGTGACGCCGACGATCGTAATCGTCATCCTTACGATAGTGATCGCCTCGCCGACGATAGTGATTGCCACGATGACGATCGTCAGGATGGCTGTTCCGATGCTAAAAACCCCTAAAATCGCGATATTTTCCCTTTTTCCGGCGGGCGGCGGGCAAAAAGAGACAGCAGCACTCCGCATTCCGCAGGGGCGATGGGCCGGCGTAGCGGCGTCTCGGCAGAGCGCCGCCAATTAAAATCAAAAAAGAATGGCGGCTCTCTGCCGAGCAGCCGCTACAAAAAGTATTGCGGCTTTCTGCCGAAAGCCGCTACGTTCTCCGCATGAAACCCCCGCCGCTCACCGCGCAGCCGGAAATGCATCATCTGCCCCGCCTCGCGCCGGAGTTTTATCGCGGATTCGCCGTGGTGCAATGGACCATCACGCTGGAACGCCGCGCCACCGGCTGGCTGGACGAAATGTTTCATCTGCATTTCCGCGAACTGCTGCTTCACGCCGCCGCGCGCGAAGGCTTGTTCTGTCCGGTCTATGTCCTCATGCCCGACCATCTGCACCTGCTCTGGATGGGCCTGCGCGTGGACAGCGACCAGCGCAACGCCATGAAATTCCTGCGCAAACATCTGGCCGTGGAACTGGCGCGGCGCTCGCCCGCCGGCGTGGAATTTGAACTGCAAAAACAATCGCACGACAGCGTGCTGCGGGAAAAAGACCGGCGTGCGCGGCGCGTTTGAAAAATCCTGCTTCTACCTCCTCGACAATCCGTGCCGCAAGAAACTGGTGAACCATCCGCGTGACTGGCCGCACCTGGGCGCGGTCGTGCCGGGCTATCCCTTTCTGCATCCGCTGGACGAAGATTTCTGGGAACAGTTCTGGAAAATTTACATGGAGAAAAGGGAGCCGATGCCGTCGTAGCGGCGGTCGGCGTAGCGGCTTTCGGCAGAAAGCCGCCAATTAAAAAGAAAATAAATGCGGCAGTCTGCCGTTGGTTAGCGGCTCCTCGGCAGAGAGCCGCATTTTTGGGGAATGATTTCAGATGGCGGCGCTCTGCCGACGCCGCTACGACACGATGGTTATTTGATTTCCAATTATCATGTGGTCATAAAGAGGTCAGTGCCAAGCATTGAACAACTTTGCCTTCACGCGGCGGCGGAAACTTTCCGCGTGGCTGGCGATTCTAATATTGCCGTTTCAAACCACCCGCACTACCAGCGCCGTCGTGTTGTCGCGGCCGGAATTTTTTACGGAAGTCTCAACCAGTTGTTGCGCGGAACTGTCATCGGCGCGCAACATTTCAGCCAGTTGCCCGTCAAAAAGCCCGTCAATCAATCCGTCCGAGCAAAGCAGAAAAATATCGCCGCGCTCGTAGCCACGGCGCCGACCTGCGGGTCCACAAACTGGTTGCCGCCGCCGAGCGCCTTTTGCAGCACATTGCGGCGCGGATGCGTGCGCGCCTCGTATTCGTTGATTTTTCCGTTGCGGAACAGCCAGCCGACGTGCGTGTCGTCCTCGCGTGAGTTGCCGGATTTTCTTTTTCCGTTTCGGCAGATGATAAATCCGGCTGTCGCCGACATGGCCGAAATACATCCAGCCCGGCGTGAACCAGCACAGGCTCATGGTGGTCTGCATGCCGTGGCATTCCTCATAGCTGCCGCCGAGATAAACCAGCGCGCGATGGATTTGCGCGAACAGTTCCGTCAGCACGTCCGGAAAGCCGGTGCTGCAATCCGCTGGCGGACTGCTTGAAAGGCGCGCGGCAGCAGCGTGGTGATTTTTTCAACGGCGATCTGGCTGGCATATTCGCCCGCCTTCGCGCCGCCCATGCCGTCGCACACGGCGAAGGTGAAATCGTGTTTCTCCGTGCGAAGCCTCGCCGAATTTTCCCAGCCGGTGCATTTCCTGCGCGTCAAACCGCAGGCCGAGAAAGGCGTCCTCGTTGTTTTTGCGCACCCGGCCGATGTCCGAGCAGCCGGACCATTTCAAGTGAGCGGTTTTGGGTTTTCTTGTTCAGGGCGGCGTCATGTTCATTCATGGTCGCGCAGTCGCAGGCTCGAGGACGCTTCATCTTCGCATTCGTGTTCCGCGCGACACTGTTTCAGTGAACATGTTTGCCATCGGGACAGGATGGTGGCGAATTCAAAATCAATCAAACAAAAGCGTCCGTCGGCAAACCGGTAGGTGATGTTGCGCGGGTCGGCGTCATCGTGGCGCACGCCGAATTTTTCCAGCTCGGCGAACAACTTCTTGGCGCGTTCGTCGTCAATGTGCTCGACGCGGCTGCCGCAGTTGGTGGTGACGATGCGGAGGTTTTTCTCATCCGCTTCGAGCAGGCGCGGCACGAAATCGCAGCCGCGCGCTTCCAGATGGCGCAGCACGCGCACCTCGTTGTCAAACCGTTCTGTGCGCGTCCGGGCCGTGATAGGTCTTGAACACCCGGCCATCGAAGCTCAAATGGACGGTGGCGCGGAGCGTGTCTTTGACTTTCAGCATACAACCGAAACGGGCGTTTCGTCAGTTCACTATTGCCGATTTCCGCCGCGATGCAAGGCTGCTTCGCGAAAGTCCGAAGCAATTTGCGCAGCGCGGCTAAATTTCCACAGCGGATTTTCCGACGTTGTCATATTTTGTGAATAACATCTGTCAGCGAAAAAACCCTTGTCTGACGCGGTGAAAATGAATTTCCGGCGCTCGCCCAGCAAAGTTCTTGCGATCTGGCATCCGCCCTGCTAAAAAATTTCGCCACAAGGTTCAACCGAAGGCACTGATGCATCCGGCACGAACCGGTTTTACACAGACAACAACAACACGCACTCACATGGCAAAATACAAATTAGAATACCTCTGGCTGGACGGCTACGAACCCGTCGCCAACATCCGCGGCAAAACCACCATCAAGGAATTTGCGAAGTTTCCCAAACTCGAAGAGCTTCCCTGGTGGAACTTTGACGGCAGCTCGACCCGCCAGGCCGAAGGCCGCACCTCGGATTGCATGCTCAAGCCCGTGGCCGTCTATCCCGACACCACCAAGAAGAACGGCGCGATCGTCATGTGCGAAGTGTACATGCCCGACAAGAAGACGCCGCATCCGAGCAACGCCCGCGCGACGATTCCCGATGATCCCGGCGCCTGGTTCGGTTTCGAGCAGGAATATTTTCTCTACAAGGACGGCGCACCGCTCGGCTTCCCGCCCGGTGGCGGCTTTCCGCCGCCGCAGGGCGAATACTACACCGCCGTCGGCTACAAGAACGTCGGCTGCATCGCCCGCGAAATTGTGGACACGCACCTCGACCTCTGCCTCGACGCCGGCATCAACCACGAAGGCATCAATTCCGAAGTCGCCAAGGGCCAGTGGGAATTCCAGATCTTCGGCAAAGGCTCCAAGAACGCCGCCGACCAGATGTGGGTCGCGCGCTACCTCATGATGCGCCTCTGCGAAAAATACGGCGTGGACGTGAACTGGCATTGCAAGCCGCTCGGCAAGGACGTGGACTGGAACGGCTCCGGCATGCACACCAACTTCTCCACCGAACACATGCGCGAAGTCGGCGGCAAGGAATACTTCGAGGCCCTCATGGCCGCGTTCGACAAATACAAGAACGAGCACATCGCCGTCTATGGCCCGGACAATCATCTGCGCCTGACCGGCCTGCACGAAACGCAGTCCATTGACAAATTCAACTACGGCGTGGGCAATCGCGGCGCTTCCGTCCGCCTGCCGCAAACCTTCATTCCCGACGGCTACCGCGGCTATTTGGAAGACCGCCGTCCGAATTCCCAGGGCGACCCCTACAAGATCGCCGGCCGCATCCTGCAGACCATCGCCACCGTGCCGAAGTCGGTGCCAAGAAAGCCAAGAAGTAATTATCAGAAACCAGCGGAGGAACTGGGGAACGGCGCGGACGAAAAGTTCGCGCCGTTTTTTATTTTCAAAAACCGAATGCCTTCAAAGCCGCGCGGGTTTTCTCCGGCGTTTCGTGCAGAATCGTCCGCCAGCCGCGCGCCGCGCCGGCGGCGATATTTTCCGGGCGGTCGTCAATGTAAACAATCTCCGCGCCGCGCCGGCCGCGCCATGCGTTCGAGCGCCTCGTAAATCGCCGGGCCGGGCTTCATCGATTTGACTTCGTAGGAAAAAATGTAGCCGTCGAAATTTTGAAAGAACGGGAAATTCCGCCGGATGTGCTCGATGGCCAGGTCGTTGGTGTTGGAAAAAATGTAAGTCTTGAATCCGCGCTGCCGCAGTTCCGCGTGCAGCTCAATCATCGGCGGAATCTCCGTGAAAATGTCCGCGAAATGCCGCCAAATTCCTGGATGTCGCCGAGAAAGCCGGTGGCGCTCCGCACTTGATCGAAAAATTCCTGGCGCGTGATCAGGCCGGTTTCATAACTGGACCAGCGCGGGCGAGCTGCTGAGAAAGGCGTCGCAGATTCTCCGGCGGCTGCGTGCTGCGCGCGGCGACCCGGCGGGCGGCGATCGAGTAATCAAAATCCACCAGCACTTTGCCGAGATCGAAAACGACAAGCACGAGTCGTTCATAACATTTCCCGGCGGCCTTCGAGCGCGCGGCTGAAGGTGAGTTCGTCGGCGAATTCCAGTCCGCTGCCGGCGGGCAGGCCGTAAGCCGATGCGGGAAATTTTCAGTCCCGGCCGCGCCAGCCGTTTCGCCAGATAAAAGCTCGTGGCGTCGCCTTCCACATCCGTGCCCAGCGCGATGAGATTTCCTTGATCGGCTCGTGCGTCAGCCGCTTTTCCAGTTCGGCAATGCGCAAATCATCCGGCTCCACGCCGTCGAGCGGCGAAATTTTTCCGCCGAGCACATGAAATTTTCCGCGAAACGTGCCGGACTTTTCGACGCTCAAAATATCCACCGCGCGTTCCACCACGCAGACGAGCGAGCGCGTCGCGCCGCGGATCGTCGCAAATGGGGCAGGGGATTTTTCCGTCAGCGCGCCGCAGGTCGTCGCAGAACTGGATTTTTTCCCGCGCGAGCAGAATGGCGTCGGCCAGTTGTTTCACCGACGGCCGGATCGGTCTGGACGAGATGCAGCGCGATGCGTTCGGCGGAACGCGGCCCGATGCCGGGCAGCTTGGCCAGCGCGGCGATGAGCGCGGTGATGGAATCGGGAAGCATGGTCAAGTGTTGAACTGTGTGAAATTGTTGAAATCGTCGACTCGCGATAGCGAGGACGATTCAACGATTCAGCACTGATTCACATTTCACCCAATTCCCGGCAGACTCAAGCCCGCCGTGACCTTGCCCATTTCCGCGTTGGAAATTTCCTTGGCCTGGCCGAGCGCCTGGTTCGCGGCGGTGAGAATCATGTCCTCGAGCAATTGCGCGTCGGCCGGATTGAGCGCCTGCGGGTCAATCTTGATGGACGCGAGCGTGCCGTCGCATTTGGCGACGACCTTGACCGCGCCGCCGCCGCTGGTGGCCTCGACCGTGCGCGCGGCGAGCTGCGCCTGGATTTGTTCCATCTGCTGCTGCATTCGCGCAGCCTGTTTCATGAGTTTTCCAATGCTGGACATAAATTGTGAATCGTTGAATGGTTGAATGGTTAAATCGAAAAATTACGCTCGGACTTCGACGATCTGGCCTTTGAAAATCTCCAGGGCCTTTTGAATCAGCGGATCGTTCTTGAAAGTCGTCCTTGTTGAATGGAACGGGCGCGGACTTTTTCTTGCCGGCGGATGGCGGCGGCTCCGGTTTGGCCGGATGCTGCGCGGCGCTGCTGGCGGTGCGGTAGCGGCAGCAGCGGGCGCTGGCGCAGCCGGCTCGACGCGGCCAGCCGGCGCTTCGGCCTTGATGAATTTGATCTGGCAGTTCGCGTGGCCGAGTTCGGCCAGTTTGGTTTGCAGCAGCGTATGGTTGCGCGCATTGTCCACCAGGCCGAGGTGATCTTCAAATTCGGGTCGAAGCCGATGATCAGAACATTTTTCTCGAAGGAAACCGGATGCGCCTCCACGAGATAGCTGCGCGTAAACGGGCTGACGCGGCCCACGGCTTCGACGAGCTTGCGTCCACAAGCTCGGCCAGATCGGCGGAAACGGGCGGCAGCTTCTGCGGCACGGCTGGCGCAGCCGGCGCGGCGACGGTCCTGGATGCGGCGGAGCTTTGGCGCCGGCTGCGGTGCGGGCGTGGCGCTGCGGCTGGACGTGCGCGGCTGGCAGTCGCAGGCGCGACGCCTGCGCCGCTTTGCCGCCGCGCAATTGGTTCAACTGCTTCAACACGGCGTCGAGGCTGACGGCGTTGCGCGCCTCGATGGCCTTGAGCAGCGCGACTTCGAGCAGAATTTTCTTCGACGCGGCGTCGCGCAGGCGGAGTTCGGCGTCGGTCAGACACTTCCAGGATGCGCGTGAGCGACTCGGTGTTGGCCAGCGCGGATTGTTCCTTGAGCGCGGCGACTTCGGCTTCGGAAACTTCGAGCAGATTCAAATCGCCGCGCGAAACCTGGAAGATCAGCAGGTTGCGGAAATGATTCAGCAAATCGGAAAGCAGCCGGCCCAGATCCTTGCCGTTTTGCGCGAGTTCGTTCAGCTGCGTCGAGCGCGGTCTGGATTTCGCCGGCGAGAACGGCCTCGCTCAAGCCGAGAATCTGGCTCTGCGCGGCGAGGCCGAACATCGAAAGCACGTCGGCTTCCTCGATCTTGTCGCCGCAAAAACTGATGAGCTGGTCGAGCGTGGATTCGGCGTCGCGCATCCCGCCGTCCGCGCCGCGCGCGATGGCGTGCAGCGCGGCCTCGTCAATCTTCACCTTTTCCAGCTTCGGCGATGTGCGCGAGGTGCTTGGTGATGAGCGCGGCGGGAATCCGGCGCAGATCAAACCGCTGGCAGCGCGAAAGAATCGTCGGCAGAACCTTTTCCGGGTCGGTCGTGGCGAACATGAACTTCACATGCGCGGGCGGCTCTTCCAGCGTTTTCAGCAGCGCGTTGAACGCCGCCGTCGAGAGCATGTGAACTTCGTCAATGATGTAGATTTTGAACTGCGCGTTGGCCGGCGCGTATTTGCAGGTCTCGCGCAGTTCGCGCACCTGCTCGACGCCGTTGTTGCTCGCGCCGTCAATTTCCAGCACGTCCAGCGCGCGGCCTTCGGTGATTTCCTGGCAGCGCGAATCGTTGTCGTCGAAATCCACCTTCGGGCCGCCGGTGCAGTTCAGGCATTTGGCGAAAATGCGCGCGATGGTGGTCTTGCCGGTGCCGCGCGGCCCGCAAAAAAGATAGGCGTGCGCGATGCGTTTCTGCGCGATGGCGTTGGCGAGCGTCTGCGTGACGTGCTCCTGGCCGACGACGTCGGCGAAACGCTGCGGGCGGTATTTGCGGGCAATGACCTGATAGGTCATGACGATTTACGATTTACAGATTTACGAATTACGCAGACGTTTGCGACTGCACTGGCAATCGTAAATCGTAAATCGCAAATCGTAAATCGAAAAGTGTCAGGGTGACCACGGCAGATGCGGAGCAAACTACCGTTGCTGCCTTCCGGCCCTGGCGGGGTTCGTAAGTCCACATTCCATGGGCCCTGACACGGTGAATTTGCCGGACAAACCTCCGGTTGTCGAGTGAAAGCAACTGTTGTCTGAATTTTGTAGCTATGCACCGGCTGAATCCGTCATCTTTTCCACAACCAACACAAATGATGAAAGCCAATCGTTCGCTGGTCCTGAATTTTCGGTGCTCGTTGCTTTGCCTGTGCGGCATCCTGAACGCCGCCGAAACCGCCGGCCAAAATTATTTCAACGTCCGCAGTTTCGGCGCGGTCGGCGACGGCAAAAACCTCGACAGCCCGGCGATTGACCAGGCCATCGCCGCCGCCGCTGCAGCCGGCGGCGGCACGGTGTTCGTTCCGGCGGGAACTTATTTGAGCGGTTCGATTCATCTGAAGAGCAACATCCATCTGCTCATTGACGCGGGCGCAACCATTCTCGGCGCGCCGCAGGACATGAATGTTTATGACGAGACCGAGCCATATTCGCTCGGCGGTTATCAGGACGGCGGGCATTGTTATTTTCACAACAGCCTCATCTGGGGCGAGAACCTCACAAATGTTTCCATCACCGGCAACGGCACCATCAACGGCGGCGGGCTTGTGCGCGCGGACAAAATGCTCGACCAGATGTGCGGCTTCGACCACGCCGGCAAGCCCGGCCCTTCGGAAACCAATCTGCCGCCGGTGCGTCTCGGCAACAAGGCCATCGCGCTGAAGCTGTGCCGCAATGTTCTCATCCGCGACGTCACCATTTTTCACGGCGGCCATTTCGCCATCCTTGCCACCGGCTGCGACAACCTGACCGTGGACAATGTCACGATGGACACCGACCGCGACGGCATTGACATTGATTGCTGCCGCAACACGGTCGTTTCCAACTGCCGCATCAATTCGCCCAACGACGACGGCCTTTGCCCCAAGAGCACCTACGCGCTCGGCGAATTGCGCCCGACGGAAAATCTCACCATCGTCAACTGCCAGGTTTCCGGCTTCGCGGAAGGGACGCTGCTGGACGGCACGATGAAACCTTCCCGCAGCGCCACCGGCCGCATCAAGTTCGGCACCGAATCCAGCGGCGGCTTCCGCAACTGCACGGTGGCCAACTGCACCTTCCGCAGTTGTCACGGCCTCGCGCTCGAAGAGGTGGACGGCGGCATCATGGAAAACATCACCATCAACAACCTCACGATGATGGACGTGCGCGACTACGCGATTTACATCACCACCGGCAAACGCAACCGCACGCCGGGTGTGACCACGAACAGCCGCGCGAAAAACATTTTAATCTCCAACGTCATCGCCGACGGTGTGGGCAAAATGAGCGGCATTCAAATCATGGGCCTGCCGGAGCAGCCGGTGGAAGGCGTGCGCCTGGACAACATCCGGCTCATCAGCAATGGCGGCGGCACGCTCAAGGACGCCGCCATCAGTCCCAAGGAACTCGGCACCGGCTATCCCGAACCAGGCAAGATGGGCACGCTGCCCGCCTACGGAATCTTTGCGCGCCACGCCCGCGATCTGGAACTTGCGAACATCCAGGTGAGCTTTCTGACGAACGATTTTCGTCCGGCGGCAATGTTCTTCGATATTCAGGGACTGGAGATAGACAACTTCAAGCCGCAGGTGGCCGCCGGCGCGCAAGCCGCCGTGTTTGCGGGAAATGTTATCGGCCTCAATGTTTGCAATTCACCGGCGCTCGAAAAATCACCGTAGCAGCGGACGTGAGTCCGCTCATTTTAAGTCAGAGCCGGCTGACACCGGCTGCTACTTTGCCATCGGCCAGTTGGCGGCGACCATGCCTTTGTAACCGCCGATGAGCGAGTGGACGCTGCGGTAGCCCATCTTTTGCGCCGCGTCGCAGGCGAGCGCGGAGCGGAAGCCGCCGCCGCAATACATGATGATCTCCGTGTTCACGTCCGGAATCATTTTCTCCAGGTCGCGCTCCAGCACACCCTTGCCCAGATGCAACGCCTCCGCCGCGTGGCCCGCCTGCCACTCGGAATCCTCGCGCACATCCAGCAGCACGATCTTGGGATTTTGCTTGAGCCACGCGCGGGCCTGGTCAATGGAGATTTCGCGGACGCGCGTCTTGGCGTCCGCCACAAGCTTGAGAAAACCGGGTGAATGTTCCATCCCGCAAATTAGATTTTACCGCCGCCGGGTCAAACAAATTAACATAAAAAGCGGCAGCAGACACTCCATCCTCCCTGCCGGATGATTCCGGCAACCGGGGTCGCCGGCCAAAATGCCCGCCGGATTGGCCGGACAACCCAGGTCGTCTGGCATAATACCTTGGTCGTCGAGGAAACGACCTCGGTAGAATCGCATCTCCGGCAGGTCGTTTGACAAACGACCTAGGTAGATTGGTATCTCCGGCACGTAGATTGGCAAACGACCTGCCAGATTTGCCTAAATACCAGTTGTTTATGATTTCGCTGGCGATTTTTAGACAGTTTCACTTGATTTGACGCGAAAAGCCGGTGGCGGAGCAAAATTGGTTGCATGGGTTACGTCGGTTATTGCGAAAATAGAGGAGCCGCCCGACGCGCTAAAATGTATCAGAAGTCATCTTAATTGAATCCAAGCAGGTCAACCCGAACCGTTATGAAAAACCGATGCGCCCTGATTCAAGTCTGCCTCCTCGGTGCGGTGTTGTTGCTTTGCGCAAAGGTGCAAGCCCAGTTCCTTTTCACGACTAATAACGATGGTTCGATTAACATCAGCCAATACACCGGTTCAGGCGGGGTGGTGGTAATCCCCGATACGACAAATGGACTGCCGATAACTACCATCGGAAACTCAGCATTCGGTAACATTTCCGGTTTGAGTGTGAGCAGCGTTACGATCGGAACCAATGTTGTGAGCATCGGAGGCGATGCGTTCTTTGGTTGCTCCAGCCTGACCAACATTGCAATTGGTAACAACGTCACCAACATCGGGGGCGATGCTTTCGTTGCTTGCGGCAGTCTGACCACTGTCATAATCCCCAACAGCGTCACCAGCATAGGAATTTCTTTGTTCAGTGCTTGCACTAATCTGTCCAATGTCACCATCGGAACCAACGAACGATCAATTCGGATTCAACATCACCGGCAGCAGTAATCTGGTTATCGTTGTAGAAGCTTGCACCAACTTGGCCAATCCGGTCTGGTTGCCGGTGTCCACCAACACGCTGAACACTTACGTCGGCACCAACGGCACGTCCTATTTCAGCGACCCACAATGGACAAATAATCCCGCCGGTTTCTACCGCTTCCGTTCGCCGTAAGATGTAGCGTCGGCGCTGTGCCTTGTTTAAGCCAGAGGCTCGACGCTACAATTATGCGGCGGACTGCCGACGCGCCGCCACGGGCAATTTTATCCGCAACTTTATCACCTTGCCGGCGCGGATTGGTTGGAAGCCGCTTGAAGTTCCCGCCCCGAACCGCCCGAATGCCAGAGCCGCGGCTTGGATTCTAAACGAGCGCCAGACTTCGGGGAAGGGAGGAAACCAGTTTGGTGCTGCCATTGCCGTCCCGGTTGCCAGCCGGCTTCAAGGACAGTTTCTCCACCAGGGCAGCGGGCCGGCTTTCCGGCGGGCTGGACCGTTGTCCGCCGGTTTTACCGGAACCGGTTTTGTTTGCCAGGCCATGTTTGCGACGCCATTTGCCGGGGCTGATGCCATAGCGGCGGGCAAACATCAGGTTGAACTGGCTCAATGAATTGTAACCGCTGTCCAGGGCCACTTGCACCACTTTGGAGTTGCTGGCGGCCAAAAGTTCCCTGGCTTTTTCCAGCCGGAGTTCGGCGCGCTTCTCGGTGAATGACTTGCCCACCAGCTTGCAAAAAATCCGGCTCAAGTGGCGCGCAGTGCAGTGGGTTCGCTGCGCCAGCTCGTTGATATTCATCTCCAGCAGCTCGGACGCAGGCAGCTCCTTCAGGAATTCCTGCAGGCGTTTCAAGGCATTGGAACCGTCGCCATTCAGCTCGGTGGATTCCGGCTGGCCGGGTTCATCCACCAGGAAAAATTCGGCAAAGATTTGGAGCAGCTTTAAACGGGTCAACAAGCCGGACCGGTTTTTGCCGGCAAACAGCGCGCCCGTCTTCAGGGCCGCCGGACTGTCCGGTGGCAGGATTTTCAACAAGGATTCGTTCGCCGGCGGCAGTTTAAGGAATTGCTGCTCGCCCAGGGTGGTCAATCCGGTCAGTCGTTCGGGAATGATGTTGAAGGAACAGAGGGACAATTCGCCCAACTGGCTGGCGCGAATGCCGCCCTGCAAATGTCCCATGAACCCCATGAGCAGGGAGCCTGCGACCAGTTCTAGGTTCGACCCGGGTTGCAGGCAATATCCCGCGCCTTGCCGGACATGGAGCAATGACCAGCCGTTTGACTGCGGCACCCATTCGCCGCCGGACGGTATGGCAAATTCCCGGATGGCCAAGTTTGGCTGATATTTGAATTCCGATTTTTTCATGCGTTGATGGCTCTTCAGATATCCAATAACCGCCCACCGTTCAGCGGCGCTTCACACAACTCGCCAACCAGTCTGCAAGGTGGCTTAAATGGTGCCAGCCCGCAGGTGTCTGGAAGAATAAGCGGGCACTGTTACGAAACAGTGGCGATTAGGCAAAATACCTGAAACGGTTTTCGCATCGCCAATGCCCGGCCGTGAAGCGTCTGGCGGAAGGAGGCGCCGCCGCCAGAATGTTCCGGGGTGCTATGTTTCCCAATCGTCACAATTCTGACAACTGTCTGTAATGTTCAGCTTCTAATTTTTTCTCGTTTTTGAATCCTGCACTGTTGCGTCGCACCACCCGGGTCATTGGCGGGGCGGCGCCGGTTACAGCGGACAGACTCAAGCCGGGAAATGCAATGTCATGGCCTGTTATCGCCACCAACGAATTTGATTATTTTGTCCGCCAACAACTTCATCCAAAATGCAGCGGGCGAATGGTCATGTCTTTTTCGGAGCCATGCAGACATGATTGCCGGGCGTTTCCCGTTTCTTTGCAGGCTCCGACGGGTCATTTTCCTCCTGCTGTTTTTAGGTTGCTGGATGGCTGGCGCGACTGTGAAGGCAGCGCCGGCTGATCAAGCAGCGGCCGTTTCCCCGTCATCCACCAATGCAATTGCCGCAGTCGGAAAGGTCGCCGCGGCTCACTTCAACGTCGCCGGCTACACGGTCGAGGGCAATCCGATGCTTCCCACGAATGTTCTGGTTGCGGTGTTTTCAAAATACGCCGGCCCGGATGTCACCCTGGATGAGATTGTGAAGGCCGCCTCGGACTTGCAACTGGCCTACCGCGACCAGGGTTATCCGCCGGTGAGCGTGGCCGTCGTTCCGGGCAAGATCACCAATGGCATCATTACGATGAATGTATTTCAAGCCGTGGTTCCCCAGATCGTGGTGGCCGGCAGACGTTATCCAAGTTTAAGCACTGGTTTGGAAATTGGCGCGAACACAGCCGCGAACCCGGTTGCGAATCCGCCGCCGACAGGACCGTTCGTGGCCCAGGCACCTGCCGCCGCGCCGCCGGTTGTCGCCACCAACGCCATTCCTCCCGCAATCAGTCTTTTGACCAGTCCCGCCGATGCCGCAGAGAAGGCGCAGGCGCGAGCCGACTTGTTGCAGAAAATGGCTGACCTGACCGCTCGTGAAAAAGACACCCGCATCCATGTGGTTTCCACCAACGCCGGGCCCCGGTTTGAAGTCGAGAAATATCTGATCGCGGGCAACTCCGTGCTGCCGCCGAACGCCTTGTCCGAGGTCTTGACGAACATTGACGGCGCCTTCGGAACGAATGTGAGTTTTGAGGGGATTCGCACGGTGCTGGCGGAACTTCAGGGAGCCTATCATGAACGCGGTTATGTGACGGTCACGCTGGGACTGCCCCAGCAGAAACTCACGAATGCCACGGTGAAGGTGCAGGTGACCGAAGGGCGGCTGGCGGACATCTATGTCAAGGGCAACCGTTATTTCAGTTCCAACAACGTCATGCGTGCGCTGCCCAGCCTGCACACGAACATGGTGCTCAACGGCCCGATTTTCCAGGCCGAGTTGAACCGGGCCAATGCGAATCAAGACCGGCAAATTTATCCGGTCATCGGTCCCGGCCCCGACCCGGGCACCAGCGACCTCACGCTCCGGGTGAAGGATCAACTGCCGCTGCACGCCAAGGTGGACTATAACAATGAAAATTCGCCCGGCACGCCGGACCTGCGCATCAACACCTCCGCAGTTTACAACAATCTTTGGGATTTGGACCAGTCGGTTGGCGCGCAATACAGTTTTTCGCCCCAGCAATACAAGACCGCCGACTGGCCTTTCTACGACGAGCCGCTGGTGGCCACTTATGGAACTTTCTACCGCGTGCCGCTGGGCAATCCGGTGCCGATTGACAATGAGATTGCGAGCAGTCCCGGCAATTTCGGCTACGATGAAGCCACTCATAAGTTCAACCTGCCGCCGCCGACCGGCCAGCCGGACTTTACATTCCTCGCCAGCCGCTCCACCATTGACACCGGCCTGCAAACCCTTTCCGATACTGTCCTTTCCTCGACCACCAACCTCACGATCTCGCAACAAAATGTAGAGCAGAGCGTGACGGTAAATCAGGACCTCGGCGGGCGATTGAGCATCCCGTTTGTCACCCCGGACAACCTGCAGTTTAATTTTTCCGGCGGTCTGGACTTTAAGACTTACCAGGTGAGCAACTACGCCACCAACCAGTTTACCTCTACACAGGCGCAGGTTGACAGTGCCGGCAATCCCTTGCCGCCTATCATCAGCACCGTCGCCTCGCCCAAACCCGCAACCACCCAGCAAATCCAATATCTGCCCCTGTCAATTCGCTCCGATGTCAGCGAACGCGATTTCGCCGGCACCACCACCTTTGGAGTAGGTGTGAGCTATAATCCCTGGTTCACCAGCCAGACCTACAAGTCCAGCACCATCACCGGCACCAATGGCATTTCCACCAATATTTTTACCAGAGTCTATGGCCAAAAATCATTGGAAGGCATCACCGGTTCACCGAACTCCACCGGCTACTGGGTGGTGTTGAGTCCCACGTTCAGCCGGACTTTCATGTTTTACACCAATTGGGTGACGACCTTCCGGGCGGACGGCCAGTGGGCCAGCCAGCCCTTGATCAGCAACGAACAATTTGGCATTGGCGGCGTCAACAGCGTGCGGGGCTATCACGAAGGTGAGGAGTTTGGTGACACCGGCTGGCATTTCTCGCTCGAACAATCCACCCCGTCGCACACGGTGGGGACAGTTTACGGAAACACCCCACTCACCTTGCGCGGCTCGGTCTATATGGACTTAGCCACCGTCTATCTGCTCGATCCTCAAGGGCGGCCGGCCAGCACTGAACTCTGGGGCACCGGTTTCGGGATAACCGCCGCGGTCGGTTCCCATTGGCAAGCCCGGTTCCTGTTCTCCCTGCCTTTGATTGGCACCAGCTACACGCCGCAGGACCAGCCGTATTTCAATTTCGGATTGACCGCGCAATTTTAATTTAACCAAAATGTCACATGCAATTAATTGACTGGAGCTTTGGGAGTGTTATAGATGAAATCCGGGTCGAAAAGGCAACGTAGCATGAAGCACACGTTAATTCAATTATTATCGCCGAATGACCGGCATGGCGCTGCTCCTGCTGGCTTCGCTTGCCGGCCAGCCTGACGTGCGGGCCAACCCGACGGGCGGCACGGTGGCATCGGGCGCGGCGACGTTCAGCACCGCCGGCTCGCAATTCACCATCCATCAAACCTCCGGCAGCGCCTACTTCAACTGGCAGAGCTTTAACATCGGCGCGGGCGAGACCACGACCTTTGTCCAGCCTTCGTCCTCCTCGGTGGCCTGGAACCAGATCAATGATGTCAACCCATCGCAGATTCTCGGCAACCTCAACGCCAATGGTTATGTGTTTTTGCAGAATCAAAACGGCTTTTATGTTGGCGGCCAGGCCTCCATTGCGGCGCACGGCCTGATCATGACCACGGCGGCCATTCCCGCGCCGGATCTTTCCGGCGGCGGTGCCTGGTTCTTCAACACGCCGCCGCCATCCGCCAAAATCGTCAACTACGGCCGGATTAACACCGTCGGCGGCGGTTCGGCGTTTCTGATTGCGAGTGACATTGAAAACAACGGGACGATTTCCGCACCGGGCGGAAAAATCGGTCTTTACGCCGGCGAAAAAGTTCTGGTTTCCATGTCACCGGACGGCCGCGGATTGAGCGCCGAAGTCACGCTGCCCACCGGGTCGGTGGACAATCAGGGCAACTTGATCGCGGATGCCGGCAGCATCGCCGCCCAGGCCAGGCTGGTGAACCAGGGCGGCCTGATCCAGGCCAACTCGGTCCGGAACGTCAATGGAACCATCGAACTCGTCGCGAGCGACAGTTTGAACTTGGGCTCCGGCTCGGTGATTTCCGCCCAGGGCGACAGCACGGGGACGAGCGCCGGCGGATCGGTCACCATCAAGTCGGACAATACTTATTCCGACCAGGCCGGCTCGGCCATTAACATCAGCGGCGGCGCGCAGGGCGGCAATGGCGGGCAGGTGGAAATTTCCGCCCCGCAGATGAGTTCCATCCAGTCAGCCATCAATGGCCAGGCGGCTCCCGGTTTTACGGGCGGGATGCTGACCATTGACCCGGCCAACATCTGGCTGGCTTCAGCCGCGACCGACCCCAGCGCCCAAGCCGGCTATACGGTCGTCAACGTCAACTCTTACGCCGGTCTTTCGCAAATCAATGTTCTGGCGGATAATAACATTGTTCTGAACACGCTTTGGAAATTGCCCGACTCGGGCGTGCCTGCCACGTTGAGCTTATCGGCTGGAAATGACATCACCTTTAACAGCTCCCTCTATGGCGTGTCTGGCATTAACGCCGGGAAAAATTGGAGCGTGAATTTGACCGCAGGCACCGGATTTGTTCCCACGGTCGCACAACCCATGCCGGGTAAGGACAGCGACGGCATTTATTTGGACGGCGGGGCTTATCTTCAAACCCAGAATGGGAATATCAACCTGTGGGCGGCCTACGAAGTGCAGGTGGGCTGGTCGGGCGTTGACAATCCGCCCGGCGCGGCCAACGCCGGCACTGGTTGCATCGCAACTCTAAAAGATGGCAGCATCAACGTGACGACATTGTATGGAGATGTCAACACCGGGTCGGATTCGCAGGGATATGTGTTCAATAAGTTGTCTCCTTACTATGGTGTTTCCATCTATGGCCCCACCTTCGTTGGCGGGATCAGCACCGCGGCTGGAGGAAATGTGACGATTAACGCCGGCGGGAACGTCACCAGTTATCTTCCCAGCGGAACCGAAACCGACGACGCCGGCACTGGTGCCTTTGGCCCGGAGCCGGGGAATGTTACGATCACCGCCGGGAATAATGTCTATGGGCATTACGTGCTGGCCAATGGCGTGGGCACCATCACCGCCGGCAATACGGTCGGCGACAGCCAGGGCGAATACTACTTTGCGTTGAGCTTGATTGCCGGAAGTTGGAACGTCAATGCGCCGAACGGAAATATTTATTTGGAGGAGGTGCGGAATCCGAACGGGGTTTTTAACACCACGGGCAACGACGGCTCGGTTGCCGCTCATTTGTTCGATTACGCGCCCGATGCTTCGGTGAATCTTGATGCCGGGATCGGCGTGTATTTGTCCGTTGTGGAACTTGGCAACCTGCCCCGGCCGCAGTTGTCAGGCCAGCCGGTGGATGAAGTTCCAGTCATCTATCCTCCGATACTGAACATCACCGCCGGTTCAGGTGGTGTGACCCTGCAGGGGAACGTAACCTTGTTTCCTTCGGCTGACCAAAATCTGACCATCACCACCACGGCGGGTGGCAGTCTGGTGGCAACGGGCTCTGGAGCAACGGAACTGCTCATGTCGGACAGCTCCCAAACCCAGTGGAGCAGTGGAACGACGACCAGCAGCGGCACGGACGGCATATTCAGCGACACCGATCATGGCACCGGCGCGCCGGCTCAAGCCGGCAACCCCGACCCGGTGGTCCTTAACATTTCCGGCAACATGGAGAACCTCACCCTTATCACGACCAAGGAGACTCAGATTACGGTGGGCGGCGACATGACGGGTTGCGGTTTTTCCGGACAGAATTTGCACGCCGGCGACGTCACGTCCATCACGGTGGGCGGCCAGATCTACAATCAGAGTCCCTATTCGTTTGCTTATGGCATCAACATTCCCAGCATCCCAACGTCGGACTTGTTGCCTGGCATGGGCAGTTCGTGGGATGACATTTTCACCCTGGCATTGGATTCGTCTAAGCTCGACAGCCTGACGGTGCCCGCCAATATTTCCCCCTCACAACTGGCGGACTTCATCGTGGGGAGGGCCTCTTTGTTCAACGATGTTCTGCAAAACGGCCAGTTGCTCGGCAGCAATCCGGGTTTTGTTTACAACCCGGCCACCGGGCGGCTCGGTTTGCCTGGACAGGCGTCGCAGGCTGACGAACCGGGTTTGACGCAACCCCTCATTGTTTTGCACCTGGTCAATGGTCTGCCGGTAGTTAATCCTGCCACCGGCCATTTTGAGACAGATACAGTCAATTGGGTCCCTCCATCAGTCGTTCAAGCACTTTTTGGAGCCAGTGCGAGTGCCCCCTCTCCGACCAGTGCCGGCCAGCTCGGTTACCGGCTGGGCGGCCCCGGCTACTTTGACATCAATGCCAATTCCATATCGCTGGGCAACACTGATGGCATTCTCTCCACTGGTGTGACCGACCCGCAGGGAGGTTTCGGTCGTTATGGCAATCTGGCTTCCCTCATATTACCTCCCAACACACCGTTCGGAGCGACCGTGAATGTAACGGTGGCTGAAGACCAAACGGTGAACGTGAACGGCGTAACGACAACCTTGCCGAGCTTGGACATGCTGACCTCGACCATTGCGGCGATTGGGGGTGGCGCGGTCAACGTCACCAGCACCGGCGGCTCGATGGATCTCGGCTCGCAGGAGTTGCTTGGTGCGCAGCGGCAGTTGGGCTTTGGAATTTTCACCTCCGGCAATGGCAATGTCAACGTCACTGCCTTGGGGGACATTAACATAGACGGTTCACGGATTGCATCTTTCAACGGGGGAACTGTCTCTGTCGAATCACAGCAGGGGACGGTCAATGTCGGGAGTGGGGCTGCGACTCCCACCGGCGTGGGAGTTTCCTATGTGGACCGCTACGGACAGGCTCAATTTTATGCCGAGCAGGTTTTTGGCAGCGGCATTGTCGCCTTTACGCTGATTGACCCATCGCAGGTGCCGGGCAGCGCCGCAGTTCCTGGAGATATCTTCGTAAATACTCCCCAAGGCGACATTGTGGCCACCTTGGGCGGCATTCTTCAGGAGGCGCTCAACGGCAGCATTGCCGGCGGCCCCACAGTTACCCTGACCGCCGGCACGTTTCCGCCAGGCAACCCAAACAATCCGGACAACCTGCCGGAACACGCCGGCAACATTGATCTGGGCCAATCTGGAGTAATTGGCGGCACGGTCAACTTGTCGGCCAATGGCAACATTTCCGGGGTGGTGATTTCCCGCCAGAACAGCACGGTCAATGCGGCGCAAAACTTTACCGGCACGCTGCTTTCTGCAGGGGGGGCCGATGTGTCTGCCGGCGGCACTGTGGCGGGAACGATAGTCGGGGTCGGCGGGGCGACTGTAACCGGAACAATATCGGCCCAGGTGCTTGGCCAGAATGTTTCCGTCAACGGCGGGGCGGCCACGTCCACCCTCGGCAACTCGGCCAACGCCACCAGCTCCAGCCAGGCCGCCTCACAGCAGGCCAGCCAGTCCGCCGATCAACAGGTCGCCACCACTGACACCGGGGATGATGATCAGAAGAAGAAAAAGAAGCCGCTCATCCAAAAGACCGGCCGGGTCACCGTCCTGCTTTCCGCCGCCACGCCGGGCAGATAAGCCGTATCATTTCAGTTTGGATCTGACCCCTGGTGCCGGTTCATTGTCGGCTTCCTGAAGCTCACGCTCCGCTTGGGGAATTTATTCGTGCGGATTCGGGCAGTGTTAATCGTGTCCACCATGGTAAAATCCTGTTGGTCCCGGTGAAGTGGCGTCAATTGATTTGACATTCGCTTGATTTTCCAGTAGAAACTAAACTGTATTCTCTAGTAGGTGTCTCCAATAATCATGAGAACCAATTTGAAGTGGATTGTTGCGTGGGCAGCAATACTTGGAATGATTGCAGGCCAGAAAGTGCTGGCCGGGGACTCGTTGCAACTGGCCGATGTTGAACAGGCATTTTCCGGCGTGGCCGCTCCGGAACTGCCGGTCACAGCGGCGGGCTTGGTGTCACAATCAAAGGACAGTGAAAAAGAATCCGTGACCATTCTGGTCGTGCGGATCATTTCAGAAATCAATCCCGCCTCCATTCCGTCGGTGATTGGCGCCGTCGGCCATTCGACTCCCACGATGGCTTCCGTGGCGGCGGCGAATGCCATTTCCCTGCAACCCAGGCAGGTGGATTCAATCACCCGCGCGGCCGTCAATGCCGCTCCGGCGCGCGCCGGCGAAATTGTCTCGGCGGAAATTGAACAGTTACCGGCGCAATATGCGGTCATCGCGGCCGCGGCGGCCGGTGTAGCCCCGTCCGCCGGCAAGGACATCTTGGCCGCCGTGATGACCACCGTGCCGTCCTTGAAGCCTTACATTGAAAAAGCTAGTTCCACCGAAATCGTGTCGGGAACTGTTCCGGTGGTGGAGATTTTGAACCAGAGCGCAATCATGGCCCGGCGCGATCAAACGGCGGCCATGCCCGTTGCATTTGCCGTGCCCGCTCCGGCCGCGGCTCCGGTGTCCGCCGCGCCCGCTGCTCCATCGCCGGCTTCGACCCCGCTTTCGTCAGGCCCGCTTTCGCCGGCCCCGGCTGCCCCGCGATACATCTTGTCTGCAAGCGGACCGGTGATTGGTCCGCCGCCGATTCCGTTGACGACGACACCGGTTGAAATTGGTCCCGGCCAAACTGTTCCACAGCAGCCGGGCGGCAGAAATTATTCTTCTCCGTGACGATTGATTTTTTGCGGCCAGCCGTCGTAAAAAAACCTGCACTTCATCTCCTGCCAAATCGCAACGGTTCTGAACCGGCGGCGGATGGCGCAATTTGACCGCACACCTTGAGTGATGCGGGCACCGGCGGGAACATTCATAACGTGGCCAGCCCGCTGCCGGGAAGTTCCGGGACTTCCTATACGCCGGATGGCGGGAGCCTGGCGTCGTTCAATGGAAGCAATCGAATGGGACGTGGACATTGTTTTTCGCTGATTTGTCGGCGGGTAGCACGAGCACATTGTAGGGATGGTCGTTGGACATCACGGCGGTGCCGGAACCGGTGAACATGGCGCTGGCAATCTTTGGCGGGCTGCTGGTCGCATGGCGCGTGGTTGGCCGGCGGCCTCGCGCCGGATCATCGTTAAACTAAACTCGAAATTTTATATGTCTCATTTGGAAAAAATTCTGACCCTGGTGGTGTGGGTGCTGGCGGCGGGTGTATTCTTTTATTTCCGTTCCCTGGCCGTAAAACAGCAGCAGAACCAGGGCCAGGAACCATCGCCCGGCGTGTCCCAAAAATGACGGCGAATGTTGATGGCAGATCAATGGCATTCTGGTAGGATCCACCATTTGGTTGAACCGACCTTCCGATTTGCGATGCCGGCTAAATTGAGATTGCGTTTTGTGATGGTCAAAAAGTGATTTATGACAACCGGTTTGATGTTTTTGGTGGCGGCGATCGGCGCCCTGGTCACGCTCGTGTCAATTCCAATCATCCGGAAGCATCTCCGGACGGTCAGCCGGAGGGACGCGGAAGATTTTCATCATTCGCAGGGAATTCCTATCTTGCGTTACGGCGGACTTGCCTTGGTGGCTTCATTTGCGGTCACGTTTCTGATTGTCACTTATTCTTCACCGCCGTCATCGGCGGATGCCGGCAGCTACCGCACAATTTTCATCGCCGCGCTCGCGATGTTTTTCCTGGGATTCTGGGATGACATAAAACCGCTCGGCGCGAGGCGGAAGCTAATCGGACAAATCCTGATTTCCCTGGGTGCCTGCTGGGCGGGACTGCATTTCGACAATTTCAAAAATCCGTTTACCGGCGCGATTCATCCGCTGGGTATCTTAGGACCGGTCTTTGCCGTCGCCTGGCTCGTGGCGCTGACGAACCTGATAAACCTGATTGACGGGATTGACGGTTTGGCCGGCGGTGTGGCGCTCATGCTGATGGGATTGCTGGCCTATGTCGGCTTCCATTCACAAATGCCCTATCTGTGTTTGTGCGCCATCGGCATGGCCGGTTCCTTGTTGGGCTTTCTCTATTTCAATTTTCCGCCGGCCAAAATTTACATGGGCGATAGCGGGGCCTATTTTCTTGGCTTCCTGATTGCGGGACTCGCGCTGGCCAACTCGCACAAAGGCACCATTGTCGCCGCGCTCATTGCGCCGCTGTTTGCGCTGGCCCTGCCGGTGATTGATGTCAGCCTGGCCATCCTGCGACGCGGCCTCAAGGGCCTGCCGCTGTTCCGGCCTGACCGGAATCATCTGCACCATCGCCTGATAAGCGTTGGTTTTTCCAGCACCCGCGCCGTGTTGACGCTGTATGGGCTGTCCCTGGCTTTTCTGCTGCTGTCCCTGTTTGCTTTTTGGACGGCCGGGCGGTCGCTGCCCATCCTGTTCGGATTTGCGGGTCTGGTTCTGATGTTTTTTTTAGGCTCCTTTGGTTTTGGCCGGGAATGGTTTTCGGTGGGGCGGGTGCTGGGCAATTCGCTCCAACTGCGCAAGACCACCGAGTATGCGCTGACGCTGGGCCGCTGGCTGGAACTGGAGGCGGAACGGCGGGAATCGCTCGAAGCAATGTGGGCTGATTTTAATTTCATGGCGGCGCGGCTGGATTTTTCAGAAGTCAGGCTCACGCTCGCCGACGGGGAAAAAATCTGGACGGCAAATCAACCCGTTGCTCCGGGGACGGAATCGCACCACTGGCGGCGCGAACTGAATGACAACTCGACCCTCGAATTTGCGGCGGAAACCCGGCTGATGAACCGGCAATTGTTCGGTCACTTGTGTGAACTGGCGGCGGAAGCGTGGCACAAATCATCCTCCCGCTGGTGCAGTCTGCACGGCCCGCCGCTGCATGTTCAATCCCGGGCTGTCGCGGAGAAAATTGGTGTCAACCCGGCGGCCAGCCTGCCGCCGCAGACCCTTTTCTTGCGGCAACGTCAGATTCCCGGACGTCACGCCTGAACGGCCCAATCCGGCCCTGCCTTGTCAGCCTGGAGGCCTTGGCGGCAATGGTCAGTCTTTATTATGGTTGTTTGTTTCCAGCGCGGCTTGTTCAATGAAGTATCGTGGCTGGGAATGATTCCAGATTGAAATCGCTTTCGTTTTGGCAGAAGGCGGGGTTGTTTGGTGCGGCTTACTTTTATTGCGCCGAGGCCGGTAGTTATTTGTCGGCGCAAGGCGGATCATTCGTGAGCTTCTGGCTTCCGGCAGGTTTGTTTCTGGCGGCGCTGCTGTTGACCCGCACACGCGACTGGCCATGGCTGGTGCTGGCGGTTTTTCCTGCCAACTGCCTTTTCGACCTCCTTCACGATCCAAGACCTGATCTGGCCGTCATTTTTCTCTTCTTCTGTGCGAACGCAATCCAGGCCATGACGGGCGCATGGCTGGTGCGGCGTTTCGTGGCGGAACTTCCGACGCTGGCCACGCTCAAGGAATTTGTCGGGCTGGTCGGGTTTGCCGCCGTGAGTTCCATGCTGGGTGCGGTCATCGGCGCGGCGACGCTGGTGCATTTCAACTTGAGCGCCTCGTTTGCACACTCGTGGAAAGTCTGGTGGGGCAGCAACGTGATGGCGATCCTGGTGTTCACGCCTTTCATCCTGGTCTGGTTTTCGAAATCCGGCGGAACGCGCAATGGTTTTGGCCCGCCAAATAAAATCGTGGAGGCGGTAATCCTGCTTTTAAGCTTGAGCGGTTCGGTCTGGTATTTGCTGGCCGAGGGCGGGGGGGTCATGTCGCCGAACAAATCCGTGGTGATTCCATTCTTGTTGTGGGCCGGCTTGCGCTTTGGAACACGCGGCGCGACGGCGACAAGCCTTTTTCTTTCGCTGACGCTGGCCTTTTTCACCGGGCAGTTTTCCATCGGCCTTACGCCGGCGCAGATTGCTTCGGGCGAATACGTCTTCGTCCTGCAGATGCTGATGGCCATGACGACCGCGGTGGCCCTGATTCCGGCGATTGTCCTTGGTGAACGCGACCGGACCATGCGGAAATTGCGCGAAAGCGAGGAACGGTTCAAAAATCTCGCGGCGGCGGCGTTCGAGGGGATTTGCATCAGCGAAGACGGAAAAATTCTCGACGTGAACAACCAGTTTCTCGCCATGTTCGGCTACGAACGGACTGAAGTCATCGGGCATCAAATTATCGAACTCGTTGCACCGGAATCACGCGCGCTGGTGACGGAGGCAGTCCGCACCGGACGGGAAACGATTTACGGGCACCAGTTGCAGCGCAAGGACGGGGGCATTTTTTTCGCGGAGGCGCGGGCGCAGATGATCCGCGTCGGCAACCAGACCTTGCGGATGACCGCCCTGCGCGACATCACCGAACGAAAGCAGACCGAGCAAGCTTTGCGCGAATCGGAGGAAAAATTTTCCAAGGCGTTCCGCACCAGCCCCGACATGATGTCCATCACGGACTACGAAAAAAACTGCTATCTCGAGGTCAATGCCGCACACGAAAAAGCCTTTGGTTTCAAACGCGAGGAAGTCATTGGGCGCACTCCGGCCGAGCTGGGGATTTTTCTGGATCCCGCCACCCACGAAAAGCTGCATCGGGAATTAAAGGAGCGCGGCCTGGTGCGTGGCGTGGAAATCGAGGGTCGCACACGCGACGGGAGGAGGCTGACCTTGTTGCACAGCGCCGAAATCATCGAACTGGGCGGACGCCTTTGCGTTCTGCGCGTCTCACATGACATCACCGAACGCAAACATGCCGAAACCGAACGCGACGAGGCCCGGTCACGCGAGGCGCAGGCGCGCGCGGAATACACCCTGCAGCTTATTGCGGCGCAGGAGGCCGAGCGCACGCGCATCGCGCGCGAACTTCACGACAGCCTCGGCCAGAATCTATTGCTCATCAAAAACCGAGCGGAACTTCAGATGGCCGTGGAAAAATTACCCGCCGATTTGCGCGAAGAACTTCAGAACATCAGCGGCATCGCTTCGCAAGCCATCGCCGAAGTCCGCCAAATATCATACGATCTGCATCCGCCCCAACTCGACTTTCTGGGACTGACCCGCGCGCTCCAGGCGTTGCTTGAAAACACCCGGGAATCCGGCACGATTGCCATTGACGGAAAATTTGATTCCGTTGACGACCTTTTCTCGCGCGAAGCCGCGACGAATGTTTATCGCATCGTCCAGGAAAGCCTGAACAACATCCTCAAACATTCGCGCGCAAAAAAGGCGCGCATCATACTCGAACGCGACGTGCATGAGGTGTTGCTGGAGATTGAGGACGACGGCTGCGGATTCAAGACCGGCACGGGCGGGAAGGGTCTTGGATTAAAAAACATCGCCGAGCGCGTGCGGATGCTCGGCGGAAAACTGAAGCTGGATTCACAGCCGGACAAGGGCACGCGCATCGAAATAACGATTCCCATTTCCCCCGAACACGGTTAAAACAGTGGGGGAGCCGGTTGTGGAAATTTTCAGCCCATGGCGCATCGCACCACAGTTTTGATTGTTGACGACCATCCGCTCTTTCGCGGCGGACTGCGGCAGGTCATTGCCGGTGATCCGCGTTTTGAACTCGTCGGCGAGGCGGGTGACGGCGGGACCGCGCTGCAATTGATCCAGGAAAAAAAGCCGGACGTGGCCGTGCTTGACGTAAACCTGCCGGGCTTGTCCGGTCTCGAAATCGCGCGCAAGCTGCAAGGCAAACGCCAGCCCACGCGCCTCATCATGCTCACCATGCACAAGGACGAGGAGACCTGCAACCGCGCGCTGGACTTCGGTGCGATGGGTTTTGTGCTGAAGGAAAATGCCACCGAGGAGATTCTCAAGGCGATTGCCGCCGTCGCGGAGGGCGAACATTATTTGAGTTCGACAATTTCCGGTTATCTCGTCCGCCGGCGTGACCGCGCCGGGGCGCTCGCCGCAAAAAAGCCCGGCTTGGACGATTTAACAAAGGCGGAACGGCGGATCCTCAAGCTCATCTCGGAGAAAAAAACCAGCCGCGAAATCGGTGCGGAACTGTTCATCAGCCCGCGCACCGTCGAGGCCCACCGCGCGAACATCTGCGCCAAGCTCGAACTGACCGGCAGCCACAGCCTGTTGCAGTTCGCCCTCGAAAATCGCTCGGCCATTTAAGGCGTTTCATCCAGTTCCACACCGGCAGCCTAGGTAGTCCCACCTAGAAAAATAGCGGTGGTTACCTGGTTCAAAATACGTGGCGGCAACAATTACACGTCACCACTTCTTCGTGCAGATTGAACCAACATGAAATTGATGATTGTAGATGACCACGCCAGCACGCGGAAAATGATCCGCACAATTCTCGACATGCCCGGCATCACGTTTTACGAGTGTGCCTCCGGCGATGAAGCCGTGTCGCGGGCGCGCGAATTCAAGCCCGACTGGGTCACGATGGACGTGCACATGCCCGGACGCAACGGCTTCCAGTCCACCGAGGCGCTCCTCGCGGAATATCCGTCGGCACGCATCATCATCGTCACCGGCCTTGATGAACCGCATTTCGAACAGCTTTCCGACTCCGTCGGCGCCGTTGGTTTTATCCACAAGGACAACATCATGGCTTTGCGCATGAGGTTGATCAAGGAGATGTGCCTTTTTGATTCGACACCACCCGCCTCTGAAGGCCGGCTGCCCGACGCGACATGAGTGCCTCCAGTTCAAAACGCATCCTCATTGCGGATGCCGATCACGAAACGCGGACCATGTTCGGCTTGTTGCTGGCGGGCGAAGGTTACGAAATCAGCCATGCCGTCAACGGCCGGGAAGCCGTTGCCCTGCACGACCGCAATCCGCACCACCTGATCATCACCGAACTGGGGGAGGATGGTTTTCAAGTTTTGTCGCAACTGCGCCGGCACGCTTCACCGGTCAAATTCATCGGCACCTTCAAGACCAGCCGATTTCCGGCCAAAATCTGCCGACGGATGGGCGAACTGCTGGGCGCGCATTGCGTTCTGGTCAAACCGGTCCCGCCGGAACAATTGCTGGCGGCCGTGCGCAGCGCGCTGGATTGAATGTTCCAGCGAGATTCTGACAGGATTTCTTGGGCTTAATCGTCCAGTCCCTTTCCCTTGAGGATTTGCGGCGGCCATTTTTCAACCTTTGACTCCCGGGTTTTGGATTGCTTGGCGCCGGAAAAATAAAAGAGGCACGCTCTTTGCCGTCCCGGCGTCAATGCGTCAAAGGCGGTTTTCAAGGCGGGGATTTCATCCAGTTTATTTTGGAATTCCCAGGAACGGCGAAATCGGCGGTCTTTTTAGGCTCCACCTTCAAACCGGCCATTTCCACTTCCATGGCTTCTTGAACACAGACTTTCAAAGTCTTTTCCATCCCGGCGATTTCCCGAACGTTTGTGAACCGGATCTGGCGTGCCGCCGCACTCGTATTTTTTTGCGCGACCGGCAGTTTCCATGAACGTTCACGCCCGGATTGCCAATGACTTCCGGTGCTTCGCAAACACGCCGCGCAAAGACTTCGACATGTCGTCCTGCAACTCCTGCAACTCGCGATACACCGCGACGGCGGCCTTTTTCGGCGTGGTGGTTTCAGCCTGGTTCAGCGTCACGAATTTATCCGTGATGTCTTCAATGCGGACTTTTTCACCCTTCTGCAACCGCCAGCACCAGAGCGCCTGCAACGCCGCGCCGTAGGCCGCACCTTCGCCGACTTTAAGGGTCACGACTTCGGCGTTGAAAATGTCCGCCATGATTTGCCGCCAGAGCTTCGAGTTGGCCCCGCCGCCGGTGGCGCGAATCTGTTTTGCCGGCACGCCGAGTTGCGCCAGCCGGCGCAGACCATAATTCATGCCGAGCGTCACGCCCTCCATCGAGGCGCGGCAATAATGGCCGGCGCTGAACGTGCGAGTGTTGATGCCGATCATCGCGCCCGTGCCGTCCGGCACGTTCGGCGTGCGCTCGCCTTCGAGATACGGCAGCAGCAGCAAGCCGTTGGAACCGGGAGGAATTTTTGCGGCCGCGTCGTCGAACCGTTTGAAGTCGTAGCCGAAATCCAGCCGCACCATTTCGGTGGCAACGGTGACGTTCATGGTGCAGAGCAAGGGCAGCCAGCGGTTGGTGGAATCGCAGAACGCCGCGATCTCGCCCGTCGGATCCACCACCGGCTTGTCGGCGCAGGCGTAAATTGTCCCGCTCGTGCCGAAACTGGCGGTGACGATGCCCGGCCGCGTGTTGCCGGTGCCGATCGCGCCCATCATGTTGTCGCCGCCGCCGGCGCTGACGAGAATGCCCGGTTGCAAACCGAGTTCCCTGGCGGTGGCCGCGCTCAAAACGCCGGCCGGTTCGTCGCTGGAAATCAATTTCGGCAATTTGTCCGCGAGGCCCGCGTCAATTGCCTTGAGCGCGACGTCGCACCATTTACGTTTGCGGACATCAAGCAGCGCCGTGCCGCTCGCGTCGCCAAATTCCATCGTCGTCCCGCCGGTGAGCCAGAAATTCAAATAATCGTGCGGCAGCAAAACTTTTGCGAGCGTGGCAAAATTTTTCGGCTCATGTTTTTTGAGCCAGAGAATTTTCGATGCCGTGAAGCCGGGCAAAACGGCGTTGCCGAGCGCCGCGATGGTTTTCTTTGGCCCGCCCAGTTTCGCGGTAATCTCCTCGCACTCGGCGGCGGTGGCGGTGTCGCACCAGAGCTTGGCCGGGCGGATGACTTCGCCGGATTTGTCGAGCGGCACAAAGCCGTGCTGTTGTCCGCTAACGCCGATGGCGACAACTTCGCTGGCTTTGGCCTTGGCTTCTTTGAGCGCGGCCTTGATGGCTTTGGCCGTGGCGCTGCGCCAGGAATGCGGATGCTGCTCCTTCGCGCCGGGCGGCAGATTCGGAATCAAACCGTAGGCCGCCGAGCCTTTGCCGTGGACCTGGCCGGTGGTGGCGTTCACGACGAGCGCCTTGGTGGATTGCGTGCCGCTGTCAATGCCGATGATGAGTGTGCGCATATATTTTTTAGGGTCGTCGCGTTACACTTACAAAGTTTGTTTTCCGATTTCAAACTATATTGTCCGCCGGCACCGCGTTAATTTTCGCTGCCAATCCGCTGCCGGCTGATAAACTGTTTTCCAGATGGCACGGATACCCAAGATAGTTTTGCTCGTGGAATCCTCGCGCGCTTCCGGGCGCGCAATTCTCAACGGCGTCGCCAATTACGCCCGCTATCACGGCCCGTGGTCGTTTTTCTGGGAGCCGGGCGGACTGGAAAAAGTCGGGCCGATGCTCAAGACGCTCGACCCCGACGGCATCATCCTGCGCGACGTGGACAAATTGCGCGAAGCCCGCGCCTTCGGCATTCCCGCCGTGGTCGTCGGCTACAGCCGCAAGGAAGTTCCCGGCCTCATCAATGTCGTCACCGACTCGCCGAAGATCGGGCGCATGGCGGCGGAACATCTGTTGCAATGCGGCTTCAAGAATTTTGCCAGTTGCAGCTACCGCCGCACGCCGTGGGCGGAGCAGCGCGTGAAATCATTTGGCGAACGCATCCGCGCCGCGGGATTTTCCGCCGGCGAATACCTGGCACCGCCGCCGGTGCAGATCAACTGGCCCAAGGAACGCCGCGCAATGGCAAAATGGCTGGAGTCGCTGCCAAAACCGGCGGGCGTGATGGCGTGCAACGACGACATCGGCGTGCAAATCATGGAAGCCTGCAAGCTCGCGGGCCTGGCCGTGCCGGACGCCGTCGGTGTGATTGGCGCGGACAACGACGAACTCGTCTGTGGTCTTGCCGACCCGGCGATGTCGAGCGTGGCGGTGAATTTCGAGCGTGCCGGCTATGAATCGGCGCAGGCGCTGGACCGCCGGATGCGCCGTGCGCGCGGCGTGCCGCGGCAAATCATCGTGCAGGCCACGCACATCGTGGCGCGGCGCTCGACGGACGTGGTCGCCGTCGGGGATGAGGCGGTGGCGCGCGCGATGCGTTTCATTCGCGACCACACGCGCGGGCCGGTGGCGGTCGCCGAAGTGGCCCGGGCCGCCGGGCTTTCGCGCCGCGTGCTGGAACGCCGTTTCCGCCGCGAATTCAATTCTTCCATCCAAACCGCAATCCGCCGCGTGCGGACGGATCAGATTGCGCGCCTGCTGGTGGAGACGCACCTGCCGGTCAGCGAAATCGCCGAGTCGCTCCGGTTTCCCGACGTGCAGCATTTTGCCCGCTACTTTCGCGCCGGCAAACAGGTCAGCCCGCTGGTGTATCGCCGGCAGTTTGGCCCGGGTTCCGCCGCCAACGCCTAGTCGCAAATTGGCGGATTATTTTCGCAAAGTGGCGTTGTGCGCGTTGCCGCATGGCGGTATTCTTTTCGCGTAATCCACGCAAACATGAAAACAACTTTTACCAACATAGATAAAATCCCCTTTGAAGGCCCGCGCTCCAGGAACCCGCTCGCGTTCAAACACTACAATCCCGGCGAAATCGTAGAGGGCAAAACCATGCGCGAGCATCTGCGCTTCGCGGTGGTTTACTGGCACACCTTTCGCGGCACCGGCAGCGACCCTTTTGGCATGGGCACGATGCTGCGCCCGTGGGACGACGGCACCAATTCCGTCAGCAACGCCCAGAATCGCGCCCGCGTCGCCTTTGAATTCATCGAGAAGCTTGGCGCGCCGTATTATTGCTGGCACGACCGCGACGTCGCGCCGGAGGGAAGAAACCTGGCCGAGACAAACAAAAATCTGGACGCTGTCGCGAAAGTTTTGAAGGAAGAGCAGAAGCGCACCGGCATCAAGCTGCTTTGGGGCACCGCCAACTTGTTTTCCAATCCGCGCTTCGTCCACGGCGCGAGCACGAGCTGCAACGCCGACGTTTTTGCGTTTGCCGCCGCGCAGGTGAAAAAAGCGATGGAGGTGACGCACGAACTCGGCGGCGAGGGCTACACGTTCTGGGGCGGTCGCGAAGGCTACATGACGCTGCTCAACACCGACATGAAACGCGAGCAGGAACATCTGGCGAAATTCCTCCATCTTGCCGTCGCGCACAAGAAGGCCATCGGTTTCAAAGGCCAGTTCTACATTGAGCCGAAGCCGAAGGAGCCGACCAAGCATCAGTATGATTCCGACGCGGCGGCGTGCCTGAACTTTTTACGCGAATATGATTTGCTGAAAGATTTCAAGCTGAATATCGAAACCAATCACGCGACGCTGGCGGGCCACACGATGCAGCACGAACTGGAAGTTGCCGGCGCCGCCGGCGCGCTCGGTTCCATCGACGCAAACACCGGCGACGAACTGCTCGGCTGGGACACGGACCAGTTTCCTACGAACATTTATCTGACAACCTACACGATGCTGGCCATCCTGAAATACGGCGGCTTGAAGACCGGCGGCGTGAATTTCGACGCGAAAGTTCGACGCGAAAGTTTCGAGCCGGTTGATTTGTTCTACGCGCACATCGGCGGGATGGACGCGTTTGCGCGCGGATTGAAGATTGCGGCGGCGATTCGCAAAGACGGGCGGCTCGCGGAATTTGTGAAGAACCGCTATGCGTCCTGGGATTCCGGCATCGGCGCGAAGATTGAATCCGGCAAGGCGTCGTTGAAGGAGATCGAAGCTTACATTCTGAAGAAAGGCGAAGTTTCGCCAAACGCCAGCGGCCGCCAGGAATTTTTGGAAAATCTCATCAACGAATTTATCTGAAATGGATGGTTGGATGATTGGATAAATGGATTGTTGAAAAAACTCCCAGCTTATTTATGAACATCAACCTCAAGCAGAACGAAGTCTGGTTCGTCACCGGCAGCCAGCATCTTTACGGGCCGGAAACGCTCAAGGCCGTCGCCAAACATTCGCAGGAAATCGCCAAGGCGCTCAACGCCGCGCCCGCGATTCCGGTCAAAGTCGTTTTCAAGCCGGTGATGGTTTCGCCGGACGCCGTGACGGAACTTTGCCAGGCCGCGAACAACGCCGCCCGATGCATCGGCCTCATCACCTGGTGCCACACCTTCTCGCCGTCGAAGATGTGGATCAACGGCCTCAAGCAGCTCCGCAAACCGGTCGCGCATCTGCACACGCAATACAATCGCGACATCCCGTGGGCGACGATTGACATGGATTTCATGAACCTGAACCAGGCGGCGCACGGCGACCGCGAGCACGGCTTCATCTGGAGCCGGCTGCGCCTGACCCGCAAGGTCGTCGTCGGCTACTGGCAGGAAAAAGCCACGCAGGAAAAACTTGGTGCTTGGGCGCGTGCTGCAGCGGCGTGGGCCGACTGGCAGAACGCGAAGTTTTGTCGTTTTGGCGACAACATGCGCGAAGTGGCCGTGACCGAAGGCGACAAGGTTTCGGCACAAATCAAGTTCGGCTATTCCGTCAACACGCACGGCGTCGGCGACCTCGTGAAAGTGATTGGCGAAGTGACGCCGAAGAAAATTGACAATCTCGTCGAACAATACGAAGCGGCTTATTCCGTCGCCGCCGACCTGCGCAAAGGCGGCGCCCGGCACCAGTCCGTCCGCGAAGCCGCGCGCATCGAACTGGGTTTGCGAAAGTTTTTGACCGACGGAAATTTCAAGGGCTTCACCACGACGTTTGAAGATTTGCACGGCCTCGTGCAACTGCCCGGCCTCGCGCCGCAGCGGCTGATGGCCGACGGCTACGGTTTCGCCGGCGAAGGTGACTGGAAAACCGCCGCGCTCGTCCGCGCGATGAAAGTCATGGCGAGCGGCATCGACAGGCGGCACGTCATTCATGGAGGATTACACCTATCATTTGCAGCCGGGCAACCAGCTCGTGCTGGGCGCGCACATGTTGGAGATTTGTCCGAGCATCGCGGCGGACAAGCCGTCGCTGGAGGTGCATCCCCTGGGCATCGGCGGCAAGGCCGACCCGGCGCGGTTGGTTTTCAACACGCCCGCCGGCCCGGCGCTGAACGCGGCGTTGATGGATTTTGGGAATCGTTTTCGCCTGCTCATCAACGAAGTGGATGTCGTCAAGCCCGAACAGCCGATGCCGAAGCTGCCGGTGGCGCGTGCCGCGTGGCGCTGCCGTCCAAATTTCGAGGAGGCGTGCGCCGCGTGGATTTACGCCGGCGGCGCGCATCACACCGGCTTCAGCCAGGCGGTGACGACGGAAATGCTCGAAGACTTCGCGGCCATCGCCGGCATCGAAGTGGTCGTCATTGATGCTGACACGAAGTTGCGCCAGTTCAAACAAGAGCTCGTTTGGAACGACTGCGCCTACGGATTGAAGGGCGGCTGGGTTTCCTGATTCAAAACAAAATTCTTGGGAACAATTTTAAGCGTATGAAAAGCTGGAAATTGAAAATCATTTTTGTCGGCGCAATCTTCGCGTCGGCCGTTTCACGCGGCGAAATGACGACGGTGGTCGCTCCGCAGGCACAACCGTTTCCGTTGTCGCAGGTGCGGCTACTCGACAGTCCGTTTCGCGACGCGATGTTGCGGGACCAAAAATATCTGTTGAGCCTCGACCCCGACCGTTTTCTTTTTAACTTCCGCAAAAATGTCGGCTTGGATTCGTCCGCAAAGCCCTACGGCGGCTGGGATTCTCCGGATTGCGAGCAGCGCGGGGCGATGCTTGGTCATTATCTTTCGGCGCTGTCGTTGATGTATGCCAGCACCGGCGACGCCGAGTTCAAGCGCCGGGTGGATGAGGGCGTGGCTGGTCTGGCGGAATGCCAGAGCAACGCGGTGAGCGCCGGTTTCCATGCCGGTTATTTGTCCGCGTTTCCCGAATCGTTCATTGACCGCGTGGAAAACCGCCAGCCGGTCTGGGCGCCGTGGTATGCGCTGCACAAAATCATGGCCGGCTTGTTCGATGCCAGCCAGCTTTGCGGCAACGCGCAGGCGCTCGAAGTGCTGACGAACATGGCGAACTGGGTGAAATTCCGCGTGGACAGCATTTCGGAGGAAAAAATGCAGGCGTCGCTGCAAACCGAATTCGGCGGCATGAACGAGGTGCTGGCCAATCTTTACGGCGTGACGGGCAATGCGGATTATTTGAAAACGGCGGAGGCGTTCAACCAGAAGAAAATTTTCGATCCGCTCGCCGCCGGCCAGGACCGGCTGAACGGCCTCCACGCAAACACGCAAATCCCCAAAATGATCGGCGCGGCACGGCAATATGAACTGACCGGCGACGCGCGCGACGCGGACATCGCAAAATTTTTCTGGGAACGCGTCGCGCTGCACCGTTCCTACGTCATCGGCGGCCACAGCGACCGCGAACATTTTTTTCCGACGAACGATTTTGCCAGGCATCTTTCCGTCGAGACCGCCGAGACCTGCAACACCTACAACATGCTCAAGCTCACGCGCCACCTTTTCGCGTGGCCGCCGGATGCGACCACGATGGATTTTTACGAGCGCGCGCTTTACAACGACATTCTTGCCTCGCAAGACCCGGACACCGGGATGTTCACCTATTTCATGTCGCTCAAGCCCGGCCATTTCAAAACCTATTCCAAGCCGGACGTTTCCTTCTGGTGCTGCGTCGGCACCGGCATGGAAAATCACGCGAAATACGGCGACACCATTTATTTTCACGGCGACGATTCGCTGTTTGTGAATCTGTTCATCCCGTCCGAACTGTCGTGGCCGGAAAAAAATCTCGTCGTGCGGCAGGAAACAAAATTTCCCGAAAGCGACACGACGCGGCTGAATTTTCAGACGCAAACGCCGACGCAACTCGCGTTGAAAATCCGCTGGCCGGCGTGGGCGGAGAAAATTTCCGTGCGCGTGAACGGTCAAAAACAAAAAATTTCCGGCACGCCCGGCAGCTATGTTTCGCTCGACCGCGAATGGCAGAACGGCGACCGCGTGGAAATCCAGTTGCCGATGAAGTTGCACGCCGAGCCGCTGCCGGGCACGACGAATATCGTCGCGCGTGCTTTACGGCCCGATTGTGCTGGCCGGAAATCTTGGCACGAACGGAATGCCGAATCCATACGCCAAAGACCAGCTTGATCTGGCGAAAATTCCCGACCCGAAAGTTCCGGTGTTTGTCGGCGACCCGAAAACCTTTCTGAAAAAAATCAAGCCGACGGGCGAGCCGCTGGTTTTCCAAACAAAAAATCTTGGCCGGCCCAACGACGTGACGCTGGTTCCGTTTTACAAGGCTAATCACGAACGCTATTCGGTTTATTGGAACGTCGTCAGCGCGGCGGATTGGAAAAGTAATCCCGCGCAAATTTCGGCGGCAGGCGACCGGCTTTTGCAAACGGCTTTGAACGATAATTGAGATGGCAAAGCAATACACCATCGGTCTGGACTACGGCACGAATTCCGTTCGCGCGCTCATCGTCAACGTCGCCAACGGCGCGGAAATCGCAGCGGCCGTTTGGAATTACGCGCACGGCACGGCAGGGCGTGATTTTGTCGCGCGACCCGAATCTCGCGCGGCAGCATCCGGCGGATTACGTCACCGGCGCGGAAATCACGATCAAGGCGGCGCTCGCCGTCGGCGAAAAAATCCGTGAAAGGATTTCAGCGCCGACCAAGTCATCGGCATCGGCGTGGACACGACCGGCAGCACGCCGTTGCCGGTGGACGCCAACGGCCAGCCGCTCGCGTTCCAGAAAAAATTCGCCAACAATCCGGCGGCGATGGCGTGGTTGTGGAAAGATCACACCGGCGTCAACGAGGCCGCCGAAATCACCGCGCTCGCAAAAAAAATCCGCCCGCAATTTCTCGCCAAATGCGGCGGCATTTATTCGAGCGAATGGTTCTTCAGCAAGATTTTGAAATGCCTGCGCGCCGCGCCGGAAGTTTTCAACGCCGCGCATTCGTGGATTGAGCTGTCCGATTTTGTTCCCGCCGAACTGACCGGCACGCTCGCGCCGGACAAATTCATCGCGGGCGTTTGCGCCGCCGGCCACAAGGCGATGTGGAATGCCAAGTGGGGCGGCTATCCCGACGCGGAATTTTTGTCGCAGCTTGATCCGAAGCTCGGCAAATTGCGTTCGCGTTTGACCGGCGCGCGTTCATTCGATTGACCGCGCGGTCGGCGGCTTGACCGAAACGTGGGCGAAGAAAACCGGTTTGACGGCGGGAATTCCCGTCGCCGTCGGCGCGTTTGACGCGCATCTCGGCGCGGTCGGTTCCGGCGTTGCGCCGGGCACGCTGGTGAAAATCATCGGCACGAGCACCTGCGACATCGCGATTTCGCCGAACACACAAAAAGCTCGCGGACGTGCCCGGGCGTTTGCGGCATCGTGGACGGCAGCGTGTTGCCCGGATATTTCGGACTCGAAGCCGGGCAGTCGGCGGTGGGCGATATTTTCAACTGGTGGGTGAATTACATCCAGCCGCACGGCGAAAAATTGTCGCACCAGGCGCTCGACGCGGAGGCGATGAATTTGAAGCCGGGCGAAAGCGGCCTGCTCGCGCTGGACTGGAACAACGGCAACCGCACCATTCTCGTTGACCAGCGGCTCACCGGCCTGCTCGTCGGCCAGACGCTTTACACGACGCCGGCGGAAATTTATCGCGCGCTCATCGAGGCGACGGCGTTCGGCGCGCTGACCATCATCAACCGCTTCGAGGAATACGGCGTGAAAATTTCGTCAGGTCGTCAACTGCGGCGGCATCGCGGAGAAAAGCGCCATCACGATGCAGATTTACGCGGACGTGACGGGCCGGCCGATGAAAATTTCGCGTTCGGCGCAGACCTGCGCGCTCGGCTCGGCCATCGCGGCGGCGGTGGTGGCCGGCGCGCACAAGGATTACGCCACGGCGCAAAAGAAAATGACCGGCTTGAAGCCGAAAATTTACAAGCCGAATCCCAAGGCGCACGCGGTTTACCGGGAGCTTTATCCGCTTTACAAGGAATTGCACGACGCCTTTGGCACGAAGGAATTGGAACGGAAATTTATTTGGCGTGATGAAGCAACTGATTGAAATCCGCAGCCGTGCCCGGAAATAATCTTCCCATGCTCGAAAAACTCAAAGCGCAAGTCTGCCGGGCCAATCTGGATTTGGTTCGCAAAGGCTTGGTCATCGAAACGTGGGGCAACGCCAGCGGCATTGATCGTGTGCGCGGTCTGGTGGTCATCAAGCCGAGCGGCGTGCCTTACGTCGGAAATGAAGCCGGAACACATGGTCGTCGTCTTGCTTGCCGACGGCAAGGTGGTGGAAGGCAAATTGAAGCCGAGTTCGGACACGCCGACGCATCTGGTTTTGTATCGCGCGTTTCCGAAAATCGGCGGCGTGGTGCACACGCACAGTTTGTTTGCGACGGCGTGGGCGCAGGCGCAGCGCGGATTGCCGAGCTACGGCACGACGCAGGCGGATTACTGGTATGGCGACGTGCCCTGCACGCGGCGGCTGACGCCGGCGGAAATAAAAAATGATTACGAGGCGAACACGGGCGAGGTCATCGTGAAGACGTTCAAGAAATTGAAGTTCGACCCGCTGCAGCATCCGGCGGTGCTGGTGGCGAGCCACGGGCCGTTTGCCTGGGGCAGGGATGTCGCGGACGCGGTTCACAACGCCGGTGTGCTGGAATTCATCGCGCAGCTTGCGGGCGAAACCTTGAAAATCAATCCGAAGCTGAAGCCGATGCAATCCGTCCTGCTGCGATAAACATTTTCTTCGCAAACACGGGGCGGAGGCTTATTATGGCCAGAAATAATATTCCAACCAACTCCAACCAACATGAATAAAATCATCCAACTCATCACTGTCACGTCGCTGGGAATTTTTGCGGCGTGTTTAACCGGCTGCAACACCATGTCAAACGCATCCAAAGGAACCATCACGAAAGCGGACTTCGGCAAAACGCCGGACGGCACGCCCGTTGAACTCTACACGCTGCGCAATGCCAACGGCATGGAGGCGACCATCATGACCTACGGCGGCATCGTCACGTCGCTCAAGGTGCCGGACAAAAACGGCAAGTTCGCCGACATCGTGCTCGGCTTCGACAGCCTGGACGGCTATGTGAATCCGGCCTATGTGAAAGGCTGTCCGTATTTCGGCGCGCTTATCGGACGCTACGGCAACCGCATCGGCGGCGCGAAGTTCACGCTGGAAGGCCAGACCTACACGCTCGCAACCAACAACGGTCCGAATTCGCTGCACGGCGGGTTGAAAGGTTTCGACAAGGTCGTCTGGCAGGTTAAAGAGGCGGAAGTTGGCGAACACGGGCCGAAGCTGGAGCTGACCTATTTGAGCAAGGATGGCGAGGAAGGATTCCCCGGCAACCTCAAGGTCAAGGCAACTTACACGTTGACGGAAGACAATGCGTTGCAGCTCAAATTCAAGGCCACCACCGACAAGCCGACGATTTGCAACCTGACGCATCATTCTTATTTCAACCTGTCGGGGCAGGGGAATGGCGACATTCTCGGCGATCTGGTTTACATCAATTCGCCGACAAAACCACGCCGGTGGACAGCGGCTTGATCACGACCGGTGAATATGCCGACGTGACAGGCACACCGTTTGATTTCCGCACGCCGACGGCCATCGGCGCGCGCATCAATGATCCGAATACGATTTTGCAATACGGCCCCGGCTACGACCACAACTGGGTCATCAACAAGCCGCTCGGGCAGTTTGGCCTGATGGCGCGGGTCGTTGATCCGAACAGCGGCCGCGTGATGGAAGTCTGGAGCGACGCGCCCGGCCTCCAATTTTACGCCGGCAATTTCCTTGACGGCACGATCACCGGCAAGGACGACAAGGTTTACCAGCGGCGCTCTGCTTTTGCAATGGAGCCGCAGCATTACCCTGATTCACCGAACAAGTCGAACTTCCCCTCGACGGAACTTAAGCCCGGCCAGACCTATCACAATACCATTGTTTATAAATTCTCCGTCGAATAAAAAGTCTAAAATCTACCACCCGACTGAATATGAAAAAGATCCAAATGCTTCTGACTGCGGTCTGTGTCGTGGCGCTGGTTTCGGGCTGCGGCAAAAAGGAATCGGCTGATAACTCCGGTTCCGGCTCCGCGCCAGCCGGCAAGAAACTGAAGCTTGCGTTCGTCTCCAACAACGCGGCGAATTTCTGGACCATCGCGCGTTCGGGTTGTGATGACGCGGCGAAGGAACTTGGCGATGTGGAGGTGGATTTCCGCATTCCATCAACCGGCAGCGCCGCCGAGCAGCGGCAGATTTTGGACGACCTCGTGGCCAAGGGCGTTGACGCCATCGCCGTCAGCGTGGATGACCCGGACAACCAAACGGAATTTTTGGACAAGGTCGCCGGGCAGACGCTGCTGGTGTGCTGCGACAGCGACGCGCCCAAGAGCAAACGGGTCTGCTATCTCGGCACCGACAACGAGGCCGCCGGCGAGCAGGCCGGTGAATTGATCAAGGAAGCCTTGCCGGACGGCGGCAAGATCATGCTGTTCGTCGGCCATACCGATGCGCAAAACGCCGTTGACCGCACGGCGGGCATCCGGAAGGCGCTCGCCGGCTCGAAGGTTGAAATCATTGACACGCGCACGGACGACACCGACACCGTTCGCGCGCAGAAAAATGCCGAGGACACGCTCGTGAAATATCCGGACATCGCCGCGCTCGTCGGTCTGTGGAATTACAACGGACCGGCGATCCTCAATGCCGTCCGCGGCGCGGGCAAAGCCGGCCAGGTGAAAATCGTCTGCTTCGATGAAAATGCCGACACGCTCGCGGGCGTGGCCAGTGGCGACATTTACGGCACGGTGGTCCAGCAGCCGTATGAATTCGGCAAGCAGGCCATCACGCGCATGGACAAATATCTGCATGGCGACACAACGCGCTGGCCGGCGGCAAAATCTTCATTCCGACGCAGGCGCTCAAGAAGGACACCGTCGGCGCGTTCTCGGACAACCTGAAAAAAATCCTCGGCCAATAAATGACCGCCGCGCCGCTGCTCGAAATGCGCGGGATTTCCAAAGGATTTCCCGGCGTGGTGGCGTTGGACAACGTCAGCCTGCAGATCGGGCGCGGCGAAGTCGTGGCGATCTGCGGCGAGAACGGCGCGGGCAAATCCACCCTGATGAAAATCCTCGGCGGCGTGCATCAGCCCGACGCCGGGGAGATCCTCATCGACGGCCAGCCGGTGAAAATCCACGGCGTCACGGATTCCATGAAACACGGAATCGCCTTTATTCATCAGGAGTTGAACGTCCTCGGCAACCTCGACGTGGCGGCGAATGTTTTTCTCGGACGCGAGCCGAAAAATGCGCTCGGCCTGATCGATTCCAAAAAAATCCACGCCGACACCGCGCCGTTCATCCAGCGGCTCGGCCTCGACATCTCCACGCGCACGCGGCTGGACCGGTTGTCCATCGCGCAGCAGCAGATGGTCGAGATTGCCAAGGCGCTGTCGCTCAATTCGCGGCTCATCATCATGGACGAGCCGACCTCCAGCCTCACGCTGACGGAGACGAAGCGCCTGCTCGAACTGGTCTGCGAATTGAGCGAGCAGGGCGTGAGCATCGCGTATATTTCGCACCGGCTCGGCGAGATTGACGAATGTGCCGACCGCGTGGTCGTCTTGCGCGACGGGAAAAACGCCGGCGAGTTGACGCACGACGAGGCCTCGCACGACAAACTCGTGAACCTGATGGTCGGGCGCGAAATCAAGAAGTTTTTACGTCGAGCCGAACGGGAACAAAGACGCCCGGTTTTTTCAAGGTCCGCAATGCTTCGTCGTCGTTGCATCCGGGCAAAATCGGTTTCGTTCGACGCGGCGCGCGGGGAAATTCTCGGCTTCGCCGGACTCGTCGGGGCAGGACGTTCGGAGATTGGCCAAGGCGATTTCCGGACTGGAAGAATCGCCCGCGAAGGAAATTTTTCTCGACGGCAAAAAGCTTTCCATCGGCACGCCGCGCGACGCGATTGACCACGGCATTTATCTTGCGCCGGAAAATCGCCGCACGGAAGGTCTCGTCGTGGAAATGACCGTCCGCGAAAACATCAGCCTGCCGTCGCTGGAAAATTTTTCCGGTTTCGGCCTCATCAACCGCCGGCACGAACGCAAAATCGCGGCGGAGCAGGTGGCTTCGCTGAAAATCAAAACGCCGACGACCGAGACGCGCGTGTTGAATTTGAGCGGCGGCAACCAGCAAAAAGTCGTGCTCGGCAAATGGCTGGCGATGACGCCGCAGGTGATGATTCTGGACGAGCCGACGCGCGGCATTGATGTCGGCGCCAAGGCGGAGATTTACCGGCTGATGCGCGAGCTGGCCGACGGCGGCGCGGTGATTTTGATGATCAGCAGCGACATGGAGGAGATTTTGAACGTCAGCGACCGCATCGCCGTGATGCACGAGGGCGAAATTTCCGGCGTGCTGGAACGCGCCGACTGCCAGCGAGGAAAACGTGATGCAGCTCGCCGTCGGCAAAAAAATCACCGCCGCCAAACCCGCTTTTGAAAATTGAATTTGATTTTGTAAAATGAAAAAGGAAATCGGAATTTTTGCCCTGCTGGTTGTTTTGTGCGCCGTCACCGGCTTTGAGAACCCGCGCTTTTTCTCGCAGGCCAACCTGTCGAACACCGCCAACCTCATCGGCCTTTACGGCATTTTCAGCATCGGCGTCGGTCTGGTCATCATCACCGGCGGCATTGATTTGTCCATCGGCTCGATGATCGCGCTGAACGGCATGTTGCTCGTGCTGGCGCTGACGGAATGGCATTGGGCCTGGCCGCTGGCGGCGGCGTTCGCGCTCGCGGTGCCGATGATTCTCGGATTCGGCCACGGCCTGCTCATCACGCGGTTCAAGATGCAGCCGTTCATTGTGACGTTGTGCGGATTGTTGCTGTATCGCGGCATCGCGCGCTTCATTGCCAATGACACGACCAAGGGTTTTGGCGACGCGGAAGGCTTCAAGACTCTGCAAAATCTGGCCAACGGGAAATTGTCTCGGCCTGCCGATGCCGTTTGTGATTTTGATTGTCGTCGCGGTCATCATGTGGATCGTGCTGCACCGCTCGGTTTATGGCCGTTATCTTTTTGCCGTCGGGCGCAATGAGGAGGCCACGCGCTTTTCCGGCATCAACACGCGCTGGGTGGTCGCCAGCACTTATATTCTGGCCGGATTGCTGACGGGCGTTTCGGGAATCCTGTTCGCGTTTTACACCAACTCGGTTTCGCCGTCGAACCACGGAAATTTTTACGAGCTTTACGGCATCGCGGCGGCGGTGCTGGGCGGCTGCAGCCTGCGCGGCGGCGAAGGCTCCATTATCGGCATTCTCATCGGCACGGCGCTGCTGCTCGTGCTGCAAAATCTCGTGAACCTGCTGGGCATTCCCAGTTCGCTCAATTTCGCCGTCATGGGCGCGGTCGTGCTTGCCGGCGTGCTGGCCGACCAGATATTTCAGGCACGTTCGGCAAGGAAAAACGTGCGCCGGTCCAAATGAAAAAAATCTTCGGACTGGTTGTTCTCAACTTGGCGGCAAATGTTTTGTCCGCACAAGTTGTCTTGCCCAACACCAATCTGACGGCGCGCGAGGAACAGATCGTCGCCGCATCAAACATCAAGGCTCCGGCAAATATTGTTCATTCAGGCAGGCCGCCGCTCACGCCGCCGATGGGCTGGAACAGTTACGACGCTTTCGGCGACAACGTCGTCGAATCCGAAGTGCTGGCGAATGCCCGTTATCTTGCGGATAACATGAAACCCGTCGGCTGGGACACGGTCGTCGTGGATTATTGCTGGTCCGACCCCGGCGCGCATGACAACAACCGCAACGCCCGCGCCAACGCTCCGCTGGTCATGGACAAATTTGGCCGCCTGCTGCCCGCGCCGAATCGTTTTCCCTCCGCTGCCGACGGCAAGGGTTTCAAGCCGCTCGCCGACGCAGTTCACGCGCTGGGCTTGAAATTTGGCATTCACGTCATGCGCGGCATTCCGCGCAATGCCGTCCGCGCGAACATGGACATCGAAGACGCCGGCTTCACCGCCGCCGAAGCCGCCAACACCAACAGCAAATGCGTCTGGTGTCCCGACATGTTTGGCGTGAACAGCAATGCCGCCGGCCAGGCTTGGTATGATTCCTGTGCGCGGCTCTGGGCTTCGTGGGGCGTGGATTACATCAAGGTGGACGACCTTTCACGTCCGTATCACACCGCCGAGGTCGAGATGATCCGCCGCGCGATTGACCGGAGCGGGCGCGGCATCATTTTCAGCACGTCACCCGGCGAAACGCCGCTGGCGGAGGCCGCGCACGTTTCGACCCACGCAAATCTCTGGCGCGTCTCCGATGATTTCTGGGACAACTGGAAGTCGCTCGACCACGAGTTCACGCTCGCCGCGCGCTGGCATGATTTCGTCGGGCCGGGCCATTGGCCGGACGCCGACATGCTGCCGCTCGGCCATTTGTCCGTCGGCCACCGTTCCGTCGGTGCCGACCGCTTCACGCATTTGACGCGCGACGAACAGCTCACGCTCCTTTCGCTCTGGAGCCTGCTGCCCTCGCCGCTTATGGTTGGCGCAAATTTGCCGGACAACGACGCGTGGACGCTCGCCTTGCTCACCAATCCTGAAGTCATCGCCGTGAACCAAGACGCCCTCGGCCAGCCCGCGCAACGGCTGACAAATTCGCTCGCCGGCACGGAAATCTGGACCAAAAAGCTAGCGGACAAATCGCTGGCCGTTGGCATCTTCAACCGCGGTAACGTTGCCGTGCCGGTGAATCTCGTCTGGCACGATCTCGGCCTGCGCTCCAAACCCGCCGTCCGCGATTTGTGGCTGCGAATAGATTTGGGCCGGGCAAAAAATTTCACTGCCGAAATTCCGCCGCATGGTTGTGTGCTGTTGCAGGTGGATTGATTTATTCGCCGCCAATTTTCACTTCATTCTCCGCCGGGTGGTGGTAGCATTGCCACCTGCTTTATGATTGAACCGATTTATCTCACGCAACGGCTGATCTGTGTCGCGGTGATTGACCGGGCGGAAGACGCCGTGCCGCTGGCCGAGGCGCTGCTGGCCGGCGGCCTCAACACCATCGAAGTCACTTTCCGCACGGCTGGCGCGGCGGATTCCATCGCCCGCATTCGCAAGGCCATGCCGCCAATGTGCGTCGGCGCGGGCACGCTGCTCGCCGCCGACCAGGTGAAACATGCCGTTGACGCCGGCGCGCAATTCGGCGTGTCGCCCGGCTTGAGCGAATCGGTTTCCAATGCGGCGCACGCCAGCAAGCTGCCGCTGTTTCCCGGCGTCGTCACGCCGACGGAAGTCATGCGCGCTCTCGAACTCGGCTGGCGGCATCTGAAATTTTTTCCGGCTGAGGCGGCGGGCGGCGTGAACATGCTCAAATCGCTCGCCGGGCCGTTCGGCCACACCGGCGTGAAATTCGTGCCGACCGGCGGCATCACGGTGGAAAATCTTCCGAACTATCTGGCGGTTCCGCAGGTCGCCGCGATTGGCGGCTCGTGGATGGCCGAGCGCAAACTCGTCGCGGAAAAAGCCTGGCCGAAAATCACCGCGCTGACCGCCGACGCCATGAAGGTCATCGCATCCGCGAAATAATTTTGGTTCCAAGCCAGCCACCGGTTGGATTCTTCAAAATATTGCGGTTGCAATCAGCATTTGCGGGCGTAAAGTCGCCTTACCGCGACATGACCTCAACCCGGCATTTCAGGTCGCACGAACCGAAACGGGAGTTTCGTGTCCGTTCAACTTCTTCGTCGCATGACTGACCTCCTCTCACAAGCTTCATCGTTTGGCGGGATTCCTTCGGGTGCGTTTGCGGAGGACGCAAAAATAATTCAAAGGATTCCGCCGCAGCGTTTGTCAGATTCAGTAAAAGAACGCCGCATGGCCGACGCCGACGCAGATCTGGTGTTGCAAACTCAAAAGGGCAGCCCTGCGGCTTTTGAAGCGCTGGTTCGCCAGCATCAACGCATGATTCATTCGCTGACATTTCGGATGACCGGCTCGCTCGCCGACGCCGAGGATCTCGCGCAGGAGACGTTTCTCCGCGCCTACGCGCAGATCGGCACGTTCCGCGGCACGGCGAAATTTTCCACCTGGCTTTACCGCATCGCCGTCAACACCTGCCTGAACTGGCGGCAAAGCGAGGCGCGGCGGTTTCAGCTTCAGGCGGACTGCGCCGAGGAATTTTCCGCGCAACCTTTGAACGGAGAAAATTCTCCGGTGGAAAATCAATCAAGCCAGCAGGTGCAATCCGCACTGCTAAAGCTGCCCGCCAAGCAGCGCGCCGCCATCGTGCTGACGATTTATGACGGCCTGAACCACGCCGAGGCCGCGCAGGTTTTGGGTTGCTCGGAAACCACCGTCTCGTGGCGCGTGTTCGCCGCGCGACGAAAATTGAAAAGCTGGCTTTCCAAAACGGAGGCGCGCGATGAATGATTTCGACCTGGAATCAAAATTGAAAAGCGCTCCGCCTGCCGGAACGGACGGAGGAGTATTGGAATGATTTTCCGTCGCAGGTGCGCCGGCAACTGCATCACGGGACGCCGGGAATTTCCATCGCCCGGCAGTTGGCGTCCGCGGTTTGCCTGGGCGGGCGGATTCGCAATGACCATGGCACTGCTGTTCGGCAGCATCGAGTTTCACCCGCTCCAAACAATGTCGCTGGCCATCGCGAAACAGGAGCGTCATTTCCACATGCAGCTGGCACGCCTGGACACCGGACTGCACAAGCTCATGCTCAACACCGACAGCATGGGTTATCTGCTGACTGAAGCGAATTGAAAATAAATTTATGCCGACGCAAAAATCTCAGGCCATGGACGAGAAAGCTTCTGCTGCTTCCGCGCCTGAGGTTTTGGAAAATCTGGTCCGCCTCGCCGAACGCGCAGGTGCGAGCGACATTCATTTGCAGATGCGCGGCAAATCCGCCGAGGTCGGCTTCCGGCTCGACGGCATCATCACGCCCGGGCGCGAACTGCCCGCGGAAATTGCCGAGCGCGTTTTTGGCCGCATCAAATTTCTCGCGCGGCTGAAAACCTATCAGGAATCGCTGCCGCAGGACGGACGCATTTCGCGCGACGAACTCAAATGTCAAAAACGACATCCGCGTCGCGACTTATCCGACCGTCACCGGCGAAAAAATCGTCCTGCGGCTGTTCAATTCAACTTCGGTCAAAACCCTGGACGAAATTGAATTTCCGGAAAATGCGCGCGTGGAGCTGGAAACATTTCTCCGGCAAACCAGCGGATTGCTGTTGCTCACCGGCCCGGCGGGCAGCGGCAAGACCACGACGATTTACGCCTGCCTGCGCCAGCTCGCCGAACTTGGCGGACGCCACATCATCACCGTCGAAGATCCGGTCGAGCAGATTGTTCCCGGCACGATGCAGACGGAAATCAACGAAGCCATCGGCCTGGATTTTGCCCGCGCCGCGCGGCATTTGCTGCGGCAGGATCCGCAGGTGCTCATCATCGGCGAAATCCGCGACGAAGCCACCGCGCAACTCGCCGTCCGCGCCGGGTTGACCGGGCATCTGGTGATTTCCACGCTGCACGCCGGCTCGTGCAAAGGCGTTTTCGAGCGCCTGCTCGCCATGTGCGCCGACCATTCCGCCGTGGCCAGCGCGGTGGAACTGGTTTTGAACCAGCGGCTCATCCGCAAAGTTTGTTCCGCGTGCGACGGTGCCGGTTGCGAAATCTGTTTGCACACCGGCTATCAAGGCCGCGTGCCGCTCGTCGAATGGCTGCGCGTGAATGAAACTTTGCGCGAACAAATCCGGCGGCGCGAATTGTCGGCGGTTGTGCCGGTGCAAACGCTCGAAGCCTCGGCGCGTTTGCTGGTGAACCAGGGCGTGACGAACGAGGCGGAATTCAAACGGGTTTTCGGCTTATGAAATACGACGAATTTGCCTTTTTCAACCAGCAGCTCGCGGCGATGCTGCGCGACGGCATCCCGCTCGAAGGCGCGCTGCGCCGGTTGTGCGACGAAATGCGCCGTGGAAAATTGCGCGACGAATTGCAGGCGCTCGAAGCCGATCTCGCCAGGGGCGTGCCGATGGCCGACGCGCTGCAAGCCCGCCAGTTGCCCGAGACTTTACAAGCGCATGATTCTGGTCGGCGTCAAAAGCGGCGACCTGCCCGGCGCGCTGACGATGCTCGCGGATTATTTCCAGCGGCAGAGCAACATCTGGACGCGGCTGAAGGGCTTGATGGTTTATCCGATCATCGTCCTGGGCGCGGCATTTTTGCTGTCGTGCTTTTTGTCGTTCATTCTCGGTCATTTTATTTGGAACAATTTGAGTGAACTGACCGGTTTTTTCGGCAGGCCCGTAATTCCAACCATTTCAATTGGTTTGTGGGCGCCGCCCATAATTTTCGGACTGGCATTGGTTGCGGCTTTTGCCGGTCTGATTATTTCACCCAGCCGCCGGATGCTGCGCTGGCGATTGCCTGCCTTTAAGGAAGCGAGCCTGGCGCAAGTCGCATCGGTCATCTGGCTGATGCTGAAAAATGGCTTGCCGCTGGATGATGCGCTGACAATGGCGGAACAAATGGAGACAGGCACCCGCGCCGGTAAGGAAATCGCCCAATGGCGCCAACGCCTTTCTTCGGGGCATGGAAAATTTTCGGAAATGGCCGTCACCAACCTCGCGGCATCGGGCATGGTGTTTCCGCCGTTGTTCATCTGGACGGTCGCCCAATCCGGCGAAGATTTGACGTCAGGTTTCCAGCGGACGGCGGAATTGTATCAAGCCCGCGCGTTGTATCGGACGGAGATGCTGCTTTATTCCGCGTTGCCGTGCTCAATCCTCATTATAGCAACTTTGATTTTGTCACAGATTCAACCTGTTTTCCGCGCTTTGACCATGTTTATCACCGCCTTGGGAGGCGAATGGGTGGGAATTGACAATGACTGCTACCATCACATTTTTGCCGCTTCTGGGCCAGATGACTGATTCAGATTTCTGGCTGCCTGTATTTGTAATGCTGTTCCGTGTCATATTCACATTGCTTTTGCTGCTCCTCTGGTTGGGAGTCATTTTTGGAACTGTTTTTCTGATTCATTTTTTCCTCACGCTGCCGATGCGCCGGGCGGAACGCGCCCGGCTGTTTCTCGATCTGCTCGAAGGCGCGCTCAACCGCGGCCAGTCCGTTGAGGAGATGATTCTTTCCGTTGCGCAAAGCCGCGACCGCACCGTCGGCGTGCGTTTTCATCTGCTCGCCGCACACATCGAAAGCGGATTGAGTTTTGTCGCCGCGCTGGAAAAAGTGCCGCGCTTTCTGCCGCCACAAATTTCCGCCATGCTGCGCGCCGGCGAAAAACTCGGCGACCTGAAAAAAGTGCTGCCGGCCTGCCGTGAAATTCTGCGCGACCGTCCCGCCGCCGTCCGCAGCGCCATGAATTATTTGATCGTGGTCATCCTGCTTTTCTCGCCGGTTTTTATTTTTGTGGTGATGATGACGATGGTTTTTGTCATTCCCAAATTCAAGGATGTCGCCGCTGGCATGGGTGTTCATCTGTGGCCGTTGACACTCTTCGTCTTTGCCAACACAAACTGGTTGATTGCTTTTGAAATAATTATTTCCTTCTTGATGATTGTTGCCGTGTTGCTTTACGTCGGCGGCCCGCAATTCGTCCGCTGGTTCCAATTTCGCACCGTGCCCATCGTGAGACTGGATCGCGTGGCGGATTCCGTGGAAACAAAAACGGCTGCAACGCACATTCTCCGCCATGCTCGCCGTGCTGCTGGACGGCGGCGTGCCGGAAGCCGAGGCCGTCCGGCTGGCGGGCAATTGCACGGCCAACGAAATCTGCCGCCGCCGTTCGCTGCTCGTCATCGCCGCGATTGAACAGGGCACAAAACTGGATGACGCCGTCCGCGCCTTCGACGACAGCGGCGAATTTCACTGGCGGCTCACCAATGCCGCGCACGCTCGTGGCGGATTTCTGACACGCGCTGCGCGGCTGGCACGAGGCGCTCGACGCGAAGGCGTTTCAACAGGAGGAAACCACCGCGCACATCGTCACCAGCGGCCTTGTGATTCTGAACGGCGCGCTCGTCGCCCTCATCGCAACGGCCATGTTCGGCATCATGACTCGCGGTTTTGAACGCAATGCTGTCTTCGTGATGAAAACCCAATTGCCACAAGCATCTCGCAAGGAATCTCGCACCAGACATGGTTTTCTGGAGGTGGACATGCTCGTCGGCCTCGCGATTTTCTCGCTGGCCATCGTGCCGGTGGGCTTTTCATTCGTGCGCGAACGGCAGGTTCTCAAACTCGAATACTTCCGCAGCGTCGCCAACGAAATCGTGGACGGCGAAATGGAGATTCTTGCCGCCGGCGACTGGAAAAATTTTCGCGACGGTTCGCAAAATTATCCCGTCCACGCCAGCGCCGCCGCCAGCCTGCCGCCGGGACATTTTCAACTGACCAAAACCGGAAATCATCTGCGCCTCGAATGGGATTCCGATGCGAAACACGGCGGCGCCCCGGTCATCCGCGAAGCCACCCTCCGATGAAATTGACGCAATCCATTGCCAAAGCCCGCCGCCGTTCCGGCATTTTGCTGATCGAATGCCTGGTCTATCTGGCCGTGTTCGCCATCCTCGTCGGCGGCGGCACGGTGGTGTTTTATTTTTTCTGGGACCATTCCAAGGCGCTGATTTACGCCACGAACGACATCGAATCCGCCCTGCGCGCGGGCGAAGGCTGGCGCGCGGACGTGCGGGCGGCCACCGGCAAAATTTCCGTCGCAACCACGGCGGCCGGCGAGGTGGTGCGGATTCCCGAAACGAACCGGGAAATTATTTATCGTTTCGAGTCCGGTGAAATGCGGCGGGAAATTCCGGATTCAAACAATTCCCGGCTGCTGCTCACGAAGGTCAAATCCTCGCGGATCGAAACCGACGTTCGCGGCGGCGTGACCGCGTGGCGATGGGAGCTGGAACTCGTGCAGCGCCGGAAGGAATTGAATTTGCCGCTGCGGTTCACCTTCGAGGCGGCGCAAACAAAGCCATGAAAATCCAACGCAAAAACAGTTTCAGCGGGAGCAAGCCCGGCCCCGGCGCACCGAAACGCAGCGAAGACGGCTCGGTGACGCTGGTGTTCTTCGCGCTGCTGGCCATCATGATGATTTTGCTGACCGCCGACAGCCGTGCGCTGCTGCACCTGCGCCGCGAGGTGAAATTTCTGGAGCAGCAGCAGATCAAGCGGCTCAATTATTCGCCGACCAATTCCGTCGCCATCGCCCCACCGGAATCAAAATGAACACCGACGCCCGCGCCAAAATCCAGATGCTCCAAAGCTCGATCCGATGCTTTGTCTGCGGATTGCTGGGATTGATCCCGGTGCTCGGGCTGCCGTTCGCCTTCGCCGCGTTGTGGATTTCCGGCCGGGTGCGCGTCCGGGAAAAACTTTACTGGAACGCCGCCAAGCCCTACCGGATTTGGGGCGTGCTGTGTGCGGCGCTGGGGACGTTGTTCTGGGGTGTTATCGTTTCCCTCTTCATGTATCATGCCGCCGTCGGTAATTAGCGCGGTGCGGGTGGCGTTTCCGATGGCGAAAAGAATTCAATTCTCCAACTCGTTCCGGTCATGACAGCCAGCTCCGCCGAAGCTTCGCCGCTCTTCTGGTTGAATCCATTTTAAGCCAGCCAGCTCGTTGACTGTGGCATGTCATTTGCTCGATTTCGTCGGAAATTGCTGGCTAACATTGTGTATAAGTTTCTCAAAGATATAAACCAAGGCATCTCGCGCACCCTCGCACCGGCGCGGGTTGAATCAAACAACGGCGGCAGCTTCGCTCTTCTAAATCGGTTGTTTCTGCTGCTGGCGGCCGCCACCGTTCTGGCGCTGCCAGCCAAAGCGCTGACCATCAACGCGACATTTGATTCCAGCATTACCAGTCAGACCAATGCCGCCCAGATCGAGGCGGCCTTCACGGCGGCGGTTCAGATGTTTCAGAACCAGTTCACCAATCACATCACGGTCAACCTCACCGTCTCGTTCGATGCCTCCGTCAATCTCGGGGCCAGCCAGACCGAGCTGGAGGGTGGCGTCACTTACAGCCAGTGGACGACCGCCCTGCGCAATTCCCGCACGACCGCCGCCGACACCAACGCCGTCGCCAGCCTCCCGGCCAGCGACCCGACCGGCGGGCCGTGGTGGATTCCGCGCGCCGAGGTCAAGGCGCTGAAACTGTCCGTGTCCGGCGTGTCGGCGAATGACGCGGTCAACGACGGCCTGGTCAAGTTCGCGCCGCCCTCCGCCGGCACGGTCTATGCCTACGATGCCACCAACCGCGCGGTGGCCGGCGAATGGGATTTCATCGGCGTGGCCGAGCACGAAATTTCCGAGGTGCTGGGGCGTTCTTATATTCTCAATTACAACATTTCCGGATATTTGCCCTACGACCTTTTCCGGTTCACCGCCAGCGGGACGCGGAGCCTGGTCGCCACCGACACCGGCGTTTATTTCTCAATTGATGGCGGCGCGACGCAGTTGAAATCAATTCTATTCGGATGTCACCACCGGCGATGTTCAGGACTGGGCTACAAGCAATCCGTCGGATGCGTTCGACGCCTTCGTCTATTCCGGGCAGCAACTCCGGCTTTTACCGGCGGACATCACGGCGCTTGACATTATCGGCTACAATCTGGCTCCGATACCGAAGCCGCATTTGACCGGCGCCATGCTGGCCGGCGGCGGCTTGCAGTTGAACTTCACCAACACGCCCGGCGTGAGCTACACCGTTCTGGTCAGCACCAACCTGACCGATGCCGCCGGGCAACTGGACCATCCTCGGCAATCCGGTTGAATATCCCGCCGGCCATTTCCAGTTCACCGACACATCGGCGATGGCCGGCGTGCAGCAATTCTACCGCGTCCGCTCGCCGTAAGATGGCAAAATCGCCGGGCCGGGTTAATGCGGCGAAACGTCATCGGCATCGTTTCCGCAAAACTAGATGCTTCAACAGCATTGGCCATGAGCGGCTCGCTCCCGGAGAATGTGAATTACGCGGTCAAGAGCTGGTAGGGCGGTCGCTGCCGCGCCGCCCAAATATTGGGCTGCGGGGCACCGCAGCCCTACCATTCCTGGAATCCGTGCCGGACGTGGCAAACAAGCTCAAAGCGCCCAACACGGCGGATGAGAAGTTTGAGGATGTGGTGAAGTCGGCGCAGGATGCGGCGGTGCTGGTTTTGGTTTACTGATTTTTAACCGCGAAATACACGAAACACGCGAACACTGAACAAAAAAAATCCATCGGCTTTGATTTCGCGTATTTGGCGTATTTCGCGGTTAATTCATTTCCGGCGGCGGTGCTGGTGCTGGTTTACTGAAGTTTGGACTTTGGATTTTATTTCCACCCGATTATCTGTTTAAGTCAAGGCATGGACGCCGCATTGCCGCCGCTCACCGCCAGCACGCTTTACCTCGTCGCCACGCCGATTGGCAACCTGGAGGACATCACGCTCCGCGCGCTCCGCGTCCTGCGCGAGTGCGACGTGGTGGCCGCCGAGGACACGCGGCATTCCGGGCAGTTGCTCAAACATTTCGGCATCAGCAAGCCGCTCTTGAGCTATTTCCAGTTCAACGAGGCCAAACGCAGCGAGGAAATCATCGAACGTCTCCGGCGCGGCGGGAAAGTCGCGCTGGTCACGGACGCCGGCAGCCCCGGCATCAGCGATCCCGGCGAACGCGTGGTGAAGGCCGCCATCGCCGCCGGCTTCCGCGTGGAAGCCGTGGCCGGCCCGTGCGCGCTCGTCGCCGCGCTCACCGCGAGCGGTTTGCCGACGGAGGAATTTCATTTCGTCGGTTTTCTGCCGCACAAATCCGGTCAACGCCGCAACAAGCTGGAATCGTTGAAAGCGGTCGAAGGCACTTTGGTTTTCTACGAATCGCCGTTCCGCATCGAAAAACTGCTCGGCGAGTTGAACGAAGTTTTTCCCGAACGCGACGTGGTGCTGGCGCGCGAGCTGACGAAGAAGTTCGAGGAATTTCTGCGCGGCAAGGCAGTTGAACTGCTCGCCATTGCTCAGAAGCGCAGTTTGAAAGGGCGAGTTTGTGGTGCTGGTGACTGGGGCGGAATGAGGTCGCCCAAAGACCGCGAAGGTGGCGAAGGGGAAAATTCCTTCGCATGTTTCGCGCCCTTCGCGCGAAATAGTTTTTGAATTTGTCCCGGCTTCCCGCCAAAGTTGGCGCATGAAATTCACGGCGTCCCTCATCTGCCTGCTGTTCGCGTTCGCTGTTCCGGCTTCGGAAAGTTCCTCGATTTATCATGACGGCTGGATTGATTTGAACAAGGACGGCAAAAAGAACATTTACGAGGATCCGTCGCAGCCGGTTGCCAAGCGCGTGAACGATTTGCTCAAGCGGATGACGCTGGACGAAAAAATCGGCCAGCTCTGGCAGCCGGACATGCCCAACGATTCGAACCAGAAAATGGCCGCCCGTCTGCGCCAGGGCGGGGTGGGCGCGTTCCTCTGCGGCGGCGCGTTGATTGAAACGCCGGTGATGCGGAACAAGCTGCAGCACATCGCCGTCGAACAAAGCCGGCTGGGCATCCCGCTGATCTTCGGGCACGACGTCATTCACGGATTCCGCACGATCTTTCCGATTCCGCTGGCGCAGGCGTGCGCGTGGGAGCCGGAATTGTTCGAGCGGACGGATGCGGTTGCCGCACGCGAGATGTCGGCGGCGGGCATGGACTGGAGCTTTGCGCCGATGGTGGATCTCGCGCGCGATCCGCGCTGGGGCCGCATCGCCGAGGGGTTCGGTGAAGACCCGTGGCTCGGCGGGGTCGATGCGGCGGCGTGCGTGCGCGGTTTTCAGGGAACCAACGTGGCGGACACCAACCGGGTCGTGGCCTGCCTGAAACATTTTGTCGGCTACGGCGCGGCGGAAGGCGGACGCGATTACAACACGACGGAGATTTCCGAATACACGCTGCGGAATTTTTACCTCCCACCGTTCAAGGCCGGCGTGGATGCCGGCGCGTTGACGGTGATGAGCTCGTTCAACTGTCTTTCCGGTATTCCCGCGAGCGGCGACCGGCACACGCTCACGGACATTTTGCGCGGCGAATGGAAGTTCCCCGGCTTTGTCGTCAGCGACTATGAAGCGGTCGGCGAGCTGGTTGACCACGGTGTCGCCGCCGACGAGACCAACGCGGCCCGGCTCGCGCTCACGGCGGGCGTGGACATGGAAATGATCTCGACCACCTATCCGGACACGTTGAAACAGCAGGTGGAGCAGGGGACGATCTCCAAAAAAATTCTGGACGAGGCGGTGCGCCGCGTGCTGACGGTCAAGTTCGAGAAAGGGTTGTTCGATCATCCGTTCACCGATCCGAACGGTTACAAGACCGCCTATCTTCAGGACGACGCGATCAGCCTGGCACGCGAGGCGGCGGCCAAATCCTGCGTGCTGCTCAAAAATCAAGATGATGTGCTGCCGCTGTCGCCGCACCTCAACAAGCTGGCGCTCATCGGGCCGCTGGCCGCGGACGGGGAGGAGCTGGCCGGCCCTTGGAATTCCCGTGTCCACGCCGGTGACGTTGTTTCGCTCGCCGATGGCATCCGTGAGAAACTGAATTTCGATTTTCAAATCACCGTCGCGCGCGGCTGTGCGCTGGTGGAGCCCGGCGTCGTCAAGATTCCCCGGAACCTCACCGATTACGCCCCGCTCAAGGACCCGCCGACCGGCGGCAATGAGATTGCCGAAGCGGCCAGGCTGGCGGCAGCGGCGGATGTCGTCGTGCTGGCGCTGGGCGAACCGCTGGATTGGAGCGGCGAAGACGGCAGCCGCATGGGCCTCGGTTTGCCGGGCCGGCAGCAGGAACTTTTCGACGCGGTCGTCGCGACAGGCAAACCGGTCGTGGTCGTGCTGTTCAACGGCCGGCCGCTGGCCATTCCACAGATCCAAAAAAAGGCGGCGGCGGTTTTGGAGGCGTGGTTTCCTGGCGTGCAGGGCGGCAACGGCGTGGCCGATGTCCTGTTCGGCGACGTTGATCCGGCGGGCCGACTGACCACGACGTTTCCCTTCAGCGTCGGCCAGGTTCCATTTTATTACGACCACTACAACACCGGCCGGCCCGGCTTCGGCGAATACAAGGGTAATTATGCCGACGGCCCGACCCTGCCGTTGTATCCGTTCGGCTTCGGGCTGGCTTACACGACTTTTGATTATGGCAAAGTCCGGTTGGACGCCCCGGAGATGAAATCTGGCGGAACCATCACCGCGAGCTTGAAAATAACAAACACCGGCAAGCGCGCGGGCACGGCGGTTCCGCAGCTTTACATCCGCGCCCTTGCCGCTTCTGCCGGGCCGCGTCCGGTGCGGGAATTGAAAGGCTTCCAAAAAATCCGGCTGCAGCCCGGTGAAACGCGCGACATTGCCTTCACGTTGTCCGGAAAGGAACTCGGTTATTACGACATCCAGGGCCGCTGGCTGGTCGAACCGGGAAAATTTCAAATATGGATTTCCCAGGACTCCGCTTCCAGCGATCCGGCGTCGTTTGAATTGGTGAGGTAAGGTTGGTGCCGTGCGACGCTCGCGCCTTCAAACAAATTTGCCCGGATTCAAAATGCCGTGCGGGTCGAGCGCGGACTTGATGGTGCGATGAAGTTTTTGGGATTCAGCCGAAACCGCCAGCGGCCACCAGCGTTTTTTGGCGAGGCCGATGCCGTGTTCGCCGGTAATCGCGCCGCCGGAGGCAATGACCCACTGAAATAATTCATCCAGACATTTTTCGGCGCGCGCCTTCGCGCCGGACTGCGCATAATCCACCATGACGTTTGTGTGAATGTTGCCGTCACCGGCGTGGCCGAAGCAGGCAAGCTGCAAGCCATGCTTTTTCTGCAACTGTCGCGGCGAACTTGAAAAGTTGCTCCAGTTTGCCGCGCGGCACGACAATGTCCTCGTTCAATTTTGTCAGGCCGGTGTCGCGAAGCGCATAGGAAAATTCGCGGCGGATCTGCCAGACGGCTTCGCACTGTTCGTTGCCGAAACCGCGCCCGACGAACAGCGGCTTTTGTTTCCGAATAATTTTTTCCACGGCGGCAATTTCACCGCGCACGGAATTTTCCTGTCCGTCGAGTTCCACAATCAAATGCGCCTTGCAGCCGAGGAGCCGTTTGCTGCCCGTGCGTTTGGCGGCGGCGGCGAGCGTGAACTGGTCCGCCAGTTCCGCCGCGCACGGCAGAAAGCCGGCGGCGAATATCGCGTGCAGCGAGCGGACGGCGGAATTCATCGAGTCGAAGCCGACGGCCAAATTGGCACGGAACGGAGGGAGCGGCAGCAGTTTCAAAGTGGCTTCGGTAATGACGCCAAGCAGGCCTTCCGAGCCGACAAACAGCCGGTGCAGATCAAAGCCGGTTTTGTTTTTGTGCGTGCGCCCGCCTAGCTTCACGATGGAGCCGTCGGCCAGAACGACTTCGAGGCCGAGGACGTAATCGCGGGTGACGCCGTATTTCAGACAGCGCGGCCCGCCGGCGTTGGTGGCGATGTTGCCGCCGAGGGAATTGTTCGCGCGGCTCGCGGGATCGGGCGGATAAAAGCGTCCGAGCTTTTCCACGGCGGCCTGAAATTCGGCGGTGTTGGCGGCGGGCTGGACGACGGCGACAAAATCGGCGGGATTGATTTCCAGGATTTTGTTCATCCGCTCGGTCGAGAGCGCGATGCCGCCGCGCACCGGCACGCAGCCGCCGACGTAACCGTGGCCCGCGCCGCGTGGCGTGACGGGGATTTTATTTTTGTCGGCGAATTGTAAAATTTTTGAAACCGATTTGGTGGAGCGGGGCAGGGCGACGGCGTCAGGCTGATGGGTGGCGAACCATTTGTCGCCGGCATATTTTGCGAGCGTCGCGGGCTGGAGAAAAATTTCGCCCGGCAAATTGTTTTTAAGCCGGCGAATAATCTTTAATTTTGCCGGAGTCATTCTGCGGACGGCATGGGTGTTTCGAGAAATTCCTTGGCGTCGGCGACTTCATCTTCGGGAACTTCGATGCGCAAAATGGTGGCGGTGGAAGTTCCGCCGAACCAGCCGGAGGCATTTTCATTGGCGATGAAAGGATGGAAACCGGCGGCTTCAAGCCGCGCACGGGTGAGCTGCGCCCCGGCGAGGTTGAAGTTGGTGGCGATGGTGACGAGCTTCATTTGTTGATGAAGGTGGTGTCGGTGGTGGGGACGGAACCCGTTCGCACTTCGGCGAAAACGATGATGCCGGCGCCGGTCTGGAGGAGACTTTGCACCATCACTTCGGCCTGCTGGCCGATGTGCGGCTGGCCGTTGGTAACGACGACCATCGTGCCGTCGGGCAGGTAGCCGATGCCCTGGCCCTTGTCCTTGCCTTCGCGGACGATTTTCAAATGCAGGATTTCGCCGGGCAGCAGAATCACCTTGAGGCACTTCGCGACTTCGTGAAGGTTGAGGCAACTGACCTTCTGAAGTTCGGCGACCTTGGCGAGATTGTAGTCGTTGGTGTAGAGCCGCGCGTTCAGGTTGCGCGCAAGGCGGACGAGCTTGGAGTCCACGTCTTTTTCATCGGGAAAATCACCGTCGTGGATTCGGACTTCCATGCTCGTGTTGCGCTGGATGCGGTTGAGCATTTCCAGGCCGCGCCGCCCGCGGGCGCGTTTGATCGGGTCGGCGGAATCGGAAATCTGCTGGAGTTCCTTCAGCACGAAGCGCGGCACCACGATCAGACCTTCGAGAAAGTGCGCTTCAACCAAATCGGCGATGCGCCCGTCAATGATGACGCTGGTGTCGAGCAACAAAAGATTGTCCGGCTTGTTCTGCGGCGAGAAGCGGACGTAGGGAATGATGAGCGAAAAATCCTCCTTGTTGCTCCGCACGGCGAGGATGATGCCGATGTAGCTGAAACTTAAAAACAATCCGAGCCGGATGAGCCAGTGCTGCTGGGGATCAGCGTTTTCAAAAAGGCCGGAGTAGTCAATCAGCGAGGCGACCGCCGTGCCGAGCAGCAGGCCGAAAGTGATGGCGGAAAAGGCCCGGAGCGAAAAACTTTTCAGCATTTCATCCACGGCGATCAGCAGGCCGCCGAAGCCGAATCCCAGCGCCACGCCGATCAGTCCGCTGTGGCCGACGTCAACAAATTCCGGGCCGACCTGGCTGATGGCGTAGCCCGCCGTCGTGCAAAGTCCCAGGAACAAAATACGGATGGCCCAGAGTGGCGTCATGGTTCAGTGAGTTGAATTGCGCGGGGTGCGGTCGGGCGCGGCATTGGTTTCCGGCGGTTTGTGCGACCACAAAATGCCCCACAAGCCGATCCGGTTCAAGTTGCTCGTCGTGACGGCCAGATTGTCGGCGATGGTTTGGACGTTGGTGGCCAGCTGGCCGTTTTGCAGAATGGTCCCGGCAAGTCCCCGGCCGGATTGCAGGCCGTCCATCAATTGCTTCAACTCCTCGGTGGAAGCCTTGACGTTCTGCACCGCCAGGCCGATTTCCGCGCCGTTCGTCGCCAGCAAAGTGTTGGCGGAACCGGCGAGACGGTCGAGATCCTGCGAAAACTCGACGGCGTTGCTGACCGCAAAACTAATTTGCGCGCTGTTCGTGGCGACAATTGCGTTGATGTCGCTGACCGTGCCGAGCGCCTGCTCGGAAAAGGTGCGCGTGTTGTTGATGGCGACGGCGAAGTTGGTCAGCGTCTCGCCGTTCAAAACTACGCGGCGCAAATCCGTGACGGCGTCGTCCAGCTTTTTGGCCGTTTCATCAATGCGCTGGACGAACCCGGCCGTCGAGCGCGCGACTTCCTGCAGGTTGAACGGCTCCTGGCAATTGACTTCCTCGTTGTTCGTCAGCACCGGCAGACTATTGGCGGTGGGATTCACGGAAACATATTGGTCACCAAGGAAACCGGCCTGCTCGATGACGAAACGGGCGTCGTGGTAAATGGGATATTCTTTGTAGATGCTCAACAAAATAGTCACGCTCTTGCCGTCGTCGGCGAGCTTGATGGTTGAGACACTGCCGACCTCCACGCCCGCGAGCAGCACGCCGGCGCGCTGCTTGAGGCCGCCGACGTTGACGGCGTGCAGGCGCAACTGGTAGGTGCCGCGAAACAGGCTCGTGCCCTTGCTGAACTGAACCAGCACCACGGCCAGCAGCACCAGCCCGATCAAAACGAACAGGCCGACTTTGACTTCCAATCGCGATTTATCCATGGTTCAAAATAAAATTTCCTTTTCGTCAGCCACGCCGTCCACGAACTGTCGCACAACCGGGTCTTGCGACGCAAACAGCGATTCCGGCGTGCAGTTCGCGTAAATCTTTTTGTCATGCAACATCAGCACATGCTGGCCGACGCGGCGTGCGGTGCGCATGTCGTGCGTGACCACCACCGTCGTGACCTTGAGATGCTCATGCACGCGTATCATCAGCTTGTCAATGCTGTCCGACACAATCGGGTCGAGGCCGGTGGTCGGCTCATCGTAAAGCACAATTTGCGGCTCGTAAATGACGGCGCGCGCGAGGCCGACGCGCTTTCTCATGCCGCCGGACAGCTCAGCGGGCTTCTTGTTCTGCGTGCCGGGCAAATCCACCATTTCCAGCGCGGCACAAACGCGGCTGGTAATTTCGCCCTCGGTCAAAATTTTATCACGCCGGAGCGCAAACGCCACATTCTCCGCCACCGTCATCGAATCAAACAGCGCCGCGCTCTGGAACACCATGCCGAATTTCCGACGCACGCGCAGCAACTGGCGCTCGGTCATCGGCCCGATGTTTTCACCGTCAATCAGCACTTCGCCGGAATCCGGCTGCAGCAGCCCGACGAGGTGCTTGAGCAAAACGCTTTTGCCGCCGCCGCTGCGCCCGATGATGACGACCGATTCGCCGTTTTCAATCCGAAAACTGACGTCGTCCAAAATTTTGTGGGCGCCGAAACTCTTTTGCAGATGACGGACTTCAATCATAACAGGCCAACGAGTTTGCCCATGACCAGCGTGAGGAAAAAATTTGTTATTAAAATTGTGATGGACGAATACACCACGGCTTCCGTGGTCGCGTGGCCGACGCCTTCCGCGCCAAGGCCACAAGTCAGGCCCTTGTAACATCCAATGAGCGCAATGATGCCTCCGTAGATGAATGCCTTCACCAACCCGATGATCACGTCAACGTCGTGCGTGTATTTCAGCATGTTATCCCACAAATAGGTTGGTTCGATGCCCAGAATATGCACGCCGACCATGTAGCTGGAGCTGATGCCGATCACGATGGATTCAATCGCCAGCAACGGCAGCGCGACGTGCGCCGCGAGGATTCGCGGCACGACGAGATAATCCACCGGATGCGTTGCCAGCGTCCGCAGCGCGTCAATCTGCTCCGTCACGCGCATCGTGCCGATTTCGGCGGCGATGGACGCGCCGACGCGCCCGGCGACCATCAACGCCGTCAGCACCGGGCCGAGTTCGTCGCACAACGAGACGCTTACGACCGCGAGCGTCGCCGTGTCCATCTTGACCTTGTGGAATTGGAAGTAGGTTTGCGCGCCCAGCACCATGCCCGTGAACGCGCCCGTCACCAGCACGACCATCTGCGATTTAACGCCGATGGAATAAATCTGGTAGAGCAGGTCGCGCCAGACGACTTTGCCTTTGAGCAGCGACAAAACAATATCCCTGGCCAGAAACGAAATCTGTCCCAGCTCCGAGAGCACATAATGGATGCGCTTGTTGACCAAAAAATTCATCACCGCGAGCAAAATAACAGAACCGCGCCAACTTTGGCGAGCGCGGGATTTGTTGCTGGCCGGCGACTACTGAATTGCCCTTCGGACAATTGCGCCGGATTCGACCAGCCGAAAATTCTTGCGCCGCCATCCAGAGTCTGACAAATTACATTCTCCTTGATCGCGGGGTGGAGCAGCCCGGTAGCTCGTCAGGCTCATAACCTGAAGGTCGTTGGTTCAAATCCATCGTTGGTTCAAATCCAGCCCCCGCAACCAATTTCCGGCCCTGAGACTCACGTTTCAGGGCCGTTTTTGTTTGTTGGTATGAGTTTCTCGGTTTTGTGTTTCTAATCCTGAAACATGAGCGAACCGGCATCATGTTTTTGCAAAAGCCAGTGGTATTCTTCCAATTGTGTTACGCGGATGTTAAAATCAGGTTACAACCGCACTAACTTATTGCCAAAGTTATTCACAATGCGGCAAAGTCCAGTTGTCATCGGATTATGCAGAACTGACCAACCACTTTTGGAATTGAATTCGGACGAGCCGCTGGTCTGCCGCTCGGTCTGGATTTCGGACATCCATCTCGGCACGCGGCACGCGCGCGTCGCGGAGCTGCTGGAATTTCTGCGCGTGGTGGACTGCAAATATCTCTACATCGTCGGCGATTTCATTGACGGCTGGGAACTGAAGTTCCGCTGGTTCTGGCGCGACGACTACAACGTGCTCATCCAAAAACTGCTCCGCAAAAGCCGCAAGCAGACGAAGGTGATTTACATCACCGGCAACCACGACGAATTCATTGAGCAGTTTGTCGGAATGCGTTTTGGCAGCGTGGTGATGGCGCAGCAGGTGATTCACACCGCCGCCGACGGGAAAAAATATCTCGTCATCCACGGCCACCAGGCGGACGGCCTGACGCATTTCAATCATCTGCTGGAAAAACTCGGCTCGCACCTTTACAACTGGATTCTCGATTTCAATTTGTATTTCAACCGGCTGCGCCGCGCGCTTGGTTTTGGCTACTGGTCGCTGGCGGCGTTCTTGAAATTCAAGGCCAAGTCCGCCGTCAAATTTGTCACCGAATACGAAGACACGCTCGCCTCGATGGCGCGCAACCATCAGGCCGACGGCGTCATCTGCGGCCACATTCACCGCGCCGAAATGAAGATGATTGACGGCGTGCAGTATTTGAACTGCGGCGATTGGGTGGAAAGCTGCACGGCTTTGGTTGAAGATTTCGACGGCAAGATCAAACTCATTCACTTCCATGAAAATGATGTTCTGCGTGCTGGGCGAGGGCCGGGGCCACATGACCCAGGCGATGGCCGTGAAGGAAATGGCCGAGGCGGCGGGACATCAAATCGTCGCCGTCACGCTCGGCGCGAGCTCGCAACGGCCGATGCCGGCATACTTCGCATCGGCGATGAAGATCAGCGTCCGGCAACTGCCGACGCTGGAATTCAAATATAAAAACAACCGCTCCGTCAGCAACACCGCCACGCTGCTCGGCGTCGTTCGGCAAGCTTCCGAAATACTTCCGCATCCTGCGCCAGCTCGACGACATCGTCCGCGAAACGCAGCCGGACGTGATCATCAATTTCTTCGAGCCGATGGCCGCGTTTTACGCCATCACGCGGCGCCAGCGTCCGCCGGTCGTCGCCATCGGCCACCAGTTCATGTTCCAGCATCCCGGCTACGTCCGCGCGCCGCAGTTGTGGAAACAGTTGTTGAGCATGAAAATTTACACGCGCCTGCTCGGCGCCCGCGCGACCAAGCTGGCGCTCTCGCTTTACGACGCGCCGGATTTGCCGGAAAAACGCATCATCGTCGGCCCGCCGATTTTGCGGAAACAGCTTTTTCAACTCGAATCAAATCCCAACGGCGATTTCGTGCTCGTCTATTTGCTGAACCACGGTTACGCCGATCAAATCATCGCATGGAGCGACAAAAATCCGCAAACCAGGCTGCATTGTTTTTACGACAAGCCCGACGCGCCGGCGGAATTTCAGCATTCGCCGTCGCTCACGTTTCACCGGCTCGACGGCGAGAAGTTTTTGCAAATGATGGCGGAATGCCGCCACGTCGTCTGCACCGCCGGGTTTGAATCCGTCAGCGAAGCCGCCTGGCTCGGCAAGCCGCTGTTTCTCGTGCCGGTGGAAAACCACGTCGAGCAGCAGGTCAACGCGCTCGACGCGCAGCAGTTCGGCATCGGCCTCGCCGAAAATAGTTTCAACCTCGACCGGCTCGCCGAACTGCCGGCCCGTTTGCCCGTGGAAAAATTTCGCAGCTGGGTCGGCCGCGCGCCGGAAAAACTTTTTGCCGCCATCGAACTCGCCGTAAAATCTTCCCGATGAGCGACGGCGATGTTCTTCAATTTCCGCCCGGTTTTCTCTGGGGCACCGCCACGTCGCCGACGCAGGTGGAAGGCCACATCGAAAATGAATGGACAAACTTCACCGCGCAGGACGGCGGCCACTGCCGCATCGCGTGCGACCATTACCACCGTTATCCCGAAGACATCGAATGGATGTCCAGGCTCGGCGTGAACGCCTACCGTTTCGGCATCGAATGGTCGCGGCTGCAATCCGCGCCGTTCGCGCCGCTGAATCAAAACGAACTGGCGCGCTACGTTGATTTGCTCGACCGGCTCAAGGCAAAAAACATCACGCCGATGGTCGTGCTGCATCATTTTTCCAATCCGCCGTGGATCAACGCCGCCGGCGGCTGGACGAATGCGGCGACGATTCCGGCGTTTGTGGATTTTGTCCGCCAGCTTGTCGCCGCGCTGAAGGAGCAAGTTTATCTTGTGGAACACGTTCAACGAGCCGGACACTTACGCCTGCGTGGCGTATCTGCTCGGCGGCTTTCCGCCGCAGCGCAAATGGAAGCTGGGCGAGTTCCGCAAAGTGATTTCGCACATGGCGCGCGCGCATGTCGCAGGCCAGCCGCGATCATCCAGCGCGACGGCGCGACGAATCGCAAGCCGGAAGTGGGCATCGCGAAAAACTGGACTTTTTTCCACGCCTACAAAAACTTTTCGCCGTGGGACCGCGCGACGGCGTTTGGCGTGCCATTACACGTTCAACAAATTTGTGCTGGACGCGTTTCTCGGCGGCGGTCGGCGGCAAGGCTTCGACGTTCATCGGGCTGAATTATTACGGCCGCGTGCGCTTCCATCATTTCCAGGCGATGATTCCGGCCAGCGGCGCGCCGGTGAAAACCCTGAAGGATTTCGGCTTCGTCTGCGACGACATGGTGGAGCGTTATCCCGAAGGCATGGTGAAAATCCTGTCGTATCTTCACCGGAAATTCCGGCTGCCGATTTACATCACGGAACACGGCGCGGCCTCGGACGACGAAAAATTCCGCGAGCGCGACCTGCGCGAAAATCTCGCCGCGCTGCACGGCGCGATGGCTGGCGGCGTGGACGTGCGCGGGTTTTTCTACTGGTCGCTGCTGGACAATTTTGAATGGCAGTTCGGCTACACCAAAAAATTCGGCCTGCTCGCGGTGGATTTTGCGGATGAAAAACTGCCGCGCTCGATGAAACCGCTGGCGGAGGTTTATGCCAAAATCTGCCGGGACAATTCCATTTAAGCCAGGATGTCAGAACCGCGGATAAGGTTGAAACGACTTGTGGCCGGCTTCATTGATTGCAGTTCGCCGCCAGACGGCCCCGATCAGGCATCTTTTCATGAACCGAGACCGCTGCAAAACCCGTCGAACCGGCATTTGGAGCGCCGGTCTCCGACCCGGCGTGTTAGGAAAATCAACGCTTTCGAGCCGGGTCGGAGACCGGCGCTCCAGTTTTGCAGGGATCTCGAACCATCAAAACGGCGGTGACATGGGTGCTGGCCTGGCGGCGCCCGATTTAATCTGTCCCTTATTAACTGGCTTAAGTGAAAGTTTAAGCGCAGAATAAGCCATGATGAAAACCAAGCCTGCCCGCCGCCCTCGTCCCGAACCACTCGCCACCGGCCAGATCTGGCACATGGCCGAGGCCAATCTCCAGGTGGGCATGGTCGGCAAACTGCTGGTGCATTACAAACTCGGCAAGCCCAACGCCCTCCGCGTCGCCAATTCCTGCAGCGGCATCAAGACCATCGAGAAATATCTGAAAGCGAACAAGGCCGTGCTTGCCTGACGAGCGTTTTTGCACTTGATGTCCGGCGAAACCCTCACATTGCGGGCGGCAGAGCAACCGCCCTTCCACTCTTTGGCTCGCGCACGAATGTCGAGTCGTGCCGGCCATCACAAAAGGGAGACTTGGTTTAGGTTGTGAACACAATTTCCACGGCGAGTTCGACGGCAACCGCCGCCAGCGCGTTCTCGTGAAGATCATTGGGGGAATAAAATGCGTTTTTCGCGTTATTTGGTCATCCGCCTGCCGCGGAAGGGCAAAGTAACGTTCTATTGGTCTCCACTATTTCAGCGGGTCACGAAAAACGCTTGTTTTGGTGTCCGCTACCTTGGCGGGTCATAAATTAAGGGTTTTTTGCCGTCCGCCAATTTAGCGGGTGGCAAAACAACGATAATTTGGCCTCCGCTGTCCCGGCGAGTCGTATTTTAAGATTAAAATGGTCATCCGTGGATTGCGGAAGGCCAAAATAAGCTTTGGATGGTCATCCTTGTGGCACGGAAGACCAGAGTAAGCTTGGGAAGGTCATCCGTGCCGCGCGGAGTCGCATCGGAAGCTTTCGGAGGTCATCCGTGGGCCACGGAAGGCCAAATCATTGTTCCGACGGTCGTCCTTGGGGCGTGGAAGGCTAAATTAACGTTCTGACGGTCATCCGTGTGGCGCGGATGACCAAATTAACGTTCCGGCACTTTCCGTTAAAGCGGCGGAGGGCCGCCGCACTCCAAGACGCTGCCGCATCACCGAACGCCTCCATAAACGCGAAGCATCTTGGACTGCGCCAGTCCCCTGGCGCTTTGGCGTGGCGAGTTTATGACATGATATTTGGGATGGACAGCCTGGGGCGACGGGCGCAAAGTCGGGCGCTTGTAGCCACAGGATGAACCATCAAAAGAGCCGTCCATCCATAAATCATAATGCGTTTGGTTAAGACATTCAGATCTGCCGAATACGCCGCGATACGAGAGCGGAGCGAGTCGTTGGCGTTTGTGTGGGGAATGGGCCATGTTTTTTTCGTCGTATTCGTGGCCTTGGCTCTAGCCATGCCTTTTGCTGTGGCGCTCGCTGTGATGATTGATCCAGAGGATACGAGGCATCGTGCTTGGGATGTCACCGTGGCGGGTGTGGGGGCGATGTTGATTATTGCCGCAATCGGATTCGCCGTCAGATGGTATGCAAGCAAGAAGGCAAGGCGTATGACGGATTCGCCTTGAGCCCATTTTCAAACAACGCGGACAGGCCATCACGTCACTCCCGCTCAATCGTCCCCGGCGGCTTTGTCAGCCTCGTGAAGGCTATCACGAAGGTCTAGGATTTAGTTTGCCGTTTTTACGGGCGTTAATTCATGCCAGCCGGTGAACATTTGCACCGGCAAATTTTCAAAGGCGCTTACGTTGTTCGAACAGGGTATTGAGATCAGTTCGGACTTTTCCGTATGGGTTGCGAGGAGGTAGCCGGCACTGGCTCCCCAGATCCTCGAGTAGGGTTCGTCCAGCCAACCGGTATAAGGGTTTGGGGCCGGGCCCAAATCTGGCGGAGGCGTGTTGGGGAATATCAATCCACCTACAATCCAGACACGATGGCCCGATTGCAGGGTCGCGGTGATTTTATCAAGCACCGGTTGCACGGGGGTTGCCGTCACCATTTTGATTTTGAGAAGGTCGTAGCGGTGGAAGCGGTGATCGGCCAGGTCCGGAATGGTTGTCCACGGGGTTTTGCCTTTGTAATACCGGTCAAAAGAAATGCCGTAATACCAGGGGTGCAAAATGATCAAATCATCCGGCCCGGCCTGTTCGCACAAGGCGGGGGCAATGAAATCCATGTTCGTTTGCCGGTATTGGACAACCTGAAGCGTTTTCCCAAACGGCATGGCGACGACGACGCAGATAAACAGCCAGCGCCAAACCGGCCCGCTCAGAATTCCCTCTGCCATCGCGGCGTCCAGGCACACCGCCGCAAAGGTCATGAGCGGCAAATAATACCATATCTGCGTGGGCAGGGCGGCCAGACGCAAATAAACAAAAAAAAGGACAACTCCGCATACCAATGCGGTGGCCGCAAAAAATGTTGCGGGCGCTTCCAGCCTGTCATTTGGATCCGGCGGGTGTGCCAGTATTTTTGCCCAGCGGAAAATGGTCAGGAGTCCGAGGCCGATCCACAGCCATTTCATCCAGGGTGTTGCGTATGCCAGGGCATTTGAAAGATTTTGCCAAACCATGGCTGGCATGAAACCGGACTGGGACAAAACCGACCAGTTCTTCGCCTCGTGGATCATGTGCAAATACGGAATGAGAGAAAGCGCGGCGAGCAAGCCGACGGCAAAAACCGCGGCAACATTTTTTACGTCCTTGCGCCGCAAACAAACCGCGCCTCCGGCGATACAAACCGCGAGCAGCAAAAAGGAGTTTTGAAAAAGACACTGCACGCTGGCCAGCGCCGCCAGCAACGCCAGCAGCCAGCGACCGCGGCTGGGGCGGGCGACAAACTGCCACATGAATGCCACCGCCAGCAGCATCAATACGCTCCCGGTTCCGTAGGCACGCAAGGAATCGCCCCAGCGCACGACTGTGAGATTGGTGGCGAGCAGCCCCAGGGAAATCAGCGGAACGGAACGGGTCAGCGCCATGCCATTTAACCAAATTGCGCCGAGTAATAGCAGCCCGACAATCATTCCATAGATGCGAAGTCCAAAATCCGTGCCGCCAAAACCGATGGCCGACCAGGAGTGGATGGCGGCCGGGAAAAATACCGGACAGGATTCGTGGCCGAGATACTTCCAGGTTTCCCCCAATGCCGGCAATGTCGCCAGCCGGACCACGCCGGCTTCGTCGCGCCATAAACCACCCGCGTTGTAGAGAAAAATCAGATGTAATAAAACCGCCGCTGTCGTGACGACCAATGCCAGAATCCAATCGAATTGCCCCGGCTGTCGTTTTGGGAGTTGAGTTATTTGGATCATCGCGGGTCATTCCCATTCAATCGTCCCTGGCGGCTTGCTGGTGATGTCGAGGACGCAGCGGTTCACGCCTTTCACCTCGTTGATGATGCGGCTCGCCAGTTTCTCCAGCAGGTCGTAAGGCAGCTTCACCCAGTCCGCCGTCATGCCGTCCTGCGATTCCACAGCGCGGATGGCGATGGTGTAATCGTAAGTCCGTTCGTCGCCCATCACGCCCACGCTGCGCACCGGCAGCAGCACCGCAAAGCTCTGCCAGATTTTGTAATACAACCCGCTCGCCTTCATTTCCTCCACGACGATGGCGTCGGCGTTGCGCAAAATTTCGCAGCGCGACGGCGAGACTTCGCCAAGAATCCGCACCGCGAGTCCCGGCCCGGGGAACGGCTGGCGATAAACAATTTCTTTCGGCAAGCCCAGTTCCAGGCCGAGCAAACGCACTTCGTCCTTGAACAGGCATTTCAGCGGCTCGACCAGTTTAAATTTCATGTTCTTCGGCAGACCGCCGACGTTGTGATGGCTCTTGATCATCGCGGCGGGATTGCCGGCGATCGGCACGGACTCAATCACGTCAGGATACAGCGTGCCCTGCGCGAGAAACTTCGCCTGGCCCACGCGCTTCATCGCGTCGTGAAACACTTCGACAAAGGTTTTGCCGATGATCTTGCGTTTGCGTTCGGGATCGGTCACGCCCTTGAGCCGCGTCAAAAACAATTTGGTCGCGTTCTCGTATTGCAGCTTGATTTTGAAATGGCGGCCGAAAACTTCCTGCACGACTTCCGCCTCGCGCGCGCGGAGCAGGCCGTTGTTGACGAAAATGCAGGTGAGCTGGTCGCCAATGGCCTTGTGCAGCAGCGCCGCCGCGACGCTCGAATCCACGCCGCCGCTCAAGCCGAGAATGACCTTCTCCTTGCCGACCTGCGCGCGGATTTCCTCGACGGCCTGCTCGACGTAGCTGCGCATCGTCCAGCTTTTGCCGCAGCCGCAGACCTGGTGGACGAAATTGGAAATGATTTCGCTGCCGCGCGGCGTGTGGACGACTTCGGGATGGAATTGCAGCCCGAAAAATTTCCGCGCGCGGTTTTCGATGGCGGCGTATTCGGAATTTTCCGTGACGGCGACGGGTTTGAAGCCGTTCGGAATTTTCGTCAGCTTGTCGCCGTGCGAATTCCAGACCTGGAGCGACTTCGGCAATTTGGCGAACAGCGCGCAGGAGGAATCTTTCACCGTGAGCGTGCCCTTGCCGTATTCGCGTTTCTGGCCTTTCTCGACCTTGCCGCCGAGAAATTGCGCGAACAATTGCACGCCGAAGCAGATGCCCAGCACCGGCACGCCGAGGTCGAAAATATTTTTATCCGGCAGCGGCGCGTCCGGCGCATAAACGCTCGACGGTCCGCCGGACAAAATGATTCCGCTCGGCTTGAGCCTGGCGATTTCGGCCGCGGGCGTGTCGAAGCGCAGGATTTGCGAATAGACATTGCACTCGCGGATGCGGCGCGCGATGACCTGCGTGTATTGCGACCCGAAATCGAGGAGGATGATTTGCTCGTTCATGATTAAAATCGAGGGCAGATTGTCCTAACGCGCGTCCGCCTTTGCGAGCGAAAAATGTTTTGGCCGACCGCAAAATCCGTTATCAAAGTCCGGCATGGCTGCGGCAACATCGCTTTCCGGCGGGAATTCATGGGACAAAATCCGCAGATGGATTGAAGCCCATCCGCAACTGGCGCTGACGCTGGCGGTGCTCGCCGCGCTCGGCCCGTTTCTCGCCAAGCCGTTCAACATTGACGACCCGCTGTTCATCTGGGCCGCGCACCAGATCCAGGCGCATCCGCTCAATCCCTTACGGCTTCAATGTGAACTGGTATGGCACGGTGACGCCGATGTGGGCGGCGACGGAAAATCCGCCGCTGGCTTCTTATTACATCGCGTTGGCGGCGGGAATTTTTGGCTGGAGCGAACTGGCGATGCACTTCGCATTTTTGCTGCCGGCAGTTGCGGTGATTTTGGGAACGCACCGGCTCGCGCGGCGGTTTTGCAAAAGGCCGGCGCTCGCCGCGTGCGCGACGCTCTTCACGCCGGTCTTTCTGGTTTCCGCCAACACGGTCATGTGCGACGTGCTGATGCTGGCGTTTTGGGTCTGGGCGGTTGTTTTTTGGGTCGAAGGAATGGAACGGGAAAATTTCCGGCTGTTGTCCGCCGCCGGTCTGCTGGTCGCGGCTGCGGCGCTGACAAAATATTTTGGCGTGTGCCTGGTTCCGCTGCTGGCCGCTTACGGCTTGATTGAGAAACGCCGGCCCGGCCGCTGGGCCGCGTGCCTGCTGATTCCGCTGGCTGCGCTGTGCGCCTACCAATGGCTCACGCGCGAACTTTACGGCCAGGCGATGTTTTCCAAGGCGGTCGGATTCACTTCCGCCGCGCGGGCAATCGTCGGATCTTCCCACTTCGCCTCGGGCTTGACCGCGCTGACATTCACCGGCGGCTGTCTGGCGGCGGTTATTTTTTTTGCGCCACTGCTGTGGCACCGGCGGGCGGCCATTTTTTTTGCCGCCGGCGCAGGTTTGATTGCCGCGGCGGTTTATTTTGAAAATGGAATGCTGCGGGCGGGCAGCCCTTTGGCCGGCACTTCGCGCGCGTTCGCGGAAACGCAAATTGTTTTTTGGGCCGTCGGTGGCGTCAGCGTGCTGGCGCTGGCCGTTGCGGATATTTTGAAACGGCGCGACGCCCGTGCCTGGCTGCTCGCGCTGTGGGTGCTCGGAACATTTTTGTTCGCGGCCTTCTTCAACTGGTCGGTCAATGGCCGTTCCATTTTACCTATGGCACCCGCCGTGGGAATTTTGCTCGCCCGGCGGCTGGAAGAAAAAACTTTGGCTGGACGCGAAATCTGGAATCGCGGCGTGGTCATTTGTCTGGCGGCCAGCGCGGGGCTGGCGTTTTTCGTGGCGCAATCCGATTTTCTTCTGGCGTCCGCCGTCCGCCAGAGCGCGCGCGAGACGTTTGCCAAATACGGGCACGGGCAATCGCGCCTCTGGTTTGAAGGCCATTGGGGATTTCAATACTATCTGGATTTGGCCGGCGCGAAGGCGTTGGATTTGAAAGCGCCCGCGCTTCAAGCCGGCGACACGCTCGCGATGCCGGTTCACAACGCTTACATTTCCCAGCCGGATCCGCAGGCGGCGGACGTGCGCGAAATTATCGCCGTCCAAGGTCCGCGCCGGCTCACAACCTGGAGCGAGGAAGTCGGCGCGGGATTTTATTCGTCCGTTCCGGGGCCGCTGCCGTTTGCGTTCGGCGCGGTGCCGCCGGAAAATGTAATCGTCTATTATTGGAAATCACCGGCGTCACCACAAAAAAATTAGCGGCGGCGCAATTCGACGGCAACTTCCGTTTGCCATCCGCGGCGGATTGCGCTACAAAACGTTTATGAAGCCTTTTCAATGCAGCAAAATTGCAGCCGAAGGCTTCTCGCTGGTTGAACTGCTCGTCACGGCGGCGTTGATGGTCATTCTCACCACGATTATGTTTGGGTTTGCCTCGGCCAGCCACCAGCGTTCGCAAAAAAAACTTTGCGCGGACAATCTCCAGAAAATTTATATTGCGATGCAGATTTACGCGAACGACTTTGGCGGCCGGCTGCCGCAGGACACCAACGCGGTGACCTCGGAAAAGGTGCTCGACGAACTGGTTCCCAAATACACGGCGGATACGTCCATTTTCATCTGCCCCGGCGGGCGCGATCCGCAAATTCCTTCCGGCGAGCCGCTCGCGAAATACAAAATCAGCTACGCCTATTACATGGGCAGCCGGCTCGTCACGCCGCAGGCTTTTTTAATGTCGGACCGGCAGGTCAACACGCAGCCGAAAGTCGCGGGCGATTTTGTTTTTTCGCCGAACGGCAGACCGCCCGGCAATAATCATCACAAATACGGCGGCAATTTTCTTTTGTGCGACGGCAGTGTGCAGGACAGTCCGGCGCAACTGACATTTTCAATTCCCGCCGAGCCGGGCGTCGTCCTGCTGAATCCAAAACCCTAGGCGCGCATGAAAATCCAATGTTCCTGCGGCGCAAAATACGCCTTCAACGTCTCGCCGGAAATGGCGCGGAACCCTGTGCGCTTCGTCTGCCCGAACTGCGGACTGGATTCATCGGAATATGTCAACCAGCTTGTCCGCGAGGAACTGGCGGAACAGGCCGCGAGCCAACCGCCGCCGCCGGACGCGCCCGCGCCGTCCATCGCATCCGTGCCGCCGCCGTCGCCGCGCCTGAAAATTACGCACGAGCAAAAACCGCCGTCGTCGCCGCCGGAAATTTCGGCCACTTCCAAATACTGCCCGAAGCATCGCACCGTGCTTGCGACGGGAAAATGCTCCGTCTGCGGCAAACCGATTTGTCCGCAGTGCATGGAACTGTTCGGCTACTTTTGCTCGCCGCTTTGCAAGGGCAAGGCCGAGGCGCAGAACATTATCGCGCCGGTTTATGCCGGGCAAAAATTCCAGGTGGAGGCGCGGTTCTGGCGCAAGGCCGGAATGATTTTCAGTTCGGTGGTCGTCGCCCTGGTTTTGGCGGCCGGCTTCTGGGTCTGGTATGAATGGTTCGGCTCGGTGCCGCATCCAACTTTTTCCGTGCGTTTTGACGACACCGACCGCGCGTATTCCGGCGCGACGCAACTGGTCGGCGGGGATCAGATCGTTTTTCTGCACGGCGGCACGCTGGCGCGTTACGACTTGAAAACCAAAAAACAAATCTGGTCGCGCGAACTGGTGACGAAGCAGCAAATCGCCGATGTCGTCAAGGCGGAAAATGATTTGCGCGCCCGCGAAAGCGAGCCGGGCGAATCCGGCCGGATTCCGCCGCCGGGATCGCAGGAGCGCGAGGCGAAAATCGCGCTTCAGGGTGCGCTGTCGCTGCGTGTTTCCGGCCGGAACATCTGGGTGGTCAGCCCGGAAAAGCTGACGCAATACGATTGGGCCAGCGGCAATGCTTTAAAGGAAATTTCGCTGCCGCCCGACCACGGCGAATTTCATTGCGCGCCATGACGAGCTGTTGATGCCCGAAGAAACCGAAGTCGGCGCGCAATTCGTCACGCACTACAATCTTGCGGACGGCACGACTCACCAGGAGGAAATTCACGATCCGGGCGCGGTCGCCTCTGCGCCAGGCGCAGGCGCAAGTCCGGAAAGTTCCGCGACTGGCGCGGCCGGCAGCCAGCCGTCCGCTGCGGAAAAACTGGCGCAACAGGCGCAGAATTTGAATTTGCCCGGACGGATTGCGCTGCCCGCGCTGATCGCCAACGAAACGCACCAGCAGCAAATCGCGGCGGAACTGAACGACGATGAAGCGAGCGGCCAGCGTTCGGGCAACGCGAAAAATGCCCGCAGGGAAACCGCGCGGTTCACGCTGGTTCCCGACCAAGATGGTTACATGCAAATCGCCGTCCGTTTGCTGGAGGAACACATCGTCACGCGCGAGGCGATGCAGGCGGCGCCAAACAAATCCGCGCTCGACAGCGGCAATGTCAGCGTGATGAATGAAACGACGGCGGTCAACGAGCAGTTGAACGAAATGCAACGCAACGCCGGGGCCGACAAGGTTTCGGAAGATCAGAGCCGCTATCAGGTCACCCTCCACCGGCCGGATTCACCGGACGCGCCGGACTGGACCGGCGAAGTGACCGGCCCGCCGCAGTTGTTCCCGCTGAAAACGGTGAACATTCTCGCCGCCGGCCGATCCGTCATCGTCTTCGACAAGTCGAACAAAAAACTTTGGGAAGCCACGCTCACTTATCCCGTCTCCCAAGGAAACCCCGAAAGCGACGGGGAAAAACCGCAATTTGGCGCCGGCCCGTGTGCCGAGCATGGCGACACGCTTTACGTTTTTGACCAGGCGGTTTTGAGCGCCTACGATCTGGCCACAGGCAACGCGCGCTGGCGGCTGCCGTCCATCGGCGTCGTCGGTTTGTTTTTCGACAATGATGGCAATGTGTATGTGAACACCACCACCGGCAACCCGGACGACATCAAATACGCCCGCCAGATTGACGTGACCAAATCCACGCAGGCCGTCCTGCTCAAACTGGATCCCCGGACGGGCAAAACCCTGTGGAGCGTGAAGCCCGGCGGTTTTATTTCCTACCTGTCGGGGAAATTTATTTACACCGTCCAGTCGAACGATCCCAATCCCACCGACGTGGAAGTTTTGAGCGACACATTGCAAGGTCTGCAAAAGCCGGCCTACCTCCGCATCGCGCGCATCAATCCGAATAACGGCCGCGAGATGTGGGTTTATCAAGACTCGCTGCCGCGCGCGCCTTTTTTCATCCATTTCAAGGACAATACCATCGAGCTGCTTTTCAAACGGGAAGTGCAGGTGTTAAGCTACCTGTCACTCTGAATTTACTGCTTCACCACCGTCACTTCGCCCTTGGTCGCGTCGTAATCAATCTTGTAGCCGAAGGGAGCTTCCGGAATTTTTGCGACATAATTCGGCGTCAATTCATCGAGCGTTTTCGGATAGCGGCCCTCCTGCACATTAAACTGCTGCACCGCCTGGTTGAGATACGACACGTCAATCGTCTTGTCCGCATATTTTTTCGCCTGCACCAGCGCGCCCAGATAATCCGCCGGATTGTTGCTGGCGGAACCGGCCACCGCGTTGGTGCCGGACGCGGAAGAACTGGAATTGCTGCCGCAGCCCGCCAGCAGGCCAATGCCGGCGGCGCAAATCAGAGAAAAAATGAAAGTCTTCATGGCCGCAAACTACGCCGAACCGCCGGGAAATCAAAACCGAAATTTCCTGCGCCGGCTGATTTGTGGCTAAAAATTTTTCGCCACCAAATCGCGCGCCTGCCGGATCAGATTCAAATCCTCCGCCAGATTGCCAAACCTCAATGGCGGCAGGCCGCTCTGCTGCTGGCCAAGCAGTTCGCCGGGTCCACGTAATTTCAAGTCTGCCTCCGCGATTTTGAAACCGTCAGTCGTCTCCTCGAGAATTTTCAACCGTTCCATCGAGTCCGGCGTTTTCGCGTCCGAAATCAAAATGCAAAAACTCTCGTGCGCGCCGCGGCCGATGCGTCCGCGCAACTGGTGCAACTGCGCCAGCCCGAACGCCTCGGCGTTTTCGATCGAGCATCACCGTCGCGTTCGGCACGTCCACGCCGACTTCAATCAGCGAAGTTGCGAGCAGCAACTGGTTTTTGTTCGCGCGAAATTCCGCCATCACGCTTTCTTTTTCCGCGCTTTTCAAACGTCCGTGCAGCAGGCCGACCTTGAACGGCGCGAGCAGTTTTTTCAAATGCTCAAACTCCTTTGTTACCGCCTTGAAGCCGTCCGCATTTTCCTCCACGCGTGGATAAACCACAAACGCCTGCCGTCCGGTGGCAATTTTTTCGCGGATGAAATCCCAGACCTTCGGCAGCTTGTCCGCCGCGCGCACAAAGGTTTTGATCGTGCCGCGCCCGCCGGGCAGCTCGTCTATCACCGACACATCGAGGTCGCCGTAAAGCGTCAGGCCGAGCGTGCGCGGGATCGGCGTCGCCGTCATCACGAGCAGATGCGGATAATTCCCTTTGCGCACCAGCGTCTCGCGCTGCGCCACGCCGAACTTGTGCTGCTCGTCAATGATGACCAGGCCGAGCTTCGGCAAATCAAAGCCGCCGGTGAGCAGAGCATGGGTTCCGATGAACAAGGTGACGGGTGACGGGTGACGGGTGACAGGAAATGCGCCGCTCTTTTTTGTGTCACTTGTCACTTGCCATTCGTCACTTTTCGTCTTGTGGCTGCCGGTTCTCAATTCCACTTTGATGCCGAGCGGCTCAAACCATTTTTGAAAATTGCGAAAGTGCTGTTCCGCCAGAATTTCCGTCGGGGCCATCAGCGCGACGTTGAATCCGCTTTCAATCGCCATCAGCGCCGCGCACGCGGCCACGGCGGTTTTGCCGGAGCCGACATCGCCTTGCAGCAAGCGCCGCATCGGATGCACGCCGCCCATGTCCGCGCGGATTTCGCGCAGCACATTCGTCTGTGCGGCAGTGAGCTTGAAACCAAGCTGCGCGAGAAACGGTTTCATCAGCCGGTTGTCGCCGCCGCACGGCAACGCCTTCGCGCTGGCTTCAAAATTTTTCCGGCGCGACTGGATTTGAAATTGCAATTCGACGAATTCATCCAGCGCCAGCCGCTGCCGCGCGAATTCCACGTCGGCCAATTCTTCAGGAAAATGAATCATGTGAACCGCGTTTGCCCGCGCGGGAAAAACTGTCATATCCAGTTTGATTTCCGGCTCCTCGATTTTGTTTCCAAATTTATCCAATGCGCGCCAGACGAGCATGCGCATCACGCGCGCCGTCAGGCCGTCAGTGAGCGGATGGATGGGCACGATGCGGTTGACGTGGATAAATTCATCCTCGCCCGGTTCGACGAATTCCGTTTCGGGATGATCCATGTTGCGCGGTTTGAGCGAATCCGGCTTGCCGAAAATCAGAAATTCGCGCCCGACGGCGAACCAGTCTTCCATCCACGGTTGCGCCTGCCACCAGCGGCAGTGCAGGTGCGCCGTGCCGTCGTCAAACACGCACTCGAACATCGCGCGCGCGCCCTTGCGGAAACGCTTCACGCCGGCGGCGACTATTTTTCCGCGCACGGTCGCGGCTTCCTTCAATTTCAAATCGCGGATGGGCAGAAATTTCCGACGGTCCTCGTAACGGCGCGGCTTGTGCAGCAGCAAATCCTCGACGGTGAAAATGTTCAGCCGCGCGAGCAGCTTCGCGCGTTCCTCGCCCACGCCCCAGACGGAAGAAACCGGCGTGGCGAGCGGAGAAATTTTATTTTCCGGCAACGACATTGTCCGCACGATACAAACGGCGGAATCAAATCTCAATCACGGTGATTTCCGGGCGGCAGTTGAAGCGGACATCATAGTCGCCGATGTAGCCGATGCCGGGATTGACGTAGAGCGGGCCGGCCGGGGTTTGATAGAGGCCCATGTCGTATTCGTCCACGTGCGACGGCAGGACGAGCGGGCCGCAAAACGGCAGCCGCACCTGGCCGCCGTGCGAATGTCCGGCCAGGATCAGGTCAAATTTCCGGTCGCCCAGTTTTTTCACATGGGCCGGATAATGCGTCAGCAAAATATTTTTGGCGTCGGGATTGGACGGCGGCGGCGGCAATTGCGGGATGACGCAGATGGTGCCGATTAAATTGATATTTTTGCCAGGAATTTCGCAACTGGAATTCATCAGCCAGGCTCCGCCGGTCGCGGCAAAACATTCCTCGACCGGTTGGAAGGGAATCTGGCTCCAGAAATCGTGGTTGCCCGGCACGCCGAACAGCGGAACGTTGATGCCTGACAAAATATCCAGCGCCGCCGGCAGATGCTCCGCGCGCTCGACGAGGTCGCCGGTGAAACAGGCGAAATCCGGGGCGATGGAATTGATGGAATCCACGACGGTGCGGAGATATTCGCGGTCGCCCTTGTGATGGATGTCGGAAAAATGCGCCAGCCGGCAGGCCGGCTCGCCGCTGCCGATGCGCAGCCGCCGCACCTTCAACCACGTCGGTTCAACCGTCGCTGCCTCGGCGCCCATCGCCAGCGGCGTGGCGAGCAGGGCGGTGAAGATAAATTTTCTGCGGCTGATGGTTTTAAGATTCATTCATTTCGCCAAACAATCGGCTTGTTCTAATCTGACACCGTGGACATTGCGTCCGTTCAATCGGCGCGTTACGTTAAGCGCGTGCCGGCCAATTCCTCAAACACGCCCGTTTCGCCGCTGCTCCTGCTGCTGCGCGTGAACGCGACGCATAGCTGGCGGCGGCTGCTGGCGCTGCGCGAGCAGTCGCGTCTGCTCACCAGCATCATTGGCATGTTCATTGTCGGCTATCTCGTGCTGTCGTTCTGGCTGTTTTACGACGGGCTGCGGTTTCTCGCCAAATTTCCGGGCTTGGGCGCGGTGCTGACGGAGCGGTTGATGTTCGTGCTGTTTGCGTTTTTGTTCGGGCTGCTGTTGCTGAGCAATCTCGTCATCAGCTACACAAATTTGTTCCGCAACCGCGAGACGGCGTATCTGCTGACGCTGCCGGTTTCGACGCAGGTGATTTTCCGGTGGAAATTCATCGAGTCCACGGTGCTGGCGTCGTGGGCGTTTTTGTTTTTGATCGCACCGCTGCTCGTGGCGTTCGGGCTGGTGCGCGAAGTGCCGTGGCATTTTTACGTTTTGACGATGCTGTTGATTGCGCTGTTCATCGTGCTGCCCAGCGTCATCGGCGCGTGGCTGGCGATCCTGATTGGAAGATTTCTGGACCGGCGCAGTTTTCAAATCACGCTGGTGCTGACATCCATTGCCGTGCTCATGTTTGCGGCCTTTTGGTGGAAGGCCAGCCCGGCCACGGACGAACTGCTCGACAAGCGCACGCTCGAGGCGCTCGACCAGTTGCTCGCCAAGACGCGTTTCACGATGTTTCCGTTTTTGCCGAGCTACTGGCTTTCGTCGGCGGTGCTGCAATGGACGGAGGGCATTTTGCGCGGCTCCGCCTTTTTCGCGATGGTGCTCTTGAGCAACACGCTGTTCTTCGGCAGCATCGCGTTCACGCGGTTTGGCGGCATTTTTTACGGCACGGCCTCGGCGGTGCAAAGCCGCGCGGGCAGCCGGTTTAAATTCAATGCGCGCCGTGATTTAAAAGACCGCCAGCCATCCATCGGGCTGCTGGAAAAAATCGCCGCGAAATGTTCCTGGTTCGACGTTGCCACCCGCGCGCTCGCCGTCAAGGACGTGCGGATGTTCTGGCGCGACACCACGCAATGGGGCCAGACCGTGATGCTCTTCGGCCTGCTCGGCGCCTACATCATCAGCGTCCGCAACTTCACGCACCAGATCACCAGCCCGTTCTGGATCAACCTCATCGCGTTCGCCAACCTCGCCACCTGCTCGCTGAACCTCGCCACGGTCACGACGCGGTTTGTCTTCCCGCAATTTTCCCTCGAAGGCCAGCGGCTGTGGATCGTCGGCATGTCGCCGATGGGACTGGAGCGCGTCCTCAAAACCAAGTTCTGGCTGTCGAGCCTGCTCTCGCTCGTCGTGACCGTCGGCCTCGTCACGCTTTCGTGTTATTTGCTGAAAATGTCTTGGAGCGACGTCGCGTTTTTCGGCGCGGTCATCACCGTGATGACCTTTGCGCTCAATGGCCTCGCCGTCGGCCTCGGCGTGCTGTATCCGAATCTGAAGGAGGCCAACCCCGGCAAGATCGTCAGCGGCTTTGGCGGCACGCTCTGCCTCGTGTTGAGCTTTCTTTACATCCTCGCGTCAGTGGTGATGCTCGGATTCGGCACCACCGGTTTGCATGGCCACGTGAGCTGGGCCGCGGAAAGCGTCATCGCCTTCGTGACGCTCTCATTTTTCATCGGCTGGCTGCCGCTCAAATGGGGATTGCAACGGCTGAAAAACTTTGAGTCGTAACGAAGTTACAACCGCTCCAGCGCCGCAAACAACTTCTCCATGTCGGCAAAATGTTTCTGGCCGCCTTCTGAAACCAGATTAAAACCTTTTCCGTAAGCCGGGCCGTTCGCCACGCAGCCGTCCGTCGTGCAGTCCGCGATTTGTTTTCTCGCCGAGCGCAACGCGTCCGCGCGCCCGCCATCCGCCTCGAATTTCCAGCCCACGATTTTTGTTTTCGGAAACCAGCCGCGCAGCTCCGCGATGATTTTTGGCGTCGGCACCAGCTCCACGAACAAGCTGCCGCCGCGCGTGGAGATTTTCTTGGACGGCGCGAACGGCTTCAATTTTCCCGCCGCTTCACGCGTGAACATTTTGCCGAAGGTGAAATCGCCCACCGCCGCCGCGTGGAAAATGGCGTCCACCTTCTTGCCGGAAAAAGATTTCAACTTTGCCCGCAAATCCGCCGTGGTGGAAAAAGATTTTACCGATTGCGCCCGGCGTTCGCCCGGCCAGGTTGCCGGTTCGCCGATGAGCAGCGTGACGCGATGACCGCGCGCCGCGAGGAAACTGGCCAGCTCCGTGCCGAGCCGGCCCGTGGAAAAATTCGTGAGCCGGCGCACGTCGTCCAGCGGCTCAAACGTCGGCCCGGCGGTGACGATGCAATTCATGCCGGCAGATTAACCGCAAAGCGCGCGGAGCACACAAAGAAAATTTCGCGAGGGAACACGCGCATTTACCCGCTATTCTGGCCGGCTCCCCTGAAAGTTTGGGCAGTTCCCCGGAGCTCGCACGCTTTCCCCCGGGCAATTATCCGGTTGGTGGAGTTGAAATTTATTACTTTTTTGACTCATGCGTTCGCGATCCAAGCTTTCGAAGAATGAGAATGTCAGCTAAAAATTCATCGCTTTGAAACCAGCTTTCAAATTTGTTCACATTGAGTTCGTTTTCCATGTGATTTATTCGCTCCATTACCCATTCTAGTGCATAGTCAAGATTTACAACGAGCGTGTTCTCCTGAAACTCAAAGTTTTTAACACGAGCAAAAGCCATTGAAATTTGTTGCGACTTACCCAGAAATTTTCCGGCGTAGTTGCGGTAGTCAATTTCAGGATATTTTGTTTTCTCGTTCGTTCGCACTTCGACTACGGCACCGAGAAAAACTGATTTTGGATTGGCGATGTTGAAATGATTCTTGATGTCTTCGAACAACAACTCATCTAGCAAACAAGGCAGATTTCCGAATGGCCGCTCCTCGGAATCCGCTGCCCGCAATCCCAATAAATCAATATGACGCTGATGACCGTCGATAAAGACCGTAAAGTGCGGAAGTAGTAAAAAACCGTTTAGGCGCAGGTAAACCGCCGCAATTTTCTCAGCCGTGTTTGCCGCACTCATAATTATATTTTACTTCTTCTTCCCATGCACCTTCGCCGCGACTTTCAGGCGCAGCGCGTTGAGCCGGATGAAGCCGGTGGCGTCGTCCTGGTTGTAGAGGCTCATGGCAACGCTATGTTTTCGACTTCAAATGAGTAAGCCTTCAATGATTCAGGCGTTGCGAGTTGAACCACCAACTGGGTGTCCGGCGGCGGCGGCGTATCAAAAGAAGTGCTCTTAAAACCTTCCGTGCTCCAGCTCTGGCTGCTCTTCAGCGCATTGCCCTGACCGTCCACAAACTTCAGGTCAAGGACGCGTTTGTCCGGGTCATTGATGTAGAGCTGGATGGAATCTTTGGAATCGGACACCATGCCGCCGAACATTCCCTTGAACAACTGGCCAAAAGCGTCGCCGAGCTTCTGGTCGCCGTTTTGCTGGGAGGCGACTTCCTTTTTCTTGGCGTCGTAGGCTTCCTTCGTCAGGTAGATCAACTGGACATTATATCTGGCCAGCACCGGGTTTTGAACCGGCTCGGCGGGATGTTGCAGGATATTTGGCAAGGTGAGCAATCCACCGTTTGCTGCCGTGGGATTGAACAATTCCGCCTGACCTTTGATGACTTTGATGGCCGTCGCGTTGCGGGAAGGATTGCGCAGTTTCACTTCCGTGCTCAACGCGCCGCCGGACTGCCCAAAGCCGAACGGGCGGGGAGAATTTTCGCCGTTATCTTTCGGAATGAGGTCGCGTCCCGTTGTGTCGGTGGCCTCGTTCAATTGAACACGACGCACACTTTGGGCATCGGCCGCGACATCACCGGTGAATTTTAATTCGACCTTGCATTCGGAATTAAAAGCACCCGTGGTGCGATTATCCGTAACGTCGCCGACGCTGACCTGGATTTGCGGCGCTGATTTCTCTTCGGTCTGCGCAATGGCAGCCATTGGCAGGGCGAGAACAATTGCCAGACAGGTTTGATTGAGCAGTTTCATATTTATTTTTTCCCATGCACCTTCGCCGCGACTTTCAATCGCAGCGCGTTCAGCCGGATGAAGCCGGTGGCGTCGTCCTGGTTGTAGGCCTTGGTCGGGTCGGCTTCCATCGTGGCGATGTGCGGATTGTAGAGGCTCACCGGCGATTTGCGGCCGCTGACCATGATGTTGCCCTTGTAAAGTTTCACGCGCACGGTGCCGGTCACGTTCTTCTGGCTCTCGGTCACGTAGGCCTGCAACGCGAGGCGTTCGGGCGCATACCAGAAGCCGTTGTAAACCAGCTCGGCATATTTCGGGATAAGCGCGTCGCGCTGGTGCATGACCTCGCGGTCCATGGTGAGCGATTCCATCTGGCGATGCGCGAAATGCAGAATCGCGCCGCCGGGCGTTTCATACACGCCGCGCGATTTCATGCCGACGAAACGGTTCTCGACCATGTCCACGCGCCCGACGCCGTGTTTGCCGCCGAGTTTGTTCAACGCTTTCATCACGCCGAGCGGCGAAAGTTTTTTTCCGTTCACGGCGGTGCAATTGCCTTTCACGAAATCGAGCGTGACGAATTCCGGCTTGTCCGGCGCGTCTTCGGGAAAAACGGAGAGCGTCGTGAAATAATTTTTGTTCTTCGGGTCGAACGAATCAAACCACGGGTCTTCGAGAATGCCGGCTTCGTAGGAAATGTGCAGGAGATTGCGGTCCATCGAATACGGTTTCTTGGCGCTGGCCTGCACGGGAATCTTGTGTTTGGCGCAATAATCAATCATCTGCTGCCGGCCGGGAAATTCGCTGCGATAGCGTTCGTCCCGCCACGGGGCGATGACTTGAAGATCCGGCGCGAGCGCGGCGGCGGTCAGTTCGAAACGCACCTGGTCGTTGCCCTTGCCGGTCGCGCCGTGCGCGATGGCGTCGGCTTTTTCCTTCTTGGCGATTTCCACCATGCGCTTGGCGATGAGCGGCCGCGCGATGCTGGTGCCGAGAAAATACTGGCCTTCGTAAATCGCGCCGGCGTGGATGATCGGGTAAATGAAGTCGCGCGCGAATTCCTCCTGCAAATCGTCAATGTAGATTTTCGACGCGCCGGTCTTGATGGCTTTGGCTTCCAGACCGTCGAGTTCCTCTTCCTGGCCGATGTCGGCGCAGAAGCCGATCATCTCGGCGTTGTATTTTTCCTTGATCCAGGACATCAGCACCGAGGTGTCGAGTCCGCCCGAATAAGCCAAAACAATTTTCATGTGACGGACATTAAACCGCGAAGTGATTCAGAACGCAAAAGGGAAATGAAATTTCCGGCGGTTTCGCCGGGCAACGGACGGTCACTGCGCAACGGTGGCGGCGCTTTCCAGTTTTGCCAAATCCTGACTGCCGCCGTAGAACCGGTAAATTTCCGCGTGACCGTCGGCAAAGGTCAGCGGATAACCGGTCTTGTGCCGGCGCGCCGGCTGGTCTTGCAAACCTTCCGCCGGATTCATGTAAACCACGAACATGCCGTCATTGATGGTGCTCGCGTCTTCATCAATGAAAACGTAAAGCTGCGACGGCGTTGAAATGTCGGATTCCGTTTTGAACAGGCGATGGATTGTGTCCAGATTGTTGGCCGGATCGGCGAACGGTTCGCCATTCATCCAGTTGTTCATCGAATAGCTCCGCACATAAGGCACGCCGTTGACGTTGCGCAGGTCGCTCGGACAGCGATAAACGCCGTAAACGGAGATGTAAGGAAACAAGGTGCCGAGCGCGAGCGCGTTCCGGTTCGTGCAATCCAGCACGCCGGCATCCACCTGGCCGAACGCACCGGGCGGACTCAAAATCGCCGCCACGCCGCGCACCCAGACATTTTGGTTGATGACAAACGTGGTCGGATCGAACGGTTCGCAAGTCGGAATCCGTCCGCTGTTTTCGCCGTTATACATGATCCAGGCCATTTCCAACTGCTTCATGTTGTTCAGGCACGCAATTTTTTGCGCCTTCGTTTTTGCGGAAGAAAGCACAGGCAGCAACATCGCGGCAAGAATCGCGATGATGGCGATGACGACCAGCAGTTCAATCAAGGTGAATGCCCGGCAAACCTTCATCTGAAAAATATAAGCTTCAAGCCGCCAGGAACGCAAAGTGGAAATGTGGGGATGTTGAATCGAGAATCGCTGCACCGTTGCGCCGGCCTTCGATTCAGGAAGCCGGGGGTTCACGGAAAACCGCCGGCCAGCCGCGTGTTCACGGCGCGGCTTGTTGCAGGCGCGCGATGTCCTGAAGCGCCAACGGGTTGTTTGCCGGGCCGCCGTTGGTGGGAAGCTCGCTCTTCCATTTCCAGTAGTCCATGTGCCCGTCGGCAAAACCGAGCGTGTCGCCATGACTGTGCCGCCACGACGGAATATTATACCACTTGTTGTCCGTGGCGGAATAAAGGAAATGCCCGTCGTCAATGGTTGAAATGTCCTCCTCCAGAAATGTGAGCGTTGTGGACGGTTTGTGAATCTGGCTGGTTTGATACACCGGCGTAATGCCATAGGTGGTGATGTCATCCTGCGGGCCGGCCATGTAACAACTCAATGAATAGCTGCGCAAAACCGGGATGGTCGTGCCCAAAACGGTGCTGTGATCGGCCGGACATCGGTAACATTGGACGTTTTTCACGTTCGGATAAATGGTGCCGCTGGTGATGGTGGCCGGGTCGCTGTCCAGGCCGGCATTGCCGACAACCCAGGAATTGGTCGGACTCACCGGCACGGTCCCGCGAAAATCCACATAGTTCAAGGCGAGCTTGCCGCTGGATTCATCGGCATACATCTGCCAGGCGAGGTTCAACTGCTTTTGATTGTTCAGGCAGGTCGTCCGGTAGGCGCGCTCCTTGGCCCGCGACAACGCCGGCAGCAGCAGTGCCGCCAGGATCGCAATGATGGCGATGACCACCAGCAGCTCGATCAGCGTGAATGCCCGTCTGGTTTTCATTTCCGGTAATACTTTGCCAGCGGGCTTTCGGATTTTTTGGCGGCAATTTTTCATGCTGAAATTTTACTGCACATCCACCAGCGAGAGCCGGACTTTCTGGCTCAACTGCTGCGACAGGTTTTGTGTCCGGGTCGTGATTTTCAGCGTCATGTCCTGGTTGTTGTGGACATCTACAATCATGCCCAGATTCGGATCGAACCAGAAGTCGCCGGTGATCTTGCCATTTTGAACCTCGACCACCGCGCCCACATTGGCCGCCGAGGCGGTCTTGGATGAAATATCGCCGTCGGCAACAACGTGCGCGCATTTGCGGTCGCCGTGCTGTTCCCAGTTCTTGAACGTATATTTCATGTCCATCGCCAGGGTGCCGATGGTGGAAACAATGTCGTCTTTCATTGACCAGCTCTCGCCGACATTCACGATGCGGTTCGGCAGGGCTTGCGAAAACGAGCCGTAACGTTTCAACGTGTCCTCGCTGAACATCTGCTGGAACATTCCCACCTGCTGCGGCTTCGCGCTGGCTGTGACGCGCTTCATCAATTCATCCACGCCGCCCATTTTTTCGACCTTTCCGGACGCGTCGGTGTAATACTGGAGGCGGGTGCCGATCATCGCGCGCAGGATGGGCGCCACCGGATTGTTGGTTTCCTGCGCCGGATTTTCGCTGGAATCGAAGCTCAACACGCTCCGGCCGCCCATCGAAACATCCATGGTTTCGTTCTCAAATTCCAACTGCAGTTCCCAGCCGCCGTTGTCCAGTTTGTTGAGCGCCGACAAATTAAAATTCTGCGCCAATGTTACATCCTGTTTCACCGGGTCCGGCTGGTTGGGCACCTTCATTTCGGTGTTCATGGTCATGTCCATCCGCATCACAAAGGTTTTCCCGGCCGCCCATTTGATCTTCATGTCCACCGGAGCGTCGGAGGCGACGGCAGCCGAGGTGGCATCGGCGCTGCCGCCCGGCGGCGTCTCCGTTTTTTTTGGCTTGGAGCAGCCCGACAACAGCACGCCGGCCACGGTGCCCAGCGACAGGAGGACGATGATTTGTTTCATGGGGTTCGATTCATTCCGGCAGTTTTTTGAGGCATTCATAAGTGAGACGCTTTGAATCCCGGTTTTGGATTCAAAAACATTTTCCGATGTTTTCATGTCAGTGGCCCAAATCGCCCGACGGGTGACAGAAAAACAAAATTGCCACCGGAAGACTCGCAGCGATGCTTCCATAACGCACCGAAATTTGAAGTTTGTCCAGCATAATTTATTGTTGTCCGCCCGGTTCAGCCACCGGCGGTTTTCTGGATGGAATCCTTCTCCGGAAATTTTCCGTGCAGGGAAATTTACGGATTCGGACTGATCCAATTGGTCATGCAGGTGTAGCCGAAGGTCATTTCCCCGGCGTCATATTTTTTATACCACTTGGAGTGGCCGTCGGTGAACATGACGTTCTGGCCCTTGCTGTGGATCTGCCAGGCTTCCGTGATGGACGGATCGGCCGCGCCGCCCACGCAGTTCTGCGTATAATCATCCTTGTCCGCGTCGTCCGGGTAGAAGGTCAACAGCCCGGTGGTGGTTTTAATTCCCGCCGTGTCGCCGCCCAAAACGTAAGCCGAGGGGAACATGATGGCCGCGCTTTTGACCGCGGCAAACTGCCCGCCCGCCGCCAGGAAGGCCGCATTGCAGCCGTTGAAATAATTGAACGGCCCTTGCAGCGCCGCCGCCAGTTGCACATTGCCGGGACACCGATACACGTTCGTGTTGACGGTGTAGGGAAAAATCTGCTCCATCCAACTGGCTTTCCCGGATCCGCCGGTGTCAATGGTGCCCCAGGGAATATATCCGCCGGATTCGGGATACAGCTCGTTGTTGTCGTCCGCGAACATTCTCATGCCCAGGCCGATTTGATGCAGATTGGAATTGCAGGAAATGGTCCACGCTTTTTGTTTGGCCGACGATAATGCCGGCAGCAGCATCGCCGCCAGGATGGCGATGATGGCGATGACCACCAGCAGTTCGATCAACGTGAACGCGCGGCCCAATTTGTTGACGCGGAAAAAACTCATGTCATATTTATTATTACAACATGACGCACCGGCAGGCCAGATTTGTCCAGCGTTAATTTGCCTTTTCCACCACCAGCATCTCGACGGGCATGTTGGTTGGCACCAGCTCCAGTCCACACTTTTCCTTCGCTTCTGTGTGGATCAACTGTGAAGGCGGGCATCCAAATCCGCCGGCTTCAGGAGTTGGCCGAGTTTGGAAAAGTTTTAAGGCAAACCGGCGGCCTTGCGCCGCTTCATATGCAGGATCAACAATCCGAAGCCGCCGGCCAGGAGTCCGCCGGCCGATGGTTCGGGCACCACTTCGGTGTTGAAAGTCATTTCATCAACAAAAATCCAACTGGCTGTGTTGGCCTGGGTCAAATCCACGGTCAGCGAGGAGCCGGTCCAGTTGCCGTCGAAGTATAAGGTTCCCCGCGTGGCGTCGGGAATCGCGTTTGGATCCACAGTGAAGTCCGTGCCGTTGATCGCCACCGTGGTGGGGAGATAAATATAATTAGGCTCGTTCCGGTTAAAATCAATCCCCACCTGCTGGATGGTCTCCGGCGCGGAAAACTGGAAGGTGATCTCCGGGTTGACATACCGCCAGCCCACCCATTCATAGGCGGGGCCGTTGCCCAGATCAGCGGCGAAGTTGTTCACGCCGTAAATCCCGTCGGTCAACTGGCTGCCCGTGTCGTCAAAGTAATTGTAATATCCGCCCTGGTTGGTTCCTGAGCCGGGCGTGGCGGCATAACTTATGGGAACCACGAATATGGCAACCGCGGATGAACTCAAAAAAAGTGGAAAAACCAGCGCGGACAACATCAGGCATTGGCGGACGGATTTCATTCCTCGCTTCGCGAGTTTTTTTCCAAAGCTCAATCCCGGGAAACCGGACGTTTGTCGGTCGTTGCTCATTATCTGCCTCATGATTAATAAAAAATTTCCCTCACTTGTCGAATAATAACACAGGCCGGAAAAATGTCCATTCCCATGGGATAATTCGCTGATAATTAAAAGAATAAAATTGCAAATGTTACAATTTCACACGCCCGCAGGCCGGATGATGGGCTATGAAACAGAATTCTTCGTTGAACCCATCACGCCGATGGCGGCCACGTCGCTCCATTGGCTGGGGCGGAGTGCGCGGATTTTAAGGCGACAACTTTTCGCGGTGCGGCAGATGGTCGCGATTCCACCATCAACCTCCATCCCGAAAGGATGAAAATCTTTCTTCTGCATTTCGTCGGCGAGCAGGCCCGCTTCCCAGGAATTCAAATCAGCAAAAAATTTGCCGGCAGCACCACAGAACAGATGTTAGTCCCATGTCGCCCCTTCGTTTTTCTCAACAATCTGGTCGGGCAATTCCCAATCCTGCGCCGCCGCTTTGCCGCCGGACTGAATCAGCGCATTGAAACGCACCCGCACGGACGCCGGCAGTTTTTTTGTTTTCGGCTTTGTGTTTGCGGCGTCTTGCCCGTGCGAAGCATCGCGGGCTATTGCTGCTGTCTTCTCCGTGCGCGGCGGGCAGAAGACGGCCCGCCCTGCCAGTTCATTCCAATCATTTGTGAACGACACCATTCCTGCGAATTGGGTCAACCTTGGCGTCGCCGGAGCCGGTCGTGCGGCGGTTTTTGCCAGCATCATAGCCGATTTGGTCATCACCAAAACGACTTTTGCCAGCGTCTTGAAGGCTTTTGCCGTCACCAAAGCGACCAAAACCGTGGCAAAAGTTAATCAAGTCAAAGCAAAAGCTGCTTTTGCCGTGACCAAAGCAGGTTTTGCCAGCGTCTTTGCAGCTTTTGCCATGACCAAAGCAGCTTTTGGGCTGGCAAAAGTTGATTTAAGGTTGGCAAAAGCTTTGAGGATGAAGGCAAAAGCTGCGAAAAGGCCAATGAAAGCGTGAATTGCTCAAGTTTTGGCCGCTGCGCGGCTGCCAAACGCCTGCGCGCAGAGCCATCCCGAAGGGATTTGATCATTCAGCCCGGCGTTGGCCGATGGCAGCGGCCTGGGTGATTTCCTCGGCGTGGGCGGCCGTGCCGGTCTGCCGCAGCACCGCTGAATAGACGAGGGCGATGTGACGTTGGACCAGTCCGGCAAAGGCGGCTCCGAGTTTCGCCGGACGTAATTCTGCAACAAACCGGCGTCGCTGGCATTGTGCATTTACCTATTTATTGCCGCTGGCGGGAAAATCAGACCGTTATTTTTTAACGCACACAGGCTGGCGCCCTCCGCAGCGGCGGCAGTGTTCAGTGAATATACGACGGGAGCAGGTTCGCTCAAAAACCGAACGCTGTTTATATCGGGCTTGAGAAAATCAGGCTTGCCCATGGGAAAAGTTTAAATCGCAGGCGTCATTTGAACCTGATTTGCAAAGTTCGCGGTAGGGTTATACCCCATGGCAATCGCAATTTTTCAGGCCATGCTTGATTTCATGAAAAATAAAATATTGCCGGCCGCACTGCTTTCCGTTGTTGTTTTCGCAACGGGTTGCAACAAAGACCAGACCGCCTCGCAGCAAATTGACAAGGTTCAAACTGAAACGAAACAAGCGGCCCAGGACATGAAGGATTACACTTTCGCGCAGAAGGCGGAATTCGTCAAAGCCATGCAGGTTCAAGTGGCCACGTTGAACGAGGATTTGGTCGCACTTTCCGCCAAAATTGACAGCTCCAGTGATGCCATCAAGGCCGAGGCCAAGCCCAGGCTCCAGGCGTTGCGCGATCAGGTGGCGCAATTGAACCAGCAACTGGCCGATGACTCGAACGCCACCGAATCCACCTGGGACAGCGTCAAGGCCGGTGCACAAAAATCCTATGACGCGCTGGCGAAAAGTTTCGCGGAAGCCCGCCAATGGGTGAGCGACAAAATCGCACCCTGAATTGCCTCCCAAAAACAGCCTGGCATGCTGGATTACCTGAAGCATCTCCGGATTTTTCCGGGCTTGCCAACATTCGTCACATCATCAAGCTTGTTGAGGTGAATCAGGATGCTTATGACGCGCTGGTGATCGGGTGCGGTCCCGGCGGCAGCAGCGCCGCCACCTTTCTCGCGCGGGCGGGCAAACGGGTGCTGGTGCTGGAAAAGGAATTTTTCCCGCGCTTTCACATCGGCGAATCCCTGCTCCCTTGCAACATGACGATCTTCCGCGACATGGGCGTGCTGCCCGCGTTGCAGGCGGCGGGTTTCCCGCGAAAATTCGGCGCGCAATTCGGACTGGGCAATGGCTCCGTCAGCACGCGCTTCATTTTCCGGCAGGGTAAATTCAACCGCGAACCGGAAGCGATCCAGGTCGAGCGCGCGACGTTTGACCATGTTTTGCTCAAACACGCCCGCGCTTCCGGGGCGGACGTGCGCGAAGGCTGGTCGGTAACAAAGACAACTTCTGATTCCGAAGGCGTGAATGTCGAGGCGCGCGATCCCGACGGGAAAACTCATAATTTCCGCGCGTCGTTTCTGATTGACGCCAGCGGTCGCGGCAACCTCACCGGCAACCAGGAAAATCTGCGCGAGATGCATCCGACCTGGAAAAAACTCGCCGTCTTCGGCCATTTTGAAAATGTCGCGCGCGATTCCGGCGAGGCCAACACCGACACCGTCATCGTCCGCCTCCAAAACAAATGGTTCTGGATCATTCCGCTTTCCGCCGAAAAAACCAGTGTCGGCCTCGTCGTGGACAAGGACGAGTTCAACCAGTCCGGCGGCACGCCCGAGGAAATTTTTCAGCGTTGGATCGAGTCCAGTCCGCCCGTGAAAGAGCGCATGAAAAATGCGCGTCGCCTCGGTGACTTGCAGACGACCACCGATTTCAGCTATTACAACCGCAAATTTACCGGCAACCGTCTGCTGCGCATCGGCGACGCCGCCGGTTTCATGGACCCGATTTTTTCCGCCGGGGTTTTTCTCGCCATGTGGTCGGGAAAAATTGCCGCCGAGGCCGTCCAGAAATCACTCGCGCAAGGCCGGCCGAACCGCCGGTTGTTTGCCAGCTACGAAAAGCGCGTCCGCAAGGGACTCATGTTTTACTGGCACGTCGTGGAAAATTATTACACCACGCCGTTCATGGAACTTTTTTTGCAGCCGCGCGACCATCACGACCTGCCGTCGGCGGTGAACGCGGTGCTGGCGGGCGAGCTGGAAGGCGGCTGGAAACTGCGCTGGCGGCTGAAATATTTTTTCCTGCTCGTCAAGCTGCAGAAACGCTGGCCGCTGGTGCCGCACCTTCCCTTCCTGCCGCGGCCGGCGGGAGCACCCGGAACATCTGGAGTTTCAGCTAAAGCTTGAAACGCCAATCGAAATTGAAATGGCTTGCGTGAGTCGTTTACTCTTCATTTTATCCGCGTTGCTGATGCTTGGCGCCGGTTGTCGCACGGCTAATCCGCTGCCGCCCGCCGATTTTTCCGCGCCCGGCTGGCGCGTTCAACAAGGCCAGGCCGTCTGGAAACCTTCGTCATCCCGCCCGGAACTTGCCGGCGATTTGCTGCTGGCGACCAATGTGAACGGAAATTTTTTCATCCAGTTTTCTAAAATGCCGTTTCCGCTGGCGACCGCGCAGGTTTCCGGCGAGCAGTGGCAGATCGAATTCGGCGCGGACAAATATTCCTGGCACGGCCGCGGCAAGCCGCCAAATCGGTTCGGCTGGTTTCAACTGCCTTGTGCACTTCGCGAGACAAACGGCGGCGGCGGTTGGAAATTCACCCGCGTTGAATCAAATTCATGGCGCTTGCAAAATCCGCGCACAGGTGAAACGCTGGAGGGCGAATTTTTCCAATGAAATGGTTTCGCTGGTGGTGGCTGCTGCTGCTCATTCCAATCATCGCGGGCCTCGCGCGATTGCATTTGGATGCCGAGATGCTGGATTTGCTGCCGAATAATGTTCCCGCCGTTCAAGGGCTCAAGATTTACCAGCAACATTTCACGGACGCCCGCGAACTGATTCTCACCGTGAGCGCGCCGGATCGCGAAACCGCCGAACGCGTCGCGAAATCCATCGCCGATGATTTGCAGCAGGCGACCAATCTCGTTGCCGCCGTCACCTGGCAGCCTCCGTGGCAGGAACATCCCGAACAAACCGCCGAACTCATCGCTTATCTCTGGCTGAATCAACCGCCGGAAAAGTTCGCGCAACTGGCCGGTCAGCTTTCCGAAACAAATCTCGCCAATGTGCTCGCCGCCACGCGCGACCAGTTGGCCACCACGCTTTCGCCCAATGAAATCGCCCAGTTGAGCTACGATCCGTTCGGCCTGACGCGCCTGCCTGAAAATGTTGCCGGAACGGTTTCCGGTTTCGGGTCGGGCGATGAAATGTTCGCCTCCGCCGACGGCACGTTCCGGATTATTTTCGTCAAGGCGCGCGGCGAATTGAATGGTTACCGCGAATGCACCGCCTGGTTCAACGCCATCAAAAAAGTTGTCAACGCCACGTCACCGTCCGATGACAAAATAAAAATCGGTTACACCGGGCGGCCGGCATTCACGGCGGAAATTTCCGGCAGCATGCAGCACGACATGAAATTGTCCGTTGGCGGCACGGCCTTGGTCATCGCGATTCTTTTTTGGTGCGCCCACCGGCGCATCAAGCCGATGCTCTGGCTGCTGACTTTGCTGGCCCTGATTCTGGCGGCAACGCTCGCGCTCGGCGGTCTGATTTTCGGCGCGGTCAACGTCATCAGCATGGGTTTCGCAGCGATCCTGCTCGGCCTCGCGGTGGACTACGCAGTTGTGCATTATCAGGAAGCACTCGCGCAACCGGAATTGTCCATCCCGGAAATCCGCCGCGCGATTGCGCCGAGCATTTTCTGGGCGGCGTTCACGACGATTTCCGCATTTCTCGTTTTGAACTTCGGCGGACTGCCCGGTCTCGCCCAACTCGGTTCACTCGTCGGCATCGGCGTCGCGATTTCGGCCGGCGTGATGATTTTTGCCTTTCTTCCGCCGTTGTTTCCTCAACGGATGAAGCCTCAATCGAACCGTGCCGAAACTAAAAGTGCGATTAATCCTTCATCCCCGCTCAATCCGCTCCGGGCGAAATTTATCTTCGCGGTCACGGCACTTTTAATTTTGCTTTGCGCCTCCATTTTATTTTCCGGCCTGCCGAAAATGGACCCCACCGCCAACGCTTTGCGCCCGCGCAACAGTCAGGCTTACACGACGCTCGACGCCATCAAGGAAAACCTGAACCAAAAGCGCGAGCCGCTCTGGCTGTTGGTTTCGGGCAATAATGAAAGTGAAGTCGCCCGCCGGCTCGACGCGGTTTTGCCGGCGCTCAACGCCGCAGTCTCCAACCGGACGCTTTCCGGCTTTACGCTGCCGAACTCGCTCTGGCCGCGACCGGAGTTGCAAGCGGCCAATCGTGCGAACGCCCGGCAGCTTGTCGCTGAACGTGATCTGTTTCGCGCCGCCGCCCTGACCAATGGTTTTTCCGAAACCGCGCTCGGACTGACCGGAAACATTTTGGAAACCTGGCAGCGTGCCACCGCAGCCACGACCGTCTTCTGGCCGACCAATCCGCTCTGCACATGGATTTTTGAAAAACTGGCGGTGCATGAACCACCGAATTTTTTCGCCGTCGGTTTCCTTTATCCGTCAACGAACGCAACGTCCGTTGCATTCACCCAACTGGACGCGCAATTGCCACACGATGGTGTCTGGCTTTCGGGCTGGGATTTGCTCGGTGGAACCGTCTTGGCCGCCGTCAAAAACAATCTCTGGAAAGTTCTGCTGCCGATGGTCGGACTGATCCTGTTTTCGTTGTGGCTGGCGTTCCGGCGGTTCGCGGAGGTTTTTTTCAGCCTCGGCATTTTACTGTTGAGCGGGCTTTGCCTGCTGGCGGCGATGAAGATTTTCGGCTGGTCGTGGAATCTGCTCAACCTCATGGCGCTGCCGCTGATTCTCGGCACCGGCGTGGATTACAGCATTTTCATGCAGCTCGCGCTGCGGCGGCATGGCGGCGATTTGAAACTGGCCCATCAATCGGTCGGACGCGCGCTGCTGCTATGCGGCGGCACGGCGATCGCCGGCTTCGGCTCGCTCGGCCTGTCGAGCAACATTGGCATGTCCAGCCTCGGCCGCGTTTGTGCCATCGGTATTGGTTGTAACATGCTGCTCTCGGTTTTTCTGCTGCCGGTCTGGTGGAAATTTTTTCTCGGAAATAAAAAACCAACGTCTGCGTCCGCAAAAATTTCCGAGCCGTCGCAATTTTACAGCACGTTCATCTGGCGGGCCGGCCTGGCGCTTGGACGTTTCATTCCTGCGCCGGTTTTCGCATTGTTTGCCCGGCTGCTGGCCGCGATTTACTGGCGGCTGGCGGCGCATCGGCGCGAAATCGTGATTCAAAACCTTCTGCCCGCCTTGAACGGCGACCGGCCGCAGGCCGCCCGCGTTGGTCGGGAGCTGGTCACGGAATTTTTTCTTAAAATCACCGACCTCTGGCGTTACGAAAGCGGTGTGGCGTTTGAAAGCTGGCTGGGCGAGTGGAACGGCTGGGAACATTTCACCGCCGCCCATGCGCGCGGCAAGGGCGTGCTGCTCGTGACGCCGCATCTCGGCAATTGGGAATTTGGCGGCGCGTTTCTCGTCGAACACGGTTACAAGCTGCTCGTGCTGACGCAGCCCGAGCCGGATCAAAAGATGACTGAACTGCGCCAGCGTTCCCGATCATTGCGGGGCGTCGAAACCCTGGTCGTCGGCGAGGACGCCTTTGCCTTCATTGAAATCATCAAGCGCCTGCAGGCGGGGGCCACGGTGGCGTTGCTGGTGGATCGTCCGCCCGCGCCCACGGCGGTGAACGTGGATCTGTTTGGCCGTCCGTTTCCGGCCTCCATCGCCGCCGCCGAACTCGCCCGCGCCTCCGGTTGCGCCATTGTTCCGGTTTATATCGTGCGCCAGGGCGGCGGCCATCTCGCGCGCATTTTGCCGGAGATTCCCTATGACCGCGCCGCGATCGGCAACCGGGCGGCCCGCATCCAGTTGACCCAGGAAATCCTGCGTGCGTTCGAGCCGGCCATCCGGCAGCATCTGGCGCACTGGTTTCACTTCGTCCCGGTCTGGCCGGAGAAACAGCAGAAATGACAAATTCAAAATTCAATATTAAAAAATCGGCGCAACTGGCGGCGGCATTTTTCATTTTTCATTTTTCATTTTTCATTGCCGGTGCGGCCGACACCAACACCGTTCTCGACGCCTGGTTTGCCGCGCAACAAAACCTCCACACCTGGTCCGCCGACTTTATCCAGACCCGCGCGCTGAAAACTCTGACCCAGCCGCTCGTCGCCAAAGGCCACATCGCCTTCGCCATGCCGAACGACTTTCGTTGGGAACTCGGCCAGCCCGCGCAAACCATCGCGCTCCGGCATGGCGACGAGATGTTCGTGATTTATCCGCGCTTGAAACGCGCGGAGCGTTATCCGCTCGGAGCCGGCACGCCGACCGAATGGCGCGATACGATGTCGCTATTGCAGGCCGGCTTTCCGCGCGACCGCGAGGAATTTGACGCGCAGTTTCAGATTTTGTCGCTCATGGAAACCAATGGCACATGGCAAATGTCGCTTCAGCCAAAAAGTGTTTTCGCCAGGCGGATGATGCCGGAACTGCGCATCGGCCTGGCGACGAATGATTTTTCGCTGGCCAGCACCGAGCTGGTTTTTGTGGACGGCTCGCGGATGCGGAATGATTTCACCAACGCGGTCTTGAATCCGCCGCTGGACGAAAAATTGTTCGAGTGGACCCCGCCCGCCGATTTCAAGGTCACCGACCCGTTTGCCAAATGAATCCAGACGATTTGCAACGTGCGCTAAAATTTCTGCCGCATGGCGCGGAGTTCCGTTTCGTTGACCGGCTGACGAGCTTGAATCCCGGTGAAAGCGGGGCAGGGGAATACACCGTCCGCGGCGACGAGGCGTTTTTGCGCGGCCATTTTCCGGGCGAACCGATTTTTCCCGGCGTGCTGCTCGTCGAGGCGGCGGCGCAGCTCGCGGGCGTCGTGGCGCAAAGCGACCCGAAAATTCCGCCGTTGAGAAATTTGAAACTGACCGCGCTGCGGTCTGTGAAGATTCTCGGCACGGCAAAACCGGGCGAAATCATTTTGCTTGAAGCAAACGTTACCGGGCGGTTCGGCAATCTGGTTCAGGCCCGGGCCACCGCCCGCGTCGCTGGAGAAATTATGCTGACTGCGGAATTGACGCTCAGCGGAAACTGAACCGTAGCGGCGCGTCGGCAGACCGCCGCTGTCCGAATTCACAATGGCGGTGCTCCGGTGTCAATTGGGCAGGAGACGAGGTGACGAGACTCATTTCAAATCCGGGGCTTCAGTCAGAGCCTCCTCACGTCGACTCCTACAATTTCACCGCCCGGCCACATACTCGCTCAAAATTCCGTTGCTGATGGTGCGCTTGACGTTCTTAAAACCGCTGTCCGCCAGTGCGGTGATGATCACATTCGGCGGGACACATTCCTGGATCGTGGCCCAGTAATACTGCATCAGCTTCACCGTGGAGTTGTTCCGGCGGCGCAACCAGCCGATGCGCGGCACCAGTTGTTGCATGTAGAAACGGATCAAGGGCAGCGCCACCGGATTGGTGGGTCGCGTGATTTCCAGGATCAACAACTTGCCCCCCGGCCGCAACACACGCTTGAATTCGCCGAAGAGCTTGCCCAGATCCTCAACATGCCGCAGCGCGTAACCCATGCACACGAAGTCAAACGCCGCATCCGCGCAGGGCAGGGCTTCCCCCTTGCCTTCCAGCAACGTCACCGGATTGCGCTTCCGGTTTTCCGCCAGCATGCCCGTGCTGGGATCCACGCCGGTCACCTGCGCGGGATCCACGCCGAGTTCGAGCGCGGCCTTGATCATCAGGCCCGTGCCGCTCGCCACGTCCAGCACCCGCATCCCGCCCGTCAATCCGGCCCGCTTCAAGGCTTCCCGGCGATAGATCCGGTCCCGCCCGAACGACATCATGCTGCTCACCCAGTCATAATCCGGCGCGGCCTCGTCGAACAGTTCATTGACAAAGTTCTGACGCGCCTCCGGGGCCGCATAAAACTCCGGGAGCGGCCGGTGCGGCGAGAGCGGCGTCGCCGGCAAATCTGTTTTCGGCACTTCATTCATTCAACTCACCTTGCCAACAGCTGCCGGGAAAAGTCAAACGCCTTTGGGCGGCAGTTTCAAAACCGGTGAATTGCCGCCGCCGCTCCGCTTCACTAATTAAAAGCTATTTTTTGCGTCCTACAATCGCCACGTTATCTGCCATAGAAAATGCGCCCAACGCAGCTTCCGTTACACGATAGGCAACTTTTATCGGAAGCATCCATGGGGATTGTTTATATCCGGTGGTGCGTTTAAGTAACTTGATTCGTTCAGCGCGAGGAACCTCACGTTCGCCACCATGAAAGTCCTGCCAAATCACCAATGGATTGAAATGCGTGGATTTTATTCCGGCAACTGCAAATTCCGGTTCTAAAAATGTTTTAATTGTTTTGGGTGAAAAATAGTTCAGGTGCTCGGCAAAAATGTAGCGATACTTTGCACCAAGCAGCCAGATGGCAAGAGAATCCATATTCGGGGTCAAAATGAAAGCAGCAACCGCCCGGCTTGAGGATTGATGCTGCCTTCTTCAAAAACAGCTTTGGATCCGATAGATGTTCCATCACGGCCCAGAATGTCACCGCATCAAACTTTTCCTCAAATGTTTGGGACAGGAATTCTCCCCTGGCGACTGGAACGCCCATTTTGGCCGCATGTTCCAATGGGGCTTGAGATACATCGGTTCCCAATATTTTGTAATCATTTGGAAAGCGTTTTTTTAACTGATACAAAAACGCTCCTGAAGAGCAGCCGACATCCAATACCGAGCCGCGATGACAATAGGCGCGAAATAACCGTAATTCACGTTCAAAGCGAACGTCTGCATAATCACTTTCCAGCTTTTCAGGAGACAGGTATTCATTGCCCGCCTTGTCATAAAAGACTCCGGTTGCCATTTCTGCTGGAACGGGGTTGGTATAGATCATCGAACAACGCGTGCAGCGCACCAGTTGGAAATTCTGTTTGGAGATAAATGGCTCGGCCATTTGTTTCGTCACAAATCGGGCAGGCTCTGTTGATGACATTATCCATTTTGCTAATTAATTTTGGCGGCTATTATATCAAAAACCGCTTTTAACCGCGCAAAGTATTCTTTCACACTGTAATGCACGGACCAATATCCAAATGTGTCCCTGCCGGGGCAGTAAGCGATGGCATCAATTCCAAAATGTTTGCACAAAAAAATTGATCGCGGTGCATGAAAAGCATCAGTGATCAAAATAACTTTTTTTAGGTGGTATATTTCTCCTGCCCGCCGGACAGATTCCAAGGTCCTGTTTCCATTAAAATCCAGTTTGATGGCTGATTGTGGAACACCTTTTGCCAAAATCCGGTCTTGCATCTCTAGAACCTCGTTAAAGCCACGATTGTTTTTGTTTCCACTTATTAAAACACTCGTTGCTTTGCCTGCTAAAAATACATTTGCAGCCGCGTCCGTCCTGTTTAGAAAATGTTGGTTTACCGAACCATCGGGCCTGACTGGTTCCGTTCCAAGCACCAGTTCAATTTCCCTCTGCGGAAGATTCGCGATTTTATCGAATACGCGGTTTTTAGAGCTCAAAATCATGTGAAAATTGATTCCTAACGAAATCGCAAAAACAATTCCGCACACGATAAAAATTCTCCAACAGATGGTTCTGAATCTGGCTCTCATTGGTTTTGTGCTGGCTTAAAATTAAGCTTCTTCGTGTGCTGCTGACGAGGAAAAACACCTTTCTGTGAAACCCGAAAATAGCCCGGCATTTCATCCGGCAAACCCCGGTCGTCCCTCCGGGACTTGGAATATTTGGGGGATTTAATGTGGAGCGCGACTATCCCAGCCGCAGCGCGTGAACCGTCCAGTCCGCATCCAAAATATCCCACGCTGTCAGTTCTGGCGAAGCTGCTGCGGGTGAGGACACCCGCGCTCCCCCAATCGTCCAACCAGGCTTGGTTGAGATTACCCGTGTCCATTTTGTCCCATAGCGGGACAGGCGCTTCACAGTTTGTGGACACACTTTCCGGCAGGTGATCAAAAAGATACATTTCCTGACCCAAGGAAACCATTTCCTGACCCAAGGAAAAGATTTCCTGACCTACTTTTTCGGAGAAAGAACCCGAGGAAAGGATTTCCTGACCTACTTTTTCGGAAAAAGAATCCAAGGAAAAGATTTCCCCGCCTTCTTTTGTGAAAAAAGAACCCAAGGAAATCATTTTTTACCTTCTTTTACGAAAAAAGAACCCAGGGAAATCATAAAAGAACCTGCGGAAACGATTTCCGAACTTTCTTTTGCGGCCAAAGAACCCCCAAAATCATCTGAGCCGGTTCAGCCAGCCTGACCGCCGACTAATCAGGTTGCCCGAATACACGCGCCGGATGAATTCCAGCGCCCTGCTATTTCGGGGTGCTTAGTTGCACCGGCTTCAATCCGGCACGAGTTTCCGCAAATCCTTCGGCAGCCACCAGCGCAGCAGCTACACCCTTTAATTTTTATTGATATAAATCTTGGCAACTTTCAGTCACGAGCGTAAACACTTGTTACATCCTTGAAAAAACTTTCCATTCTCGCGGTGATTTTAGGAACGGCCTGCATTGCTACGGCCAGCCCGCCTACCGTGGAAGAACTGTGGTCGCATCTTTTCACCAATGGGCCAGTTGTCTGGAAGACGCCAATCAATAATTTGCCGAAAAGTTTTTGGGTTTATCAAAGGCTGCTGCCGCAGATTTTCTCCCAAACGATCATTTCCAACGCCATCGTGCTGGGTTCATTTCAAAGACACGGATTTCCGAAGCCTTCCACCAATGACGTTTGCATCTTGGATGATCCCGACTGCGATAATTGCGGCTGTGTGCGCGTGTGCAATTTTTCCATCCGGCCAAACGAAGCAACTTTGTCATTTTATTCGCCCGACCAGAACCATCTGACGCAAAACATTCCCGATGATGCAACCGTTGACAGGCTGGCGCGGGATTGCGCGCTTAAACTGGGTGTTGACCTCGCGCAAGTCATTGAGAAAACCCCTTCAGTGCATTTCAATACGGATGCCAACGACAACAAGCTGACCAATCAGATTTGCGGGCGTGGAATTTTTTTATACCGGCAGCTTGACGGAATTCCTTTCTTTTCCGCCGATGACAACGGTGATGGCGCGGAAGGCTTTGGCATTGAATTCGGCAGTTACGGAGTTATCCGCTCCTTTTCCCTCTGCTGGACCGAGGTTTCGCGTTACAAGAGCGAACAAACCGCAAGCCCGCAAGAAATCATCCATTGCATCCGGGCGCATAAAACAATCGTGATGCCGAACGTCGATGAAGAAGATTATTTTGCAAGGCTCAAACAATTGGTGAATGCAAAAAAACTCACCATCACTAAAATAACGCCGTGTTATGGTTTAGGCGTGTTCGGAGAAGTGCCTACAAATGATGTGCCGTTTAAATTTGTGACTCCATTTGCCGAACTGGAAGCCGTCGCTGATTTCGGAAACAGCAATGCCACCGTTCGGCTTGTATCACCCATACTTTCGTCGGAAGTGGGCAGGTTGTTGGGGAGCAAAGAAAAATAACGATGGAAACGCCGTTTTCCTTTGGGCGTTGAATTGTCTTCAGTCCGGCACGAGTTTCCGCAAATCCTTCGGCAGCCACCAGCGCAGCAGCGGCAAAGCCGGTTCAAACGCGGGCTGCGAACTGTTTCCGCCATTCGGCGCGGGAGATTTTCCCGCGCGCATTGGTCGAAAGCGATTCGACAAAATGCCATTCACGCGGCACCTGCCACGCGGGCAACGTTTGCAGCAGGAAATGTTTCAATTCCGGCTCCTTCTCATCCGAAGCGACGACGGCGACGATGATTTCCATCCGCTCCACATCACGGCTCGGCATGCCGAAGACGAGGCACTCGCGCACCTGCGGATGCGCGAGCAGCGCGCGCTCGATGGTCTCCGGCGAAACCTTACGTCCGGCCACGTTGATTTGATCGCCGAGTCTTCCGCGCAAATAAACCGCGCCGCCTTTCAGTTCCGCCAGATCGCTGGTCTGAAAAATGCCGTCGCCGAGCGAATCGGATTTCTCCGGCCAGTAAGTTTCCGCCACGGCGCGGCTGCGAACCACCAGACAGCCATCATCGTTGAGCGACAGATTGACATTTTGCATCGGCTGTCCAACAAACGCGGCTTCGGTTCGCGGCGTTTCGCTGGTGTCGTAAGCGATGCCGCCGCATTCGGAGGAGCCGAGAAAATTGTGGATCTTTAGTCCGCAGGATTTGAAGACTTCCTGCTCCAGATTCACCGGCAAGGGCGCGCCGGCGGAAATCGCCAGCCGCACGTTTTGCGGAATCGCCGCCGCCTCATGCCACGCACGCCACATCGCCGGCACGGCAGGAAGCGTGATGAACCTTTCGGCTTCCGCGGCGCGGCGGATAATTTCCGGCAGCGGCGCGGGCGCAAGAATCAGCGGGATGCCATGCAACAGCAGCGGCAGAACCAGATTGGAAAACCCGTAGGAATGGGCGAGCGAAATAACGCCGAGGTTCGGCCAGTCCGGTCGCAGCCCCATCGTGGCAACAATGTTCTCCGCGTCGGCCATGAGCTGTTCCGCCGTGAAAGCGACAAATCGCGCCGAGCCGCCGGTGGCCGACGTGGATTTGAGATGAACACAATTTCCCGGCGGCGAGAAAATTTCCGGCGGGGATTGTCCAGTTTCAAGCGGGCAGACGATTTTGTTTTCACGCCATGCGGCGAGCAGTTCCAAAATGAATTCCGGCGACTGGCCCTGCGGAAAGGCCGAGCCGGACGGGCCAGTTTTTTGTTTTTCGCCGGTGGTGAACAGTTCGCCAAACGTCCAGCGTTTGCCGGAAGCGACATCGCTCAGCGCAGGTTCATTGCGCCGTTCCGCTGAAATTTGCCGCCACCGTTCGTAAAGCATTGTCAGTTTGGTAGCGCACCCTTAACTTCAGACGCAAGCGAATTGATGATTTTGGCGAAAACAAATTTAAGCGAAACCGGCGCGCGGCGGTTTGAATTCGCGCGCGACAGCTTCGCCTTTGCGAACGAATTGGTGTGGGAATACCGGATGGACGCGGCGACGGGCAAACGGACTTTGGGTTCGACGCAACCCGAAACCGGAATACGCCCACCGCTGCTTTGCCCTCGCGCGCGTGGCGCGGCAGTTTTTTTATCACGCGCGGTTTGCGGCGGACCAGCCGGTTGCGGTCGATGAAAGCTATCAGCAGCTCGTTCGCGCCGTCATTGCCCGTCATCCGCGAATTCCCTGCAAATCTGACCAACAAATCATCATTCCCGGCTTTGCGGGTTTGCGGGAATTCAGCCGGGCCCAGGAAAATCTTTTGAAGATTGAATGCGGCGGCGCATGGCGCTCGTATTTTTTGCGAAGCCACTGGCGGATGATTTTCCCGTTTTCCCGCGCGCACCAGGCGCGCACCGCCGCCGCGCTGGCCGCCGCCCTCAAACAAAATCGGCTGCCCATCGTCCATCTGGTGAAATTTCCGGCGCTGACCATCAATCATTGCATCGTTTTGTTCGGTGCGACGGAAACCGGAGCCGGCTGGGAATTTGAATCCTACGATCCGAACAATGCCGAAGGAACCGGAGCGGCTCACGTTCGACCGGGCGTCGCAAACTTTTTTTCTGGCGCCAAATTCCTGCTGGCCCGGCGGCGAACTGAACGTCAGCCACATTTGCCGCTCGTGGTTTTTTTGATTCTTCGGCGTCAACTCGCGCCTGGCCGCCAGACCAGCGGGCCAAAAAAGACCAAGCCGCAGAGCATTGATGCCCAGGATGTAGCCGATTTTATAGATGCGCCCGGTATTTTCCGTCGCAAAAATTTCGACGTCCTGTCCCAGAATCAGAGGCTTGGCAACGCCATCGGCATCAGCGCCCCGTGCATCATGCCATAGCCAAAACCGAACGATGCGTCTTTCGGAAAAGCCCGCGGCGACGACCAGCTGTAAAACCGCCCAGCAACAGAGATGCCGGCTAAAAATAGTGACGATTTTTCTGAGCCACAATTTCCGTCGTGCGGCGGTGATTTCGGGATGATGCTGATGGTCGGCGGCATTTCAACCACAGCATGATTTTCCCCGGCGGTGGCGCGCAAGCAGAATTTCAGGAAATGAACGCGGTCGCACGGCGGGATAAACTTCACCCTTGAAAAGCGCATTCCGGAAACGCAGGCTGGCGTCGCCGGATTGCAAAACATGATTTTTTGGCGGATGACGACACATACGAAAAACGGGTTCAAAGGCGTTTTGCAAACCCCAGCCTTTTATGGGGCGTATTTGATGTTTGCGGTGGTCGGTTCGCTGGTCAGCGTGATTTGCATGGTTCCGGCGGTTTTATTTCGCGGGGCGCGGGCACGCGGGTTCGGGCAAAAACTGATCCACAAGCTGTTCCGGTTTTTTTTGGGCTATGCGCGCACGTTTGGATTGGTGGAACTGGACGCGAGCGAGTTGTCAGAGTTGCGCAAAACGGACGGATTAATCGTGGCGGCAAATCATCCCTGCCTGCTCGACGCGGTGATGCTGGTTTCCCAGTTTCCGCAGGCGGTTTGTCTGATGAAGGGGAGCCTCGCGCGAAATGTAATTTTCTCTGGAACGGCGCGGCTGGCCGGCTATATCAACAACAAATCAGGACTGGGCCTGGTAAAAAAATGTGAGGAGCGGCTGCGGGAAGGAGCCAGCCTGCTGGTGTTTCCCGAAGGCACGCGCACCATGGGCGGAAGTTTGCTGCCCTTCAAAATGGGTTTCGCCCTGGTCGCGGTTTTGACCCGGTCGCCCGTGCAAACCGTTTTCATCACGGCGGACTCCAACTTTCTGGGCAAGGGCCAGCCGCTTATTAAGCGGCCGGTCTTTCCGCTCCGTTATTCCTTGCGACTGGGCCAGCGATTTCAGCCGGCACCGGGCGAGGATGCGAAAACATTTGGCGGCCGGGTGGAAAATTATTTTCGGGAAGAACTTTTATTAGCCGGGAAGAATACTTTGTCAACGATTCCAACCCAATGACTCCGAGTCCGACACATCTCGTTGTCATCCCCAGTTACAATGCGGGTGGAAAACTCGCCGAAACGGTGAGGCAGGCCCTGGCTTGCTGGCAGCCGGTGTGGGTTGTGATGGATGGCAGCACGGACGGCAGCGCGTCGGCGTTGGCGGAAATCGGAGGAGTCGGAACGGGGTTGCGAGTGTTAGCCCTGGAACAAAACTCTGGCAAGGGTGCGGCGGTGTTGCACGCAATGCTTGCCGCAAACTTGGAAGGTTTCACCCATGCGCTGGTGCTGGACGCCGATGGTCAACATTCGGCGGCCGATATTCCCCGGTTCATGTCGGCCTCGCAGAAAAATCCCGCCGCCATGATTTTGGGCGTGCCGCAATTTGCCGCCGATGCGCCGGCGTCGCGCCGACACGGCCGGCGCGTGGGAAACTGGTGGGCCAATCTGGAAACTTTCTGGGGCGGAATCGAAGACTCACTTTTCGGCTTCCGGGTTTATCCCATCCATGAATCGGTGCGCATCCTGCAAGGCACCCGTGGCGCGCGGCGTTTTGATTTCGACACGGAACTGGCCGTGCGGCTTTTTTGGGCCGGTGTCCCGCCGGTCAACCTGCCCGCGCCGGTCCACTATTTCAAACCGGCGGAAGGCGGAACCTCCCACTTCCATTATCTGCGGGACAATTTGCTGCTCATCCGGCGGCACACGCTTTTGGTGCTGGAGATGTTGCCGCAAATGAAACGGATTTGGAAATTACGGCAGCGTGCCAAGCTTGGGCGAAAAATTGCCTGAACAATCGTCATGTCACAGGACAAAAACATCACTGTCGTGTCCGATGCCAATCTGACCAGAATAGGCTGCTGGTTTTTCAGGCATCGCCGATTTGGCTTGGCGTTGATTCTTGTCGTGGGAGTGACCACGCCCGTGCTCGCTGCCCTCAATTGGAATCACAAGCTGTTTTTCATCAGTCTGGAGCTGGCCACCAAATTTCTGATTGTTTATCCGGCCGTTCGCGCCAACTGCTGCTGGTTCGGCCCCGTCGTCACCCGGTTTCGCACGCAGAAAAAAGCCGTCTGGCTGACCTTTGATGACGGGCCGCATCCCGAAGACACGCCGACACTGCTCAAGCTGCTGAAAACGCACAACGCGCGGGCAACCTTTTTCGTCATCGGCCGGCAGGTTGAAAAATATCCCGAACTGGCACGGGCGATTTTGCGCGACGGTCACACGCTGGCCAATCACACCCAGAACCATCCGGTTCTATTTTTCTGGTGTTACCTCAACACCCGGCTGACGCGGGAAGTGGATCAATGCACCAAGACTTTGCGCGAGGCCACCGGCGAACCGCCCCGGTGGTTTCGCGCGCCGGCGGGCATGGCCAATCTGTTTCTGCATTTTTTATTGCGCGACCGGAACCAGAAGCTCATCGGCTGGTCGGCGCGCGGATTTGACGGACTGCTTCACAACACCAAAGCCATGGCCAGCCGGATCTGCAAATCCAGCCAGCCCGGCGCGATCATTTTATTGCACGAAGGCCGGCGCGACCGGCAGGGACGTCCGATCAATTTGATCCTGGCCGAAACCGTTTTGACCCGGCTGACGGCGGAAGGCTACGTTTTCACCGTGCCCGATGAAAAAGATTTTCTCTGAAATGAACCAAGCGATCAAATGTGGCGGCTCGGGTTTGCGACGACGTTTGCGACTGGAACTGACGTTGCATCCGTGTTTCTCTTGATGAGGATTATGTTTTTGAGCCATCGCTCAACGCAGACGGAATATTTTGACCTGCCCGAACGCACCGAGGCGGAGATCGCGGCTTCGTTCCGCGATCTCAACCGCGTCAATGTTTTCTTTCGTTTCTCGCATCCGTTTGAATCCGTGTTGCCGCAATGGCTTGGCCGCTTGAACTGTGAGCGGCTGGAGATTCTTGACGTGGGCGCGGGCACCGGGCTGCTTGGAAAAACACTGACGGAATGGGCGCGGCGGCTGGGATGGCACTGGCATTTCACGAACCTGGACACGAACCCGGTGGCGCTGAAAATTGGCGGGCTACCGGACAGCGTCGTGGGTTCGGCGTTGCAATTGCCGTTCGCCGCCGGCAGCTTCGATCTCGTCGTCGCCTCCCAAATGACCCATCACTTGACCGACGAACAAATCGTCGCGCACTGGCGCGAGGCGTGGCGGGTGACCCGCGACGCCATTTTCATCTGCGATCTGCACCGCAACCCCGGACTTTACGCAACGCTCTGGCTGACGCTGCACCTGATGCGCGTGGACCGGACCATTATTGAAGATGGCCTGATTTCGGTGCAACGCGGTTTTCGCCGGAACGAATGGCGTGAACTGGCGGCGCGGGCGGGAATCCTCGGGGCGAACGTATGGCGTTATCATGGCGCACGCATCGTGTTGCAGGCGCGGAAAAAACAGATTCCCCCATCACCCGGAAGTTGAGCCGGCTTTCGGTTTTTTGGCATGGGGTGTTTTCCCCACTGGTTGCGTCGGAACCCTCCGCCTATTATCATTTGCCAGTGGCAAGTCATGGATATTTTCCCACGGAGTCGGAACTCGCTTTGACCGGCGCGGCGCAAGCGTTGTTCCATGAACACGCCGCTGCCGTGACCCGGAAGGTATTTGGCAAAAAAGTTTTTGTGCGCGCCGTGGTGGAGGTCTCGAATTTCTGCCGCGAAAACTGCGCCTACTGCGGCATGCGCCGTGACAATCGCAGCCTCGTCCGCTACCGCGCACAGTCAGAACAGATCGCCGAACTGCTGATCGAGCACCGCCCCGCGAGCGTGACGGACGTGAACATCCAGACTGGTGAAGATCCGATGGCCGTGCGCAAAGTCGTGCTGCCGCTCATTGAAATCTTGCGGCGGGAAACGTCGCTCGGCATCAGCGTCTGCCTGGGCACACTGTCGCCGGAAATTTACGCCGAACTGCAATCCGCCGGCGCGAGCATTTTCATCATGAAGTTTGAGACCGGAAATGCCGCACAATACGAGCAGTTCGAAGCGCCGGGCACTTTGGCGGAACGGCTGCGGCATATCCGGCTGCTTGCGGAAAATCAATGGAACGTCAGTTCCGGTTTCATCGCCGGGTTGCCGGGCCAGACGCCGCGCGATTTGTTGAAAAATCTGGAGCTGGCGCGTTCGTTGCCGTTAAGCGGTTGCAGCGTCAGCCCGTTCATTCCGGGCGAGGATACGCCGCTGGCTAAAAATCCGACGGCAAATTCCGACTGGACTTTTAACTGTGTCAGCGCTCTGCGGCTGATGCGTCCAGACTGGGTGATTCCAGCCGTCAGCGCGTTCAACCTCGCGGCGCAGGATGGCTACCGGCGTGGCCTGCGCGCGGGCGCGAACCTCGTGACGATCAATTTGACGCCGACCGATGTGCGCGGGGATTACGTCATCTACAAGCGCGACCGTTTCATCATGACCGAGGAGCGGGTGCTGAGCGCGATTGCCGCCGAAGGACTCGCGCCGTCGAAATCAGGACTTGCGGATTTTTACCGGGGCAAGACCGACGGCGAGGTCACAACCAAAACCGTTTCCGAAACCGCAGTTCAAATTTGAGGCGCGCTTGCTGTTTCCTCATCCAAAATCTCCCGCCCGGCCCAATCGCGTCGTCGTCACCGGTGCGGGTATTGTCACCGCGCTTGGTGTCGGCTGTCGCGTCAACGCCGAGGGGTTTCGCACCGGACGCCCCGCCTTTCGTCCCGTGACGTTGTTTGATGTTTCGCGGCAACGCGCCAAAATTGCGGCGGAAGTGGAATTGCCACCGGAGCTTCCGCCAACCAGACTTTCCGCGAACACCCTGCGCCGGTTGGATCGCGCCACCCGGATGCTGTTGCACGCCGCCCATGAGGCGTGGACGCAGGTGGGTTGGGAACCGGTGGAAGATTTACCCGTGGTTCTCGGGACGACCAGCGGCGAAATGGTTTTGGGCGAAAAATTTCTGCAACAGGCTATCTTAACACCCGGCCTGAAAAAACGGCAGGCGACGCGTGTCATGCACTATCAGGTGCAGCAGCAGGGACTCAACTTGTGCGGTGCCTTTGGCTTTCAAGGTTCGCTCACCTCCATTTCCAATGCCTGCGCATCCGGCGCGAATGCCATCGGCCATGCCTGGGAAATGTTGCGGAATGGTCGCGCGGAAAAAGTTTTGACCGGCGGTTACGACACCTTGTGCCAGCTGACGTTTGCCGGATTCGATTCGCTCCAGGCGCTTTCCACCACCCCCTGCCGTCCGTTTGATGCGCAACGCGACGGACTCACGCTGGGTGAAGGCGCGGCCATCCTGACTTTGGAAACGCTCGACCATGCCCGGGCGCGCGGTGCGGAAATTTTGGGCGAAATCATCGGCTACGGCACGGCCACCGACACGCATCACCTCACGCAACCGCATCCTGAAGGCAACGCGGCTTTGGCCGCGATGACCACCGCCTGTGCGAGCGCAAAAATTTCACCGGGTGAAGTTGATTATATTAACGCGCACGGCACCGCCACCCCGCACAATGATGCGAGCGAGGCCGCCGCGATCAATCGCTGGGCGGGCGATGGCGCAAAAGATTTGCGGGTGAGTTCCACAAAATCCCTCAGCGGGCATTTGCTTGGCGCGGCCGGTGCGGCGGAAGCCGTCGTTTGTCTGCTGGCCTTGCGCGGTCAATGGCTGCCGCCGCAAGCTGCCATCACCACGCCCGATCCCGCCTGCCGGTTTAAAATTTTAGGCAAGCCGGCGGATGCGAAAATTGAAATCGCCCTCTCCAACTCATTCGGCTTTGGTGGCGCGAACGCCACGCTCATTTTTCGGAGGTGGTCATGAGCCGGATTTTTGTTCATGGCCTCGGCGCGGTTTCTCCGGCCGGCTGGGGCGTTGCACCCTTGTCGGTCGCCTTGACCAAGGGCGATCCCATTCCCACGCAGAGCGTGGTGCGACCGGGTTGGGAAAAGCCGTTGTGCATCCGCAACGTGCCGCCGCCGCTGGCACGCCCGGCTTTTTTTGCGCACCCCCGTTTGCGGCGTGCGAGCGACATCAGCCTGCACACCGTGGCTGCCGCCCTCGAAGCGTTGGGCGACGAAGTTGTGCGAATCCAAACTGGTGACTCGCGGCTCGGCATCATCGTCTGCACCATGGCGGGCAGCGTTACTTATTCACGGCGATTTTATGAGGAGGTTTTGCGCGAACCGGCTTTGGCCAGCCCCCAGCTTTTTCCCGAAACTGTTTTTAATGCCCCGGCCAGCCATCTCGCGGCGTATCTCAACACCAACGGAACTGGTTACACCTTGGTGGGCGACGACGGAACTTTTTTGCAAGGGCTGGCGGTGGCCGCCGACTGGCTGCTGGACGACCGGGCGGACGGCGTGGTCGTCGTTGGCGCTGAAGAGATGGACTGGGTTGTCACCGAGGCGATACGTCTGTTTCAACATGATGCGATCCACAGCGCCGGCGCCGGCGCGATTTATTTGCGGAAGGAAAAGCCGCCGGCAGCCGGCGCGGAACTGGCGGCCATCACGGATTCTTTTCTATTCACTCAAATTCAGAACCGGACGGAAGCCGCGCGAAAAATGCGGGCGCAACTGCCGCTTTGCGGGCCGGATGAATTACTTTGTGTGAGTGCGCAACCAAACCCGTTGGCGGCAGCAGCAGAAAATCTGGCGTGGCGGGACTGGTCGTCCCGGCGGCTCGCGCCGAAATCAATTCTCGGCGAGGGCTTCACGGCCTCGGCCGCCTGGCAGTGTGTCGCGGCCTGCAACGCGATTGCGGGCGCCCGGTTTTCCGCCGTGAATGCCAGCGTGGTGGGCGCGAACCAGCAGGCGATTGGCGCGCGTTTTCTGGCTTGCGCGGAACCGGGTTAAATCACAGGCTTTGCCGTCAAGATATTCGCTCACTTTTTTATTTTCCATGAATGACTCGACTGAACTCAAGGCCCGGATCAAACAAATGGTGGTTGAAAACTGTATGCTTAAAATCAGCACGGCGGAAATTGGGGATGACCAGCCCTTGTTCGGACCGCACGGTTTGGGATTGGATTCGATTGATGCCCTGCAACTGGTGGTCGCCCTGGAGAAAAATTTCGGCCTGAAACTTTCCGACGTCGAAGTCGCGCGCAAAGTCATGCAAACCATCAACACCATCGCGGTCGCAATTCACGAACACGATTCCCTTCCAAAATAAATGTTTCAGCAATGGCGACTGCGAACATGATATGGCAAAGATAATATTGAGCTGGGTCACAGTTTTTTGTATTTGAGTGACATTGCCTGTTGCACCCTTGATCATGGACTTGTCTCACAAGCGTCCGCCCGGGGCTGGCTGGCTTCATCAAGCCCGTCTCCGCGCGTTTAAGTGGTGGCCGGCCAAAATGATTGGCATGACCCTCATCATGACCTTGTTTTTTGTCGCCTATTTCTGGGTGCTCAAACACCCGTTTTTTCCGGTGACCACCATGCCGCACACCGCAGTTGACCGTCTGATTGCCTTCCAGCCTGATGCCCTGCCGCTCTATTTATCATTATGGTTTTACGTGTCTCTGGCGCCGGTGCTGCTGGTTGAGCGCCGCGAAATTGTGTCCTACGCGCTGGCTGCCATCGGACTTAGTCTCATCGGTCTGGCGATATTTCTCCTCTGGCCGACGACTGTAATGTGGTCCGACACCGACTGGTCGCAGCATCCGGCATTTGCATTTCTCCAGTCGGTTGATGCCTCGGGCAACGTCTGTCCCTCCCTGCATGTGGCCTTTGCCGTGTTCACCGCCATCTGGCTCAATCGCCTGTTGCAACAGATGGGTGCCGGCAGGTTTGTATGCGTGTTCAACTGGCTGTGGTGTTTTGGAATTCTTTATTCCACGGTTGCCATCCGCCAGCATGTCGTGCTCGACGTCCTCGCCGGGGCCGGGCTTGGTGCGTTCGTCGCTTTGTTGCACATGGCTTGTTTGCGCATTTCAGGCTGACCTTGCAGTATGTTGATAAGAACTCGTGTCGGTAGAGGAATTTGGACGAACCCGGGCCATTGCCATCTATCACATTCCCAAGCATCCAACCATTTTATTCGCAATGCGAAGGCATTCCCAAGCCATAGTGTCCCTGCTTGCTCGCGTGTTAAGCTTGCGCCAATCACGTCCCTTTACGATAATTGTCACGCAAGTTTGTTTGCGGCGTCCATCGCGTCAGCTTCGTTGCTGTAAGAATCAAGGCGACGTTGGCTAGTCGAGTAGTTTTCGAGTCGAAAGCCGACTTTGCCCGCAGGGGTGGGACGCTTATTATAGATCTTGACAGTAACGCGGCCAATGGTGACTTTACGGGGCAATTTATCGGTCTTTTTGAGCTGGCTTGGCGATGAGTTAGACACAAACAGATTGTGCCAAGTTTGTGCATAAGTTTGTGCCAACATTGCAAGAAAATTTATGACTTAAAGCGTTGGACTCTAGTTAAATGCTTCTAAATAAATATGTTGGAGAGATGGCCGAGTGGCTGAAGGCGCTGGTTTGCTAAACCGGTATACGGCCAAAAGCCGTATCGGGGGTTCGAATCCCCCTCTCTCCGCCATATTTTACAAGGGAATCGTGAGGGTGACTCACAAATAGACTCACAAATTCCAGTCGTCTTGGGACATGATTTGTCCCAAGTAGTCACCGCTTGGGAAAAACTTCCCGCCCCACTCAAGGCGGCAATCCTCGCCATCGTCAATTCAGCGGAGGGTCGGCCATGAACTTAAATCCGGCTGAATTGCTGAATCCCGTATTCAACGCTCTGGACGCCCTGATCCAAGATTACGGCGTTTATCTCTACCTGGTGTTTGTCTGGTTGTCCCTGGAGCAATTGCCTGGGTGTTGGGCGGCGGCTTGCGGCGGAAACGGTCACATGGAAACTCCGCCACGATTATTTCCGGCATCATTTTCACGATGCGACCGCCGAATCAATCACCACCGCCAATCATCATCACCGAGATTGACCCGGTGCAAAATGACGACAACGAAATAATGGACGAACCATGATCACTTTTCATTCCCGGCAACCAGACTGTGCCCGGCGCTGCCCACAAAAAGGAAAACGCCAGCACGGTTAATTTCACGTCACAAATTGCATCATCAATTTGCGCAGTCATGTTCACGAAGCGTGACAAACGCGGTGCAACCATTTTCAAGTCACGGTGCAGTCGCACGGTTCTGTGCTACCGCTTTTATAGGGTGGAAGCCTTACCCCTTGTCTCGACAAGGTTTTTACGGCTCGCCAATAGCTCGCCGAAAACTTGCGCGGAGTCCCGCGAGACGGTCACGCGATGGGCGCGAAACATCCGGCAAGAAATCCGGCGAAATGTCTCGCGTCATATCCGCGCAACGTCCCGGCAATGGCCGGACAGTGGCAGCAGCAATGCCGCCGAACGTCCGTCAAGACGACTCGCAAGACAACTTGCCTTGCGCCGGATTTGGACGCGCAATGTCCGCGCCGGAAACTTGCGAGACGACTCGCAACTTGGCCGTGCAACAGCCGCAAAACATCTCGCAAGATGACTCGTCAGAATCCCGCCGTCATGTTTTTAACCATCCCGTTCTAAAATTATGAACACCTCACCCACATCACCGACAACGCCCAATCTGGAATTGCTGCGCAAAGCAATTCGGGAATATCAACCCGATCCAAGTCGCATTCCATTCAGCAATTTGAAGCCGTTCCATGATTCCATCGTGGAATTGCGCGATAAAAATGCGTCCTATGCCGCCATTGCTGAATTGCTGCAACAACATGGGGTCAAGACCAGCCGGGCGCGTGTGGCCGAATACGGCCGCATCGTCCTGGAAGGCGGCAAAAAACGCAAGCGGCGCAAACGGACGAGAACCACGCCAGCCGCAACTATCCCGGCCACGCCTCAAAGTGTGCCAGTCGTGGCCGCAAAACCCACGCTGGCCACGCCAGCGCCGACCACGGCTTCGGCGGGCAATGTCCCGCCGCCGCCAAAAGAAGATTCTCCATACCGTTCACGCGGACCGCACATCGCCAACGTAAAAATGATGACTCCAAGCGAACGGGAAGAATTCGAGGCCAGCCTGAAACCGAAACCGCCAGCGAGCTAACGCAGCCCGGAAAGCAATCCGGCGATGCGCCAGCATCGCCACGCTGCCCGGCGCGGCAGCCAGAGCGCCTAATAAGCAGGCCAGCGACGACCGCCAGCCACACGCAGCCGCAAAGGTTCGGACGCCGCCCCGACAAGCCAGTAACGCCACCCTAGAAGCAAGTTTTTTTGGGTTAGCAGCACGGTTAGCAGCACGGTTGCACCGGCTTCGCAATAGGGTTGGCAACGGCGAGGCAACGCGGTTAGCAACAGGGTGGTAATCACGCGAGGCAACAGCCAAAGCAACAAAGTTCGCAACGCGGTTGGCACCATGCGAGGCACCATCCGAAGCAACACGGTTGGCAACAGGGTGTCAACGGACGGTTAGCATCAGGCGAAGCATTTCGCGCAGCACTCGGCGAGATTTTGGCGAGCCGTAAAAACCTTGTTAAAATAAGGGGTAAGGCGTGCGTGTGAAATGATGGGGTTACAGTGATTGTTTGATATGACATAGAAAGCATAAACCGAACCTGCGATTCCGTTCGCAGTAGCCTACCGGCACCGGCGAAACTGGTAACGGTTTTGTCGGAAGCTGCCGGGACAAAATCCTGACATCCTTGGGATGCGGAAAACGCCGTGAGGTGGTTGCCGGGACTGCGAGCATCAATGCGGTCTGAAGGACAGGCTGGATGAAATGCCCAACACAAGTGAACTGCCATGAGCATCGTCAAACCTAACGAGCCAAAGATGCTGACAGGCTCCGGCCAAAAGGCACGCAGTCGGGTGTTCTGCTGCACGCATGGAACACACGGACGTTCAAGACTGCCGGTGTGGAAGGCAGGGGCTAATTCATTCGTGTCACTGGAACTCAACATTGCAAACCCGACATCCCGCCTTCGAGTGGAGGCAGGCGCGTCCGCAAGGAACGCTGACGGGATGGCGGGCAGAGGATGCTGGAAAAAGCGAAGGCCGTTCCGTAATGGAGCGGACAGGGACTGCAACATCGTCCCGCCGTGCAAACGGGCAGACTTCCAGCGGGTCGTTCGGGACGAGAAAACTCGCAGAACCTGTGCGGGAGGAAACGGCAAATGAACGCGGATAAAACTGTGTGTGCATCCTCCGGCCAAGCGGCATCGTGGGACCAGATTGACTGGACTCACTGTGAACGCAGCGTCAGCAGACTGCAAGCGCGTATCGTCAAGGCCATTCAGGAAAAGCGTTGGGGCAAGGTGAAAGCCTTGCAACGGCTGCTGACCTGCTCGTTTTCCGGCAAAGCCTTGGCCGTGAAACGGGTGACGGACAATCAAGGCAAACACACGTCCGGGGTGGACGGAGCAATCTGGCGAACCCCGGCGTCGAAGCACAAAGCCATCGGCACACTGCGGCGGCGCGGTTATCAACCGCAACCGTTGCGGCGTGTCCACATTCCGAAGGCCAATGGCAAGTTGAGGCCGCTGGGTATTCCGACGATGCGAGACCGCGCCATGCAGGCGTTGCATCTGCTGGCGTTGTCGCCGGTCGCGGAAACGACGGCGGACAAAAACTCCTATGGTTTTCGTTCTGGCCGGGGCACGGCTGACGCCATCGGGCAAAGCTTCCTCATGCTGTCCCGCAAGGACAGTGCGACGTGGGTGCTGGAGGGCGACATTCGCGGATGTTTTGACAACATCAATCACGAATGGCTGCTCGCCCATGTTCCCACGGACAAGGAAGTGCTGCACAAATGGCTCAAGGCGGGCTTCATGGAAAATCGAACCCTGTTTCCCACCGAGGCAGGCACACCACAGGGCGGGATTATCTCGCCCACATTGGCCAACCTGACTTTGGACGGACTGGAACCACTCCTGAAACAACACTTCCCCCGGAAGTATGCGGACGGAAAAACCATCTGCCCAAAGATACACCTCATTCGCTATGCGGATGACTTCATCATCACCGGCACGACCAAGGACGTGCTGGAAAATGAAGTCAGGCCACTGGTCGAGCAGTTCCTGCGCGACCGGGGTTTGCAGCTCTCGCCAGAGAAAACCTGCGTCACGCACATCGAGCAAGGGTTCGACTTCCTCGGACAAAACCTCCGCAAGTTTGACGGCAAGCTGATTATCCGGCCTGCCCAGAAGAACACGCACGTTTTTCTGGACAAGGTGCGGGAGCTGATTCGTCAAAATCGCGGAACCAGTCAGACCGACTTGATACGTCAACTTAACCCAGTCATCCGTGGCTGGGTGAATTACCATCGCCACATCGTGGCGTGGCAGACGTTCAAGCGGGTGGAATGGGTCTTGTGGCAGGCACTCTGGCAATGGGCCAAGCGCAGACACCGTGGTAAGTCGCTCCACTGGATCGCCAGCAGATACTGGCATCGGCAGGGACGGCGTGCCTGGCAGTTTGCGGCGGACACAGGCGAACGGACGCCGGCGGGGAAACCCGTTTGGCTGCGGTTGGTGAACCCGACCGAAACCAAAATCCGGCGGCACGTTAAGGTTAGGGCGGAGGCAAATCCGTTCGACCCGCACTGGCACGACTATTTTGAAGACCGTGCGTTCTTCAGAAAGTTTGGCATTCATCGTCAGGAGGCGGGATTGAAATCGTCAAGTGAACCGGCTCCGCGATAGCGGGGCTTCGCAGCGGCTTGAGCCGGATGAAGGGAAACTTTCACGTCCGGTTCTTAGGGGAGGGAGCGGCGGCAACGCCGCTTCCTTACCCGACCTTAACTAATTTCCACTTTTCGCCGCTCCCTTGCGATTGTCCTGGGTGTGACTTGGCCGGATGATTCCAGCGACTTGAACCGCTGATGTTGAATGGTGTTTAATTGCGTTGAACTTGTTACGCAACAGTTGCGCAAATTTCGCGCAACATTTGCGTCTGCGGTCGTGGCCTCAAGCTGTGCTAAGGGAAGATGTCTGACGGATTTTGAGCCAGTTTCTTCCGGCGCAACTGCTGTGTGCATGATTGCTGGCGGCAAAAGGTGACAACTAGCGGCAAGTTAAAGCGACAAATTGCGACAAATTCATTGCCGCCTTTTGCCGCTTTTTGTCGCCCGGTTTCGAGCCGCCTTTTTTTCCAACGAACTCGTTAGGGGATGGTGTCTTCAATAATTGGCCGCAGATAAGGGCAAGACGAACGCGAGATATTTGCATTGAGCCGATGTTCAAGAATTTTTGCATCAACTCTAATCAACGCATCCGCTGGTTGCCGTGTGCGCGAATCCAAAATTCGATTGTGTGTCGCCGGTCGTCGCGTCAATGTATTGCTCGCCTCATCCGGCTGCGCTCCACATTGCACCCGCCGCCCGGCTCCGGGAATTTTGCTTTTAGGATTTCGCGCACGAGAGGATTTTCACGCCAGTTCAATTATTTGGAATTAAGCTCAATTCTTAAAGTTTTGACTTTGAGACTCAAAAGACGGACAATCAACTGTAACCGTGAGCACCGAGACAGACATTTTAATCAAGCGCGCCGCTGCCGAACTCAAGACTGCCGGCGCACGGGAAATTTATGTCTTCGGTTCTGCTGCACATGGGACGGGTGATGCCGCTTCCGATCTCGATCTGGCAGTTTCCGGCCTGCCGCCGTCGGTTTTCTATCGCATGGGCGCGCGCGTCAGTGATTTGATTGGCCGTTCAGTGGATTTGATTGACCTGGATCGCAGCACGCCGTTCACCCGCTACCTACGCACGGAGAATGAACTCGTCCGCGTGGGATAAATTCCGCAAGCAGCAAGCCACGGAACGCGAACAATTGCAGCGATTGCTGTCCGGCATTCACGGACTTCTCACCAAATGCCGCACCACGGCCCCGACTGAAATCGAACTGTCTGCACTCGCGGCCTTGCTCCATTCATTCTACACAGGCGTCGAAAACATTTTTAAGCGTGTGGCGGTGGAGTTGGACGGCGAGCCAGTGCGCGGCGATTCCTGGCATCGTGAACTTTTGCTGCGGATGAAATCGCCGACCGCGCACCGACCGGCGTTGCTGTCGGAAGAACTTCACGACTCGTTGAATGAATACCTGCGTTTCCGTCATGTGTTCCGCAACGCCTATTCGTTTGACTTGGACTGGCAGAAAATGTCTCCGCTAGTGCTGCGGCTGGAAGAAACATTTCAAAAGCTGGAAATTGCGTTGGATGTTTTTCTGAAATAAACCGCAACGCAAATTTATTTCTTTTTTCGGTGGCTTGTGGACGAATTGCTCGCTGGCGAAGTCGCGGGCTGTTCCTCGAAAATAAGCCGTCCGGGTGTTTTCACCAGTGGCGGTCAATTAGAACAACAGCGCGACTTTGACCCAAATAAAACTGCCTTTGACGGTGTTATCAACCTGCGTCTGCGGCAGCCACTTGGCTTCGACGACCAGTTGTTTCTTGCCAAAGTCATGGGCGTAAGATGCCACCGGGCCGATGCCTTCCGACATCGCCTCGAAGCTGCCAAGCCGCGCGCCCGAACCACTGTCCGCTGTTACCTGCTTGTAATAAAAGGCGTTCGCACCCACGCCGCCAAAACCGCCAAACAGCGGGAAATGTTGCGCCACTGTCGCGTCTGCATGAAAGATGTCGCCAGACTGGTAATTGGCATCCGTGTTCTCCGTGTTGAAATCCATGCCCGCGAAGACGCTGACTTCCGTGCCAATCTTGCTGCTTAACCAACTGAAGGTGACTTCTGGCTCAAATGTCCAGTAGCCCAAACCCACGTTGGCGAGATCGCCTTTATTATATTCACCGCTCGGCGCATAGATAGCCAAACGGGTGTCGTATTTGAAATCGCCATTCGTCCAGCCTAGCATGAACGGCCAGAATTCAATGTCGCCCACACCGTTCGCGTTTTGCGAAACCGTCTTGTTGACCTGATGGCCGAGCAAATCAATCGTGCCGCCGGCTTTGATGTTCGACCACATATAAGGCACGGCCGCGCCAACGGTGTAATAACCGCCGAGCAGCCACGGTTGCGGTTTGAACGTGTAGAACAGCACGGCGCTGTCGGCATAAACATTGGCGGTGACGTTCAGCGCGATGTTGCCGCCAAAGGGCAGCCCGCGAGACGGATTGGCGGTGGCGTCGTTGTAATCCAGAAAAATGTTTAGCGCGGCAATGCCCGGTTTGTCCGGCGCGGTATCAATGAATGACGCCGTCGCGCCCGAAACATAATGTCCGCTGCCGCCCTGTTCGGCCTCGGCGGTGGAAACCAAGGTCAGCACACCAGCGAGCACGACGACGAGGAGATTTTGTTTGCGTGTGGTTTTCATTTTTTCTATTAGCCGGGTTTGTTGTCAGCTTGTTTCGCTGGTGAAGTCGCGGGCCGCCTCCCGATGAAGCAGCCCGCGTGTTTCACAGGGGAATCATTTCTCGAACGAGAAAATCTGTTTCCAATCACTCTTCATGCTGATGACGACCCAGCCATCCTTCTGCGCCTCGTCGTAAAGTTTTTGGGTAAAGGTGCCGACTTTTGTGTCCGGCAATCCCTGCGCCGGGCCGTAGGCGTATTCGCGCACCGCGTCGTCATGCAACACCAGCATGGATAAACGCGCACCGTCGCCGGCCTTGGTGTATTCCAACATCTGCTGGTCGCCGGTGGAATTGCCGAACGCCGCGTGAGGGCGACGACCGATCATCAGGTGGATGCCTTCGGGTTTGCCAGCGTCATTATCATTTATCACAAGTTTGGGTTCTTTGTGAGAATCGGTTTGCCGTCCTTGTCATAGCCA
>CAVTWB010000010.1:0-422609 GCA_963738245.1 uncultured Verrucomicrobiae bacterium
AGCGTTCGATCTCATTCACTTGATTGTCCAAAGAACAATGCTCTTGAAAATTGAATTGTGCGATTAGCTCCGAACCTATCCAACTCTTGCGAGTTGTCCGACCTCGGAAGTCCGATTTTGATCTCGGACCCGTGGTTTCTCCTTAGAAAGGAGGTGATCCAGCCGCAGGTTCCCCTACGGCTACCTTGTTACGACTTCATCCCAATCACCAGTCATACCTTCGGCACCTTTTAAGGGGCGACTTCGGGTGCAACCGGCTTTCATGATGTGACGGGCGGTGTGTACAAGGCCTGGGAACGTATTCACGGCGCCGTAGCTGATGCGCCATTACTAGCGATTCCAGCTTCACGCTGTCGAGTTGCAGACAACGATCTGAACTGGGCCCGGTTTTGGGGGATTTGCTCCACCTTGCGGTCTTGCTTCCCTTTGTACCGGGCATTGTAGTACGTGTGCAGCCCTGGCCGTAAGGGCCATACTGACTTGACGTCATCCCCACCTTCCTCCTCGTTGAAGCGAGGCAGTCTGTCCAGAGTGCTCCCAGTTAAGGGGTGGCAACAGGACACAGGGGTTGCGCTCGTTGCGGGACTTAACCCAACATCTCACGACACGAGCTGACGACAGCCATGCAGCACCTGTGCAAACTGGTATTGCTACCTCGTCAGGCTTTCACCCTTCTACTATTTGCATGTCAAGGCCAGGTAAGGTTCTTCGCGTTGCATCGAATTAAGCCACATACTCCACCGCTTGTGCAGGCCCCCGTCAATTTCTTTGAGTTTTAACCTTGCGGCCGTACTTCCCAGGCGGCGCGTTTAATGTGTTAACTTCGCCACAAGCGGGGTCGATTCCGCTTACAGCAAACGCGCACCGTTTAGGGCCAGGACTACCGGGGTATCTAATCCCGTTTGCTCCCCTGGCTTTCGTGCCTCAGCGTCAGGAAATGTCCAGAGACTCGCCTTCGCCACTGGTGTTCCACTTGATATCTACGCATTTCACTGCTACACCAAGTATTCCAGTCTCCCCTCCATTCCTCTAGTCGGACAGTTTCCAATGCAGTTCCGCAGTTAAGCTGCGGGATTTCACATCAGACTTGTCCTACCGCCTACGCACCCTTTACGCCCAGTGAATCCGAACAACGCTTGGGACCTCTGTATTACCGCGGCTGCTGGCACAGAGTTAGCCGTCCCTTCCTCTTCCGCTACTATCAATGGTTCACGTGTTGGGTGAACCAATTTGTTCGCAAATGACAGGGGTTTACGGGCCGAAGCCATTCATCCCCCACGCGGCGTCGCTCCTTCAGGCTTTCGCCCATTGAGAAAAATTCTCGACTGCTGCCACCCGTAGGTGTCTGGACCGTGTCTCAGTTCCAGTGTGACTGGTCGTCCTCTCAGACCAGCTACCCGTCTTAGCCTTGGTGAGCCGTTACCTCACCAACTAGCTGATAGGCCGCGGGCTTATCGTAAAGCGTCAGGCCTTGCGGTCCCCAACTTTGAATTTCCAAAGATGCCTTCGAAAATTCACATCCGGTATTAGCTCGCCTTTCAGCAAGTTATCCCAGACTTCACGGCAAATTACCCACGTGTTACGCACCCTTGCGCCACTCCGACATCCAAATATTGCTACCTGAATGTCAGCGTTCGACTTGCATGTCTTATCCACGCCGCCAGCGTTCGTTCTGAGCCAGAATCAAACTCTCCGTATAAAAACGTTAGTTGATTCCCGCCTGATCATAAGACCAGGCGGCATTTTACTTATTTTTTGTTAAACTCCTCAAAACCAGCGAACTAACTCGCCGGCTTTGAAGGGGCTCTTTACTAATCGCACAATTCAATTTTCAAAGAGCAGCAGGTGTCTAAACACCTAAAATCTTGCTCGAAACTCAAACCGCTTTGCTTCCCATTCAGGGGACAAAAAAACCCGAGCGCCGAAATTCACTTTCACTCGGCTTCTCAGATTCGAGTTTCAGGGGCGCGAATCTTATCAACATCGCACCGTTTGTCAACAGGCTTTTCAGCCAGCCTTGCTCATCGCGAAGGACGGACAATCTATCAGGATCAAAACATCATGCAAGTGTTTTTTAAATTATTTTTCGCTGCGTCAAAACATCATCGAACCACCGCGTAAAAACCGTCCAAGGCCTTGTAAAATAAGGCTTATTCCAGCCCTCGCTCAATCAAATCATTCTCGTCCAATCCCAAATAATGACCCAGCTCGTGCAAAAAAGTTATCCGCACTTCTTCACGAAAATCGTTTCTCATTCGTTTCCGCGACGTCCCAAATGTTTTCCAGATACAAGATTATCTGCGGCGGCAGCGGCACATCGTTTTCTTCAGCGAACTCTGCGCCGGTGAACAAACCTAGCGTGTCCGCTTCGATTCCATCGGCCTGCAATTCCGCATTCGGCTGGCGCTCAAAAATCATCGGCAACTTTTCCGCGCGCTCGCGCAACGGTTCCGGCAACGCCGCGAGCGTCTGCTTCAACTTCCGCCGAGCGCCATGCCGCACAACTTTTCCCAGTTCAAATTCACGATGCCATTCTGACGTTCGATTCGACCGCAAGGCAACTTCGCGTTCGCTGCGTTTTTCGCTCGCGCTTGAACGGCGCACGTTTATCGTTTGTCTGATTACAACATTTATGACAGCCAAAAATCCGTTGCCCATATTGTCCATTTTCCAATTCGTGTTTGCCGCAACGCTTGCGTGCTTTTTCACCGCGCGCGCGGCGACCAATGAAATTCCCGCCGCGCCCGGCGTCTTGCGCGCCACGCTGACGAACGGCCTGCAGGTCATCATCGTCCGCAACACCATCGCGCCCGTCGTCACGACGATGGTGAATTATCGCGTCGGCTCCGACGAAGCGCCCGCCGGATTTCCCGGCATGGCGCACGCCACCGAGCACATGATGTTTCGCGGCAGCCCCGGTTTGAGCGCCGACCAGCTCGCCGCCATTTCCGCCGCGTTCGGCGGCGACGACAACGCCGACACGCAGCAGGCGCGTCACGCAATATTTTTTCACCACGCCGGCGGAAAATCTCGAAGTCGCGCTGCGCGTCGAGGCCACGCGGATGCGCGATTTGTTGCCCGACGAATCGCTTTGGACAAAAGAGCGCGGCGCGATTGAGCAGGAAGTCGCGCAGGATTTGTCGAATCCCGAATACGTTTTTTACGAGCAACTTGCTGGCCGCCATTTTCAAAGGCACGCCGTACGAACACAGCCCGCTCGGCACGCGGCCGTCGTTCGACAAAACCACCGATGCCGATGCTCCGCAAATTTCACAACACCTGGTATGCGCCGAACAACGCCATGCTCGTCATCGTCGGCAACGTCGAGCCGCAAACCGGTTTTGGAACAGGTGAAAAAAGTTTTCGGCGAAATTCCGGCCAAGCCGCTGCCCGCGCGCCCGGAATTCAATTTCGGCACCGTGACGCCGGACACGCTGAAGCTCGACACGGATTTGCCGTACGGCATGACCGCGATCACATTTCGTTTTCCCGGCGCGGACAATCCCGATTTTGCCGCCGCGCAAATCCTCTCCGACGTTTTGAGCAGCGAGCGCGGAAAACTTTACGGCCTCGTGCCGGATGGCAAGGCGTTGTTCGCGGAATTTTCCTACGACACCTTGCCGAAATCCGGCCTGGGCTATGCGATTGCCGGATTTCCGGCGGGGGCGGATTCGGCAAAACAACTGGACAACGTAAAACAAATCCTGCTCGCCGAAATCACCAACGGCGTGAGCGCCGACCTGGTGGAAGCCGCCAAACGCCGGGAAATCATCAGTGCCGAGCTGCAAAAAAATTCCGTCTCCGGGCTCGCGTCCGCTTGGTCCACCGCCGTCGCGATTGAAGGACGCAATTCGCCGGACGACGACATCAATCTGTTTCGCGCGGTCACGGCGGGCGACGTGAACCGCGTCGCCAAAAAATATCTGGATTTCGACCACGCGATATCCGCGATTCTCACGCCGACGCCGTCGGACAAGCCGATTTCGTCGAAAAGTTTTGGCGGCGGCGAATCGCTGATTTCCACCAAAAACGCGAATGTGAAACTGCCGCCGTGGGCGCAAAAAATCACCGAAGGCCTGCCCGTTCCCGCCACGACGCTGAATCCGTTCGTCACGAATCTGGCCAATGGAATCAAGCTGATCGTGCAGCCGGAATCCGTCAGCGACACCGTCAGCATTTACGGCCGCGTGAAAAACAATCCGAAAGTCCAGACGCCCGCCGGTCAGGACGGCGTGGACCAGGCGCTGGACAAATTGTTTTCCTACGGCACGAAGTCGCTTGACCGGCTGGCGTTCCAAAAGGCGCTCGATGACATCGGCGCGAATGAATCAGCCGGCGTGGATTTTTCGTTGCAGGTTTTGCCCGACCAGTTTGAACGCGGCGCGCAACTGCTCGCGGACAATGAAATTTCCCCGGCTCTGCCCGCCGATGATTTCAAAATCATCCAAGAGCAGCTCGCGGCGTCCGTCGCCGGCGAAATCAAAAGTCCCGGCCACATCGCCGGCCACGCGCTGACGGTCGCGCTGTTTCCGCAGGGCGACCCGGCACGGCGCGAGACGACGCCCAGGCAGCGTGAAATCGCTGACGATTGACGACGTGAAAAATTATTACGCCAGCGCATTCCGGCCCGACCTTACGACGATTGTCGTCATCGGCAATGTCACGCCGGAAAATGCCGTCGCGGTCATTTCAAAATACTTCGGCGGTTGGCAAGCCGAAGGCGAAAAGCCGAACACGCTGTTTCCGCCCGCGCCGGCCAATGCCGTTTCCGTGACGCACGTTCCCGACGCCAGCCGCGTGCAGGATAAAATCACTTTGGCGGAAACGCTGCAAATCACGCGGACGAACGAGGATTATTACGCGCTGCAACTCGGCAATCACGTTCTCGGCGGCGGATTTTACGCGACGCGGCTGTATCGGGATTTGCGCGAGAAAAGCGGGCTGGTTTATTTTGTGGATTCCTCGTTCACCGTCGGGCTGACGCGCGGCGTTTATGAGGTGGAATACGCCTGCGATCCGCCAAATGTTTCCAAGGCGCGCGCCGTGATTTTGCGCGACGTGAAGGAAATGCAGACGAAAAAAGTGTCAGCGCAGGAATTGCATCAGGCCAAGCTGATGATGCTGCGCGACATTCCGCTGGCGGAATCGAGCGTGGACTGGATCGCCGACGGCTGGCTGACTTATTCGGCGCTGGGACTGCCGCTCGACGAGCGGGTTCACGCGGGGAAAATTTATTCCAAGTTCGACGCGGCCGATGTCAAAAATGCTTTCGTCAAATGGCTGCGGCCCGATGGCCTGGCGCAGGTGACGCAAGGGCCGGTGCCGAAATAAAACAGCGGAAGTTTAATCCGCCATTTTTTACCATCGAAAAAATTTCCGTTCGAGCAGAATTATTTCGAGCGGCATCCGTGTTTGTGTGTCAAAATCTAACTGCGGCAACTCAAAATAAAATTATGGACACAAACATGAGCACAAACAGCGCGAGCAAGAACGTCCTGAACTCGGACGTTGAAATCAAGGGCAACATCAAATTCGCCGGCGAACTGACTTTCGAGGGCAAGCTGGACGGGGAAATCAACACCGACGGCACGCTGGCCCTCGGCGACAGCGCCGTCATCAACGGCAACATCGCCGCGCAATCCGTCGTGGTGCGCGGCAAGGTCAACGGCAACATCAACGCCAAGGAGAAGATTGAAATCAAGGCCAAGGCCGAGGTGTTCGGCGACATTCGCGCCACGAAACTTGCCATCGAGGAAGGCGTGACGTTCGTCGGCAAAACGGAGGTGAACCCGAACAAGGTCGCGCCGACACCGCCGCCGCGGACCGTCGAACCGCCGAAAGCCCCGGAACTGACCAAGCGTTGAACCGCTTCGCGGCGCGCACCAAATTGAATGCCGGCGACAAAACAGGACAAAGTCCTGGTGGCCTGCCCCCATTGCGGCCACCAGCAGCCTGAACCGCGCGCGGCGTATTCCACCAACTGCAAAAAGTGCGGGGAGCATTTTCTCGTTCAGGAAGCGCTTAATCCGGCGCGAAAAATTCCCGCTCGCGCGCTGGATTTGCGGCGCATCGTTTGCTTCGAGTGCGGCGCGGAACTGGACGTGCCCGCCAGCGCCGAGTCCACCATGTGCAAGCAGTGCAGCCGTTATCTGGACCTGCACGATTACCGCATCGCCAACTCCGTCGCCAAAAATTTCAAGACGAAGGGCGCGTTCACGGTTGAATTGAAAGGTTATGTCTTCAACACCGAAACCGTCGCCGGCGAGGTCGTCATCAAGGGAAAATTTCACGGCAAGCTGACCGCCGAACGTTCGCTGACGATTTTTTCCACCGCCGAAATCAAGGGCAGCCTGACCGCCGCGCATTTGATCATTCCGGCGGAAAATCATTTCCGCTGGCCGGACGTCATCAATGCCGGCTCGGCGGAAATTGCCGGCGAGCTGGCGGCCAATTTGCACGCGACTGGAACCGTCATCTTGAAATCCACCGCGCGGTTCTTCGGCAACGTGGATGCCGCGAATCTGGTCGTGGAAGCGGGCGCGGTGGTCGTCGGAAAAATGAACATCGGCTCGAAGGCGGGCAACAAACAAGCCCGGCTGCTGTGACCGCGCGCCGGCGAATTTGAATTGCGCTGGCAGTTTTGAAAACGGTTCGATATTGTCGCGTGGAATCAGCGGAACAATTTAACCCGACAAATAAACCATGAACGCATTTTTTAAAACATTAACCCGGTTTATCTGCTGGCCGGCATTGCTGCTCGCGGCGGTCGTGTTGGCCGGCTGCAGTTCGATGGATAAGCCGGCTTCGGCCAGCTTCGCCTCGGTGATTGTCTCCAACCAGACGCCGGAAAAAATCCGCCAGGCGACCATTGCGGTGTTTCAGGACAACGGTTACCAGATTTTTCCACAAAACGACTCGCTGGTTTTTCAACGGGACGCCACCCGGCGCGAAACGATTGACTACGCCGGATTCGCCGGTGCGCACGAAGGCACGAAGGTCGTCATCCGCGTGCGGGTGAACATCCGGCCCAAAGATCCCGGCGCCTATTGGGTCGAATGCAAGGCCTACGCCGTGTGCAATCCGGACCAGCAGATTTTCGAAAGCACCACGGCGCTGTTCAATTTTCAGAGCGGCCCTTACCAGAAACTGATGAACCAGGTCGCGCAAAGGGCGGTCATGGCCGCGTCGGCTCCGTGAGCACGTTCCCCGTCAGCCTTGAAAAGGAAAACCAGCTCGCGCAGCGCATGGCCGCGCTGGGCGTGCGCGAGGCGGACATCGAGGAATCTTTTGTCCGCTCCGGCGGTCATGGCGGGCAGAACGTGAACAAGGTTTCCACCTGCGTCCTGCTGGTTCATCGTCCCACCGGCGTGCAGGTGAAATGCCAGGAAACCCGCCAGCAGGGACTCAACCGCTACATCGCCCGGCGATTGCTGCTCGACAAAATTGAGGAGAAGCAAATAGGTTTTGTCGCCGCGCGCCGGGCCGAGATTGAGAAAATCCGCCGCCAGAAACGCAAGCGCTCCCGTCGCGCCAAGGCGCGGATGCTCGCCGACAAATCCCATCACGGCGAAAAGAAAGCCGCACGCCGGCCGGTGGCGATGGAATAAACCGCCAGAACCGGGCGCAAAAAATCATTTCCCCTGGCGGTTCAACCCAACGCCAGCCAGCGCGCTTTGGCGTCGGCAAAATTTCCGAAACCGATTTGCGGCGCGAAGGTGTCGCTGCTCGCGCGGATGGTCTGGTTCGTGATTTCCGCGCCGCCGATCCACAATTGTCCCAACTCCCGGATCAGTTTCACGTCAGCCTCGTTCATCGCGTCCATGTCCAGCTTCACCAGCCGCCCGAACATCACCTCCGGCGCGAGGCCCAGCGTGTTCGCGCGGAAGCCGTTTGGAAATTCCCAGCGCCCGTTGCGCAGCACCGGCTGGATGAGCGGGTTCAACCGCACCTGCCGCAACAAATCCGGCGGCGTGTCCAATCCGTGCTGCATCATCAAATACGCTGTAAACGTGGCCGCGTCCGGCGGATCCGCCAGAATGCTAGTCGCCAGCGTTTTCAAATCATTTAACAAATCGCTTTCGGGAACCTCGCGCACGAGCACGTCCGATTCCGCCGGATAAATTCCGCGCAACGGCAGGATTGCGCTCGCCGTGCCGAGGCTTAAAACGAAAATGTGTTTTGCGTCCGCGCCGTTGGCAATCGCCTCCGTCAGCCCTGCTAGCACCGGGTTGTCATACGACGTCACGCCGCCGTCCCAAAACCGGCCGAGGCTGCCTAAATCCGCCGGCTCATCAAAATAAATCACCGGCGCGGTGGACGAGGCGTGGACCGCCTGCGCAATCGTCGCCGACGACGACTTGCCGCTGGCCGACGCGCTGTTTGGATTTGACCGGAAAAACCGCGCGCGGTTCCGGTCGTAATCGTAAGCGGGAATGACGATTTGCAACGGCGCACCGCCCGCCAGGCGCGGCGTCTGCGCGGCGAGGTCGGCAAGCATTTCGTTGCCGAGCAATTTTTGAAGTCCCGCGAATTTTCCCGCCGTGCTCCAGCGCGCCACGCCCGGGCGAAGAATGCCCCAGCCGCGCGCGACGAAAATCGTCTTGCGTTCGTCCTCGTTGAGAAAAAACTCCGTGATCTTTTGCGGCGTCCAGTCGTTGAGCAGACAGCCGAGAACGATGCTGCCGCCGGACGTGGCCGCGACGCAATCAAATCGCTGCAGAATATCGCGGCCGGAAGTGGTGTCGCCGTAGATACTGCCCAGCGCCATCGCCTGTAGGAGCGACCAGGTGCCCCCGCCATCCAAAGTAAGGATTCGCATAGCCGGTTTGGGGAACATCTCATGCCAAAGAAGCCGACGGAGTTCAAAGGAATTATTTTAGGCGGGATTGAAAACCAAAAAAGCGCGTCAGCGATGACGCGCTTGAATTGTTTTGAACCGCAAAATAATCTATGCCGGCACCGCCCGCGCGTCGCGGTCGGCTTTGCGCTGGGCGAGGCTCTTGAAAAATTCAAAGCCTTCGCGGGTGCGGCGCACCAGCATGTCCTTGTCTTCGAGCATCGTTTTGATGATGCGCAAAATCGGTTTCGGGCGCAGATAATAGCCGCGATAGAAACGGTCCAGTTCCTCGGCAATCTTGTCCTTGCTCAAGCCGGGATATTCGAGCGTGCTCTGCTGTAGGCCGTCGCTTTGCACGAGGTCGGTCTTGTCCTTGTTGGTGAACCAGCCGTTCTGCCGCGCCATTTCGTAAAGTTCCGTGCCGGGATACGGCGCGGCCAGCGAGACCTGAATGCTGAACACGTCCAGATCCTTCGCGAAGTCCATCGTGTTCTGGATGGTCTGCTGCGTCTCCACCGGCAGGCCGAGAATGAACGTGCCGTGAATCAGCACGTCCGCCTTGTGGCAGTCCTTGGTGAACTGGCGCATCTCGGCCATTGTCACGCCCTTTTTGATGCGCGTGAGGATGTCGTCGTTGCCGCTTTCGTAACCGACGAGAAACAAACGAAGCCCGTTGTCCTTGAAAGATTTTATCGTGTCGTAATCAATGTTCGCGCGGCTGTTGCACGACCAGGTGAGGCCGAGCGGCGCGATTTTTTTGGCGATCTCCCGGGCGCGCGGCAGGTTCGCCGTGAAGGTGTCGTCGTCGAAAAAAAATTCCTTCACCTCGGGGAAAACTTTTTTCAAATAGGCCATTTCGTCGGCGACATTCTGTGCGGAACGGACGCGATACTTGTGGCCGCCGATGGTCTGCGGCCAGAGGCAGAACGTGCATTGGGCCGGACAGCCGCGCCCGGTATACATGCTCATGTAAGGATGCTGCAGGTAGCCGTTGAAATATTTCTGGATGTCGAGGTCGCGGCGGTAGACATCGGCCACCCACGGCAGCGCGTCCATGTCGGAAATCAATTCACGTTCGGGGTTGTGCTTGATCTTGCCGTCCTTGTCCTTGTAGGAAAGCCCGTCGATGCTCGAAAGATCGCGGCCTTCGGCAACTTCCTTGCAGGTGTAATCAAATTCCTTGCGGCCGACCCAGTCAATCGCCGGCGACGCCTTGAGTGTTTCCGTGGGCAGCACGGCGGCGTGCGCGCCGACGAAGCCGATTTTGGTGTCGGGCTTCTGCGCCTTGATCGCCTCGGCCACCTTGCAATCGTTGCGCAACGACGGCGTGCTGGTGTGGATGATGACGTGGTCGTATTCCCTGGCGATTTTCAGGCATTCATCCTTCTTGATGTCGTGCGGCGGGCAGTCGAGCAGCCTGCTGCCAGGCACGAGCGCGGCCGGCTGCGCGAGCCAGGTCGGATACCAATAGCTCGTGACTTCGCGCCGCGTCTGATAACGCGCGCCGGCACCGCCGTCGTAGCCGTCAAAACTTGGAGGTGAAAGGAACAGTGTCTTGCTCATTCGTATTCTAAATAATCGGGGTTTGGGAAATTTTATCCGAGCTTCTTCGCGTCCTTGATCTTCGCCAGCAGTTCATCGCGTTCGCTGGCATCAGTCGTGCCGCAGGAACTGCCGACATGCGCGTCGTGATGAACTTCGTTTGAAAACGCGCCGCGCGCACCGGAGGCGGGCGAATTGATCGCCGCCTTCGCCTCTGCCAGATGGCCTTTGCCGATGGTCGCGCCGTTGAACGCGCGCTTCGCCAGCTCCGGCGACGCGGGAAACGGTTTTGGTTTTGCACCAAAATTGTATTTGAAATTTTTCCAATTGTCGCCGGACTGGTAATTTGTGCCGAGCGCGCCGCTCGGATCGTAGCCGCAATGCACCATGCAATGTTCGCAGCGCGGGTCACGCGCGACGCCGTTCACGACGCCGTATTTTTCCCACTGCACTTTCGTCAGCATTTCCTGATAGCCGCCAGTAATGGCCGTCGGTCATCAGATAGCACGGCGCTTTCCAGCCCTTGACGTTGAACGTCGGGATCGCCCACGCGGTGCAGGTCAGCTCGCGTTTGCCGGCGAGAAATTCCTGATAAACCGGCGTGCCAAAAATCGTGAACGCCTTGCCCCAATCCTGAATCTTCGCAAATTTCAGACGCGTCATGTCGCGCGTGAGGAAAAATTGTTTCGGATCTTTGCCGAGCCGCGAAACCATGTCTTTCTTCGCGGCGTCGTAATCGTAGCCGGGCGAAATCGTGTGGCCGTCCACTTCGAGCGAAGAGAGATACTTGAACATGTCCTCGATCTCCGCCACGTCGGTTTCGCGATAAACCGTCGTGTTGGTCGCGACTTGATAGCCGCAGATTTTCGCCATTTTGATCGCCTCGACGCATTCCTTGAATACGCCTTCGCGCTCGACGATCAAATCGTGCGTGAATTCCAAACCGTCCACATGGACGTTCCAATACATCCATTGCGTCGGGCGGATGACGACTTTTTTCTTCGCCGCGTCTTCAGATTTGCGGATGATTTCGGCTTCCTTTTCGGAAATCAATTTTCCGTCGAGCAGTTTCTTGAGTTTCGGTTCAACTTCCGGCGAATAGATCGCCGCGAGATAATCGCGCATTTTTTTCCGCATGAACATGCCGTTCGTGCAGATGTAAAGGACACGGCCCTGTTCGAGCAGGCCGGCAATCAGCTCCTCAATTTTTGGGTAAATCAGCGGTTCGCCGCCGCAAATCGAAACCATCGGCGCATCGCATTCCACGGCGGCCTGCAAACATTGCTCCAGCGGCACCATGTCCTTGAGGCTGGTGGAATATTCGCGGATGCGCCCGCAGCCGGTGCAGGTGAGGTTGCAGGTGTGCAGCGGTTCAAGCTGCAGAACCATGGCAAATTTCGGTGTCTTGCGCAGTTTGTGCTTGATGATGTGACTGGCAATTTTTTTTGTCAGCGCAAATGGGAATCGCATAATTTATTTTACAGAAGCCAACTCGGTGAAGATCGGCGGAAATGCCCCGGGCGCATTCGTTGGTGCCGGGTCAGCCTTTAGCAGGTGCCCCGCCCCCGGCAGGAAAAAATCAATGGGCGAAACGCTGCCGCTGGTGTTGACGCCGCTGCAGCCGGCACCGAACACCGCGAACACCGCCAGCATTGCCAGCAGCCATAAATTCCGGTTCAATCTCACTTGTTACCAGTATAAAACAGCCCGACGTGATGGCAACTTTTAATTCCAAACCGGTCCGCGCAGCAAAATGGACATTGGCCGCCGCCGGCTTTTTGATCCTCGGTGCCGGCATCATCTTCGCCGATGAAACGGCGTGGAAAACTTCCGCCGCGTTTGCCCGGTCGGAGTTTCAGCGCGCCCAAAATGAATACCGGTCGGACGCGAAAAATCCAACCAACGCGTGGCAGTTCGCCCGCTCGGCGTTTGATTACGCCGAATTTTCGACCAACGACACCATGCGCGCCGATCTGGCCAGACAAGGCATTGCCGCGTGCCGCGCGCTCATCGCATGCGAACCGAAAATCGCCGCCGGACACTATTATCTGGCGATGAACCTCGGCCAGCTTGCGCGCACGGAATTCCTCGGCGCGCTCCGGCCCGTCCGGGAAATGGAGCGCGAATTCCTGGCGGCGGCGGCGCTGAATCCGCGGCTCGATTACGCCGGGCCGGAGCGAAGCCTGGGCTTGCTGTATCGCGAGGCGCCGGTCTGGCCGGTAAGCATCGGCAGCAAATATAAGGCGCGGCCCCATGCCGAAAAGGCGGTTCAGCTCGCGCCGGGATTTCCCGAAAACCAGCTGGATCTCGTTGAATCCTATTTGAAATGGGGCGACCCCGCCGCCGCGAAAAAACAATTGAACGCGCTCGACGCCATCTGGCCGGCGGCGCGCACCAATTTTACCGGGGCAAAATGGGAGCAAAGCTGGGATGACTGGTCCCAGCGCCGCGCCGCCGCCCATAAACAGCTTGGTCCATAGGCGGCACCGCCGCCCAAACCAATCCAAATTTAACCGGAATTTTTTGTGGCTCTTATCCGGCGATTGATTTATTCTTCTGCCTGATAACTGGAGAAGAAGAAAGTTTTCAGCCTCATGGCTAAAAAACTAATAGCGGCATTGACCGATACGACCTTGTTCCTGCAGGAATGGTTTGCCAATCCGCAGCGAACCGGTTCGATCGCGCCCAGTTCGCCCCGGCTGGCGGCGGCGATGGCCCAGTGGCTTCCGCCCAATCCCGATAGCTACGTGCTCGAACTCGGCCCCGGCACCGGTGCCGTCACCGAAATGCTGCTCAAGCGCGGCCTGCGCGAGGACCGGCTCGTCGCCATCGAGCGGAATCCCAAGATGGCGCGGCTGCTGCGCGACAAATTTCCCCGCGCCCAGATCATCAGCGGCGACGCCTGGCATCTGGACCACCTGCTGCGCAGCCGGCGCGAGCCGGTTGAAAGTGTCGGCGCGGTCATCTCCAGCCTGCCGCTCCTGAATTTTCCGCACGCGGAAGCCGAGGCCCTCACGCAAAAAATCCGCGCCGTGCTGGAGCCGGACGGCAACTGGGTCCAATACAGCTACCACCTCGGTAAAAACCAGATTCGCGGTTCATCCAGCTTCCAACTGCGCGCCTCAAAGATTGTATGGCTAAATTTCCCGCCCGCCCGCGTCAGCGTGTTTCACAAGTGATTCGCAATTCCCCACAGCGGATTTTTTGCCAGTGCAAGCAGCCGTCGCCAATTTAGAATTATTCTAAATCTTGACTACGGCAGCCGGTCGGCTAAATTTTCCATCAGGATGAGCATCGCCCGCCACCAGCAAGCTGAATGCGACTTGACCGAAAGGTTGAGCACGGGCGGCTTTCGATTCACGCCGCAGCGGCAGCAGGTCTATGACGTGCTGCTTCAAAAGCGGGACCACCCGACCGCCGAGGAGGTTTTTATCCGCGCGAAGAAAAAAATGCCGGAGATTTCCCACGCTACGGTTTACAACTGCCTCGACGCTCTGGTAAAATCCGGGCTTGCCCGGCAGGTGACGCTGGATCGCGGCGCAACGCGCTTCTGTCCGAACATGCACGAACACGGCCATTTTCATTGCGATGCCTGCGGGACGGTTTTCGACGTGGATTTGCCCGCGCAAGCCATCCCGTTGCCCAAAGGTTTCAAGGCCGACCATTTTGACATTGCCATCCACGGCATCTGCCCGGATTGCGACCGGAAGAAATAATTTGAACGAACCATGAGCACCGCGACCGACACAATCGAGAGCCTGGTCAAACAGGAATACAAATACGGCTTCGTAACCGATGTCGAATCCGAGTCCACGCCGCCCGGCTTGAGCGAGGACACCATCCGGCACATTTCGGCGAAAAAAAACGAGCCGGTGTGGCTGACCGACTGGCGCATCAAGGCGTTTCGCTACTGGCTGACCATGCCGGAGCCGACCTGGCAGTTCGTCAAGTATCCGCCGATTGATTTTCAGGCCATCAGTTATTTCTCCCAGCCCAAGCCGCAGGCCAACGCTCCAAAGAGCTTGGATGAAGTTGACCCGAAGCTTTTGGAAACTTACGAGAAGCTCGGTATTCCGCTGCGCGAACGCGGCCGTCTCGCAGGCGTGGCGGTTGATGCGATTTTTGATTCCGTTTCCGTTGGCACGACGTATCGCGAAGACTTGGCGAAGAAGGGGATTATTTTCTGCTCGTTCAGCGAAGCGGTGCATAACCATCCAGACTTGGTCAAAAAATATCTCGGCTCGGTTGTGCCTTACACGGACAACTATTACGCCGCGCTGAATTCCGCTGTCTTCACGGACGGTTCGTTTTGCTACATTCCGAAAGGCGTGCGTTGTCCGATGGAGCTTTCGACTTATTTCCGCATCAACGCCGCCAAGTCCGGCCAGTTCGAGCGCACGCTCATCGTGGCCGACGACGGCGCGAGCGTGAGCTATCTCGAAGGCTGCACCGCGCCGATGCGGGATGAAAATCAGTTGCACGCCGCCGTCGTGGAACTCGTGGCGCTCGACCACGCGGAAATCAAATACAGCACGGTGCAAAACTGGTATCCGGGCGATGAAAACGGCGTCGGCGGCATTTACAATTTCGTGACCAAGCGCGGCATGTGCAAAGGCAAAAACTCGCGCATCACTTGGACACAGGTCGAGACCGGCTCGGCGATCACCTGGAAATATCCGAGCTGCATTCTGCTCGGCGACAATTCCAAGGGTGAATTTTATTCCGTCGCCGTCGTCAACAACATGCAGCAGGCCGACACCGGCACGAAGATGATTCACATCGGCAAGAACACGAAAAGCACCATTGTTTCCAAGGGTATTTCCGCTGGTCGCGGCCAGAACAGCTATCGCGGTCTCGTAGAAATCCGCAAGAGCGCGGCAAACTCCCGCAACTTTTCGCAGTGCGACTCAATGCTCATCGGTGCCAAGTGTGGCGCACACACGTTTCCGTATATTGAGGTAAAAAACACGTCATCGTCCGTCGAACACGAAGCCTCGACCTCGAAGATCGGCGAGGATCAGATTTTTTACTGCAACTCGCGTGGGCTTTCCACGCAAGACGCGGTGAACATGATCGTGAACGGCTTCTGCAAGGAAGTGTTCAAGGAACTGCCGATGGAATTCGCCGTCGAAGCGCAGAAACTTCTGGGTGTGAGTCTCGAAGGCAGCGTCGGCTGATTTTTCCGGTCACAGATTTTCACAGATGAAACACAGATTTCATTTCTGAAATTTTTTATCTGTGTGAATTTGTGCCCATCTGTGGCTAAAATATAATTTGAAAATGAGCAAGCAACCTATTCTTGAAATCAAAAACCTCCACGCGGGCGTGGAGAACAAACAAATCCTCAAAGGCTTCAGCCTGACGATCAACGCAGGCGAAGTCCACGCGTTGATGGGCCTGAACGGCAGCGGCAAGAGCACGCTCGCCGCGATTCTCGCCGGTCGCGACGGCTATGACGTGACCGAGGGCAAGGTGAATTATCTCGGCAAGGATTTGCTGGAACTCGATCCCGAAGAGCGCGCCCGCGAAGGCGTGTTCCTCGCGTTCCAGTATCCGGTGGAGATTCCCGGCGTGAACAGCACTTACTTTTTGAAGGCCGCGCTGAACGAAATCCGCAAGTCCAAGGGCCAGCCGGAGCTGGACGCGATTGAGTTTCTGGAGCTCGTCAAAGACAAAATCAAATTGCTCGAACTCAAGGATGACCTGCTCAAGCGCTCGGTGAACGAAGGTTTTTCCGGCGGCGAAAAGAAGCGCAACGAGATTTTCCAGATGGCCGTGCTGGAGCCGAAGCTGGCGATTCTCGACGAGACGGATTCCGGCCTGGACATTGACGCGCTGAAAATCGTCTCCAGCGGCGTGAACAAGCTGAAGCGCGCCGATTCCGCGCAGCTCGTCATCACGCATTACCAGCGGCTGCTGAATTACATCGTGCCGGATTTTGTCCATGTCATGGCGGACGGCCGCATTGCAAAGTCCGGCGGCAAGGAACTGGCGCTGGAACTCGAGGCGAACGGTTACGATGGAATTCTCAAGGGACTTTGATTAAGCTGGCCGCATGAATTTAACCGACGAACAACGGCAGCGCGTCACCGCATGGATTTTGCAGGGCGCAAAACTTTCCGAGGTCCAGAACCGGCTGGTTTCGGAATTCGGCATCAAGCTCACCTACATGGAGGCGCGCTTCCTCGTGGACGACTTGAAGCTGACGCCGAAAGATCCGGAACCACCGAAAGTGATCGCACCGCCGGTTGCGACACCCGCTGCGGACCCGGCCAAACTTACCGTCGAAAAAAATCCCGCGCCGGCAGGAACGTTGCCGGCTTCGGGCGTTTCCGTGAGCGTGGATCAAATCACCAAGCCGGGCGCGATCATCAGCGGCAAGGTGAATTTCAGCGACGGCCAGGCCGCCGAGTGGTATTTGGACCAGACCGGACGGCTCGGCGTGGTGCCGAAACAGGCGGGCTACAAGCCGTCCGCCGCCGATGTGCAGGAATTCCAACTGGCGTTGCAGCAGGAAGTCGCCAAGCTCGGCTACTAAATCAAATTTTTAGTTTTAAGTTTTTAATTTTCAGTTGAAATACGCAGCACCGGCTTCAACTAAAAACTCAAAATTAAAAATTCAAAACTCCGGCCAGACTTGGCACATTGAGCCGCGATGCGTGAAAAATTCCGGGCCTGGGCCGAATCCCTGGAAACCTTCTTTCTCGAAGTCGTTTTCGAGGAGCGCCATGATTTCAAGGCCAGGGCCACGCGCGGGGTTCTGTTTGGCGGTTCAAAAGTTTTCACGGTCATCGTCAAGCTGCGCCGCTGGCTTTACAACGTCCGCCTTCTCCGGGACAAAACGCTTGGCGTGCAGGTCATCGCCATCGGCAACCTCACCGTCGGCGGCACCGGCAAGACGCCGGTCGTGGAAAAATTCGCGCGCGAACTCCGCGACGCCGGCCGCAACGTCGCCATCCTCTCGCGCGGCTACCGTTCCAAACCGCTGCCGATCCACCGCCAGTTCCTGAATAAAATTCTCCTGCGCGAAGACCAGACGCCGCCGCGCATCGTGTCCGACGGCAAATCGCTGCTGCTCGATTCCGAAACCGCCGGCGACGAACCTTACATGCTCGCTTCGAATTTGAAGGACGTCGTCGTGCTGGTGGACAAGGACCGCGTGAAGAGCGGACGTTACGCGATTGAAAAATTCGGCTGCGACACGCTGCTGCTCGACGACGGTTTCCAATACTGGCATCTGCGCGGCCGCCGCCACGACGTGGTGCTGATTGACCGCCAGCAGCCGTTCGGCAACGAGCATCTGCTGCCGCGCGGCACCTTGCGCGAGCCGCCGTCGCACCTTGCCCGCGCCCACACCATTTTCATCACCAAGAGCGACGGCAACACCGCTGAATTGCGCGAACGCATCGACGGGTTGAATTCCACCGCCGCCGTCATCGAGTGCGTCCATCATCCGCTTTATTTCGAGGACGTGTTCAGCGGCGAGCGAAAAGGCCTGGATTTTCTCATCGGCAAAAAGGTCGCGTCGCTGAGCGGCATCGCCCAGCCGGAAAGCTTTGAGCAAAGCCTGGTGAGACTCGGCGGCGAACTGGTTTATTCCAAGCGCTTCGCCGACCATCACCGGTTCACGCAGCAGGAAATCCTCAACGCCATCAACCGCGCGAAGAAGCGCCAGGCCGAAATCATCATCACCACGCAGAAGGACGCCGTGCGCTTTCCGAAGATTGACCGGCGCGACCTGCCGATTTTTTTCATGCGCGTGGAAATCAAAATTGTTGCCGGCGCGAACGACTTTCAGGATTGCGTCAGCAAAATCTGTTTCCGCTGAAATGGACACGGTGATTTATTTATTCGCGCGCGGCGTGGTCGGTTTTTTGCAGGCACTGCCGTTGGTGTGGGTTGCGCGGCTCGGCCGCGCCGCCGGCGCGCTGGCGTTCTGGCTGGACGTCCGGCACCGGAACGTGGCGCTGAACAATCTCACGATGTGCTTTGGCCGGGAAAAATCCGCGGGAGAAATCCGCGCCCTCGCCCGGGAAAATTTCCGGCGCATCGGCGAAAATTTCGCCGGTGCCGTCAAAACCGCCGCGATGAGCCCCCTGCAAATGCTGCCGCATTTCGACCTCACGCTCGCCCGAAGCATTTTGCCGCACGAGGCCAACGCTGGGCCGCAGAGCCGGATTGTGGCGCTCGGCCATTTCGGCAACTTCGAGCTTTACGCCCGGTTTGGCCAGTTCATGCCAATCTTCAAATGCGCCACGACGTATCGCGCGCTGAAACAACCCGCGCTCAACCGCCTCATGGAGGAACTGCGTGCGGGCGAAGGCTGCCGTTTTTTCGAGCGGCGTCGGGACGGCGCGGCGCTCAAGGCCGCGATGAACGACACCGGCCTGCTACTCGGCCTGCTCGCCGACCAGAGTTCCAAAGGCGTGCGCATCCCGTTTCTCGGCCACGACTGCGATACCTCCACCGCGCCGGCGGTTTTCGCCCTGCGTTACAATTGCCCGCTGCACACCGCCATCTGCTACCGCATCGGCCTGGCGAAATGGCGGATTGATGTCGGCGACGAAATTCCCACGCGCGAACACGGCCAGGCGCGGCCCATCGCGGCCATCATGGGCGACGTGAACCGCGTGTTTGAAGCCGCCGTGCGCCGCGACCCGGCCAACTGGTTCTGGGTCCACCGCCGCTGGAAGGATTGAAATGAATTTTTCATCAGACATCGGACAACTGCCGCCGGCTCCGCGAATTCTGGTTCGCGGGACGAACTGGCTCGGCGACGCCGTGATGGCCACGCCCGCGCTGCTGCGCCTGCGCGAAAAATTTCCCGCCGCGCACATCGCGCTGCTCACGCCGGAAAAACTGCAAGACTTGTGGCCGCAACATCCGGCGGTAGACGAAACGCTTTCCTTCGCGCCCGGCGAAAATGTTTTCGCCGTTGCCAATAGACTGCGCGCTGGAAAATTCGACCTCGCGCTGGTGCTGCCCAATTCGCCGCGCTCGACGCTGGAGGTTTTTCTGGCCGGAATTCCACAGCGCTTCGGCTACGCGCGGTCGTGGCGGGTTTTTTTCCTGACGCACGCCGTCGCCGCCCACGCCGATGCGGTAAAAATGCAAAAACGGTCTGAATCAGAGGTCCGGCAGCTCATTTCCGAAAATTCAAAATTCAAAATTCAAAATTCAAAATTTCCGCAGTCCGCGCACCAGATTTTTGAGTATCTCAATTTGGTTGCCGCGCTCGGCGCGAACCGGGAGGCGCTCGCACCGCAATTGTTTGTCGCGCCGGATGAAATCGAAGCGGCGAAGATAAAATTTGGTTTGGAAAAAATTGACAGGCCGATCATCGGTCTGAATCCCGGCGCGGAATACGGCCCGGCCAAACGCTGGCCGGTGGACAGATTCATCTCCGCCGCAAAGGAAGTCCAGCAGCGGACAAATTGCATCTGGATTTTGTTCGGCGGGAAAAACGATTTGCCAATTGTAAATCAAATCGAATCCGCAATCCGCAATCCGCAATCCGCAATTTTGAATCTGGCCGGCAAAACCTCGCTCCGCGAATTGATGTCACTCCTGAAACTTTGCCGCGTGCTTTTGACCAACGACACCGGCCCGATGCACGTCGCCGCCGCGCTGGGCACGCCGGTGGTCGTGCCGTTCGGCAGCACGTCGCCGGAACTGACCGGGCCGGGTTTGCCGGGCGATTCACGAAACAGTTTGCTTAAATCCGACGCGCCGTGTTCGCCGTGTTTCCTGCGCGAATGTCCGATTGATTTCCGCTGCATGAACGACATCAGCGTTGCCCAAGTTGTTGAAGCAACCGTAAAATCGGTGAATCGGTGAATCGGTGCCTCCGATTTGACAATTCTACGATTCCACGAATTACGCTTTTTGTCTTTGCGCCTTTGTGGTAAATAAATTTTGTGGAAACCGTCACCAAACTCACGAACGATCTCGTCGCGTCCTACGCGCAGGTCGGCGGCATCAATCATCTGGACGGCAAGAACCTGCCGTCCAAGCGCGCCATCACGGCCATCACGCAGGATTTGCTGCGGCTGCTCTTCCCCGGATTTTTTGACGAGAAGCTGGTCCACTCGTCGGAGGTGAAAGTAGAGACGGCGGCGCTGCTGGATTCCGTGCTCGGAAAACTGGAGGACGAAATCCGCAAGAGCCTCGAATATCATCCGCCGAAAGATTTGCCGAAAAAGGAAATCACCCAGGCGGCGCACAAGCTGACGGTGGATTTTCTCGGCGGCCTGCCGCGCATCCGCGAAATTTTGCAGACCGACGTGGAGGCGGCGTTCGCCGGCGATCCGGCGGCGTTGAGCCGGGAAGAAATTCTCGTTTCGTATCCGTTCGTCGAAGCCATCGCGGTGCAGCGGCTCGCGCACCAGTTGTATCTGAAAGATGTCGCGCTCATCCCGCGCATCATGACGGAATGGGCGCACTGGCGCACGGGCATGGAAATTCATCCGGGCGCGAAAATCGGCTCACATTTTTTTGTGGACCATTGCACCGGCACGGTCGTCGGCGAGACGGCCATCATCGGCAATCATGTGAAGATGTATCACGGCGTGACGCTCGGCGCAAAATCCACGGCGGGCGGCCAGGCGTTGCGCGGCAAGAAGCGGCATCCGACGATTGAAGACCGCGTGACGATTTATCCGGGCGCGACGATTCTCGGTGGCGAGACCATCATCGGCGCGGGCAGCACGATTGGCGGCAATGTGTTCATCATGGACAGCGTCGCGCCGAACTCGCTGGTGATTTATGACGGCCTCGACATGCGCGTGCTGAACAAGTCGGACAAAAACGCGGTGCTGGATTTTCAGATTTAGCCGTTAAAACATTTCAGGCGAAAAACCATGTCATTCGTCCCGCTCGTCCGGCTCTGGCTCTGGGTTTCCGCGTTCGCGAGCGCGGCAGGCTGGACGCTCTCGGCCTGCGGACAGTTGAACCGCGCCGGCTACGCCATCGCCTTCGCCGCTTTCATTATTTTCCTTTTTCTCGGACGCAAGGAATTGGGTTTGGTTCCCGGCGGTAAATTTTTTTGCCTGAAAAAATTTCTGCGCCGGTTTCGCCGTCCGTTGCCGCTGTGCTTCGCGGCGCTGGCGGTTTTAATTTTCCTGGGCGGCATGATTTATCCGCCGAGCAATTACACCGGCATCAGCTACCGGCTGCCGCGCGCGCTGCAATGGCTCGCGCACGGCGGCTGGTTCTGGATCCACACGCCGGTCTTCCGGATGAACGACCGCGCCTGCGGCATGGAATGGCTGTCCGCGCCGCTGCTGCTCTTCACCAAATCCGACCGCGCGCTGTTTCTGCTCAACTTCATCCCGTTCCTGCTGCTGCCCGGATTGATTTTCAGCATCTTCACGCGGCTGGGCGTCCGCGCCCGCGTGGCGTGGCAATGGATGTGGCTGCTGCCGACCGGCTACGATTTTCTGCTGCAGGCGGGCAGCATCGCCAACGACACGTTTCCCACGGTCTATGCGCTGGCGGCGGTGGATTTCGCGGCGCGGGCGTGGCAATCGCGGCGCGCGGCGGACTTGTGGCACTCGATTCTCGCCGCCGCGCTGCTGACCGGTGCCAAGGCCAGCAACCTGCCGCTGCTGCTGCCGGCGGCGATTTTGATTTTTGCCGTGCTGCCGCTGTTGCGGAAAAAAATTGCGGCGACCGCGCTCGTCATTTTGCTGGCGGCGCTGGTTTCGTTTCTGCCGACGGCCATTTTGAATTTTCATTATCTGGGTGACTGGTCGGGCTTGTCCATCGAGCACAAGGGCATGGACATGAAAAATCCCGTCGTCGGCGTCTGGGGCAATGCGCTGCTGATCGCGTTCAATAATTTTATTCCGCCGCTGTGCCCGTTCGCCGGCTGGTGGAATCAGCACGCGCTGACGCTGCTGCCGCAATTCATCAGTCGCGCCGATGGTGGCGAATTTCGAGGGCGGCTTTTACGAAATTGGCGAATTGCCGATTGAAGATTCGGCCGGAATCGGTTTCGGCTTGAGCGTGCTGCTGCTGATTTCATTTACCGCTTCCCGCTTGATAAAAATCGGCGGACGCGGTTGAAACCGGATTTCGCCCCGTCATTCCACGTGAATTTTCCAGGCTCGTGCTGGTCGCGCCGTGGCTTGCGCTGCTCGCCTACGGCATGAAATCCGGCATGGTCACGCCGCAACGGCTCATCGCGCCGTATTATCCGCTGCTGGTGCCGCTGCTGCTCCTCGGCGCCGGGCAGTCGCAAATCATCCGCCGCCGCTGGTGGCGCGTGCTGGCCGGCGGCAGTTTTGGTTCTGGCGTTTGTCGTTTTGATTTTGTCGCCGGACCGTCCGCTGTGGCCGGCCAAAACCATTTTATCCAGATTGCAACGCCGAGCATCCCGGCCAGCGCCAGATTGCCCGCGCGCTGAAAGTTTATACGGTTTATTCCGAACGCGCCGATCCGCTGGCCGGCGTCCGCGCGCTGCTGCCGCCGGAAATCAAAACCGTCGGCTTCATCGGCACGGAGGACGACACGGATCTTTCGTTGTGGCAGCCGTTCGGCGAACGGCGCGTGGAGCATTTTTTCCTGACCGATCCGCCGGAACAAATCCGGCAGCAGGTGCAATACGTCGTCGTGGGCGGCTTCAATTTGAAGGAACAGCACACGACGCTGGACGCGTGGCTGCAGCAATCCGGCGCGGAACTGTTCGCCACCACCAACGCCACGCTGAAAGTCACCGAAGGCTTGCAGCCGTGGTATGTCGTGCGGTTCAAGCCGTGACGCGGCTCACGGCACGGTGATTTGATAAATCGGGCCGTCCTGCGTGAGCGCGTAAATTTCACCGTCCGCGTCCTCCGCGAAGCTGGTGATGTTTTTCGTTTGATACAGCAACGTGCCTTCGGCGGTGACTTTGTGCGCGTCGTAGTCGTAGCGAAAGCCCCAGATCGTGCCGAGGTTGTAATCGCCGTAAACATAAACGCCGTCGAGCGCCGGAAATTTTTTGCCGCGATAAACATAGCCGCCAATCACGCACAAGCCGAGGCTGTGGTCGGGAAACATGCCCTGCGACCGGAGGTTCTCCCGGTGCGTGATGAGATGTGCGATTGGGCGGGGGTATTCCATGACCGGCTCGATGTATTGCGCGCCGGCCGGGCCGGGCTTGAAATGATGCGCGCCTTCGCGGACGCTCCAGCCGTAGTTGCCGCCGTTGACGATGAGATCCACTTCCTCCCACAAATCCTGGCCGACATCGCCGCCCCAGAGCGCGCCGGTCTGCCGGTCCAAAGCTGTAACGCCACGGATTGCGCAGGCCGTAGGCGAAAATTTCCTTGCGCGCGCCGCGCTCGCCCATGTCCGGTTCGTTCACAAACGGATTGTCGCGCGGAATGCCGTATTGCAGTGCCGACGTGCTGCCGCCGACCGCGTGTTCGGTGCGCGAATTCACGTCAAGGCGCAGCATCTTGGCGAGCAGCGTGGAGGTGTTCTGGCCGCTGCCAAACGGATCGTCGCCCGCGCCGCCGTCGCCAAGGCCGAGATACAAATAACCGTCCGGGCCAAACACCAGTTCGCCGCCCTTGTGATTGCCGAACGGCTGCTGCACTTCCAACAAAATGCGCTCGGATGTCAAATCGGCCAGATCCGGGTTGGTGGCGGAGACCTTGAATTCGCTGATGACACTGCGGAAGGGAAAATTTTGCGGCTTGGAGTGCTGGTCCGCCGGATTTTTCTGGTTGTAATAAACGTAGAACAAATGGTTCGTTGCAAAGCCGGGATGAAAGGCGATGCTCAACAGGCCGCATTCGTTTTCGCCGCCGGCCTTCGGATCGCGGTCTTCGATGTTGAAAAATTCCTTCGCGTCGCCGCCGTCAGAGCCTTTTTTGACAACCAGAATTTTCCCCGTCTGATAGACGATGAACATCCGGCCCGAACCGTCCGGCGCCTCGCTCATCCAGACCGGGCGTTCATCGGTGAGCTTGGGAAAAACCGGCTGGAGTGCGATTTGGGGCAAAGGCTGCGCCTGGGCGGCAAGCCCAAGGCCAAGCAGGACGGCAGTTAAAAATCTTTTCATGCGGGAAAGGACGTTATCCACCAGCGGCTGGTTTCACCAGAATTATTTCATGGCTGAATGGTTGCGTGCCAATAAAAAGCGCGCCGGAACTGATCCGGCGCGCGCATGGGAGACAGAAGGTTTAGTCGGCGGTGAGGCTGGCCGGACTGCTCCAGTCGCTCGTGGTGCCGCCCGTGCCCGACGCACTGACCTCAATGGTGTATTTCACGCCGGAAATCAGGCCGGGGAACGTGTGGGTGGCCGCCGTGTCCTGCACGACCACCGGCACCGCGCCGGGCGTGTTCGCCGTCAGGCGATAGTTGTAGAAGACCGCGCCAAAGGTCGGGCCGACCTTGGCCACCAACTGGCTGAGCTGCGGGCCGTGGCTGACCGTCAGCCCCTGCGGTTGGGCGGGAGGGCCGACGGGCTGGCCCTTGCCTTTTTGGGGCGGGAACCCGCTCTTGATCAGGTTCGCCAGGCTGCCGTTGCACGCCTTCGCCACATAATACGAGAGCGAGCGCCCCTTGGTGGTCAGCACCAGGCGCAGGTTGTTTTTGTTGATGGTGTCCGTCGGGCTGGGATTCGGCAGGTAAACCGCCGTGGCGTAGTTGTCCAGGTCGAGTTTGATCTCCGCCAACGGCGGGTCGGGGTTGGTGTAGATGTCCACGTTGTCGGTCATGGCGTTGAACACCACGGTGACATCGTTGATGAGCAGCAATTCCGGGTCGGAATTGAGCCAGCCGATGGCAGGTTTTGCGATCATAGGGTTGATCCTCCAATTTTTGTTTTCATTTTGGTCCGTTTGCTGATGGTTGTTTTTTTACTTCATTTTTAATGTCTGCATCCGTCACCCGGTCAAACAGCAATTTTTTTGCCATCATTAGGCGGCAAGCTGTGTGCCATATCATTATCTGTATTAACTAATACAATTAAATTAAGGATTATTCCCATTTCGGCCTTTTTTTACAATGGGTTTAACCGTTTTTGCGGGTCAAAAAGCGTCATTCTGGGGTGTGACAATGGGGAAAACAGGCCGTAACCATGACCATGAATGCTCCATCCATGACCATGGATGCTCCGCCAAGGATGATGGATGCTCCGCCGATGGGTATTTATGCACCGCCAAGGATGATGGATGCTCCATCAATAGGTATTTTTGCTCCGCCAAGGATGATGGATGGTCCGCCAATAGGTATTGATGCACCGCCAAGGATGATGGATGGTCCGCCAATAGGTATTGATGCACCGCCAAGGATGATGGATGGTCCGCCAATAGGTATTGATGCACCGCCAAGGGTTATGGATGCTTCATCCATGGTTGTGGATATGACCCCGGTGTCCAAACCGGCTGGAAAGAAATGTCCGTTTTATTGACAGGGCAGGCCGAATTCCGCAGGGGCAACGGTCTATTTTCCTGAATTCATTTTGGGATGGAAGATTTGGGTATTGGCATTGTCGCGAATAAAAGAACCACGAAACAGATGAAAAGTCCGCGTAGAGCGAGCCGGATACAACAAAGACACCTTTTCAATGCAATCTGCATTTCTGGAATGACAGAATGCATTTTCATCATCGTTGCAACTCCACATGATCCACTTGTATCGAGAAGTTTCCTGATGCCGATCATGTCGATGAATGTTACGATGCAATCTTTGAGGGTGCTCATGTTGTAACGAGGCAAGTTTGACGGGCTAGGGAGCGACTTGCAGCCGGAAAAAAAGGTTGTTCCAATTATTCACATTAAAAAGTTGCGGAAAAGTCATGTGTGTTATTCGTGGCTGTAAAAACCGAGCCTTGATTTGTCCAATGTAATCAAATCACCGGAAACTTGCAATTGGTAATTTGTATTAAGTAAAAGGTCGGAAAAAATTGGTTGAACGAACTTTTGCAATCCAATCAAGGGCCCATTTTCAATGGCATACAATTGTGAAACTTCACTGTCAGAGAGCGCACGATTGTAAATGCGGACATTTTGATAAGTTGCGGACATTCGAGCGGATGATGAAGAACCATTATCCCACCAATGACGATTGATAGCGGCTTGTGCTACAGGAAATAAATTGAATCGTTACATTTGTCTGGTAAAGACATTTTGGCCGTTAAAATAACAGGCGAAACTTCCGGGCTTATAGGCAAGAACCAAATGCTTCCATCCAGAATTGAGATAACTCTGTAAGCTAATCGGCATAAAATATTACGCTTGGGAGGGTCCACTTCCGATTTGAATAACGTTAATATACTGATGGCCGTTCCGGCATTTAAGCTTATCCATCCTGCTCCTGTGTCAAATGTTCCAAAACTGATATAATCTTCTTCTGCGGAAGGCGGAGCAGCCAGCATTTCGTTTTCGGCCCAAACACTCAAAGTAAATCCAGAATTTAGATTAGTGCTAAAAGTGGGTAGTAGAACATTCCCGCCACCGGAGTAATAAAGTGAATCATCACCATTTGCTTCAAACGCCAGTTTCCCGAGGCCATTCGCAACAAATTGATAATTACCCGCAAGCGTGGCGTTATTTCCATTACCGCTGGCATCGTTCGCATTTCCGTTAAACGGATAATATGCAAGCAACCCGTTTGTTAGAAAAGTTTGGGCTTGGGCGTAAAATATGATCCCGAAAGCCAAAATGAGGGTTGCAAATAATGTTTTGATATTTTTCATAGTGGTTGCCCAGTCCTTTTCTGACAAGTTTTTCTTCTGGTGTCAATACCATAGTATGTAGTCGAATAATTTCATTCAGCCAAAATACCATGAGTGCCGAAACCCGACATAGCAATAGCTTTTGCTTCGGTTGTGAAGAAACACCGAAAGGCCAAAGGAATGTCACAGGAACTTTTAGCTGAAAAGGCTGACGTTCATCCGATATACATTGGTTATATTGAACGTTCTGTTCGCAACCCCACCATTAAAATTGCGAAAGACATTGCAAATGCGCTCGGGCTTTCTTTAGCCGAGATGATTGCCGAGGCTGAACAAATTCAAAAAAAGAGGGTTTGATGCTTCGCAAGTTATGGAAAGTTAGTTCACTTTATTCCCAACATCAGATTGCAGGGGTTCGCGCCCAAGCTGACCCGCGCAAATGAATCAACCAGTCTTGACCCACTTGTGTTCGCAGGCGGCTTCGTAAATCGCCTGCATGGCGGCCACGCGCGCGGCGGTGCGGGTGTATTGGTCATTTCCGCGCTTTCGTCCGCCGGATTTTTCTGCCAGATTGTCCGCCACGAAACATTGAAATCACTCATCCAGACCCGCGACACGCGCTCCGTGCGCGTCTTCCTCATCGGCGTGGAACTCAAATCCCGCACCGCCGCCGCCGTGCGCGAATCGCTCGCCGAACTGGAGGAACTCGCCACCACCGCCGGCACGCTGATCGTCGGCGAAGGCGTGCAGAAAATGGCCGCGCCCGTCGCCGCCACCTACATCGGGCCGGGCAAGGCCGAGGAATTCGCCGCGCTGTGCAAGGAAAGACGACGTGGACACCGTCATCTTCGACGACGAGCTGTCGCCCGCGCAGACGCGCAACCTGGAAAAAATCTTTCGGCTGCAAAATCATGGATCGCACCGCGCTGATCCTGGAAATTTTCGGCCAGCGCGCCCGGACGCGCGAAGGCAAGTTGCAGATCGAGCACGCGCAGCTGAAATATCTGCTGCCGCGCCTGACGCGGTTCTGGTCGCACTTGTCGCGCCAGCGCGGTTCCACCGGCTCCATCGGCGGCGAAGGCGAATCGCAGCTCGAAGCCGACCGCCGGAAAATTTCCGAGCGCATCGAAAAAATTTCCAGCGAACTCGACAAAGTCCGTTCCCAGCGCGAAACGCAGCGCGCCGGCCGCCAGCGCAGCCAGTGGCCGCTGGCGTCCATCGTCGGTTACACGAACGCCGGCAAATCCACTTTGCTCAACAAGCTCACCGGCGCGAAGGTTCTGGCGGAGGACAAATTATTCGCCACGCTCGACCCGACGACGCGGCGGTTGAAATTGCCGACGAACCAAAATGTGTTGCTCACCGACACCGTCGGCTTCATCAAAAAACTGCCGCACGGACTGGTCGAGGCGTTCAAGGCGACGCTTGGAGGAAGTCGTGCAGGCGGACTTGCTGGTGCATGTCGTGGACATCAGCCATCCGCAGGCGGAGGAGCAGATTGACGCCGTGAACACCGTGCTGATGGAAATCGGCGCGGCGGAAAAACCGGTGCTGATGGTGTTCAACAAGATTGACCAGCTCGCCGGCGGCATCGCGCCGCTGATGCGCGAAAAATATCCGCACGCCGTTTCCATTTCCGCAAAAACCGGCGAGGGCGTCGCGCCGCTGCTGGCGGAACTCGGCACGCAGCTCCGGCCCGTGCGCGAGTTTCTGGATTTGCGCGTGCCGCAGGAAAAGGCCGCCGTCATTGCGCGGATCCACGCCGTCGGCCAGGTCGTCACCAGCCGTTACAGCGGCAGGACCGCGCGTTTCAAGGTCCGCATCCCGCCGCATCTGCACGCGGAGTTCGCGCCATTTGTGGTGGCGGCGTGACCGCGCCAATTATTTTCCGCAAAAACGCATCTGCGGCTTGCATCGTGGCGGTCATCGGCGTTAAATTTTCGTGGATTTAACCGAAAGCCATTATGTCAGCCACCCGCCAGTCCACCAACACGAGCAAGGTTCTTTGCGTCATCATGGGTGGCGGCCAGGGCACGCGGCTGTTCCCGCTCACCAAGGACCGCGCCAAGCCCGCCGTGCCGCTCGCCGGCAAATACCGCATCGTGGACATCCCGATCTCCAACTGCATCAACTCCGGCTACCGGCGCATCTACATTTTGACGCAGTTCAACTCCACCTCGTTGCACAGCCACATCTCGGGCGCCTACAAGTTCGAGGATTTTTCGGGCGGCTTCGTGGAAATCCTCGCGGCGCAGCAGACGTTCACCAACACGTCGTGGTATGAAGGCACGGCGGACGCGGTCCGGAAAAATCTCGTCCATTTTTTAAACCACGATTTCGACCAGCTCATCATTTTGAGCGGCGACCAGTTGTATCGCATGGATTTCCGGGAGGTCGTCACCCAGCACATCGTGAACGGTGCGGAACTGACCATCGCCACGCTGCCGGTTGGGCGGGTGGAGGCCAAAGCCTGCGGCATCCTGCAAATTGACGACATGAACCGCATCACCCGCTTCGTGGAAAAACCGAAGGAGGACGCCGTGCTGGACTCGCTCAAGCTGCCGCCAGCGATGCAAAAAAACCTCGGCATCCAGGACGGCGGCGAATCCTATCTCGCCTCGATGGGCATCTACGTTTTCAACCGCAAGGTCATCTCCGAACTGCTGGACAACCCGCTCTCCGACTTCGGCAAGCACATCATCCCGCACGCCATCCAGTCGCGCCGCGTTTTCTCCTATGTCCATCACGGCTATTGGGAGGACATCGGCACCATCCGCTCGTTTTTTGAGGCGAATCTGGACCTAGTTTCCGAACTGCCACGTTTCAATTTCTTCGACATGAGCGCGCCGATCCTTTCGCGCCTCTACCATCTGCCCGGTTCCAAGATCAACGGCGCGCAGATTGACCACGCCGTCATTTCGGATGGCTGCATCATTAACCGTGCCGTCATCAAGCACAGCATCGTCGGCCTGCGCACCATCGTCGGCGAAGGCACGGAGCTGAACCGCGTCGTCGTCCTCGGCAGCGATTATTACGAGGCGCAGGAATCCGTCGAGAAAAGCGAACAGGCCGGCCTGCCGCGCATGGGCATCGGCGAACACTGCAGGATCGAGAACGCCATCATTGACAAGAATGCGCGCATCGGCAAAAACGTCACCATCTCGCCCGCCGGCAAGCCGGAGAACGTGGACCACGAGCACTACTTCATCCGCGACGGCATCGTCATCATCCCGAAGAATGCCGTGATTCCGCATGGCACGGTGATTTGAGCCGGCGCGCAGATTGTGGTCCGGCCTTTTCTTCAGGCCGGTAAATTGTGCGGATTGGATATACAAAAATGCGGGTGACGGTGTCTATTAGGTGATGTGCGGCTGGCATGAATTGGGTTGCGTTGAATTGGCGGGGTTATGTGCCATATTTTTGTATCATGAAAGATGACGAACAACCGTCGGAAATTCAGTCTCCTGTGCAGCGTGCTTTTGTCGTTGCTTCGCTCGCGTGCTTTCTTTCCTTGATAATCTTTTATTGGGTCGCCAGGTCTGCGGTCAATCTGATCGCCGTTCCCTGGGTCGAAACGCTGGTTTATGCGCTCATGCCAATATCGGTGACCTTTGTCATCCTGTATCGCAGTTGCTGGCATCCGGAAATTTCAACGGCGGCCCGGACGGTTTTTCTGCTGCTGTCTTGTGCCATTTTGGGCGGCGTGGTGTTTGCCAGTGGAATTCTGTTTTACACGGCATTGTTTTGCTTCAATGCGTTTTCCGGCGGGAATCATTGAAAATAGTCCGTCACACCAAGTTGTTTTTAATCGCCCGCCCCGCCATCAGACCCGTAAAAAAACAGGCCCCGGCCGCGAAGTGGATTCGCTTGTCGGAACCGGAAGAAAGAAGCTGCTTGTGGTTTGCCGGCAGTCTATTTTCAATTCAATACATCATTGGTCTAGCATACGCATCAGCCATGCCAAAACAATTTTGAGGCATTTGCTGGCATTCAAGCCGTTTTTTTCCGGACAGCCGTTTTTTGGGTGAAGCATTTTGCCCGCTTCGGCCAAAAGCCATCACGGCGTCCATCCTTAACCTTTCAACGGCCTTGCACGCGGAGAAAACCAACCGCGCCGGTGACGGGAAGATACGTGCTGCTGGCGCTCGTCGTCACGGGGTTGTTCCACGAAGCGGCGCGGGCAGCAAAATCAACCCGGCCAGTAACACAAACTGTTTCATCACTTTCAGCCTAAAGCCGGACATTCCAAACACTGCGGTCTTCGGGCGCGGCGCTTTGAACCGGCTTTTCAACCGGCGGTGGGAAGGCGGCGAGCAGTTTTTTCAACTCCGGACCGGTGAGAAGCTGGAGGGGATGGCGCTTGACGAACTGGCGGGCGGCTTCGTCGGGCTGGCCGGCGCCGACGAGGACGGCGATGTCGGCGGAAACTTTTTTGCGGTTCATCTCGGTGTCCTGGGCATGGGGCAGGTCAATGATGCGCTCCTTCCAGCGGCTGGTTTCAAACACCACCGTGCGCCCGGCCTTGACCGCGCGCACGCCAAAGCCCAGCCCGGTTTCCACCGGATGGGCGGCTTCCACGCGGAGTTCCTGGCGTTGCATGTCATGGATGATGGCAAGGTTGAGATGTTCGGTGGAAATGCCGTTGAGCCATTGGAGCGGATCCACGGGCACGCCCTTTCGGTTGAAGCGCCGGGCTTCGAGTCCCGCCAATGTCATGGTGGTGGCAAAACAGCCGCCTTGGGAATGGCCGATGAGGGCGCTGCTGGCACCCCAGGTGAGAATGGCCACGCTGTAAAGAGTGACCCAGCCGGTGATGCCCAGACCGACGAGCTGCCAGGATTTGAGGCGACTAAGCAGGGGGGCGGAAACAGATGCTACCATAATTTAAAACAACTTTGAAAATTTAACAGCATACGGCGGGCCAACTTTGGTCACCGGCAGAAGTTTCGGAATCCTGCCGTTGCCGGAAACAACTGGCCGGGCCGACCGCAAAAAAACCGCCGCGCTCCTGTCAAAGAGACGCGGCGGTAACACATCCAAACCGACACTCCAATTTACCCGCCGAATCAAGTCTGTCAAATGTGCGCGGACTCAAGCCTGGCCGGAATCGGTTCTGGCTACAATTTCATCACGTTTCGGATGAAAACAGAAGATTTTGCGGTTGAACGGTTCGGCGTATTTGCAGTGTGGTTTGTCCATCAGGCAATAAGCCAGAGCCTTGATTGTCTGGCTGAAGCTGGCACGGCAAGCGGACAAATCAGGCGGCCTCGGGGTGGTTTTGAATTTACCGGCGGCGTAGTCATTAAGCGACATGCTTTGAATTTACACCTTGCCACAGCATTGTAAAACGATATTGCTTTTGCGACCGGCGGTTGCACCGGGCCGGTGGCCGTCATTTTCCGGAAACAGAAACCCCTGCCACCCGCCTGCTGAACATCATCGAGGCATTGAAACAACCCGCACCGGCGGCCAATTGAAAGGACTTTGCGGCACTTAACCACGTCATTTCTCCCGCTTAAATCATCCGGCCACCCGTTCCGCCGCCTTGCCAACCTTCGGCGTTTGTGCGATAACCCTGCCATGAATCAGGACGCCTTCATTGCCTGGGCTTTGGACGAGTCGCGCACCGTGGAAGAACGCTACACCGTCGAGTTGCTCGTGGAAGCCATGATCGGCCGCTGGCACGTCCTGCACAAGACCGGCTACTATGAAGATTGGCGGGTCCATGGCGAGCGCAACCGGCAGCGCTATTTCAACCCCGCCTATGAGCCGGGTTATTCCGAGGCCGACCTGCGCCATGCCGTCGAAGTCTGGCCGGAACAAAAAAGCTGGTGGCTCTCGCCGCCCTACCAAACCCGTCCCGTCCGCGACGTCGAGGCGCTGCGGTTCTTTACGCAGTTGGAGGAAATCAAGATTGGCGGCAGCGAAGTCACTGACCTCAGCCCGCTCGTGGACCTGCCCAACCTCCGCGTGCTTGAGTTCAACAGCAGCACCTGCGAGGACTACCGGCCGCTCGCCCGCGCCACGCAATTGCGTTCGCTCGGGCTCGGCCTGCAGACGCACTGGCCGGAGCTGGCCAGGCTGGAAAAGCTGCAGGCGCTGGAGAAGCTCTCCTTGAGCGGCAACCTGATCGCCCTCCCGCCCGGCCTCGTCTGGCCGCGGGTCCGGCGCGGCGCGATGAACTGTCTGCCGCTGGCCGTCCGTTCCGTGCGCGATCTTCCGCAGTTTCCGGCATGTGAATTTCTCCACCTCGGCGGTGTCGAACGGCTGGACGGCATCGAGGCCTTTCCCAAGCTGCGCAACCTGACCGTCACCGGCGTGGTGCGCGACTTTGCGCCGCTGACGGCGCTGGACCGGCTGACTTGTTTCAACCACAGCGGCGCGCTGCCTTTGGATGTGACGCCGCTCACCCGGCTGCCCCGGCTCCATTTTGCCGCCTTCACCACCCAGCACACTTACGGCCAGGATAAAGTCCGGCCCCGCGACTACATGCCGCTGCTCGATGCGCCGCAGTTGCGCGAACTCTACGTCACCGGCTGCCCGCCCGTGGACGCCGAGGTGGCCAACCTCAACAACCTGTTTCCCAAATGGGATGATTTGTTCCTGCGCCCGGAGCCGCGCCCGCTGCCGCCGCTCGAATTCATCGTGGCCCCGCACCTGAAACATCCGCGCGGTCCCGATGTGGCGCTGGAGTCGGAGGACAACGGCCTGGCCGACGACGGCCTGCGCGCCTGCGAAGGCCGCTGGGTCGCCAAATTCATTCATCGCCACGTCACCGCCAAGCTCGGCAACCAGCCGGAATGGGGCGAAATCAAAGCCGAAGGCAAGGACCGGACTTTTTTTGCCACCATCACCTGTTACACCCTCCTCGAAAAATTCCCGCTCATCATTGACGGCCTGCGCGAGGCCATCGCCCGGCTGCGGCCGGATTATGTCGGCACCTACATGATCGCCCTCAAGGCACCGAAAATCGAGCCGACGCCGGCGCAGATTGAACTGGAGAAACAGTTCCAGGAACAGATGGACAAGGAGGAATTTGAACACTACCAAAAGGAACATCGGGAATATCTGGAGCGCCTTTACCGCCTCGATTTGAAGAAGCAGGCCGGCGAGAAGATCAACCCCGATGACTTCGCCGTGCCGCCGTCCGAACCGTTCTCACCGCCGCCGTGGGAAAGCGACGCGGACGACGAGGATGACAGCAACGACGGCGAAGGCGGCGTGGCCGTGAAGGAAAAGCCCGATCCCCCGCCCTCCTGGCTGGATGATGAACATCCCCTGGCGGACAAATACCGGATCATCGGTAGCGTCAATATTGCGGAAGTCTGGGCGATCAGCCATGCGCGCGACCTGGGCGTCTATCTGCTGGGTCGCCAGCCTGACCGCGAAATCCCCGAAGCCCCGAAGTGAGGCGGGACAACGGAGGCCGCACCGAGCCGCTGTCCGTCATTTATCAAACGTGCTTGGCCGCTGCCTTCACTCGTTGGTCTAAAAGCTTTGCGCCGCAACAACGGAGGATTCCGTCCTCCACAAACCTTTCATTACCTGAACAGAATTGATTCCTCGCTACTGATCTCATCGGCGCAGTGCCGCGCGCCAGTCTCCGCCCCCCTGATTTCAGCCCGTCATCCTGACCTTGATCTCATTCATGGTTCCCGCCCACCATGGAGCGGCGTGCCTTGGCCGGACGTTGCAGGCGGTTCATGCGTCCGCCTGCGTGACGGGCCAGTCAGATGGTAATGACATTTTGATTTGTAATGAAATTAGGGGGACAATTTCACCAATGATAAAAGCTTGGCGTAACCGCATCCAGACTTATACTGAACTTTTAGACCATTTTATCATCAAGCAGAACCTCTGGATATGAAGTCACCGCTGAAACCGAAAGTCATCCCATCCTTTCTGATGTTCCTCGCGTTATTTACCTCCGGCATCCAGGCCGCTGAAGTTGGCGGAGCAATGCCCGTTCCGGTGAAGCGGGTAGTGGTATGGGATGGCGACCATGCCACAAACGGTGCTGGTTGGTCCAACCCCAAAGGTTCCACGATCGAACCCCAGACGGCTGAAGTTCACGGCGGCCATTCGGCGCTCGAATTTAAGTTCAAAGGAGGTAGCGGCGAAGAGTGGCCCGGCGCGGGTTGGAATTGGTGTGCTTTTCAAACGGGGCCTTATGGCACTGACATCACTGCCTACAAATACTTTGCCTTTTGGATGAAAACCAAAGGCAACGTCGCCGATCCCCAAATCAATCTGTTGTGCAATGGCAGGGTTTTCGACCTGCCGGAACACCATACCGACAAGGTGGCGATTCTCCATTACTGCCCCCAATTACTGGATGGCGGGTGGCACAAGGTAAGCATTCCATTGACGGACCTTAAACAACCCAAAGGTTTTGACCCATTGCACGTTGGTGAACTCCAAATGTTTAATGCCGGTGCAGGCGATGGCAGCTTCTTTATTGATGACATTGGCTTTGAAGACTGAATACGCCCATTCCAGAGCCGTGGAAGGTAGGTCTGCTCCAAGTAGTCGCGCAGCTTTGGGCCGCGCCCAATGTGACGCAGCCGGTTCTCCTTTAAAACATTCTGGCCTCGTTATGGCCAGTCTTAAACGTAAATCAACCAATTAATCAAACCGTCCCATATTGGGACATTCAAAGTCTGAGTTGTGGTAATATGCCGCTACTTGCCTTAATGAGGAACAGCCTCAATCCAACCCACAGAATATTATTGTCGAGCAAAGAACATTTATTATATTGAAGACTTAAAGTGGCATACAACCATTGTGCGGCATATCGAATTTGAGATTCAAATCGCTTGGCCAAGGAATTGCTTGCAGACGAAGAGTGGCATTGAATCCTGTTGTGCATTCGGTGAGGACTTACAATGTTTTAAGAAATCGAACAAGGGGGTAACCTATGAATATAAGAGGAGGGAAAAACATACTAATAGTGGACGATGACCCGTTCATGCAAAAGCTTTACAGTAAGACGCTTGAACGTGAAGGGTTCAATATCCTATGCGCCTGCGATGGACTTGCTGCCGTTGAAATGTTACCCAATCTTTCCGCCGATCTGATCGTTTTGGATATGATGTTGCCAAAAGTCCACGGATTAAAGGTGCTTGAGGCAATTCGCGCGGATAACTTGCACAGAAATCTTCCCGTCCTCATTCTGTCTAATGCTTACCTACCTGATATCGCTCAAAAGGCGATGAAGGCTGAGGCGACCATGGGCATGCTTAAGTCCGAGTGCTCGCCCAAACATCTGGTTAAAATCATCCGTGACATTCTCAAAATCCACCCCCACGAAAACGGCAACGAGACTGCTGCCGGTAAATTATTAACTTCCAGTTTGCCGGGAAGAACGGTCGAAAACTTTGACCAAATCGGGAGCGATGCTAAAGACACCGAACCAGCCGTTTCGTCGGAGGTTCAAAATGATTTGTTAAAGAGTTGGCCTACTGACATCTCGATGATTCGGGAACTTTGTCTCAAATATGTAAAATCAGTTGGCAGTCAGGAATCCGAAGAGCATCTGAAGAGTGTTTATCGGTGCCTCCGTCTATTGAGCGCGCGCGCCACGCTGTCGGGATATGCCAAGATAAGCCAGTTGAGCACAGCTTTGGAAGCCATGTTGTTTGAGTATGGTTTCAACCTCAAAAATCACATGTCTCCGTCGGTAGTTCAGACCATGGTTCAAGCAGTAGATTGCTTTGAACATTTGTTCAAGGCAGGCCACATGGAATCCATTTTATGCACTCGTAAGACCAGGGTTCTTCTGGTAGATGATGATGCCGTCTGTAACATGGCCAACGATATTGCACTCAAGCGTGCGAATTTTGACACGGCATGCGTGAGCGACGGGGCCGCTGCCCTCGAGCTAATTGAAAACATTCACTTTGACCTAATCCTTCTAGACGTCAACATGCCGGTAATGACCGGCTTTGAAGTGTGTGCAAAAATCCGTGAGATTCCGCACTGTAAGGAAACACCGGTCATCTTCGTGACAATACAAAGCGATTTTCAGTCCCGCGCTCAAAGTGTTTTAAGCGGCAGCAACGGTTTCATTGCAAAACCCATTTCCCCGCTCGAACTAATCGTCAAGACCTTGGTCTTCCTATTAAGACAGAAAGGAGTCTCAACGGAACAGCTGTCAACCACAAAGCCCGCCTCACAACCGTTGATTGATGCACAAGCAACTCCAATAACTCAATTGTTGGAGGCACCCGGGAGCCAGCCGAACACCCAGACAGGGCAACCCGGACACCAAGAGCGGGAAAAGGAATTGCAAGCAACTCAAGCAGCGGTGGATGACAAGGTCAATGCCCTGACGCAGGCGTTGGCGGCGGAAACGAATCGTCGCGAAAAGGCCGAGCAGGAGGCCGCCGAAAGCGCCAAACGGCGGAGCAAGCTGGAAGCCATTCAGGAAGAAAATCAAAAGGCACTTGAATCGTTTCAGCGGTTACTAGAAGAATCCAACCAGCAAGCCCAGAATAACGAGGGTGTTGAAGCGTCGAAAATGAAGGGACGAACGAGGGCATTGGAGTCCGTCCGCTTGTTTGTAGAAGAGAAAATCAACAGCCTAACGAAAGCGTTGGTAGTGGAAAAGAAGCAAAGTGAAGGCACCAGGCAGCAAGTTGCCGAATACGCCAAACGACGGAGCGAACTTGAAGCCGCCCTTGCTGCGACCAAACAGGCCAAAGAAAATTTACTACGAGACATTCAAGCCGCCGGAAACGGCAAGTTGAGAGGCACATTGGAGGCTGCTTTGGCGGAAAACCAAAAAGCACAGGTAACATTAATTAAGAGGATGGAAGAAACCCGGCAGGAATTTCAGATCCGACAACAAGGTCAGGCCACCGAGCAATCCCAGACTACCGCATCGGCGAAGGAACTGGAAGCCGCGCAGGCGGCGCTGGCCGAACTGAAGGCGCAGCACACGGGTGTCACCGAACAGGTCCGCTCGTTGACCGAATCCCTGGCCGCCGAGTCGGGCCGCCGCGCGACCGCCGAGCAGCAATCGGCCGAACTCGTCGCCCGCCGCACTGAACTCGAACAGGAACTGGCCCGGCGCACGCAGGCGCAGGAACAGTTGCGCGATGAACTCGCCCAGCAGCAGCAGCGGCTGGACGCGCAGGTCCAGACGCACAATGTCGAGGTGGGTAATTTCACCGGCCGGATCAAGGAACTGGAAGCCGCGCAGGCGGCGCTGGCCGAACTGAAGGCGCAGCACACGGGTGTCACCGAACAGGTCCGCTCGTTGACCGAATCCCTGGCCGCCGAGTCGGGCCGCCGCGCGACCGCCGAGCAGCAATCGGCCGAACTCGTCGCCCGCCGCACTGAACTCGAACAGGAACTGGCCCGGCGCACGCAGGCGCAGGAACAGTTGCGCGATGAACTCGCCCAGCAGCAGCAGCGGCTGGACGCGCAGGTCCAGACGCACAATGTCGAGGTGGGTAATTTCACCGGCCGGATCAAGGAACTGGAAGCCGCGCAGGCGGCGCTGGCCGAACTGAAGGCGCAGCACACGGGTGTCACCGAACAGGTCCGCTCGTTGACCGAATCCCTGGCCGCCGAGTCGGGCCGCCGCGCGACCGCCGAGCAGCAATCGGCCGAACTCGTCGCCCGCCGCACTGAACTCGAACAGGAACTGGCCCGGCGCACGCAGGCGCAGGAACAGTTGCGCGATGAACTCGCCCAGCAGCAGCAGCGGCTGGACGCGCAGGTCCAGACGCACAATGTCGAGGTGGGTAATTTCACCGGCCGGATCAAGGAACTGGAAGCCGCGCAGGCGGCGCTGGCCGAACTGAAGGCGCAGCACACGGGTGTCACCGAACAGGTCCGCTCGTTGACCGAATCCCTGGCCGCCGAGTCGGGCCGCCGCGCGACCGCCGAGCAGCAATCGGCCGAACTCGTCGCCCGCCGCACTGAACTCGAACAGGAACTGGCCCGGCGCACGCAGGCGCAGGAACAGTTGCGCGATGAACTCGCCCAGCAGCAGCAGCGGCTGGACGCGCAGGTCCAGACGCACAATGTCGAGGTGGGTAATTTCACCGGCCGGATCAAGGAACTGGAAGCCGCGCAGGCGGCGCTGGCCGAACTGAAGGCGCAGCACACGGGTGTCACCGAACAGGTCCGCTCGTTGACCGAATCCCTGGCCGCCGAGTCGGGCCGCCGCGCGACCGCCGAGCAGCAATCGGCCGAACTCGTCGCCCGCCGCACTGAACTCGAACAGGAACTGGCCCGGCGCACGCAGGCGCAGGAACAGTTGCGCGATGAACTCGCCCAGCAGCAGCAGCGGCTGGACGCGCAGGTCCAGACGCACAATGTCGAGGTGGGTAATTTCACCGGCCGGATCAAGGAACTGGAAGCCGCGCAGGCGGCGCTGGCCGAACTGAAGGCGCAGCACACGGGTGTCACCGAACAGGTCCGCTCGTTGACCGAATCCCTGGCCGCCGAGTCGGGCCGCCGCGCGACCGCCGAGCAGCAATCGGCCGAACTCGTCGCCCGCCGCACTGAACTCGAACAGGAACTGGCCCGGCGCACGCAGGCGCAGGAACAGTTGCGCGATGAACTCGCCCAGCAGCAGCAGCGGCTGGACGCGCAGGTCCAGACGCACAATGTCGAGGTGGGTAATTTCACCGGCCGGATCAAGGAACTGGAAGCCGCGCAGGCGGCGCTGGCCGAACTGAAGGCGCAGCACACGGGTGTCACCGAACAGGTCCGCTCGTTGACCGAATCCCTGGCCGCCGAGTCGGGCCGCCGCGCGACCGCCGAGCAGCAATCGGCCGAACTCGTCGCCCGCCGCACTGAACTCGAACAGGAACTGGCCCGGCGCACGCAGGCGCAGGAACAGTTGCGCGATGAACTCGCCCAGCAGCAGCAGCGGCTGGACGCGCAGGTCCAGACGCACAATGTCGAGGTGGGTAATTTCACCGGCCGGATCAAGGAACTGGAAGCCGCGCAGGCGGCGCTGGCCGAACTGAAGGCGCAGCACACGGGTGTCACCGAACAGGTCCGCTCGTTGACCGAATCCCTGGCCGCCGAGTCGGGCCGCCGCGCGACCGCCGAGCAGCAATCGGCCGAACTCGTCGCCCGCCGCACTGAACTCGAACAGGAACTGGCCCGGCGCACGCAGGCGCAGGAACAGTTGCGCGATGAACTCGCCCAGCAGCAGCAGCGGCTCGTTGCAGTTTCCACCGAGTTGGAAGCCTTACGCAGCCAGGCGAGCAGCGACGCTTTGCGTCAAAAAGAATTGGCCGGTCAAATCGCTGAATCGGAAAAGGCACGGGTAGAAATTGGCAAACAGTTGAGTGCCGCTCAGGAATTGTCAACCACGCGCGAGTCTGCCATCCGTGCGCTTGAAGTAGAACTTCAACAACGTCACGGAGAGCATGAACGGCTGGATGCAATATTTCAGACAGAACTTGCGCATCGTCGTCGTCTTGAGACGCAAATTGAAAGTATCCAGTCAAAACTTGACGAGGCGTCCAACCATTTGGCCAAAAAGTGTGCCGCCGAGGAGGTCTGGCTCGCGCGCGAATCCGAGCTACAGGACAGCATTCGCAACCAGCAGGACGAGATTGCGAAATCAGGTGCGACCATGGCAGCTCAGGAGGCTGAAATCAAGAACGCCCGGGGAAAAATTGAAGAGTCGCAGGTGCTTCAGTCGGCCTTGTGCGCAAAGGTTCAAGATCTGACCGGGCAGGCGCAGACGTTGACGGAATCGGCAACCGCTGAATCTGGCCGCCGGGCGGCTGTTGAGAAGCAAATGGCGGAGCTTGTCGCCCGCCGCACCGAACTGGAACGGGAACTGGCGCAGCGCGCACAGGCGCAGGAACAATTGCGAGACGAACTGACGGAGCAGCAAAAGCGGCTGGCAGCGCTGACGGAAACACACAATGTTGAACTGGGCCATCTGTCCGCCCGAACCCGGGAACTAGAAGCCGCGCAGACGGCGCTGGCCGAATTGAAGACGCAGCACGCAGGCGTCACCGAACAGGTCCGCTCGTTTACCGAATCCCTGGCCGCCGAGTCGGGCCGGCGAGCGGTTGCCGAGAAACAGGTGGCAGAGCTGGTTGCGCACCGAACCGAACTGGAGAAGGAACTGGCGCAGCGCGCGCAGGCGCAGGAACAATTACGCCGCGAACTGGCGGCGCAGGTTCAGGCACATAATGTCGAACTGGGTCATCTGGCTGAACGCACGAAGGAATTGGAAGCCGCGCAGGCGGCGCTGGCGGAATTGAAGACGCAGCACGCGGGCGTGACCGAACAAGTCCGCTCGTTGACCGAATCCTTGGACGCCGAGTCTGACCGGCGTGCTACAACAGAGCGAGCTTGGCTTGCGCGCGAAACTGAGTTGCAGAACCGCATCGGCAACCAGCAGGACGAAATCACGAAGTCAAGCGCAACCCTGGCAGGCAAAGTTTTGGAGATAAAGCACGCCCGGGAAAAGATCGAAGAGCTACAGGTGTTTCAGTCAGCCGTGTGTGCGAAGGTGCAACATTTGAACGAGCAGGCTGAATCAACCGCCAAGGTCATTCAGGAGTTGAAAGCGAAGGCCACCCTCTCCGAGAGCGCCATCGAGAATGGGCTGAAGAAACTAGCCGGATTACGATATGCCATTTTGGACGCTTCGCGTATGAGCACAAGGCTTCACCGGGAACGTTCACGGAAGGAGCGACAAAATCTGGACGCAATCCGGCAGCTTCTCTCATCCTTTTCGCAAACGCCACTTTCACTGGCCCAGCGCGGAATGCTTTCGGAAATTCATAACTCAATTGACGGATTGAAGAACAGTCATGCGGGGACGACCAAGATTGCGGCCTACCCGGCTCAACTGCCCAGTCTCCGCGGCAGTGAGTTCTGTTTCAGTGAAGTGACCAACAGTGCGTTTCGCGCCATCCGAGCGGCGGCTGAAGCGGCCGGCGTGGTTGTGCAAGTTTCGGCGTCAGGCGCAACCGCAAGCAAGTTGATAGGCTACGCCGAGCACCTTCACCAGCTCATTACTTTGCTGGCTGTATCGCCGCTCACGATCATGACGGGCATTAACGCGCTCGACTTGCGAGTGGCGATCAAATCCAAGGATGTTAAGTCCGCGGAGATGACTATGCGGGTGGCGCTCTCTTCGGACGTCAACACAAAGGATCTGCATGCACGTCTCGCCTCGGTGATGGCAGCAGCGTCCACTCTTCAGACTGGATCATTTGATGAGGCCGAATTGGGCCTGGCTGCTGGCTGGCAATTGGCACAAGCGATGGGGGCGCAGGCCATGCTAGAAGTTGATGGCAGCAAGGAAGTATGCCTTGTGCTGTCGCTGCCGATAGAGACGGATGCGCGACCTGCGCTGGCAGACGGCACAGCGGTTTATGTGCCTTCGAATAATGGAAACGGCAATCACAACAGCGAGTATACCGGCAATGGTAATCACTTAAACAAATCTCGTGCTGGCATTAATCGTAAATAGCTCTGCTTCAAAAGCAGTCGCAATCTGACACCATGGAAATAAAAATTTAAGTAGAACCAAAAAATAAAATAAATGAAATTCATGGGGGTTGATCTTTCAGATTTCTCGGGGCAATACCTGCGGGCGGCGCTCATGGTGTCGCTGTTGAGCGTGTGGATGTTGGTGGGGCTGTTTTACTACCTGAATCATTATACTAGGCGGGATTATTTCACTGTCTGGACTGCGGCCTGGTTGTTTTATGCTCTATGGTTGACGCTGGGTCTGAAATTCGAAGCTACTGCGCCTGAAAGTATTATTTTCAAAGTCAAACAATGTTGTGTTTCCATTTCGGCTGTCTTTCTTTTATGGGGCAGTTTGCGGTTCTTGAAAATTCCCGTCCGACAAACCTTGTTTGGCCTGTTCATGCTGTTCCTCCTGGCCTGGACCTTCGCCGGCCCGCATATCATTTCAGATGCGCTGACTCCCAAGATGAGAACACTCGATATGCAACTGCCCGTGTTCATCCTGCTCGGCTTGAGCAGCGTGTTTGCCGGCGTCTGTTTTTTCCGGCTGAGGAAAAAAATGCCGTTCGTGGGGGCGGGCATGCTGGCGACAGGTTTTTTCCTTTGGGGGCTTTATTTGGGAAGCTATCCGCTGTCGCAACAGGATGAACATCTTTCTAGTGCCGGATTTTTTGTGGCTGCGGTGCTGCAACTGTTCATCGCAGTCAGCATGATTGTCCTGGTTCTGGAAGAAATCCGCTATAATAACGAACAGACCCTCGCCGAAATCGCAGCAGTTCGTTCTGAAAAAGAAGCCTTACACGTTAAGATAATTACTGCCGAGGAACATTGCCGCTCCCTTTACGATCAAGTGCGTGTCACCGATGGACTGCAGAAAGCCTACGAAGAATTGCGCCGGACACAACAAGTGGTGGTGCAACAGGAAAGGCTCCGTGCTTTGGGGCAAATGGCGAGTGGCGTAGCCCATGACGTGAACAATGCCCTATCTCCCATTGTCGCCTATTCAGAATTGCTGTTGACGACCCAGCCGGATTTGCTGGGAACTTCCAGGAAATACCTGCAAATTATTAAAACATCAGGTGAGGACATCGCTCAGATCGTTTCACGGATGCGGGAATTTTACCGGCGGCGCTCCGGCTTGGAACCACTGGAACAAGTGGATGTTAATCAGATCATTCATGAAGTGATCGAACTGACCCGCCCGCGCTGGCGCGACATCTCGCAACGCGAGGGTATTTCCATTCAGATTCAGCAGACACTCGAACCGCAATTGCCGTTGTTGTTCAGCGATCCCAGCGAGTTCCGTGAGGTTTTGACAAACCTCGTCTTCAATGCCGTGGACGCCCTCGTGCAGGGTGGCACCATCACCTTTGTCACCCGCTCTATCAGTGTTCCAGTTTCCGAAACCGACAAAACTCCAGTTCGGCGACTTCAAGTGGAAGTAAGAGACAATGGCGTTGGGATGGACGAAAAAATACGGCAGCATTGTCTGGAACCTTTCTTTTCCACCAAGTCCCTCCGGGGAGGCACCGGCCTCGGCTTGGCTATGGTCTACGGCATGGTGCAACGACATGAAGGCAGTATTGATATTGAGAGTTCACCCGGCCACGGCACATGTATCCGCCTCAACTTTCCCATTCAAGAAAAACTGCCGGAAATCGTCCGCGCCACCAAATCACAAGTCGAGATGAAGCACGGATTACACATACTTTGCATTGACGACGAAGAACCAATCCGCCTGCTTCTCGAAGATTGTCTGACCCATTTCAATCACCGCGTAGCCACGGCCGCTAGCGGCGAAGAAGGCATCAGGTTATTCCGTGCAGCCCAGTTGAACAAACAGCCATTTGAAGTCGTCGTCACCGACTTTGGCATGCCTAAAATGGATGGCTACCATGTGGCCAGAACCATCAAAGCTGAATCTCCACTGACGCCCATCATCATGATGACAGGCTGGGGCACGTTGATGAAGGAAAATGACAAAAGCGCGCCCGAAGTAAATATCGTTGTCAGCAAGCCGCCGTGCATGCAGCAACTCAATGAATTGCTCCTCCGGATTACGGCGTCGACTGCCTGAAAGATGCGCAGTTTCTTTTGCAAATCGGCCATGCTTCCAGCATCGCGCGACTTTCTTAAAGGCCACTCATAGTCTGTTGAAACTGGATTTGATTTGATGCTAGATTTTAAAACAATCTAAATGACTTTTAATGCAAATCAAATAAAGATAAAGTTCGGGACGTCAGTCAAGGGTTTGAGAATACAACTCGGCATAACCCAAGAAAAGCTTGCGGAACGGGCGAGTTTACATCGAACTTATATTTCCGATATTGAATGCGGCTTGCGCAATGTTTCGTTGGAAAATATTGTAAGACTGGCAAACGCGCTAGAAGTTTCTGTTCCTAATCTTTTTCATCAATCGGAACTCAAAAAAGCACGCACCACGGTGGCAAGAACCAACAGTGTCAACCTGAGGAAAATCCAGCGCTTGTAGCAGCCATCCTCGATTTTCCATCAAGGCATAGGAATTCTACAAGGAATCCATTCAATTTGACACGCGCCACAATAGCTTTGGCGTTTTATCACCCGGACTGCATCGGATTGTCGGCGTCCTGTCTTTTTTAGCAAACCATGCGTTCCCAGATGGAGGCAGAGACTGTTTCCTTTCTGCCGGTCGAATTACGCGGTGGCGGCATCTGACAGCACCACCGGGCCGAAGTTGACGTGTTGCGCCTGCCGTTGCGCGTGTTCGTTTGACAACCCCTTCCATCGGCACGCGCTTGACCTGTTTGATGCCCGTGACTTGATCCTCGACGGTGAGCTGGCGTAATAGCGCCCGTTGCGCTTCCATAATCCACGAATAGGACGCTTGCGCTTGTCCACCACCTTGCTGTATGTTGCGCGCCGATGTTGATTTTACCAGCAATTGTGCGCCCGGTGTCCTTGCTTTCCGTGTCAGCGGATTTGATGGCGTCGCTCTAGCACAATCACTAGCACAAAGTCAAATTGTGGTTGAGGTGTCAGTCGTAAGTTGTTGATATTTAGTTAGCCGATGTGGCGGAATTGGCAGACGCGCCAGACTCAAAATCTGGTATCCGTGAGGATGTGTGGGTTCGACCCCCTCCGTCGGCACCAAATTGGGAACACGATTCACTTGGGCTTAGTCAATACAAATACTTCAAGTTCCACACCGCTCCTCATCGAAAATTCAATCGTTTGTAAATTGTAGTTTTCAGGAACGAATAATTAGTCGGCTAGATTTTGGGGACAGGTTGGGGACAATTAAGGAAGGAAAGCTATTAAAAGCATCAACCTCATCAGTCACATCATTAATAATAATCAAAAACTCTCGCATGACCTATTGCTAGATTAATCGAATTTCTGTCGCGCCTTTCGTTCGGCCAGCCACCATCGCCGGGCGGCAATGAGCGACCAGATGGCTTCCACAAGTCCGAACGGCCAAGCGCCTTGCAGAAACCCGTAAATTGATCCGAGAACGCAGGACACGGCGAAGGCCAAAATGAACCACCGGCTGCGAGCCTCAAGCGCGTAGCAAACCACCATCGCTGTCACCGCGAACAATCCAAAAAGTGTCAATTTGTCCATGATTACATCCAGAAAAAAATTTGCCGCATGACGACTTGCATCATCTGAACTTCACAAATGCAGGCGCAACGGAATCATGCCCGAACGGATAAAACCCGCCTTCTCGTAAAAGTGAATCGCCGCGCTGTTTGTCGAATCCGTGAGCAACGTGATTCGAGTGCAACCATCTGCGCGCACCCGATTGATTGCCTCTTGGAGCAACTGTCCGCCGATATTTTTCCCCTGCCAATCCGGATGCACAACCATGTCTTCAAGCCACGCCGCGCGACCACCTTCAGCGGTGCTGACGGTAAATAATAGGCTCACCATGCCGATGACGGATTTTCCTTTGGTCGCACAAAAAATAATTCCCACTTCGGGCTGATCCAAAATGAGGCGAAGCCCGCGTGACTGTCGCTCGGCGTCAGGTTTGAAATCAGCTTCCTGCGCGAACAAAAGTAAAAGCAATTTGCAAAGCTGGGCGATGTCAGCAGCCGTCGCCTGCCTGATGCAAACCTTATCAATGGGATGCCGCATACCGCCGTTCAAATCAATTTTTATCCGCCAATGGCCGTCATCACTCGCTGCGGCTGATAATTGTTTCGGAACAGATGCTCGGACGGCTTTTGCACGAGCGTTTCGCGGATGAACTCATGCAAACGCACAGTGTCAATCCTCGGGCGCAGCGCCGGTTTTAAATCCGTTTCCAGATGATTGCCGAGACAAGGACGCAGCTTGCCATCGCACGTCAGGCGCATCTTGTTGCAGCGCTCGCAAAAATGCAAATCGCTCAACGCGCCGATCAGCCCCACGGTCACGCCACGTCTTTTCAGGCGAAAATATTTTGCCGGCCCGACGCCAAATGATTTTGCGAGCGGTTCCAGTTCATCTTCGCGCTGCAGCAGCGCAAACAATTCCGTCACCGGGAAAAAATTCTTTTCGCTCAACATTTCCGTCAGGCTCACGGGCATCAATTCGATGAAGCGGATGACGATGTCGTGTTCCGCCGCAAAATCGAGCAGCCGGAAAATCTCGCCGTCATTTTTCCCGCGCATCAGCACCGTGTTCAATTTCACCGACTCGAAGCCGAGTTCTTTCACGAGCTTGATGCCATGTAAAACCGGCGCGAGATCGCCGTTCGTGATGGCGTGATAAATCGCCGGGTCAAGCGCGTCGAGGCTGATGTTGATGCGGCGCAAACCTGCGTCGAACAAAGGTTTTGCCAGTTCCGGCAACCGCGTGCCGTTCGTCGTGAGATGGACGCATTCCACGCCCGGCGTGACAATCAAATCGCGGATGAATTCCACCACGCCCGGACGGATCAGCGGCTCGCCGCCCGTCACGCGAAATTTTTTGAAGCCCATCGCCGTCGTCGCCCTCACGATGGCTAGCAGTTCGTCGAAGGATAAAATTTCTCCGCGCGGCAGCCAGTTTGAATAATTTTCCGGCAGACAATAAAGACAGCGTTCGTTACAGCGATCCGTGACCGAGATGCGCAAATAATCAACCGTGCGCCCGAACGAGTCTGTTTGGTTCAAATTCATTTTTCCATCTACCATCAACTCTCAACCATCGACTGTTTTCCGTGCGGGTCTTCACCGCGCAAATGCGCGATGCCTTCGCGAATTGCCGGCGCGAGGATTTCCAGACACTCGCGCACCGCCGACGGTTTGCCCGGCAAATTGATGATCAAACTTTTCCCACGCGTGCCAGCGACCGCGCGCGACAAAATCGCCGTCTTCACTTTTGCGAACGACTGCACTCGCATGATTTCGCCGAAGCCCGGCAATTCCTTTTCCAAAATTGTTTTCGTGGCTTCCGGCGTCACGTCGCGCGCAGAAATTCCCGTGCCTCCCGTCGTGACAATTAAATCACATTTCAATTCATCCGCAAATTTTTTCAGCGCCGCCGAAATCAAATCTATTTCGTCCGGCACAATGACCGATTCAAATGTCGCCGCGCCGCCGAGAAATTCGCGCAAAACATTTTCAATCTCCGGCCCGCTGCGGTCGGCATAAATTCCCGCGCTGGCGCGGTCGCTGATGGTGATGCGCCCGATTTTCATTCCTTGATTTTTTTCACCACGCAGATGTTCTCGATCCGCATCGTCTTGTCCACCGCCTTGCACATGTCGTAAAGCGTCAACGCCGCCACGCTCACGCCGGTCAACGCTTCCATTTCCACGCCCGTTTGCGCGCTGGTTTCCGCCGTGCAGACAATTTCAATCGCCACCGCGCGAACTCGAAAACTTATTTCCACATGATTCAACGCCAGCGGATGACACAGCGGAATCAATTCACTCGTGCGCTTCGCCGCCTGAATTCCGGCAATTTGCGCCACGGTCAGAACATCGCCTTTCGGCAACGCATTTTTTTTGAGCGCGCGAATGGTTGCGGGCTGGCAAATCAATTTTCCCTCGGCCACCGCGCGCCGCCGCTGAACTGGCTTGTGTCCGACGTTGACCATTTGTGCGCCGCCGCGTTCGTCCAAGTGCGAAAATTTTCCGTTCATGTCGTTAAAAATTCAACTTCGGTTCCGGCGTCAATCGAACCGCGATTTGCCGGAACACGAACGAGCGCGTTTGTTTCCGCCAAACAAGTCATGTCGCCGGAACTCGACCATTTCAGCGGATACAACCGCAATTCGCCGTTCAAAAATTCCAATCGCGCCGGCCAAAGTGTTTCGCGCGGACACGGCGCGTCGCTCAATTTTTCCGCCAGTTGGCCGCGCAGAAATGTTTTCGGCTCCGCGCCGATGAGTTTCGCCAAAGCGGTCGCGACGAACAAATGAAAACAAACAAAATGCGACAGCGGATTTCCCGGCAGTCCAAACGCGATCTGGTTTTCGTTCACGCCGAAAATCAGCGGCCTGCCCGGACGCACATCGACTTGCGAAAAAATAATTTCAAAACCGAGCCATTCGAGCAGTGGTCGCGTGAAATCTTTTTCGCCCACGCTCGCGCCGCCGGAAATTAAAACCACATCGGCGCGATTGATTTGAGATTTGAAATTTGAAATTTCAGATTTCGCCACTTCAAAATTTTCCGGCAGATGTTTTTGCTCCAGATCGCACGAAAAGTTTTGCAGCAGGCTGCGAATCAAAATCGAATTGCTGTCGCGAATTTGTCCTGGCTTCGGCGTTTGTCCGAGCGGAACAATTTCATCGCCGGTCGTGAAATGAACGACCCGCAATCGCGGACTGACGAGCGGCTGCGCGCAACCGGCGGTCGCCAGCAACGCCAGTTTGCCCGCGTCCAAACGCGCGCCCATTTGCACAAGCGGTTGTCCGGCCTTCACGTCTTCGCCGCGTTTGCGGACGTTCAGCGCGCTTTCGCGTTTTAAGATTCTAATTTTGTCGCCGCTGCGTTCCACATTTTCCTGCATTGCGACGCGCAAATTTTCGCACGGCAGCGGCGCGCCGGTCGCAATTCTCACCGCCTCGCCGGGTTTCAGTTCACGCGGTTTCCAGTCGGCGGCGTGAATCGTGTCCACGACTTGAAAATTTTCCGCCGCGTCGTTTTTCAAAATGGCAAAGCCGTCGCGCGTCGAGCAATCAAACGGCGGCAAATCTTCCGCCGCGCAAAACCGTTTCGCGCAGCACGCGGCCAAAAGATTCTTCCAGCCAGACGCGCACGCCGGTCAAAGGCTGGCAACGCGATTGAATTTCCGAAATGGCTTCGTCAAGCGAAAGAGTTTGTAGCGGCGTTCTGCTGAGCGTCGTCGTGTTTGGAATGCCGGCGGCAACTTCGGCGGTCACAGACCGCCGCTACAATTGCGCGCGCCATTTCCAGATCGGCACGTCTTGCTTCAGGCGGTTCATGAATTCGCCAAGCAGCGCAAGGGCTTCCGCGCGATGCCGCGACGCGATGCCGACGTAAATCGCCGTTTCGCCGACGGGAATGATTCCGACGCGATGGATGACTTTTGCCGCAAGACAGGGATTTTTTTTGGAATTTTCTTCAAGCAGCCGACGGATTTCGCGTTCGGCCATTTCGGGATAGGCCTCGTATTCGAGCGCGGAAATTTTTTCGCCGTTTTCCAAATCGCGCACAACGCCGCGAAATTCCAGCCACGCGCCGGTGGAATCAAGTTGCGACGGCGGGCGGAATTTTTTCCGCGATCGGCGCGTTCGTCAGTTGAATTTCAATTTCCATTTCAAACAAAAAGTCTCACGCAAAGGCGCAAAGTTTTTTTGCGGACGCAATTTTTGCGGGCTTTGCGGCTTTGCGTGAGTTCATAAAATTCATCCGCCCGAAACCGGCGGGATCAACGCGATTTCGTCTTCGTCCGCAAAAACAGTCTTCGCGTCGGCGTATTCCCAATTACGCGCGAGCCGGACATTTTTTTGATAATTTACGAGTGCGGGAAATTTTTCGATCAAAATTTTCCAGAGTTGTTCCGCGTTCGGCGGCTGTGGCGCGAGTTCGATTGAATCGCAGCCGGTCGCGTCCTTGAGCTGGGCGAAAAATAAAACGCGCATGACAGATGAGAATTTATGAAGCGGCTTCCAGCAACAATTTTCCGCCGGCAAAAATCAGCACGCCCGCCAGCACGCGGCTGAACGTGACGCTGCTCCAGCGTCGCGCGCCGAGATGCGTGCCGAGCAGCGCGCCGATGACGGCGGGCAGCGTGAGCCAGAGCAACGGCCCGGCGTGCGTGATTTTTTCCCAGCCCGCGCCGGCGAGGCCGCTGATGGAATTGACGACGATGAATCCCGCCGCGATGCCGCCGGTGGTTTTTGGTTTCACCCAGCGGAACAGATACAACAGCGGACTCAAAAAAACGCCGCCGCCAATTCCGGTCAGTCCCGCCAAAAATCCCAGCACCGCGCCGACGAGCAACGCGACCGGCAAAAAACATTTTCGCAAAGTGACATCATCTGTCTGCCAGCGCGAGCGGAACAGCAAGATGATTCCCGCGACCGACAGCACCGCGCCCAGAATGATTTTGTAAGTGTGCGGACTGATATGAATTTTGCTGCCGAGAAACGCAAACGGAATGGACGCGACGGCGAACGAAAGGAAAATTTTCCAGTCGAAATGTCCGGCCTGGTAAAAGCGCCAGAACGCGATGCTGGCGACGAAAATGTTGGCGATCAGCACCGCGACTTTGGCGGACGCGGGCGCGACGCCGACGAGCGCGAGCGCGGCGAGATAACCCGTCGCGCCGCCGTGGCCGACGGACGAATAAAAAAATGCGACGGTGAAAACGGCGGCGACCAAGATCGTCCAATTCAATGTCGTCAGGTCGTGCATGATTTAGAAATTTTTGGCGCGCAGAAATGTGAAAGTGGAACTGCCAATCCGTTTTGTCAAAGGGAAAGGCACGGAAAAAAGACCGGTGCTTTAATTGGATTCGATCTGCACCGAATCGCCCGCGCGGATGACGCCGCCTTGCAACACGGCGGCGTAAGCGCCGACGCGCGCCTGATTGTGGCGCGCGGCGGTTTTCAAAATGCCGGTGTCCTTGGGCAAATCGCCTTGTGGCAATGTAGTCATCACGCAGCGACCGCACGGCCCGGTGATTTTTATTTTCACTTCGTTGCCGATGGCGAGAATTTTTTCGTCCCATTCATTTTCGGGAAAGCCTTTGAAGTCGGGCGCGGTTTGGATGACCAAGTTCGGACGGAACCGGCGCGTTTCAAACCGGCCTTCGGGATAAAGCGCGCGAAGACTGTCGAGCGTGGCCGTCGTCAGAAAATGAATCATGGCGCAGATCAAAAAAAGTTTCGGCGGGCATGGCTTCGTCGGTCACGACATCGCGCTTCGCGAGACCGTCAATGTCCGGCCAGTATTCTTCCAGCGTGCCGGAAGCCGTCGCGCCTTTCAGAAAGCGAACCGGCTTGCCCAGGCTCGACGACAATCGCGTGGCAATGTTTTTGTCCTCGGTCGAAACGGTGCTGCCGTCCGGCAAGGTGATCCAAACCGGCGGCAGGGAATCACCGTTCAACGGTTCGGTGAACGCGGCGCGAAAGCTGAAGAGAGTCGGCCATTTGGATGGATTTTTCGCGCTGGCGATTTTTCCAGTTTCGGCGTCGGCGATGGCGAAGGCGCGGTCGCCATGAAAACCTTTTGTGCCGACGCGCGTCGCGTTCAGTTCCTCGCCCATCATGGATTTGACGGGATAACGATGGAGCGACGCGACCGCGCCAATTTTTGTTGCGGCCATAATCAGGTGGTTGCGGCAGCATGAAGTTTCTGGACTTCCGCGCTGACTTCGACCACGCGTTCCGGTTTCTGATGCTGCATTCCCATCACGCGGAGAATTCCGAACCAAAGATAGGCAACGAAAGCATACGGAAAATAGTTGACCGGCGGCGAAGGAACGGGCCAGACGCTGCCAACGATGGGAATCAACATCAGTGCCATTGCCACAACGCACAGCAGGATGTGTTGCGCCTTCAGTTCGCCGCGTTTTTTGAGAAAAAACGGCGCGGCAAGCACGATGAGCGTGTAAGCGCCGACAAAACCAAACGCGCCCATGGTGCCGGCGTCGTTGAACTCGTCGAGCACCGCCATGCCGTTAGCCACCAGAAAGCCATAAGACACTGACACCACAACGAACATCACAATGGCCATGACAATAAGAGCAACGTGGGGCGTGCCGTGCTTCGCATGCGCATAGCTGGTGTTTTGCGGGAAAAAGTCGTGACGGCCCATCGCATACATCACACGGGCGCCGGCGTTCATGCAGGAAGATGCCAAGGCAAAAAAGCTGACCATGGCGCCCAACGAAAGAATCGGTTGCAAATAAGGCACGCCATACATGACAGCCAGCGTGTTCAGCGGCGCAGTCATTTTGTCCAGAGTGGTCGAGGCTCCTGCCGTGCCCTGCACTTCCACATAAGTGATGAAAATAAAGAAGGACGCCGTGATGACCAGACTCCAAATGATCGAACGGGGAATGGTTTTAAGCGGATTGACGGCTTCTTCGCCAAACGCCGTGGAACTTTCAAAACCGACGAGGCTGAAAATTGCGACCACCGTGCCCATGCCCAAGGTCAGCAGCGAAGTGCCTTTCAAGGTGAATTGCGTCGTGTCAATCGCAAAGTGGTGATGCCCCAGGACGATGAACGCGAGCAACAGAATGAAGGCGCATGAAAACACTTCCAGCCCCAAAGTGATCAGCGTGGAAACTTTGATGTCCTTGTAAGCGATGTAGAAACAGGATCCCAAACATATAGCGAAAAGAATCACGGGCGGCACATTGACATGAACCATCTGAAGCAGCGTGGTCGCGAAAATTGTAAATCCGGTCGTGCCGGCCAGACCGATGAACAGATACGCCCACAGCAGACACCAGCCACAGAGCGAGCCGCCGGCAAATCCCAGGCCAGACATGGCGTAACTATACATCGAGCCGGAGTTGGTCGTGCGCTTGGCAAATTGGTTCAAGCTAAGCGCGACAAATAATACCAAGATGCCTCCCAGAGCATAAGACAGCCAACTGATGCTGCCGGTGGTGCCAAACATCAGGGGCACAATCAGCGCCGCCGTCATGGTCGGAGAAATCAGCGCAATGTTTTGCGCCAGCAGTTCTTTGAAGTTCAGACAATTCGCGCGTAGTTTGTTCATGGCAGTTCCTTTCGATTTTTGGGTTTTAGTTTTACTTTTTGGAAATTGATTTCGTTGGCGCGGCCGCCCGTTTCAATTTGCGGCTTCAAATCCAGCAGGCGTATCGCCGGAATCGCGCGATGCTGGCTGTTTGCCGGAAGCGTCATTTGGCTAGAATTGCCCACCGGCGAAGCCACCAGCAAAACTTCCGCGTCCTTTTTTCCCTTCGCAATCAGCCGGTGCGGCAGCCGCGAATCAAAATGCGCCGCGTCGCCCGGCGTCAAATCGTAAGTTTTTCCCGCCAGCGACAACGTCAGCGCGCCGGACATGACATAAATCCATTCCTCGCCGTCGTGATGGTAATGTTCGTCGCCACGCCGCGAAACGGGCACGATCACTTTGATCGGCTGCAAATTAAAAAAACGCCCGGCATGGGACAGCGAGACATATTTCAGTCCGTTGATGCTTTTCTCAGCCGCCTGCGCGCCGCGCACAATCACGCACGGCTCCTTTGCCAGTTGCGATTCAAACAGCGACGCCAGCGAAACGTCGAAAATTCTTGAAAGGGTCAGCGCGGCGGCGATCGAAGCCTGGCGGTCGCCCGATTCGAGCCGCGACAAAAAGGCTTTTGACAGACTGCTTCGGCACGCCAGTTCTTCCAGCGTCCAGCCGCGCTTGAGCCGCAATTCCCGCAGCCGCGCGCCGAAGGAATTCAACTGCGATTGAATCTGATCCTCCAGTTGCGTCGGTTGTCTTTCAGACAACTCATTTGTCATAAAGTCAACCAAGCATCGCAAATGCCAAATCGGAAAAAAACGTCGAGACGTAAAAGAACCCTTTGATTTCAATGGTTTCATCATCATGCGCGAAAATAGACCCAAAGAAAATGTTGAAATATAAATGTCGCAAATTACGCAGCGCGAATAAATCGAGACCGGAAAAATCCGAAATTAAAATTCAACCGCGTCGCCCACTCGCAATGATTTTCCCGCTTCGTCCGGCGGGATGGAAGTGTTCACCGTGAACCGGTAAAAATGATTGAAGCGCTGCGCGTCCGCCCATTCGGGCAGAAATTTTTTGCGCAGCTCCATGAATCGCTTTTGAAAATCCTTGACGGCCTGACCGCTGTCGGGATCGCGCGTGGGCACGACGCAGCGCTGGCAGGGGTTGTGGCCAAAAAATTTCACCGCGCCGATCTGGAACGGCTTGAGTTCGCCGGGCGCGCCAAAAAGCCGGTCTTCGCAAAACGGCTCGTCGCCGACGAGTTCAAGATTCGTGCGGAAACGGCGGCGCAAACTTTCCAGCGTCAGTTCGGGAAACCATTTTTGGATTTCGCGCAGACTGGCGTCGCTCGTGATGGTCGGGCCGAACGCCTCGCGGTCGTCGGGAAAACCTTTTTGCGGTTCGCGGCGCAACGTGATGGCAAATCCGAAAAATTCGCCCAGCCATTTTTCAATTTTTTCCGGCGCGTCAAAATAAAATTGTTCCTGCGACGATTCGCCGTTTTGCCAGAGTTGGATTTCCTTGATGCCTGCGTCGAACGTGCAGCGCAACTCATGTATGCGCGCCGTGCGCTTGCCATTAACGATTTTGCCGTCCTGATCGAAGATCGCGTAAATGCGGTCGTTCGCCAAAATGCCGCCGGAAGTAATTTCAGTTTGCCCGACGGACAGGCCGTCCAAAGATTTGATTGGGAAAATCTGAATTTGGTCGAGATGCACCCAGCTTTCAATACAGCAATGAATTATCCTCCGGCAACAAAAAATTCGGCGACAAGTTGCATTGGCAAATACTTCCCCCTGATCTAGGCGACAAATCCAATTAAAAATATTCTGCTTTGCTCACGCCGATGATTTCAAAACCTTGCGCGTGATGTTTCTGATAGGTTGCAATTACGTTGGGCAATTCGCCTACACAAGGACCGCACCATGTTGCCCAGAAATCAATCATGACAACCTTGCCTTTGTAGTTGGCGATGGATAGCGGTTTGCCATCCACATCTTTTTCATTGAAGTCTGGAAAGTGTGTTCCGACTGCGAGTGCGTCTTGAATTTTTTTTGCCGCCGTCCCCGCTGTTTCCTGCTTTACCAGCGTGGCGACAAATTCAGTGTCTTTGAAGTCAGTCTTGAGTTGCGCCATGAGTTCGTCAGCTTTTGACTCGTCATGGAAAATTTGGGCATACAACAAAGCTTTCATGTATAAAATATGCGCCACGGCATCGGTCTTTTCGCCCTTGTGCTCGGCAAGCAGGACATCGAATTGTTTCAGGTCGTCTGCCAGATCACTTTCGGTATTTTTGCCGGCGGCCAAATCGGCTTTGACTTTCACGACCAATGCCTTGAGTTCTGTCGTCGCGTCAGCCGTGAACCCGCGTTGAACCGACAATAAAAGCGCAGCGATTCCGAGGATGGTTATCAGTTTATTTTTCATGTTTGGGAATTGGATTGGTATCAGGCAACATTCTGCCACGGTTCGCCGCGAGTCAAATCAATATGTGACGGACATAATGCAATCTTGGCGTTATATGCGTAATCAAGAAAGAAGCCACCCGCATTATGTCATCGTAATTTTTCATTTGGTTTTGTTCGTGACGACATTGGTTCAATCTGTCTAATTGATGCAAGCCATGCGTCAACCAATACAACTGGCCGTGAAAACAAGCGGTGCGCCAAAACGCTTTTAAACGCAATGGAAACTTCACACGCCAAAGCCCTCCAGTCGTTCGCGCGCGATTTGCAATGGCTGCTGGCGTTGCGGCTGGGCGTGCAACTGGCGACGGTGTGGCTTTTCGTCTGGGGCGTCGTCGTTCTCGCATTGAGGATTTTCGGGACGCAAAATACTTTCTGGCTCGCGCTCGGTTTGTTTGGCGTCGCACCGCTGGCTTTGCTGGCGGCATGGCGCGCAAAAAAGCAACGCGCCGCCTTCACAAAAATCCGCGCGAGTTACGACCGATTAAATTCCTGCGGCGGCATCATCATGTCGGAGGAAACGGCGGACATGGGCGCGTGGCTGGCGCAATTGCCGGAGGCCGCCGCGCCAAAGTTCCGCTGGCACAGCGGGCGCGCGATGCTGCTGCTGTGCGTGTCGGCGATCTTTGCGGCGACGATGTTGCTGCTGCCGGAGCGGCTGACGAAGTTCTCCGTTCATCGTCCGCTGGAAATCGGACAGATCGTCAGCCAGTTGCAGGCGGAAGTGAAGACGCTGGCGCAGGAAAAAATTCTTGCCGACAAAGAAGGCGGACGATTTGCAGAAGCAGTTGTCGCAACTGCAAAAAGATTCCTTCGGCTACGACCCGAACAAAACCTGGGAGGCGCTCGACCACATCAAGCAATCCGACTCCGATGCGGCCAAAGCAGGCGGCGGAAGAAGCGTTGACAGAAAACGGAATCGCTGACGCAGGCGGAAACCTTGGCGAAGGCGATGCAGCAGGCGGCGGATTCCGGCATGAACGAAGCGACGGCTTCGCAGGCGGCGCAGGATCTGGCCTCGATGCTGAACGCGGCAAAACTGGAGGACGGAATTTTGAACGCGCAGATTCCGCCGGAACTTCTGGCCGGCCTCAACGGTTTGAACAAGGAGCAGATGGAAAAACTTTTGCAGGCGCTGGAATTGAATAAAAATTCCCTCGGCTTGACGGTCAGCAATCTGGCGAATTTGAAAATGATTGATCCGGCGATGCTGGCAAAATTGCTGAAGCGCGGGACAATGCGACAATCCCGGCGCGCTCGCGGATTATTTGTCCACCTGCACGAACGGCGGCGACGATCTGGTGCTTTCGTGGCTGGATCATCCCGGCAAAGGCGGGCCCGGCGGCGGCGGGCCGGAGGCGGACATGACTTGGAACGACGGCGCGTCGGAAAAGGATTTGAAATTTCAGGAACACGCGCTGCCGCCGTCGTCGCACCTTGCCGACGCGCAACTCGTCGGCGTGAGCAAGGCCGCGCCGGAATTGAGCGGCAATGATGTCTCCGCCCAGCACGGCGCGCTCGACAACGCGGTTGCCAGCGGCGGCTCGGCGCACGCGCAAATCATTTTGCCGGAACAGCGGCAGGCGGTTCAGAATTTTTTCAAACGGGACGAAAATTAAACGCATCCAATTATGCCTGACACACATTCTAAAACCGGAAGAACTGCAGCCTGCCGCCGAGCTGGCGCGCAAAACCTTGGAGCAGCTCGACCGCATTTTGCTCGGTCGCAGGGAACTTGCACCGCCTCGTGCTCATCGGCATCTTGTCGCGCGGCCACGTTTTGCTCGAAGGCCTGCCCGGCCTCGGCAAGACCGCGCTCGTCAAAACCATCGGCCAGATTCTCAAACTGGATTTCAAGCGCATCCAGTTCACGCCCGACCTGATGCCCGGCGACGTTCTCGGCACGCACATTTTGCAGGAAACCAGTTCTGGAAAACGCGAATTGATTTTCCAGCCCGGCCCGGTGTTCACAAACATTTTGCTCGCGGACGAAATCAACCGCGCCTCGCCAAAAACGCAATCGGCCATGCTCGAAACCATGCAGGAAAATTGCGTGACATTGCTCGGCACGACGCGCGCGTTGCCGCAGCCGTTTTTTGTTCTGGCCAGCCAGAACCCGATTGAACTCGAAGGAACTTATCCGCTGCCCGAGGCGCAACTGGATCGCTTTCTGTTCCGCGTGATGTTTGAAAATGTGGACGCGGACGTTCTCGATCAAATCATTTCCGAACGTCGTCGCGGCGAACTGCCCGCGCCGACGTGGCAGATGGAACGCGCGCAATTGGAAACGCTTTTTCAAACAATGGGCAGAATTTATCTGCCGCATCCGGTTTCGCGCTACATCGCGCGGCTGGTTTCGGCGACGCATCCCGGCGGCGCGGAAGCGACGGAGCCGGTAAATAAATATGTCAGCTACGGCGCATCACCGCGCGCGGCGATTGCGATTGCCGAGGCTGCGCGCGGCAATGCGCTCGTCGCCGGACGACCGAGCGTCGGTTTCGAGGACGTGAAAGTCGTCGCGCAGCCGGTGTTGAATCACCGGTTGATTTTGAATTATCAGGCGCGCTTCGACCGCATGACGCCGTCGAAGCTCGTCACGGAATTGCTCGGCCAGCTTGACGAAACCGGATTGAACCTGCCGAAAGACGTTGAACTGGCAAGGTGCAAATTAAAAATGAAAAATGAAACATTAAAAAACAGAACTGTCCGCGCACGGGTGTTGCGGGCATTTTTAATTTTTAATGTCGCATTTTTAATTTCCACCGCCCGTGCCGATGATTTTGGCGACATTTCCGTTGATGCGAACGCGATTTACACGGGCAACACTTTTCACGGTTACGCCGAGATGCGCGTGAATGTGCAAAACCGTTCGCACGGCAAAACGCACGTCGTCACGCTGGTTTATCCGAACAACGCCTACGGCAATTACGGCAACAACATCAGCCGGCTGTCGCGCACGGTGACGCTCGCGCCCGAGTCGCGTCAAGTCGTGTCGCTGCTGCTGCCGCCGTTGCCAGCGCAGGGCGACGGCTCGATCCGCGTGGAAGTGGACAACCGTCACGAAGGCGAAGTCCGCGCGCCGAACGCGAACAACCATTGCAATTATTATTCGCGCGGCGGGCAGATGGCGACGGTGTTCATCAGCCGCAGCCTGGATTTTGACGCGGTCGAGCGCGTGTTTCAGGCGAATCGCGGCGCGTTCACGGCGGCGATGGCGGTGGGCGCGCCGGATGCGAGCGGCAGACGCGGCGGCTATCAGCCCACGTCCTGGATGCCGGACACGCGGCGCGGCGGCCAGACGAACTGGCTGGAACTGGATTACGCCACGCCGCAGACCGTGGAACAAATCTGTTATTTACCACACGATGCCGCTCCCGCCGGGCGGAGAAATTTTATTGACCGGTGTTTCCGGCACGAATCTCGCGCACATTCCGATGTCTTCAGGAAGCGCAACCAGCTTCAGCCAGCTCTGGCCCTGGAACGGTTACGAATTATTCTTTTCCGCGCACGAGTGAGCCGGTGAAAACCGTGCGACTGGATTTCGGCAGAAGCCCACCTTACAACATCGCGATTGATGCCGTGCAAATTTCGGGTCCGTCGGGCAGCGCAGTGGGCTTCCGACGCGCGCGCCAGCAGCGACAACAGCGCGTCCGCCGGTTCTTACTCGCCCGGCGGCGTGAACGCGGATTCTGTCGAAAGTCTGCGCGCCGAGTCGCCGGTTTCCGAGTGGAGCGAAAACTGGCTGGCCTACTCGCCGTTCGACGCCGTCGTTCTCAACGCGGCGGACATGAGTTCGATGTCGCCGGCGGTGCTCGGCGCGATTGGCGATTATTTGCAGGCTGGTGGAAATGTCGTTTTGTCCGGCAAGACCGATTTGCCGGCGGCGTGGCATCCTTCGCAGAAAAAACATCTGCACGACGGCGTCGAATACGACGTCGGCTTCGGCCGCTGCTTTGCCTTTGGTTCGGAAAATCTTGCGGACACTTGACCCAAAATCCGTCCAGACTTTGCGCGACGCGGTGCGTGACGCTGCGCATTACTGGCAGAGCTTGCCGGATGACAGCGGCGCGGCCAATGCGGCGCTGCCCATCGTCGAAAGTTTGAAAATTCCCACGCGCGGCATCGTCGTCATCATGCTCGCGTTCGTCATCATCATCGGGCCGGTCAACATCATTTGGCTCAACCGCCGCAAGCGCCGGACGTGGATGTTGTGGACGATTCCGGCGATTTCGTTTGCCACGACGCTGCTCGTGTTCGCCTACAGCCTGCTGCGCGAAGGCATCACGCCGGACACGCGCATCGCCGGGCTGACCGTGCTGGACCAGACCAGCCATCGCGCCGCAACCATCGGCGGCACGGCGTTTTATTGTCCGCTCACGCCGAGCGGCGGATTGCATTTTGATTTCGGGACGGAGGCCACGCCGCTCGTCCAGATCGGCAATGGTTCGGGAACTTCGCGCGAAGTGGATTGGACGCAGTCGCAGCATTTTCAGCGCGGCTGGGTTTCCGCGCGCGTGCCGGCATATTTTCATCTGCGAAAATCCGAGACGCGCCGCGAACGCATCCAGATCGTCAACGAAAATGGAAAATTGCAAATCGTCAACAGCCTGGGCGCGCAAATCAAATCGCTTTGGGTCGCCGACGCGGACATGAACGTCTATCAAGCAGACAACGTGGCCGCCGGGCAAAAGGCCGGATTGATTTTGTCGAAACAATCCCAGCGCTTCGGAAAAATCCGGCGCGGACGGATTGCTGCAGTGACATTCGGCTTCGCCGGCGCACGCGGATTCGTTGGGCGACAGGCGCGGGAAAATATCTTTTGCCAAACACCTACATCGCCGTGCTGGATGGAAATCCGTTCATCGAAAACGCGCTCGGCTCGCCTCCAGCCCGAAGCGCACGAAAAGTTCGGCGGTTGTTTTTGGAATTCTTGACCCAGCCGACATCCAATGAAAGTCCAGGTCAAAAATCTGCGGAAGGAATTCGGCAAGACCGTGGCCGTGGACAACATTTCGTTCTCGTTCGATTCCGGCCACGTCTTCGGCTTCGTCGGGCCGAACGGCGCGGGCAAGACCACGACGATGCGGATCATTTCCACGATTGAAGAGCCGACGTCCGGCGACGTTTTGCTGAACGGCATTTCCGTCTGCGAGGAGCCGGAACTCGCGCGCCGCGCCGTCGGTTATGTGCCGGACACGCTGCCCGCGCACGCGGACATCACCGTCCACGAATATCTGGATTTTTACGCGCGCGCCTACGGGTTGCGCGGGAAAAAACGGACGCAGGCGATTGAGGCGATTGAGGAATTCACCAACGTCACCGGCATCCGCGAGAAACATCTCAAGGCGCTTTCAAAGGGAATGAAACAGCGCGTCAGCCTGGGCCGCGCGCTGGTTTATGACCCGGACGTTTTGGTTTTGGACGAACCCGCCGCCGGCCTCGACCCGCGCGCCCGCGTCGAACTGCGCGAGTTGCTCATGCTGTTGGCCGAGCGCAAAGAAGGCGATTCTCATCAGCTCGCACATCCTCACGGAGCTGACGGAAATCTGCAACGGCGTGGTCATCATCGAGCGCGGAAAAATCCTGGAGACCGGCACGATTGAAGACGTGCTGAAAAAAAGCGCGCCGCGCCGCACGGTGGCCATCCGGCTGCTGGAGCGACGCCACAAAATGCGCAGTTGCTCAAGGAACTTTTGCAGACGCCGTTCGTCGAAAATGCGCGCGACGTGGCGAACGAAATTCATTTTGAACTGACCGGCGACGAATCCGCCGCGTGCGAAATTCTCGGCGGATTGATCGCAAAAAAATTCAAGGTCATCGAATTCCGCCAGACCAAGGCGAACTTGGAAGACATTTTTATGAACGTCACCAAAGGAGGCGTGCAATGAGCATCGCGGGCATCAAAAACCATTTCACCAACTGGCGCGAATGGGAGTTGAATCCCATCGTCATCAAGGAACTGCGGCAGGCCGTGCGCAGTTGGGCGGTCACGGGCATGCTGCTGCTGTTTCTGATCGTGCTGTTCATCACGTCGCTGGGGTTTCTCGTCACGCAGAGTTTTGACGTGGACGAGAACATGCAGCTCGGCGGCACGATGTTCTCGGCGTTCATGGTCATCCTCGCCGGCGCGAGCGTTTTTTTCATCCCGCTTTACGTCGGCGTCCGCGTCGCGGCGGAACGGCAGGAAAACAATCCCGACCTGCTCTATGTCAGCACGCTTTCGCCTGCGCGCATCATCCGTGGAAAATTTCTCTGCGGCGCCTACATGGCGCTGCTGTTCTTCAGCGCGTGCATGCCGTTCATGGCGTTCACCAACCTGCTGCGCGGCGTGGATTTGCCGACGGTGTTTTTCATTTTGTTTTATCTTTTTCTTGTCGTGTGCGCGGCAAACATGATCGCCATTTTTTTCGCGTGCCTGCCGATGAGCCGGCCGTTCAAAATCCTGCTTGTTATTTATGGGTTCTTCCAGTCGTTCGGGCTCATCATTCCGCTGGTCGCGGCTTCCTTTCGACTTGATGCGTTCCGGCGTCGGTGCGATGATGGCTGAACGCGATTTTTGGATCGGCACACTGACGTTCGTCGGCATCGGCGTGGCGATCACCGGCCTGTTTTTTGTCCTGTCCGTCGCGTTGATTTCGCCGCCGTCGGCCAACCGCGCGCTGCCGGTGCGGATTTATCTAACGGCCATCTGGCTGCTCGGCGGGTTGTTGAGCTTCGGTTGGGTGGCGCAAACTGGCGAAGCGGACCTGATGTTTGTGTGGACGTATCCGACCTTTGTGCTGATGATGTTCGCGTTGCTGGTGACCATCAGCAATTCCGACCAGCTCAGCCTGCGCGTGCGGCGCACCATTCCGCAGTCGGGATTGAAACGCGCCCTGGCCTTCTTTTTTTTCAACGGCGCGGCGGGCGGGCTGGTTTGGGTGGCAGTCGATTCTGGTCGCGACATTTCTTGTGACCCGGGAAATCATGCTCGTGTTTCCAAAAAGCATGACCACTTCCGGCGAGAGCGGACATTGGTTCGCCACCACCACGGCCTATGCGTTCGCCTATGCGCTGACGGCGTTGTTCATCCACCGGAAATTTCTATCCAAGCGCCCGCCAAAACTCGCCGGGCTGCTCGCGGTTTTGCTGGCGGCCGCATGGGCCATCGTGCCGAGCATCGTGCTGTTTTTTCTCAACCAGCTTTCGTGGAAATCCGTCGAGGGACTGCAACTCGGCAATGTCTTCAATGTCGTTTCACTCCGCGACGACAGCCAGCGACTTTATCACCTATATTTCGCCTTCGGCTGGCTGCTGGTGATGATTGTCATCAACGCGAAATGGTTTTTGCAGCAGGTGAAAAATTTTCAGTCCGCCGCCACTCCGAAGCACCGCCCGTGCTGAAATGATTTCAAAGCATGGACACCGCCATCCGACAATCCCTGCGCGACGGCGAAAAACTCGGCCTGCGTTACGCGCTCCAGATTCCGCAGGTCGCCGCGAGCGGCTGGACCGGCTCGCGCTCCGGGCGGCGCGCGGGCAGCTCGATTGATTTTCAGGATTACCGCGAATACCAGCCCGGCGACGATCTTGCGTTTCATTGACTGGGGAATTTACGCGCGCACCGACCGGCTCACCGTGAAATTGTTCCGCGAAGAAGTCACGCCGCACCTGGATTTGATTCTCGACGGCTCGCGCTCGATGAATTTGACGGACACCGCCAAGGCAAATGCCGTCGCCCAACTCGCCGCGCTGCTGGCCACTTCCGCCGCCAACGCGCAATGCACGCAGGCCGTCTGGCTTTCCGGCGAAGGTTTTCAACGCCTGCCCAACGACACGCTCACGCCGTCCGCGTGGGACAAACTGGAATTGGACAGCAAACGCACGCCCGAACAATCGTTTGAAATCCTGCCGCCAAAATTCCGCCGGCTCGGCGTGCGCGTGTTCATCAGCGATTTGCTTTGGCCGGGCGAACCGATTCCACATTTTGCGCCGTTTGCGCGACGGCGCGGCGGCGTTGTTCGTCATCCAGTTGCTCGCGCGCGACGACGCGACTCCGCCGGAACACGGCAATCTCCGCGTCGTGGACAGCGAGACCGGCGACGAAAGTGAAATCTACATTGATTCCGGCATCGCCAAACAATACGCCGAAAATCTCGCGCAATTGCAGCAGTCGTGGAGCGACGCCTGCCGCCAATGCGGCGCGCACATGACCACGCTGATCGCCGAGGATTTGGAAAAATCAATTGCCGAACTCGAAGCCAATTCAGTTGCTCATCTCCGGCATGATTCCATTTCTGACTTATCCGCTCGCGTTGATTGCGCTGGCCGCCTTGCCCGCGCTCGCGGCGATTTACATTTTGCGGAACCGCTTTCGCCGCCGCCAGGTTTCCAGCCTTCTGCTGTGGCGTTTTCACGTCCAGTCCAAATCCGGCGGCGCAAAAATCCATCGCCTGCAATTGCCGCTGCTGTTTTTCCTCGAACTGCTCGCGCTCGCTGCTGCTCGTCACCGCCGCCGCCGGGCCGCAATGGAAACTGCCGCAATCCGCGCGGCCGCTCATCGTTGTGCTGGACGATTCGTTTTCCATGCGCGCCGTGAGCGACGGCGTTTCCGCGCAGACCCGCGCCAGAGAATTTCTCGAAAAACTTTTCCGCCGCAGCCGCCGCCGTCCACGCGATTGATTCTCGCCGGAACGGAACCGCGTTCGCTCGGCTCGATTGCAAAAAACTGGCGCGAAGTGGACGAATTGCTGTCGCAATGGAAATGCTGGTCGCCAAATGCCGCGATTGATTCCGCCATCACGCTCGCCGCCGAACTTGGCAAACAGCAGGCGAATATCCTCGTTCTCACCGACCACAAGCCCGCCGATGAAAAAATTTCCAACCCGCGCCTTGAATGGCGCGCGTTCGGCTTGCCGCTGGATAATTTCGCCATCGTCAACGCCTCGCGCACGGCGTTCGGCGATCAAGACCGCTGCCTTTTGGAAATCGCCAATTTTTCCGGCGGCGCGCGCTCGACAAAATTGCTCGTGCAAACCGGCACAAACGCGCCGCAAAGTTCGCTCATCTCGCTCGGCGCGCACGAAAGCCAGCGGCTCGTTTTCAACATTCCGTCCGGCGCGCCGTCGCTCCGCGCCACGCTCGATCCGGATTCGCTCGCCGAGGACAACGAAGTTCAATTGCTGCCGCCGATTCGCAAACGCGTTCGCGTGCAAGTCGCGCTGACAAATGAAAATTTGTCCGCGCTCGCCAATCGCACGCTCGACGCGACCGGATTGCGCGCCGCGATTTCCGAAAATCCCGAACTCGTCATTCGCGAAACCGACGCGATTGCGAACAGCAATTCCTGGAGTTTGCGCTGGTCAACGTTCGCGGCCACGAATGCCTACACCGGCCCGTTCATCGTGGACAATTCGCATCCGCTGGCCGAAGGCATCGCGCTCGAAGGCGTCATCTGGGCGGCGGCGCAGCCGACCAATTCGCCCGGCGACATGCCGGTGATTCTCGCCGGAAATGTTCCGCTGCTTTCCGCGCGCGAAGATGTGTTTGGCCGCCGTCATCTCACGTTGAATTTCAATCCCGAACTTTCCACGCTGCAAAACACGCCCGACTGGCCGATTTTATTTTGGAACATTTTGTCGTGGCGGATTTCCGAAATGCCCGGCCTCAAGGAAAGCAACGCGCGGCTCGGCGCGGAAGTGAATTTGAAAACAACCGGCGAAGCCGTGACCGTCATCCAACCCGACGGCGGGAAACAATTCTTTCCGAAAACCGGCGGCGAACTGGCGCTGGAAACGCCGATGCCGGGAATTTATTCCGTCGTGACGGGCGCGACGACAAATCAATTTTCCGTGAACGCGCTCGCCGCCGACGAATCCGATTTGTCCGCGTGCGCGAGCGGACAATGGGGCAAATGGAGCGAGGACACCGAGCGGCGGCTCGAAGAAACTTCCGCCGTCTGGATTTTCGGCTTGCTCGCGCTGGCGTTGCTGACGACGCATTTGTATCTGGTGGCGACGTGCGAAAGGAGGAAGCTGAAATGTTCGTCCTTTTCCAACCCGTCTGGCTGCTTGCTGCTGGTTCCGCTGGCGGCGGCATGGTTCGCCTGGCCGCTGCCGAATCGCGGGCTGAAAATGTTGCGCGCGGTGATTTTTGTTCTCGTTGTTCTGGCCCTGGCGCAACTGGCAATAAAGCTTCCCGACCGCGCGGGAACGGTGATTGTCGTCGCCGACCGCAGCGAATCCATGCCGCAAAATTCCGATGCGTCGGAAAAGGAAATCATCGGCCTGCTCCACAAATCCATGGGGCCGCGCGACCAGCTTGGCGTGGTCGCATTTGGCCGCGAGGCGGTTGTCGAGCAGTCGCCGCAACGCGTCGAGTTCGGCGGGTTCACGGCGCAGGTTGGCGCGGATCATTCCGAGTTTGAACAGATGCCATCGAATCCGCGCTGGCGTTGATTCCGCCGGACGGCGGCGGGCGCATTCTCGTTTTGTCCGACGGCAAATGGACGGGCAAAGACCCCGCCGCTGCCGCCGCGCGCGCCGCCGGTCGCGGCGTGTCGGTGGATTATCGCCTGCTCGCGCGACCGCAAATCAACGACACGGCCATTCAAAGTTTTCTCACGCCGCAATCCGTTTTGCCCGGTCAGGCATTTGTTTTGAGCGCATGGGTGCAGTCGCCGGTGGAGCAGGAAATTCAGTATCAACTCCGGCGCGGCGACGAAATTATTTCGTCCGGCAGCAAACAGGTTTCCGCCGGTCTGACGCGACTGATGTTCCGCGACCGCGCGGAAATGGCGGGCGTGAACGAATACACGGTCACGATTCAAGGCGCGACGAACGATCCGGTTCCCGAAAATAATTCCGCACGCGCGCTCGTCGGCGTGGAAGGTTCGCGGCCAATTTTAGTTGTTTCGTCGGCAGGAGAAAATTCCGGTCTCGTCAAATTATTGCGCGGCGGCGGCGTTGAAGTTGTCGGCAAAGCTCCGGAACAATGCAATTGGTCGCTGGAGAAGCTGTCGCAATTTTCGGCGGTGATCATTGAAAATGTTCCGGCGGGTGAAATCGGAATGAGCGGCATGGAAACGCTCGCGTCATGGGTCGAAAATACAGGCAGCGGACTGGCGATGACCGGCGGGCAAAAATCCTACGGGCCGGGCGGTTATTTCAAATCGCCGTTGGAGCGCGTCATGCCGGTCTCGATGGAAATGCGGCGCGAACATCGCAAGTTGAGCGTGGCGGTCGTGGTCGCGCTGGATCGTTCGGGCAGCATGGCGATGCCGGCGGGCGGCGGGCGCGAGAAAATTGATCTCGCGGATTTGGGCACGGTGCAGGTTTTGGATTTGCTTTCGCCGATGAGACGAAATCGGCGTGTTCGCCGTGGACACCGTGGCGCACGAAATCGTCCCGTTGGACACGGTCGGAACATAATCGGTCTTATCGCGGACAAATTCTGAAAATTGATTCGGAAGGCGGCGGCATTTATATTTACGAGGCGCTCGTCGCGTCGGCGCGGATGATTTCCACCGCGAAGGCGCAAACGAAGCACATCATTTTATTTTCCGACGCGGCGGACGCAGAGCAGTCAGATCATTATCAGGACATCGTGGCAAAACTTCGCGACGCTGGCGTGACGGTGAGCGTCGTCGGCCTCGGCACCGACCACGATGTGGACGCGAATATGCTTAAAGACCTCGCGCAGCTCGGCGGCGGCGAATGTTATTTCAGCGACAACCCGGACGAAATCCCGCGCATTTTTGCGCAGGACACATTCACGATTGCGCGCAGCACGTTTGTTGACCAGCCGACGCCGTTTCAAACGACCGCCGGATACTCGTTGCTCGGCGCGCAATTAAATTCTGCGCCGCCGCAACTCGGCGGTTACAATTTGTGTTACATCCGGCCAACGGCAAATCTCGCCGCAATTACCAGCGACGAATACAAAGCGCCGGTCGTCGCGTCGTGGAACGCGGGCAATGGCCGCGTGCTGTGCTATCTCGGCGAGGCGGACGGAAAATACAGCGGCGATTTCGCGAAATGGAATCAGGCCGGCGAATTTTATGCCACGCTCGCTCGCTGGGTTGCCGGCAAACACGAGCCGCTGCCGGATGAAATGCTGCTCACGCAGGAAATCCGCGACGGCATGTGCTTCGTGCAACTGCATCTCGATCCCGAACGCAAGGCCGATCCGTTTTCCAATCTGCCGCGCGTAAAAATTTTGCACGGACTTCCCGGCGCGGCTCCGGCAAAAGAAACGGTCGCGGTCGAATGGAAAAACGCCGACCTGCTCGAAGCAGCAATTCCGATTGCCGGACGTGAAACGGTTTTGAATACGGTCGAAATTTCCGGCCAGCAGCCCGTTGCGTTGCCGCCGGTTTGTTTGCCGTATTCACCTGAATTTGCGCCTGACCAGCCGGGACGCGGCGCGGCGGCGCTCGCGGAAATCGCCACGACGACCGGCGGAAAAGAGCGCGTTGAAATTCCAAAAATCTGGGAGCGAACTGCCGGTCAAATCGCGCTACGTCGAACTTGCGCCGTGGCTGCTGGTTCTGGGAGCAATTTTATTTTTGCTGGAAATTCTGGAGCGACGCACCGGCTGGGTTTCGCGATTGTTCGGACGCAAAGTCGCCGTCGCCCAAGTTCCTACGGAATCAAGTGACGCGGAAGTGCCTCAGGCTGATCCGGTGCGAAAACCAGTTTTCCCATGGCTCGTCCGCAAGCCGGTGCGGACGACAACTGCGCCTGCCACCACCAGAACAAAAACCATTGCTCCAGTTTCAGTCACGCCTGTAGAGACAAAATCCGCATCGGAAAAACCGGCTGGCGCGGAGTCCACATTTGACGCTCTCCGCAAAGCCCGCGAACGCGCTCATCGTCGCACAGACGGAGAGCGTTAGCGGTAGGAACATTTCATTCCTCTAATTATACCACGATTGCCAGTCGAGCAGCGGCCCGGAATTCTGGATGGGCAGAAACAGTAATGTTTAACTACTATGAATACATTTGAAAGAAACGGGGTGAAATATTTGGGGACAATTGGGGACAAAAATATTGCGGACGGATGCGGGAATCTTCGTTTCGGAGCAATTTTAAAAAAATGCGAAACACGCAAAATAGCGTTTATTTACAATGTTTTTCCGCATCCATGCGAAAATAAGCGAAACCTATTTCGATGTTTCGACCCCCTCCGTCGGCACCAACTTTTATTGGGCTGGGGACTGAAGGTTGACGTTGTCCGGTTTCAAATCGTAACTCTTCCAAATCATACGGACAGCAGGTAACGCGCCCCGCCGTTGGAAGCGCAAAAAAAAGTAATCCGCGAACTAGCCGCGCTACCGGCGCGAACGGTTCGCGAGCGCCTTGCGGCTTTGGCGCCTGCGCGTTCAATCGCCGTCGCCAAAGCCGCATCAGATGGCAACCCCGGATTCCATTGCCTGCTTAATGTCGGGCCATCCCGGTTTGCCAGATAAAGCCCCTGCTTAACCGTGTGCTCCAAGGCAGCCAGGATGTCCACAGCTCGGGCAAATTGCTGTGTGCCGCTACCCGGGCCGGACACCAGCTTGCCCGGCGCGGCTCAACTGAAAAGTGCGATGACCAGCACGATGTTTGCGATTCTTTTCATCCCCAGTCAGACGGCAGGCCCGGCAATATGCTCCCGCAAGAAATCTGTTCAAACGGCGCGGCTTCAAATAAATTACCGGCACATGGCACCAGAAGCCGAATTGCTGGCGCGCTGCCGTCGCGGCGAGGCGGCGGCGTGGGACGAACTCTTCGACCTGCATTACGCGGCGGCGGGGCGGTTTGTCTTCCAGCTTTCGCCGGATTTTTCCCGCGAAGACGGCGAGGAGATCTGCCAGGAGACCTTTCTGTCCGTGATCAAAAACCTGAACACTTTCCAGGGCGAAAGCCAGTTCCAGACGTGGCTGTTCCGCATCGCCGCGAACAAGGCGCGCGATTATCGCGAGAAGCGGATTGCAGCCAAACGCGGCGGCGGCCAGATGACAATTTCACTTCAAGCGGAAAATCCGGAAACCGGCCTGACGCCCGATCCGCCGGATCATTTGCCCGCGCCGGATGAAAAATTGATGAACGCCGAGCAATTGAAGCTCATGCGCGAATCGCTCGACCAGTTAAGCGGGCCGTGCCGCGAAATCATCGAGCTGCGCTACTTCGGTGACTTGAGTTACGAGGAATTGAGCGCAACGTTGGATTTGAATCTGAAAACGGTGAGCTCGCGGTTGAGCAAGTGCCTGGACCGGCTGGAAGAAACCGCGCGGAAATTGTTTGCACGGGAAACCCCGGATGTTTTCCCGTCTAATGGATGACATGGCACCGGAACGAAAAATTGAAAAACTGCTGCGGGCTTACGCGCAAAAGCGCCGCGCCCAGGCCGGCGATCCGTTTAAGCTGCATCCGGCGGCGCGGCGCTTGTTGCAGGGCGAGGTCGCGCGCAATCTGCCCAAGCCGAAAAAAGACGAGACGTCCATTTCACTTTGGGAATTGTGCCGCCGACACTGGGCATTTCTGACCGCGTTCGCAATGGTGTTTTTCCTATTTGGCTCATTGACTATTTTCAATTTGAGTAAAGCTAAAATGAAGACGAAAAGCGTCGCGACCATGAGCAATCTCCGGCAGATCGGCATGGCCGCACAAATGGCCGCCGAGGAAAACAACGGCAAACTGCCCGCATCGCTCGACACGCTGACAAACGGCCTCGTCCCGGACAAAATTTTGACCGACCCGGAAAGCGGCAAGCGATTCATCTATCTGGCTGGTGGCGAAAAACTGGATGTTTTATCCAGCAATTCCGTGCTGGCGTATTCGCCGGCGGATAAAAATGGCCGCGCCGTTTTGTTTGCGGACGGCGAAGTGCAGCGGTTGAGCGAGGCGAAGTTTTCAGACCTCACGAACCGCAGATTGCCTGAACTGGCCGTCGCCAGCGATTCCGCGTCGCGGCAACTTTCAGAAACACCGGCGGCAAACAAGGACGAAAGCGGAGCCGTTGCCACCACCGCGCCGCCAATTTCCGGTCAATTAAGTTCCGAAGATAATCTGGCTGAAAAGAAACTGGCCGATTCGCGAATCGCCACGACAAGCGCCGGTGGCGTGGTGGCAATGCCTCCTCCCGCACCTGCGGCAGCTTCCGGACGGCTGGCCACGACACAAAACCCGTCAGAAAATAATTCCGCGATCCAGACGAAGACCGTTCAATTCGCGACCGCCGTCTCGCAGAATTTCGCCAACGGTCTGCAAAATAATTTCAGGAACACTGCCGGGGCGGCCCAGTCATCTCCCGTGCTGGCGAATTTTCAGGTGCAGCAAAATGGCAGCGCCATCCGCGTCGTGGATGCCGATGGTTCGGTTTATGACGGCTCGCTGCAGCCGGAAAGTTCGTTGACACAAAATTTTTCTGGTAAAACGGTATTTGCCGCACCAACACCGAATCAGCAACAAACAGCAATCGTCAGCCAGACTGAATCGCCAACCGCCCAAAATTATTTTTTCCGCGTGGCCGGAATAAACCGGACCCTGAAACAAAACGTGGTGTTCGCCGGAAATTTGCTGGCGATAACGGGCATGACGACAAACTTCCAGCAATCATGGCACGGCAGCACCGGTTTGGGCGTTGTGGGCGGCTTCGGTCGAGACCAGCAATCGCCGCCGAGGAATCAATTGCCGTGGTCGAATTCGCGCATCGCGGGCACGGCGGTGATTGCCGACACCAACAACATCGAAATCAACGCCGTGCCGTTGCCGCCTTGAAATTGTCGTGTCAAACGCTAATGATTTCTCGTCTTGGCGTTCGAAACCCATCTTGACCGGCGTCAGGCAAAGTTGCAAAATCACAAATGTGTATGGGTTATGATGCAGATTTGCGCGGCAACGTGAGAGCCTTTGGCCAGCCTGTGCTGCCTGCCGCCGGCGCCGGCTCATAATCTTCAAACCGCTCATGGCCTTCACAAATTTCCCGAAAAAGACGCAGGGCGTCCAACTGCTGCAACGCTCGCTGGCGCGCGGACGGCTCGGTCACGCTTACCTGTTCACCAGCGACCAGCTTGACGAATTGGAGTTGCTCGCACGCACTTTGGCCAAAACACTCAACTGCCAAAACCCGGTTAAAACTGCCGGTATCGCCACCGACTGTTGCGACGAATGTTTGAGCTGCCGGAAAATCGACGACGAAACCCACGCAGACATCCACTGGGCGCGGCCTGAATCCAAATCGCGCGTCGTCACTGTTGAGCAAATGCGTGGTTTGATGCAGCAAATCCAACTCAAGCCGACCGAAGCAGAATTCAAAGTGGCGGTCATCGTCGGTGCCGACCGGCTCAACGCACAGGCGGCGAACGCCTTTTTGAAAACGCTGGAGGAGCCGCCGCAAAAGTCCATTCTGATTTTGCTTTCGACCGAGCCGTCACGGATTTTGGAAACGATTTTGTCGCGCTGCCTGCGCCTGAATTTTTCCGGCGATGGCGCGCGCCCGCTCGACGTGGCGCAGGCGGAATGGCTCGAAAAATTCGGCACACTTGCCGGCGGCGAGCAGAAAAGCCTGCTGGGCCGCTACCGGCTGCTCGATGCGCTGCTCCAAAAACTCGGCGAAATTCGTTCACGCGTGGACGAATCGCTAACCGCGCGCTCGCCGCTTGAAAAATACGACGAGGTCGAAAAGGATTTGCGCGAAAAATGGGAGACCGAACTCGCCGCCGCCATCGAGGCCGAATATCGCCGCCACCGCGCCGATTTGCTGCTGCTCGTGCAATGGTGGCTGCGCGACGTCTGGCTGCACACGCTCGCCGCCAGCAAGGATTTGCTGAAATTTCCGGCCATTTCCGGCGCAGAAGCCGTCGCCCGCCGGATCACGCCGCGCCAGGCCCTGGAAAATCTGCAAACGCTGGAAAACGCGCAGCGGCTCCTGCACACCAACGTGCAGGAGGCCCTGACGCTCGAAGTCAGTTTGTTGAAATTGCATTTTTAATTTCCGCCGCCGCCGCTAAAATCCGCGAATGAAGTCCGAGAGCAAATCCAGCGGGGCGGAATTTTTCGCGCTCGCCTTCGGACTTTTCCTCGGCGTGGCGATTTTGAAGTTCGGCAACCCGGTCATCCTCGACAACAAAATCACCCCGCCGGACACACTTTCTGATTTTTGGCACGATGCCTGGCCGACACATTGGGCAAACTGGATTTTGTTTCCACTTGCGCTGGCCGGCATGGCAATGGTCTTCTCGAAAAAAATCCGCTGGCCCGGATCAAAATGGCTCTGGCGGCTGCCGTTGCTGTGGCTTGGCTGGCAGCTTATTGCCGCAACGCAGACCGTGGATGCCGGCCTGACGATTACGACGCTCTGGCAATTCTTCGGCTGCGTCGCCGGTTATTTTCTCGGCGCCTTTTTGTTCGGGCGCGAACGCGCGCTGCGCTGGCTTCTGATCGGCGTGCTGGCTGCGTTCACCTTTTGCCTCGTGCGCGCGATTGACCAGCGGATTTTTGAATTTCCGCAAAGCCGCCAGATGCTGGTCGAAGGTGAACGCGCCAACTGGACAAACATTCCGCCGGAGCTGCTTTGGGAAATGAAGCGCGAGAACGTGATCATCATCACAAACGGTTTGGATGCGGCAAACCCGGCGATTCTCGACAAATTCGCCAAAGGCCGCGTCAACGGCACGCTCGTCTATCCGAACGCACTGGCCGGCGCGGTGCTGCTGCTGTTTCCGGTTTCGCTCGTGTTCGCGTTCACCCAGGCAAAACGGCTGCGACCGGTCATTCGCGCGGCCCTCATCGCGCTGGCACTTTTTCTGGGGGGCGCGGGATTTTTCTGGACGGGATCAAAACTCGGCTGGCTCATCGCCATTTTAGCCGGCGGAGCTTGCTTGTTACGGTTAAAATGGCCGGCGCGATTCAAATGGTTGGCGTTGATTTTGGTCCTGGCCACCGGATTGGGAATATTTGCGGTTCGCTTCCATAATTATTTTGCCGCCGGCGCCACCAGCGCCAGCGCACGCTTTGATTACTGGCGTGCGGCGGCGCAAACAACCTTTTCCCACCCCGCATTTGGAACCGGGCCGGGAACTTTTCAGCGGCCTTATGCGCAATTAAAATCGCCGGACGCGGAAATGGCCCGGCTCACTCACAATGATTATCTCGAACAGTTTTCGGATTCGGGAATTGTTGGTGGAATTTTTTATTCGGCTTGGATTTTGACAGCGCTGGCAATCATCGGCCGGCGGGTCTGGCACTTTGGCGGCACGATGGCCTTCGCCATTTTTATTGGACTGGCCAGCTGGTTCGTTCAAGGAATTGGCGAGTTCGGACTCTACATTCCGGCCCTGGCTTGGACGGCATTTACCTTGCTGGGCTGCCTGCTTGGGCTGTCGGGAAATGCGATGGACAAGTCGGCGGCGAAAAATTAACCTTTTTATCGTAAATGAAGATCCTATTTCTCAACGGGCCAAACCTCAACTTGCTTGGGCAGCGCGAGCCGGAAATCTACGGTCGCACCACTTTGGCGGACATTGAGTCTCAAGTGCGTAAGCGCGCCGCCGAATTGCGGGTGGAAATTGATTTCCGGCAATCCAACTTGGAAGGCGAGCTGGTCGGGTGGATTCAACAGGCCAAAGGAAAATTCGACGTGATTGTCATTAACGCCGCCGCATACACGCACACGAGCATTGCGTTGCGCGACGCGATTGCCGCCAGCGGCGTGCCGACAATCGAGATTCATCTTTCCAACGTCCACGCTCGCGAGGAGTTTCGGCATAAATCATTGATTGCACCGGTTTGCCGCGGGCAAATTACGGGTTTCGGCAAAAAATCATATATTTTAGGACTTGAAGCAGCAGTTGACGTTAAAGAAATGTAAAACAACGACTAAATTGGTAATTTTAGGCATTTTTAATTTTCTGATTTTGATTCTTGACGCTCGACGTGCTGAATAATAGGCTATGGCCAGATTTCAGCAGAACCTGCTTTTGGCTGGTGGCTGCTGCATAAATCCTGAAACTGAATTCGCTTTAACGAAAACGCATCGTGGACCTGAAAGATATCAAAGCCATCATTGATTTGATGAAGAAAAACTCCATCACGGAGTTTGAACTTGAGCGGCAGGATTCAAAGATTAGATTGAAACGTGGATTGAACGGCGGGGCACCGGCTATTCAATATGACGAACCGGCAATTTCGGGCGTTGTTCCAAATGTGCCCACGGTTGCAATCGCGCCCGTCGCTGTGGCTCAACCTGCCGCCACGGGCGAAATTGACATCAAATCTCCGATGATTGGCACGTTCTATCGCGCGCCATCTCCTGAAGCGGGCAATTACATTGATATCGGAACTGAAGTCAATGCTGACAGCGTCGTATGCATCATTGAAGCGATGAAGGTGATGAACGAAATCAAATCCGAAGTCAAAGGTGTCGTTACCCAGATTCTGGTCGAAAACGGCAAGCCGGTGGAATTTGGCCAGCCTTTGTTCAAAGTTCGTCCGAACTGAAATGGCGGCACACGTCCAGTTGAACCCTGTTTGCTTTCACTGAAAGCCCATGTTTGAAAAAATTCTGGTCGCCAACCGCGGAGAAATCGCCGTCCGCATCATCCGCGCCTGCAAAGAACTGAACATCCGCACCGTGGCGGTTTATTCGGAGGTGGACGCCAATTCCATGCACGTCCAGATGGCGGACGAGGCCATTTGCATCGGCAAGGCTCCGGCCTCGGAAAGTTATCTGCGGATTGACCGCATCATCAGCGCCGCAGAGATCACGGATGTGGACGCGATTCATCCGGGCTACGGTTTTCTTTCGGAGAACGCGCATTTCGCGGAAGTCTGCGAAAGCTGCAACATCCGTTTCATCGGCCCAAGCCCGCGCGCGATGAGCGCACTCGAAGACAAGGCCATCAGCCGCGCGCTCGCCAAAAAAGCCGGCGTGCCGACGCCGCCAGGTTCTGAAGGTGTTGTGGAAAATGAAAAGGATGCGCTGGTCATCGCCAAACGCATCGGCTATCCGGTGATGATCAAGGCCGTCGCCGGCGGCGGCGGACGCGGAATGCGCGTGGCGCACAATGACATTTCGCTCGTCAAAGGCTATCACACGGCGCGCACCGAGGCGGAAAAGGCGTTCGGCAATTCAGGCGTTTACATCGAAAAATTCATCGAGAATCCGCACCACATCGAGATTCAAATTCTCGGCGACAACAAAGGCCACATCATTCATTTGGGCGAGCGCGATTGCTCGGTGCAGCGCCGCAACCAGAAGCTCATCGAAGAATCGCCGTCGCCGCTGCTGGAAAACAAATTCCGCAAATTGCGCGACAAAATCGGCAAGGCTGCGGTCAGAATCGCTGAAGCCGCGCGTTACACAAATGCCGGCACGGTTGAATTCATCGTGGACAATGACGGCAATTTCTTTTTCCTCGAAGTCAACAAACGCATCCAGGTCGAGCATCCCGTCACGGAGGAAGTCACGGGCATTGACCTCGTGCGCTACCAGATTTTGCTTGCGGCGGGCGAACCGCTCCAGCATTCGCAAAGCGACATCGTGATGAAAGGCCACGCCATCGAGTGCCGCATCAACGCCGAAGACCCGTTTGACGATTTTCGGCCCAGCCCCGGCCGTCTGGAAATGTATTACCAGCCCGGCGGTCGCGGCGTGCGCGTGGACACCCACGCCTACGCCGGCTACACGATTCCGCCGACCTACGATTCCATGATCGGCAAGCTTATCACTTACGGCAAGGACCGGCGCGAAGCTATTGACCGCATGAGCTGCGCGCTCAGCGAATACATGGTGACCGGCATCAAGACGACCATTTCCTTCCAGCAGGCCATCATGCAGGATCCGAATTTCCGGCGCGGCGTCTATTCCACCGCGTTTGTCGAGCAACTGCTCGGCGGCGCGCGGCGCGAATTGATCGAGGAAAAAACTTAAATTCCAAGCGGGCGAATTTTCACTCGCCGTTTTTTCGCTTCAGAATTAAATTTGACAGCCGCCGGGCGCCGTTTATCTTTGATTGCTAAAAGTTATGGCTGACATTCCTCCAATCAATCCGGGCGCACCCACCGGCGCGGAGCCGTTGAAAAAATCCACCGGCCGCGTTCAACCCAAGAAAGAAACCGTCCGCATCAATTTGCCCCCCAAGCCGACTGCCGCGCCGACCATCAAGCTGCCGACGTTGCCGCCCGGCGGTCCGACTGGCGCAGCCGGCGGCTCGCCGCTGGTGCCAACGCCGCCCAGTTCAACCGCGTTACGTTCTTCAGCCTCGCCCGCCGCGCAGCGTTCCGCCGCAGCGGCACCCGCCGCCGCGCCGGCTACACAGCGTCCCGCTGCCAGACCTGCCGCAGTCGCATCGGCCATGAGCCCGATTGATAAAATCCTGGCCATCGCCGCCGCCATTGTTGGCCTGGCCGCCATTGGCACCACCGTCTGGATGATGATGATGCTGAACGCCGCCGTGAATTCCTGATTCAAGCCGCGAACAATTTATTTTTTGACTTATGGCATCACCATTAATCTCCGCGCTCACGCAGGACAATTTTGACAAGGAAGTTCTCCAGTCCACCACTCCGGTGCTCGTGGATTTCTGGGCCGAATGGTGCGGCCCGTGCAAAATGATCGCGCCGGTCCTCGACGAACTCGCCGACGAATACGACGGCAAGGTCAAAATCGGCAAGGTCAATATTGACGAGCAGCAGGCGCTTGCAGCCAAATACGGCATCCGCGCCATCCCCACGCTTCTGGTCATCAACAAGGGCCAGGTCGCCGAACAAATGGTCGGTGCCAAAAGCAAGCGCGACCTCAAGGCCAGCCTCGACCGCGTCGCGGTTTGAGTCGGGCCGGGCGTTATGTCGTTTATCGTCACGCCCCGGCAGTTCACCCAGCGCGCGGAGTTTTATCATCAGCTAGCCCAGTTCACGTCCGCCGGCATCGGTGTTTTGCCCGCGCTGGAACAGCTCAAGCGCAATCCGCCCGCCCGTTCTTATCGCGAACCCATTCAACGTCTGCTCGGCGAACTCGCGCAGGGCCGCACACTCACCGGCTCGTTGCAGCAGCTCGACGCGTGGCTGCCGGAATTTGACATCGCCCTGATTGACGCCGGCGAACGCAGCGGCCGGCTCGATGCCTGTTTCCGCCTGCTCGCCGATTATTACAACGACCAGGCCCGCATCACCAAGCAGATGATTTCCCAGCTCATTTATCCGGCCGCGCTGGTTCATCTCGCTGCAATTATTTTCATCATCGTGCTGCCGTTCGCCCGGTCGCAGTTCAACGCAAGTTTGATTTTGCTGACGGTGAAGGCCGCGCTCGTGCTTGCGCCGCTTTATCTCGCCACCGCCTTCATCATTTACGCCACGCAAAGCCGGCACGGGGAAAAATGGCGCGCGTTGATTGAATCCATTTTCCGCTGGATTCCGATTCTCGGGAAAGCGCGCCATTTTCTCGCGCTTGCCCGGCTGGCCGCCGCGCTCGAAGCCCTCATCAGCGCCGGCGTGAACATCATTCAAGCCTGGGATCTCGCGGCGAGCGCCAGCGGTTCACCGGCGCTGCGCCGCGCCGTTGCGTCCATGAAACCGGGAGTTGTTGCTGGTCGCACACCCGCCGAAGCCATCCGCGATCAATCCCAATTTCCCGATTTGTTCGCCAATCTTTATGCGAGCGGCGAAGTCAGCGGCAAGCTGGATGAAACCTTGCGCCGCCTTTACGCGCATTATCAGGAGGAAGGCTCGCACAAGCTCCAAATGTTCGCGCAATGGATGCCCCGGCTTATTTACATTCTCGTCGCTCTGATGGTCACCTACAACATCGTCCAGTTCTGGTTGAGCCTCTATGGTCCGCACGGCGATCTTTCTCACATCATCAATGGAAATTGATTTCTCTTTGCCATTGAGCCTTCGCAAATTATTTTCGCCGGATGACGCTGAATGAAATCCTGACCAACGAGGCATTGCGCCGGCACGAATTTCCCGTCGCGACCGGCAAAATTTTCCTTGCGCACGCCGGCGTCTGCCCGCTGCCGCGCCACGTCGCCGAAGCGATTTCCGAATGCGCCCGGAAGGGAACGCTCGGCGACCAGGAGGCGTTCATGCTGCATCGGCTGGACGAGGCACGCAAACTGGCGGCGCAATTATTGAACTGCCAGACCGACGAAATCGCGCTCGTCGGGCCGACCTCGCTCGGCTTGAGCCTCGTCGCGTCCGGCCTGAATTTTCGCAGGGGCGACAACATCCTCATTTATCACGACGATTATCCGTCCAACGTTTATCCGTGGATGGCGCTCGCGGAAAAAGGCGTCCAGGTGCGCCTGCTCAACACGCGCGGCCTTGGCGTCATCCGCGCGATTGACGTGATGGGCCAGATGGACGAAAACACGCGGCTCGTCGCGCTCGCGTCGTGCCATTTCATCAGCGGATTCCGGATTGAAATCGCCACCATCGGAAAATATCTGCGCGAGCGCGGCATTTTATTCTGCCTCGACGCCATCCAGACGCTCGGCGCATTTCCGACCACAGTTGAGCACGTGGACTTTCTTGCCGCCGACGCGCACAAATGGCTGCTCGGCCCGTGCGGCGCGGGAATTTTTTACGTCCGGCGCGAGCTTCAGGAAAAATTGAATCCGCCCATTTACGGCTGGCACAATGTCAAAAATCCAAACTTTGTCGCGCAGGAACAAATCGTCTTCCGGAGCGGCGCGGTGAAATACGAGGCGGGCACGCAGAATCTCCTCGGCCTCGTCGGCCTTATTACCGCTATGGAACTCGCGCTGGAAATCGGCGTGGAAAACATCGCCGCCGAACTGCTCCGCAAACGCACCCGGCTTGTTCCGGCATTGCAGAAAAAAGGTTTCACCGTTTTGAACGCCGCCGCGAAATCGGAAAACGCCGGCGGCATTGTTTCGTTTTTCCAGCCGGGCAAAGACCTCACGGCGTTGAATCAAAAACTCTCCGAAGCGGGCATTGTCGCGTCGCTGCGCACCGACCGCAAAGGCCAGGATTACATCCGCCTCTCCCCGCATTTTTATAACACGGACGCAGAGTTGCAGCGCGTGCTGGAATTGTTGTGACCAAAAATTAAGACGCTGGCTTTGTTTTTAAGTCTGGCCGGCGAAACTTTGGTTAATGCTCCCGAACCATAGGTTTATGTATGGTAAGATTTATTAAGACATTTATAATTTTAATACTTTTTTCCCCATTTTATACAATGGTTGGTTTAAAGCACTATTACACTTTGAACAGACCGTCATCGGCTCAAATAGAATCAGGAAACACTGTCCCGATTCAGGTGGAATCTGGAAAAATAGTTTACGTGACTCCAGCGGAAGCAAATTGGCTTCATGTGATATATGCACTGACAGCCATTGGCACGGGCAGTTTTGTTTGTTATGTCGTTGTCAAAGTTGTAAAAAGGAAACGTGACACCGGTGATTTTTAAGCCTGCAAAACTTGTGTAATGATGTTTATTTTTGCAAACATTTTCATATTAGTCTTCACCGCTTTAACCTCTTGGTGGTTGAGCGGGTATGACCCCAAACTGACTGGTGAAAATGAGATTGAAGACCGCAATCGTCGAATTGTTCGTTGCGTATTTTCGCTCTTGCTTATCGAATCGGCCTTTTTAGGGATGTGGTGGAATTCAGGTCAGTCAACGGACTTGGCGGTCATATTTCCCCTTACCTTGATCTGGTGCGGCTTATTTTATATGCTTTGGCGTGTTTGTTTGAATGAAGCTCTCACACACGGATTTAATTATCTGATTGATTCCAGTGATGATAGTGAGTTTGACCCCAAGAAAAACCTGCGTGATCTGGACGCGATTGCCAGCCTCATCAAACACGGCCACAAGAATGCGGCCATTCAGTTGTGCACAGAGCTCAAGGCATCGGGCGATGCCAGCGTGTTGGCGATGGAGGCGATGCTGGAACATCTGGGCGTGCCGCAGTCCGGCACGAAAATCCATCGGCCTCTGGCCGAGGCCAGCACGTTGCGGCGGCAGGGGAAATTTTGTGAAGCAGAACTGCTCTTGAACTCGCTGTTGCTCAAGAATTCGCGCGACATGGACGCGGCGATGATGTTAACGCGGCTTTACGCGCAGGATTTGCGCCAGCGGGATTCTGCCGCCAAGGCGAGGAGGTGTTGCGCGCCATTGAACAGCAACCTCATGTTTCAAAGGCACACATTGATTTTGCCCGCCGCTCGATTACATGAATGGGGCGCAGGGAAAACCGACGCCGGAGGAAATTCCCGTTAAACCAAAATCCATTGACGAATGCTGGCGCAAGGACATCTCGGCACCGCCATCGAAATTCTGGAAGAAAAGACGCGGGAACAGCCGCAGGATTTTGATTTGTGGCTGAAGTTTGCCGAGGTTTATGCGGTGCATTGCGGCAACGTGAATCGCGCCGAGAAAATCGTCCGCCAGATTGAAACCAATCCGGCTTTCAGCGTGGAACAAATCAAAACCGCCAAGGTCAAACTCAGCGAATGGCGGAAAACCGGGTCGCGGCGTTGAACCGGAAATTTGCAATAAAAAGCCGCACTCATTCGAATGCGGCTTCTTGTGAAACTAAAACCTTGTCCGTGATTATTTCGTCGTCGTGGTGGCCGTGCCCGCTGGTGCGGGTGTTGGCATAACCGCCGCATGACTCGGGTCGCGTTCGACATGGCTGGCGCTGGTCCACGCGCGCAACTGTTCCGCGTTGCCCTTGTAAAGATTCTGCGCGATGGCATCCAGATAGTTCATCTGCACCGTCCGTCGCGCGTCAACTGGGCGACAGCCTCCGTGCTCGCCACGCCTTTTTGTGTTGCCCGCGGGGATCCCTGAATACATAAAATCCCCAACAAACAAACGTTACTCCGTTTCAACGTAGTTTCTCATGAGGCCACGTGCGCCTCATGCTCACATTCTCGTTTGACAGGCTGCGGTGGTGAATTCATTTTCTCTTCATGGATTTTACCTCATCCCGCTGGCTGCCCATCGTGCTGCTGACCTGCTCGAACGTTTTCATGACATTCGCGTGGTATGGCCATTTGAAATTCAAGGGCAAGCCGCTGCTCGCCGTCATCCTCGTGAGTTGGGGCATCGCGTTCTTCGAATACCTGCTGCAGGTGCCGGCCAACCGCTGGGGCAGCAATTCGTATTCGCCGTATCAGTTGAAGATCATCCAGGAGGTCATCACGCTGTCGGTGTTTGTGGTGTTCGCGCTGTTTTATTTCAAGACGTGGCCGGCGTGGAATCACATCGCGGCGTTCGTTTGCATCCTCGCGGCGGTGGCGTTCGCGTTCTGGTCGAAGTCTCAATAACCGCCAAGACGTCAAGAACGCCAAGGCGGAACTTTTTCCATAAAATAAAAAAACTCCGGTTCCGGCTTCCCGGCTTTCCTGATTAAAACTCGGCGCACTTTGCGTCTTGGCGGTTAAAACTCTTGGCAGCCGGAAAGCGTTCTGTTTAATTGGCCGGGCCTGATGAGACTATTCGCCGCCATCGCCGCACTCGCCTGTCTGTGCGCGATTTTCCCGTCCATCGCTGCGGCACAGGAAACGCCGACGTGGGATATTCGTGCGCTCAGCCAGATCATTCCCGGCCTGAAGGCCGGCAGCATCATGATGCAGGGCGACACGGTTATCGGCACCAATGGAGTGTTTGTGAAGTATGGCCCGACGGTGCTGACAGCGGACACGGCGTCGTTAAACCAGCAGTCGGGCGACGTGGTGGCGGACGGTCATGTGCGGATCGAGACGGGCGACCAGCTCTGGGTGGGCGAGCATATCACCTACAATTTCAAGACGCACCAGATGCAGAGCGAGGAGTTCCGCACGGGCAAGGCGCCGGTGTTCATGCAAGGCAGGGAACTGGAGGGCGACACGACCAACCAAACTTACGATGCGCGCCACGCGTTCGTGACGACGGATGACATCGCCGACCCGACTTTTCGCGTCCGCGCGAGCCACATCAGGATTGTGCCCGGCAAATATGTTGAGATGTGGAACGCGGTGCTGTTCGTCGGCGACGTGCCGGCGTTTTATTTTCCATATTACCGGCGCAACATCGGGCCGCACGCGAACAACTGGAATTTCACGGGCGGCTTCCGCTCGGGCTACGGGCCGTATATTTTAAACACCTACACCTGGTGGCTGAACGACGCGGTGGACGGGAAATTCCACGTGGACTATCGCGAGGAGCGCGGGCCGGGCGTCGGGCCGGACTTGAACCTGCACCTCGGCCAGTGGGGCGATGCGACGCTCAAATATTATTACACGCACGACCACAACCAGTATTACGGCACCAACGGCCTGCCGGATTACGGTGCGATTTCCGAGAACCGGCAGCGTGTTTATTTCGGCTGGCAGGCGACGCCCTCCACGAACCTGAACCTCAAGGCGCTGGTGAACTACCAGACCGACCCGCTGGTGGAACACGATTTTTTTAGCGGCGACTACGGCCAAAACCCGCAGCCGAACACATTCGTCGAGGCGAACAAATATTCGGAGAACTGGAGCCTCGACGTGCTCGCCACGCCGGAGCTGAACAATTTCTTCGACCAGGTCGAGCGGCTGCCGGACGTGAAGCTCACCGGCCTGCGCCAGCAGATTTTGAACACGCCGTTTTATTACGACAGCGAAAGCTCCGCCGGTTATTACAAAACGTTCTTTGCGGAAACGAACGGCGTGACGCCGTTCCCCGCGTATTCCGCCGCCCGCGCGGACACTTATCACCAAATCACGCTGCCGTGGACTTTTTTCAACTGGCTGAACATCACGCCGCGCGTCGGCGGGCGTTACACCTATTACAGCGCCGAAACCGGCCCCGGCGGCACGAACTCCGTCGCGAACCGCACGGTGTTCAACACCGGAGTCAGCGCGTCGTTCAAGGTGTCGCAATTGTGGATCGGCGCGACGAATTCATTTTTGCAGGTTGACGGCCTGCGGCACATCATCGAGCCGTCGGCGAATTATGTTTATGTGCCGAACCCCAGCGTGCCGCCGTCACAACTGCCGCAGTTCGATTACGCGCTGCCGAGCCTGCTGCTGCTGCCGGTGGAGTTTCCCGACTACAACAACATTGATTCCGTGGACAGCGAAAACGTGATCCGCCTCGGCCTGCGCAACACGCTTCAGACGAAACGCGACGGCAAGCTCGACAACCTGCTGAACTGGAATCTGACGATTGACTGGCGGCTCAATCCGAGCGGCAACGCGGTCAACCTCGACGAGCCGTTCAGCCCGCAGCAGACGTTTAGCGACCTTTACTCGGACCTCGCGTTCAAGCCGCGCTCGTGGATTGTTCTCGATTCCAAAATCCGCGAGGATGTCGAGAACGGCGACGTGAACTTCGCGTTCGACCAGCTCACATTCGAGCCGGACGAACGCTGGAGCTGGGGTATCGGCTACTGGTATTTGCGGAACAATTTTGACGGCTTCACCCAGGGCGCCAATTCCATTACGAGCACGACGTATTACCGGTTTGATGACAACTGGGGATTTCGGATGATGCACTATTTCGATGCGGCGGACGGAAGATTGCAGGAGCAGATTTACACTGTCTATCGCGACATGCGGAGCTGGACCGCCGCGCTGTCGTTGCGGGTGATTGACAACAACACCGGCCCGACCGATTTCACCGTGGCCGTGACCTTCTCGCTCAAGGCCATGCCCAGCCAGCACCTCGGCCAGGACACCGCCGACCCGAACAACCTTCTCGGCAACTGAATTTCAATCCGCGCCCGCCGGCAGCAAAATGCTGAACGTCGTGCCGTCGCCGGCCTTGCTGTGTGCGTGGATGGTGCCTTGGTGCTCGTGGATGATGCGGTGGGAAATCGCCAGCCCCAGGCCCGTGCCGTTTTTCTTCGTGGTGAAAAAAGGTTCAAACAGCCGCGCCAGGTTTTCCGGCGCAATGCCCATGCCCGTGTCCCGGATTTGAATCTTCAGCGAGCGCGCGCCGTTTTCGCCGTCCGCCGTTTCCGTGGCGACGGTCAGCGTGCCGTTCGGCCCCATCGCCTCGACCGCGTTCAGCAGCAGGTTCATGAACGTCTGCTGCAACTGCGCGTCGTCGCCGCGCACCACGTCGGATTCGGCGCGGTAATTTTTTTCGACCGCGATCAATTTCACGCTGATCTGCGGCTGGAGCAGGCGCAGCGAATGTTCCAGCACCTCGTGGACGCGCACAGTTTTAAAGCTGGCCGGGCCGGGCACGGCGATGCGCAGCATCTGGGTCACGATGGTATTGATGCGCCGCAGCTCGTGCCGGACGATGTCGCTGAGTTCCGCGTCCTGGTTTTTTTCCAGCAGCAAATCCACGAACGTCTGGATGGCGACCATGCCGTTTTTGATTTCGTGCGCCATGCCCGCCGAAAGCATTCCAAGATTCGCCAGCCGGTCGAGCCGCTGCATTTTATCGGCGGACGGCGGCGCGGAATTCCACCCGGCGGAATTCTTCAAATGACCCGTTTCGTTTGAAACTTTTGGCATAGGTTAAAACTCGAAGCTGCAATGTGACAATGTTCCGCGAACGGGAAAAATGCAAGTTGAATCGGCTGGAATTCGTGCGGCAAAAGTTTACGCTGTCCCGGTTGAATGAAAAATCCTTTTGACTCCATCGAAGCCGTCGTCGCCGATCTCAAGCGCGGAAAAATGGTCATCGTCGTGGACGACGCCGACCGCGAGAACGAAGGCGACCTCGTGATGGCCGCGCAATTCGTCACGCCTGCCGCCGTGAATTTCATGGCCAAGCACGGGCGCGGACTGATTTGCGCGCCGACAACCAGCGAACGGCTCCAGCAGCTCGGCGTCGAGCGCATGGTGAAACAAAACCGCGAAGTTTTCCGCACCGATTTTCAAGTCAGTGTGGACGCCGCGAAAGGAATTACCAGCGGCATCAGCGCCGCCGACCGCGCGAAAACGATTTGTGTCATGGCCTCGCCGACCGCCGTGCCGGACGATTTGGTTCAGCCCGGCCACGTTTTTCCGCTGCGCGCCAAATCCGGCGGCGTGCTCCAGCGCGCTGGCCACACCGAAGCCACCGTGGATCTCGTGCATCTCGCCGGCGCGCGGCCCATTGGCGTGATTTGCGAAATCATGAACGACGACGGCACGATGGCACGGCTGCCGGCGCTGCTGAAATTCGCCAGGAAACATAAATTAAAAATTTGCACCATCGCCGACCTCATCGAATTCCGCCGCACGCGCGAAAAACTGGTCGAGCGCGAGGAAGTCGTGAAGATGCCAACCGACTACGGCGATTTTGATTTGCATTTGTATCGCTCCAAAATTGACGGCCAGCATCATCTCGCGCTGGTGCGCGGCGACGTGGCCGGCAAGCCGGACGTGCTGGTGCGCGTCCACAGCGAATGTCTCACCGGCGATGTTTTCGGTTCGCGACGCTGCGATTGCGGGCCGCAACTGCACTCGGCCATGCGGCAGGTGGCCGAGGCCGGGCGCGGCGTGATTCTTTACATGCGGCAGGAAGGCCGCGGCATCGGCCTCGCGCCGAAAATCAAGGCCTACAAATTGCAGGAGCAGGGACTCGACACCGTCGAGGCGAATTTGAAGCTTGGCTACGGCATGGATTTGCGCGAATACGGGCTCGGCGCGCAAATCCTCGTGGACCTCGGCCTGAAAACCATCCGGCTGCTGACGAACAATCCGAAAAAAATTGTCGGGCTGAAAGGCTACGGCCTGAAAATCACCGAGCAGGTGCCGATCAAAATAAAATCCAATCCGCACAACGAACGGTATTTGAAAACGAAGCGCGAGAAACTGGGGCATTTGTTGTAAAAGCCGTCGGCCGTTTGCCAGAGGCGCTCCATTGGAACGCGCCTTGCTGATAAAGAAGTCAATTTATCAGATTAATGCCAAAAAACAGGACATACCGCATGTTAAAACCCATCAAAACAAGCCGATTTGATTCTAGCGCGACGCTTTTGTTCTCGCCGCGGTTGACAACGGCGGGTGGCGGCTGTTTCATTAAATGACATGCCCAAACTGGTCATCACCAACAAAACGCTGACCGTCATGGCCCATGAACTGGGCGAGAAATGGGTCACCATCGGCCGGCACGACGGCAACACGTTCCAGATCGTCGAGCCGTCCATCTCCGGCCGGCATTGCGAAGTGCGGCTGCGCGGCGAGGAACTGGTCGTGCGCGATCTGCTTTCTTCCAACGGCACGTTCGTGGACGACAAAAAAATCATCGAGGGCATTTTGAAGCCGGGCCAGACGCTGAGGCTGGGCGACGTGGAATTGCGGCTGGAAGCTTCCGTCCCGACGGAGGCGTCCGGCGCGGGCTTCATCAGCAAAATGCTTTTGACGACGACGAAACCGGCGGTGGCCCCGCCCGAACCGGCTCCCAAGCCCGCGCCGGTTGCGGAAGACAAACCGGTCAGCCCGGCGGTAAACGGCGAGGTGCCCGCGAAAAAATTTCAGGTGCTGTTCGTGGACGACAGCCTGGCGTTTTTGGAGATGTTCACGGAGATGTGTTCCGTTTTGTCGAACCAGACGTGGGAAATCCACACCGCGCCATCCGCCGACCGTGCGCTGGTGATGTTGCAGCAGCATTCGATTGATCTCGTCGTGCTGGACATCATCATGCCGCTGGTGGACGGACTCCAGTTGCTCGGCATCATCGGCCGGCGTTATCCCAGTCTCAAAATCGTCGTGATGACGGCGAAGGCCAACGAGGGCAACCGCGCAACGTGCCTGTCCGGCGGCGCGGAACTGTTCATCGAAAAACCGGTTTCGCCCGAGGGCATCAAAATGGTTTTCAACATGCTAAACGATCTCGTTTTGTGGACGCGCCGCGAAGGTTTCAGCGGCGCGCTGCGGCAGGTCGGGCTGGAGGAAGTCATCCAGATGGAATGCAACGCGCGCCATTCCTCGATCCTAGAAATCCGCAACGAGCACATGCGCGGGGAAATTTACATCGAAGCCGGCGCCATCACGCACGCCGCCGTGGGCGCGCTGGCCGGCGAAAAAGCCTTCAACAAATTGCTGTCGTTGCGGGGCGGCGAGTTTCATTTGAAGCCGTTCAAGGCACCGCCGCAGCGGACGTTGCGCGACAACTGGGAGGTTTTGCTGCTGGAAGCCGCGCGCAACAGCGACGAGGAAACGAGCATGATTTCCAAAAAATCCGTTGCAGACGCGGCCAAACCGGCCGCGCCCGATCCGGTGCCGGGAGAAAAACTCGCCGCTTTGGGTGATGACATTGTCGTGGTCGCAACCTATGACGGCGAATGGCATCGCGAGGACGATTCAAAAAAATAATTCGCAATGCTGCAAAAAATCCGGCCTCAAAAATCCCCGCTGTCCGGCGGCAATTTCGCCATCGTCGCCTCGAAATACAATTCCCGCTACGTGGACGCGATGCTGCGCGCGGCACAAAGTGAACTGAAGCGCGCCGGCGCCACGGTGCAAATCGTGCGCGTGCCGGGCGCGTATGAGATTCCCGTGGTTGCGGTGAAACTGGCGCGCACGGCGTCGCCGCTTTCCGCCATCATCTGTCTCGGCGTGATTTTGCGCGGCGCGACGACGCACGCCCAGCACATCGGCGAGGCCGTGAGCAACGCGCTCGTGCAGATTCAGATTCAGCACGAGATTCCGGTGATTCACGAGGTGCTGCTGCTGGAAAACGAGCAGCAGGCGCGCGAGCGCTGCCTGGACAAAAAACACAATCGCGGCACCGAGGCCGCGCAGACGGCGCTGGAAATGGCGCGCGTGATGAAAAGTTTGCGCGACTGAAAAATCCGGCGCAGACTCCGGCTGTGCCCTATTTGTTCATCGTCATCATCCTGGCCTTTGCGGTTTTCTTTTTTCGCGCGGCGGAATTAGAAGACGAATCCGGCTTCCTCTGGTCCATGTTGTCCGTTCTCGTTTCGGTGTTGACCTGGTTTGTCTTCCATTGGGGCTGGCTGGGCGGTGTGCTCGGCCAGGCCGGACTTTTCGCCGGCATCACCATTTTCCGAATGCTGCGCAAACCCTGACTTTGGACGCCGGCTGGTTTCCAACGTCTTGTGAAATTTTTCACACAGCACTTGCCCGCTGCCGAAACGGATGATAATGTCTGGCCGTATTGTTCATTAAAAAATTATGAAAATTACACCGATAATTCTAATGGTCGCGGTTCTGGCCGCCGTTTCAACGGCCCGCAGCGCGGACATCATCGGCGTCGTCAACTTCAAGGGCACGCCGCCCGCCGAAAAGGAAATCACGCCGCTCATGGACAACCCGGATTGCGCGGCGATGTATAAAACCGCGCCCACGACGCATTTTTATGTGGTCGGCCCGAAAGGCGAGCTGGCCGACGTGGTGGTTTCGCTGAAGGATGTCACCGGCAAATCCACCGGCGCGAGCGCGTCGCCCGTGGTGCTGAACCAGAAGGGCTGCCTTTACACGCCGACCATTCTCGCGGTGCAGACAGGGCAAAAAATCACCGTCAAGAATTCCGACAGTTGCGTCCACAACGTCCATTGCAAGCCGACAGTGCCGGGTAACGATGAACACAATGACGTGCAAATGCCCGGCGGCGCGGATTTAACATATTCGTTCCCGAAGCCGGAAATGTTTTTGAAATTCCAGTGCGATGTCCATCCGTGGATGTTCGCGTGGGTCAGCGTGTTTGACAGCCCGTATTTCTGCGTGAGCGACAAGGACGGCAAGTTCGTCATCAAAAACGTGCCGGCCGGCAAATACACCGTGGAAGCAGCGCACCGAAAGTTCGGCACGCAGGACCAGGATGTCGAGGTCAAGGACGCCGATGTGACGGTCAATTTTACGTTTGAGGCCAAGTAACTTTTAAAAGTTGGGGGGAACCGCTGCGTGATTAAGTTGAAAGGCGCGGCGGTCGTTTTCATGATGAGCATTATTAACACGCCAAACAAGGCGAACTCGTGGTTGTGCCGTTTTGCGGTGCTGACGGCGTTCGCCACGTTTTTGCTGATCGGCCTCGGCGGTCTCGTGACCAGCCACGAGGCCGGCATGTCCGTGCCCGACTGGCCGACCAGCTACGGCTACAACATGTTTGCGCTGCCAATCAAATTCTGGCGCGGCGGCGCATTTTTCGAGCACACACACCGGCTGCTGGCGTCGGCCGTCGGATTTTTGACCACGGTTCTGGCGGTCTGGCTGTGGCTGAAAGATTCGCGCCGCTGGATGCACTGGCTGGGCGTCGCCGCGTTTCTGGGCGTGGTCGCGCAGGGGATTCTCGGCGGGCTGCGCGTCCGCTGGCACATGGACAGCCTCGGAATTTTTCACGGCGCGGTCGCGCAAACTTTCTTCGTCCTTGTCTGCGCCATTGCGCTCTTCACGAGCCGCGCCTGGAACGCTCTGGCCGTGCAAAAAATCGCCTTTGTTCCGTGCGGGCTGCGCAGCCATGTCCTGTTTGTCACGATTTTGATTTTCGCGCAGCTTCTCGTTGGCGCGACCATGCGGCACCAGCACGCGGGACTGGCGATTCCCGATTTTCCCGCCGCCTACGGAAAATTCTGGCCGGACACCAGCGCCGCCGCCGTTGCCGGCTACAATGCGCATCGCGTGGAAATGAACGGCGAAAATCCCATCACCGCGTTCCAGGTTGTCTTGCAGATGATTCACCGCTTTGTCGCCGTTTTGATTTTGGCGGGCGTGGCGGCGGCGGCCTGGCTGGCGTGGAAACGGCTCGGCGGAAACGATTCGCTCACAAAATTTGCCATTTTTTGGCTGGCGCTGATATTGGTGCAGATTGCGCTCGGCGCGGCGACCATCTGGTCGAACAAGGCCGCGGACATTGCGACGGCGCATGTGATGGTCGGCGCGCTTTCGCTCGTGGCCGGCGCGCTGTGGTGCCTTATTGGTTTTGGCCGCTCGGCGGCGGCGTTGCCGGACGAGCAACCGATGGGGGTGTTCGGCGTGCAGGCCTCCATGCTGGCGAACAAATAAAATGAAAGAAATCTCCGCAGAATTTTTGGGCGCGGCTGAAAAAAGCTGGACGGCGGTTTTCGCCGATCTGGTCAAGGCGCGGCTCACCACGCTTGTGCTGCTCACGACGCTGGTCGGATTTTATCTCGGCTGGCGCGGCGCAATGAATTTTGCGCTGATGTTCAACGCACTCGCCGCCACGGCGCTCGTCGCGGCCGGCGCGTCGGCGTTGAACCAGTTGCTCGAACGCGAATTCGACGCAAAAATGCATCGCACGCAGGATCGTCCGCTGCCGTCGGGCCGTTTGCAGCCGGCGACCGTCGCGATTTTTGGCGGTGCGTGTTCCGTCGCCGGCATCGTTTATCTGGCGCTCGCGGTGAATCTGCTCACGAGCGTCATCGGCGCGGTCACGCTGGTCAGCTATCTGTTTATTTATACGCCGCTGAAGCGCGTGACCTGGCTGAACACGGCCATCGGCGCGGTGCCCGGCGCGATGCCGCCATTGATGGGCTGGACGGCGGCGCGCGGCGAATTGAGCGGCGAAGGCTGGGCGCTGTTCGCGATTTTATTTTTCTGGCAGTTGCCGCATTTTTTCGCCATCGCCTGGATTTACCGCGACGAATATGCCAGGGCCGGTTTCAAAATGCTGCCGGGCATTGACCCCGACGGCAGCCGCACGGCTCAGCAGTCCGTGAGCAATACACTCGCGCTGCTGGCGGTGAGCCTGTGCCCGTTCGTTTTCAAAATGGCGGGGACAACGTATCTAGCCGGCGCGGTGGTTTTGAGCGCGGGATTTTTGTGGTGCGCGATCCAGTTTTCGCGTGAGCTTACGCTGGCGCGCGCGAAGCAGTTGTTTTTCGCGTCCATCATTTATCTGCCGCTGCTGCTGGTGTTGATGGTCTGGGACAAAGTCAAATAACATGGAAAAATTCGTTCAACAATTTCCGCCGTTTCGCGAGGCCGAAACCCCGCACGGCGATCACGGCCACCACGAACATCACGAGCCGGGTTTCTGGAGCAAATATGTTTTCTCCACCGATCACAAAACCATCGGCATCCAATACGGCTTCACCGCGCTGTGCTTCATGCTGTTCGGATTTTTCCTGATGATCATGATGCGCTGGCAGATCGCGCATCCGGGCCAGGCCATTCCGCTGGTGGGCCCGCTGCTGCACGCGCTGGTGGGCAACACGGCGTCGGCGGTGAAAGACGCGTCCGGGAACCTGGTGGGTTATGCCATCACCCCGGAGCTTTACAATTCCTTCGGTGCGATGCACGGAACGATAATGGTATTTTTGGGAATCGTGCCGCTGGCGTTCGCGGCGTTCGGCAATTACGTCGTGCCGCTGATGATTGGCGCGCCGGACATGACGTTTCCGCGCGTCAACATGGCGAGCTATTATGCGTATTTCATCGGCGGCCTTGTAATGCTCGTGAGCTTTTTCATTCCAGGCGGTGCGGCGCAGGCGGGCTGGACCTCCTATTCGCCGCTGGCGACTTCGATTCCGACGCACGGCCAGATTGTTCTGGATCATCGGCATGGTTTTTCTCATCACGTCATCGCTGCTGGGCGCGGTGAATTTCATCTCCACCATCATCCAGCTTCGCGCGCCGGGCATGACTTGGATGCGCCTGCCGTGGTTCGTCTGGACGCAATTCGTGACGGCGTTCATTTTGCTGCTGGCGTTTCCGCCGCTCGAAGCCGCCGCCGTGATGCAATTGATGGACAACGTCGCGCACACAAGCTTTTTCCTGCCGACGGGTCTGGCAGTCGGCGGCCAGCTGGCGAATGTCAGCGGCGGCGGCAGCCCGCTGTTGTGGCAGCATTTATTTTGGTTCCTCGGCCATCCGGAAGTTTATGTTTTGATTCTGCCGGCGATGGGCATCGTTTGTGAAATCATTGCCAACAACACGCGTAAACCGATCTGGGGCTACAAATCGCTTGTGTTTTCGGTGCTGGCAGTCGGTTTCCTGTCGTTCATCGTCTGGGCACATCACATGTATCTGACCGGCATGGGCACAAAAATCTCCACGTTCTTTCAGGCGACCACGATGATCATTTCGATTCCGTCGGTCATCATCCTGACGTGTTTTTTCATTTCGCTTTGGGGCGGTTCCATCCGTTTCAACACGCCGATGCTCTTTGCGCTGGCGTTTCTGCCGATGTTCGGCATCGGCGGTCTGACGGGGCTGCCGCTGGGCTTCAATGTCAGCGACGTTCATCTGCACGACACCTATTACATCATCGCGCACTTTCATTACGTCGTCGCGCCGGGAACCATTTTTGCGCTCTTTGCCGGCGTTTATTATTGGTATCCGAAAATGACCGGGAGGTTTATGAATGAATTCTGGGGCCGCGTGCATTTCTGGGGCTCGCTGGTGTTCATGAACGTCGTGTTCCTGCCGATGTTCGCGCAGGGCATGGCCGGAATGCTGCGGCGCATGTCGGACGGCGGCGCCAACTATTCCGCCGCCGTCAACAGCCGCGCGGGCGCGGACGTCATCGGCGGCTTGAGCGACCGCATCATGTCGCTGCACACGGGAATTCTCTGGGGCGCGATGTGCCTGGGCCTCGCGCAAATTCCTTTTATCATCAATGTTTTTTGGAGCATCAAGCACGGCGAAAAAGTGAAGAGCGACAATCCGTGGAACGCCACGACGCTTGAATGGCAGACGCCCACGCCGCCGCCGCACGGGAACTTTGACCACGCGCCGCAGGTTTATCGCGGTCCCTACGAATACAGCGTGCCCGGCCACGCAACCGATTTCACGCCGCAAAACGAACCGCCATCCGGCGTGCCCGCACCCAAAATTTCAACCGCGCACTAAATTAATTCATGGATATTCCCTACACAGTCCACGCCCGGCCGGATGTTGGCCTTTACAATGCCAAGCTCGGCATCTGGCTTTTCCTCGCGTCGGAAGTCATGCTCTTCGGCGGGCTTTTTTCCGCCTATATTTTGCTGCGCGTCGGCGCCGCGCCCGGCACCTGGCCGCATGGCTGGCTGGATGTCCGCCTCGGCACGTTGAATACGCTTATCCTCGCGCTCTCAGCCATCACGACGCTGCTCGCGTGGGTTTCCTGCAAAGTCGGGCAGTTCAAAAAATTCAAGTTCTTCCATGCCTGCACGCTTCTGCTCGCGTTGTCGTTTTTGAGCGTGAAAATGTATGAATATCACGACAAATGGATTCACTACGAAATCAAGCTGGCCGACGGGCGTTTCGCCGACGGCCACATGATTGAAAACAATCCCGCCGAGGATTACCTCGTCATTGAAGGCCGGATTGTCACCGACGAGACGGACCTTGCGGATTTGCGCGCGCAGAAAAATATCGAGCGCAAGGAAATCAAGATTCCGCGTTCGGAAATCAAGTCCATGCAGAATTACGGCCCGTGGCACAACACATTCCTTGCGATTTATTTCACGCTCACTGGCCTGCACGCGCTGCACATTCTTGGCGGCAGCATCGTCATCAGCTATCTTTGGGGGCCGGGCAGCAAAATGTGGAAGCGCGACCCGGAGCGTTTCACAAACCGGATCGAGGTTTCCGGACTGTTCTGGCATTTCGTGGACTTGGTCTGGATTTTTCTGTTCCCGGTCCTATATTTGACGTGATGAATTTATGAGCGAATCGCATCCAGTGGAATTCAAAGCCTATCTTCGGCGCTGCATCTATGTTTTCATCGCCGTGCTTTGCACGACGTCGCTGATGATTTGTGCGTCGTTTCTGCCACATTACGGCTGGCCGGCGAAAGTGGCGATGATTCTCGCCATCGCCTGCGTCAACGCCTTCGTCGTCGCCGGATTTCTGATGCACCTGCTGTCCGAGAAAAAAATGATCTACACCGTGTTGAGCTTCACCGTGTTTTTTGTCGCCGGGCTGTTCGTGCTGACCATTTACGCGATGCACGATTTTCCGACCGGCACCCAGATGCACTAAAATGTCGCTGAAAGCCTTCCATCTTATTTTTGTGACGCTGCTGACGACGCTGTCGTTCGGGTGCGCGGCGTGGGCGTTCGCGGACGGTCGCCCGGTTTTCGGCGGAATCGCCGTCGCCGCCGGAATCCTGGTCATCATCTACGGCGTTTATTTTTTGAAGAAACTAAAAAAAATCAGTTACCTGTGAAATCATCCCGCAAATTTTTAAAAACCATTTCCGTCGCCGCCGCGCTGTCGGCATTTGCGCCGTCGCCGCTGTTCGCGTGCGCCGCGTGCTACGGCCAATCCGATTCACCGCTGGCCAGCGGCATGAACTGGGGCATTTTCACATTGATGGGCGTCATCGTCACCGTGCTGGCGGCCATCGCCGGATTTTTCGTTTACATCATCCGCCGGGAGACCGCGCTGGCGGCGAAGGCCGCCGCCGAAAATATTTCTGAAGTCAAAGTATGAAACAATGGTTTGGCGAACATATCCTCGGCCTGCCGCCGCTCGCGTCCGCAAACGGCCAGGACGTTGACAATCTGATCATTTACGTCCACTGGCTGATGATTGCGCTGTTCATCGGCTGGATCATTTATTTTTTCTACGCCGTGAACCGTTTCCGCAGTTCGCGCAATCCGAAGGCCGATTACGTCGGCGTCAAGAACCACGCTTCGAGCGTGGTCGAGTTGGGAGTGGTCGTGGCCGAGGCCGTGTTGCTGCTGTTTGTCGCCGTGCCGCTGTGGGCCAGGGCCGTGGACAAATTTCCGCCGGCCAGCGAATCCACCGTCATCCAGGTCGTCGCGCAGCAATACGCCTGGAACGCGCGCTACGCCGGCCCCGACGGCATTTTCGGCAGACAGGACATGAAATTTGTCACTCCCGACAACATCTTCGGCGTGGATCCCTCCGATCCGAACGGCAAGGACGACATCCAGGTGTTGAACGAAATTCACGTTCCCGTCAACAAGCCGGTCATCATTTATTTGAGTTCCAAGGACGTGATTCATTCGCTGAAGATCATTTCCATGCGCGTCTGCCAGGATGCGATTCCCGGTTTGCGAATTCCGGTCTGGTTCAAGCCCGTGCAAGTCGGCCGCTATCAAATTAACTGCGCGCAGCTTTGCGGCGGCGGTCACGCCTCCATGACCGGCGGCTATCTGGTCGTGCAAACCCAGGCCGATTTTGACAATTGGCTTAAATCAAAAAGCGGCGCGGCCACCAGCTTTGAATAAATTTCCGCGCCGCCGCGCCTGACCCGGCGTTTCATGGCTGAAAATCCCCCATATCTGCCGCGAACGCTCTGGCTCGGGTTCGGCATGCTCTCCGGCCTGCTCGGCCTTGCCTGCCTGTTGTCGTTCATGGAAAGCAACCGCGCGCATTTGCGCCCGCTGCCCGTCATCGGCCACATTGCCGACTTCACGCTTACGAACCAAACCGGCCAGGCCACGACACTGGCTGACCTGACAAACCACGTCTGGATCGCCGACATCATCTTCACGCGTTGCGCCGGTCCATGTCCGCGCATGACCGCGCAAATGAAATCGCTTCAGGAATTATTGCCGTCCACGAGCGTCACCAAACTCGTGACGCTCACCACGGATCCGGATTTCGACACGCCGCCAATTTTGAAACGCTACGGCGACCGCTTCGGCGCGAATTACAACCGCTGGACATTTTTGACTGGCGCGAAAAAAGAAATCGCCGGGCTGGCCGCCGACAGTTTGAAATTGAGCGCCATTCCCGTTAAGCCCGAGGATCGCAAAGATGACGCGGACTTGTTCATCCACACCACGATTTTTGTCGTCGTGGACAAGCACGCGCAATTGCGCGGCATTTTTGAAACCGGCGGCGACGGCGTGGACTGGACGAACGTCGTCCAGCCGCGCGTGCTCGCCACCGTCCGCCAGCTCGAAGCCGAGAAATGAGCATCTACGATCTGCCCGCCGTCAACGCCAGCCTCAACGGCTTGAGCGCGGTTTTCCTGACGTGCGGGTTCGTCTTCATCAAACGGGGAAATAAAACCGCCCATCGCAACTGCATGATTTCGGCGTTCGTCACGTCAATTATTTTTTTTGGCTGCTATCTGACTTATCACGGTTATCTCGCCTACACCCTGCATCGCGGTCCGACACGGTTTTTGGAGCCGGAATGGTTTCGCCCGATTTACCTGACAATTCTTTTGACGCACACAGTTCTTGCCGTCGTCATCGTGCCGCTGATTCTCATCACGCTTTGGCGCGCAAAAAAGGAGCGGTTTGAACTTCACAAAAAAATCGCGCGCTGGACCTGGCCGCTGTGGATGTATGTCTCCTTGACCGGCGTCGCCGTTTATCTTTTGCTCTACCAGATTTTCCCGCAAAAATAGGAACGCATGAGCAACAGCGTCAACCTCACGATTCATTCCAGCCAGTTTCCTGAAAATGTCCGGCGTGATCTGCTCATCTCGCTTCGCACGCGAAAAATCAATCACAAGTTTCATTACGACAGCGTCAAGCAGACGCAAAAATGGCTCGCGCTGCATCAAATCCTTTCGCCGTCGCGCAACGACTCGGACTGCGCGGCGACTTATGACCGCGCATTTATCGAGGCGGCCGGGAAAATCAAATCGAAACGCATCCACGTCATCGGCCTCGGCTGCGGCGGCGGCCAAAAAGACGCGCGGCTGCTGAAATTATTAAAGTTCGGCGGCAGGGAGGTTTTTTACACGCCGTGCGATGTCAGCACCGCAATGGTTTTGGTCGCGCGTCAAGCGGCGCTGGCGGCTTTGTCGGGGGAAAATTGTTTTCCGTTCGTCTGCGATCTGGCTTCGGCGGGCGGTTTGCCTGCCGCGCTTGTCACCCGTCATCCGTCACTGGTCACCTTCTTCGGAATGATTCCGAATTTCGAGCCGCAAATCATTTTGCCGAAGCTGGCGCGGCGGGTTCGTCCGCAAGATTATTTATTGTTCAGCGCCAATCTTGCGCCCGGGAACCATTATGCCGCCGGCGTGAAAAAAGTTCTGTCGCAATACGACAATCCGCCGACGCGCGACTGGCTGCTGACATTCTTGCTCGACCATGGCGTCGAAAAAAACGATGGCCAGTTGAAATTCACGATTGAAACCGGTGGTTTTGGACTGAAGCGAATTGTCGCGCGATTTCATTTCACCCGCGCGCGCCGGATTAAAATCGAGGACAAAACATTTGATTTTGCAGCGGGCGAAGCCATCCGGCTGTTTTTTTCATACCGCTACACGCCGGCGCTGGTTCGAAAAACAATTGGCCGTCACGGGTTGGAGATTCTCGGCCACTGGATCACGCAATCGCAAGAAGAAGGGATTTTTCTTTGCCGGGAAAAATGACTTGAACAGCATCGTGACGGCTTGGTCAAATTTTGATATGACTTGGTTCAGGCGTTATGGCTGGTTTTATATTCCGGTCTCTTTTGCGGGTGGAATCATTTGTCTGCTCGCGTTCATTTTTTGCCTCACGGTTTTTCTGGCCATAGACCGGCATTCCCATTCAGTCAGCGACACGTTTTACGGAACATTCCCGTTTTTTATCTGCACGTTTCTGATGCTGGACTGGATCGGCAGCCGGACCAGCGGCAAATAAATGGCGAGTCAATAGATTTTCATCGTCTCTAGCACGGCCTTGATGCGCGGGACTTCGTGCGTGCGGAACAAATCGGTTTTGCCCAAGGCAGCCAGCACGGCAAAAAACGATTCGGCGCACCGCACCTCTTCGCCAAAAAATTCAAACGCGTGCGGCAGCGCGTGGCAGACCGGAAAGCCGAGCGCGCGCAGCCGGAAAGTGTTGAGAAAAATGTTCATCTGGCGCCGCACGCGCACGGCGCTGTCCTGCAAATTGCGGTAATAAAAACCGAGGCCGGGGTCCAGGAAGATTTTTTCCACGCCGTTGCGTTGCGCGATTTCAATTTGCCGTGAAAAATAATCGCGCATCATTTCGATTGGATCGGCGTTCAAGTCGAAGTCGCCAGCCTCGCGGACGTTTTTTCCGGCGACAAAGCAGATGATGACGGCGGCATCGTGTGCAGCGACCATTTTAAAAATTTCCTTGGAAGCCGCCGTGCCGGTCAGATTCAAAATGTTCGCGCCCGCTTCCAGGCTCGCACGCGTAACGGCGGGCGAATAGGTTTCGACCGAAACAAGAATTTTTCTCTCCCGCAATTTCTTGATGACCGGAATCAATTTTGATGTCTGCGCCGCGTCATTGGACCGCGCGGCGTGGGCGAGCGTGGATTCCGCGCCTACGTCAATGATGTCCGCTCCCTGCGCCGCCAGCATTTTTCCGCGCCGGATGGCTGCCTCGGCCGACAGGCAGACGCTTTCGCGATACCACGAGTCGGCGGAGAGATTGACGACGCCCATCACGGCGGGCTGCGAGTTGAAGTTGAATTTCCTGCCGCCGATGAAAAATTCCTTCACCCGCGCGGACGCGGCGGCATGATCGCCTTCAAGCAGTTCGGAGAGTTGTTCAAGTTTCAGCACGCAGATGAATCGTAATACAAAAATCGCGGATCGTAAATGGAAAGGGGCGCCGGCAGCATACTTGCAGGCTGCGCAGGCAATGTGGAAAAGCCATGAATTGGTGTTTGAATTGGCAGACGGATGGTGCGGCAGGTGGCCCTCGAATTGTAAATACGGCCACGAGAATGTGGTTGCGCGACGGGATTCGGTTTTTTGGTTTTTCTTCTTTGAAGACACCATCAAAACGATGTCACCCATGGTCTGTTGAATGCGGAAGCGGTGCGTGTCAATTTGCACCATCATGAAGGCGCATAAAGCTTCGAAAGGCAGGGTGCCGGTCAAGGCAGCGCTTCGATGCCGCATGAATCCGCCTCAACACATTCTCGTGGTCGAGGATGAGCCGGACATCCGCCAGCTTGATGCCGTTGTGTTGAGCCGATCCGGCTATCGAGTGGACACCGCCGAAAATGGGCGCGACGCCCTACGCTCGCTTGGCACTGACCGCTTTGATCTTTTAATTGTCGAGGACGAATTAAAAAAGGAAACAGGTCAGGCGTTAGTTGCAAAGTTGCGTTCAAAAAACGTGAATCTGCCGATTATTCTGGTGGTGGGAACGAAGCCGTCCGGAGCGTCACTCTGGAATCCTTGGTCGCAAATTCAAGCTGTCCTGTTAAAGCCCTACACCATTGCCGAGTTGCGTCGGACGGTGAGTGAAGTGCTGCGGGCGGCCAGCGGGGGCGCCTGCTTTGGCTTCGTGCCGCCGTCAAACTGGCAAGGCCCGACGGTCAGCCGTTGGTGTGCGGCGCTGACGGTATGACAACGTCAGCAAATTTATTTGGCCTGTGGTGGCAGCTGGTTCAAATCGTCACACCTGCCGGACGGTCATGCGATGTTTGCGATCTGCATTGGACGGTCTATCACATTTGTTTTGAACTTGAGAAGCCCGCTGCCATTGAAACCTTTTGAGCGGTCACAGATTTTTAACCGGCAAAAACAATTCAATTTCTATTGAACATTCCATAAGACGTGCCATACTCTAGTCCGTGAAGAGAAATTCCGTGGCGGCCAAAACCGCGGGCGTGGCCCCCTTGAACCCGGTGGAGGTGGAAGTCATCCATTTGTTTGTGCAGCTTTCCCGCGCGCTGAACCAGCCGCCCTCCGTGGCCGAAATTTACGGCCTCCTGTTCGTGGCCCCGCGTCCCCTGCCACAGGATGATTTTGGCGACCGGCTCAACATGAGCAAGGGCACGGCCAGCCAGGGCCTGCGATATTTGCTGGATTTGGGGGCGGTGCGGACGGTTTATGTGGCGGGGGATCGGCGCGTTCATTACGAAGCGGTGGCCGAACTGCGCAATCTGGCCGGGCGTTTCGTTCGCCAGCAGATCCTCACCAATTTTGAAGACAGCGGAACCCGGCTGGCGCGCATTGCCGCCGAGGCGCAGAAACTTTCCGGTGACGAACGCCAGATGGCGGTCGCACGCCTGAAACTTCTCCAGAGCTGGGAAAAAAACGTGAAACGGGTTTTGCCAATTATCCTTTCAATTTTAGGCGGCCGCAACGGTGCGGCCAGATGAATCCCGGCCGGTATTGAACCAGGCCCGGCATGGATGGCGTGGTGGGGCGTATATGCCTCGACAGAAAAACTTGACTGCCGGTGGCCGATGGTGGGTGCCGGTTGGATAGCCCCGGAAGGTCGATTGCGAAGAACTTTTGCAAACGTCCAAGTGCGGAGCTTGTCCGAATGGAAATGTTGAAAGCGGGAAATGAAGAAGCAGTGAATCCGCTCAACCATCAACTCCCAGCTCTTAATCTTTAGATGCCCAAATTGATCCTTGAATCCGTCCGCGCTGAAAAAAATTACTGGCGCGACCTTTGGCGCTACCGGGAGCTGTTCTACTTCCTCGCGTGGCGAGACATTCTCGTCCGCTACAAACAGACGGTGATTGGCATCGCCTGGGCGGTGATTCGCCCGTTGTTGACGACCATTGTATTCACCGTCGTGTTCAGCAAGATTGCCAAGCTGCCGGCACCCGCCGCCGTGCCCTACGCGCTGCTGGTCATGGCGGCCAACCTGCCCTGGCAGTTCTTCGCGACCGCCATGAGTGAAGCGAGTAACAGTCTCGTCGGGAACGCCAATCTCATTTCCAAAATTTATTTCCCACGCCTAATCATTCCCGCCGGCTCGGTCATCACCAGCTTCGTGGATTTTTTGATCACTCTGGGATTGATGGCCGCGCTGATGCTCTGGTATCGATTTTTGCCGGATTGGCATTTGCTGCTGCTGCCGGTTTTTATGCTCCTCGCCTTCGGAGCCGCCTTGGGCATCGGTCTGTGGCTGTGCGCGCTCAACGTGGAATACCGCGACTTCCGTTACATCGTGCCGTTCATCGTGCAATTCGGATTTTTCCTCTCACCCGTGGGTTACAGCACCACGCGGGTGCCGGAAATCTGGCACTGGCACAGTCTGGACATTCCAGCGCGGTTTCTCTACTCGTTGAATCCCATGGTGGGCGTGATTGACGGTTTCCGCTGGTGCCTGCTGCGCGGCGAATCTCCGCTGGCAGTTTCCACCATTCTTACCGCCGTGATTCTGACCGCTGTCCTCGGCGCATCGGGCATCTGGTATTTTCGCAAAATGGAACGGACGTTCGCTGACGTGATATGAGCAACGCCATCATCAAAGTCGAGAATTTGGGCAAATGCTATCAGATCAAGCATCAGGCCGAACGGCAACGCTATACAGCGTTGCGAGATGTGCTGGCGGAAAAAGCAAAGAAGCTATTTTCGAATGGTCGAAAATCGGAAGTCAAAAACCAGACTTCCGAAGATTTCTGGGCGCTCAAGGATGTTTCCTTCGAGGTCAAGCAGGGCGAAGTGGTGGGCATCATCGGGCGGAACGGCGCAGGCAAGAGCACGCTGCTGAAAATCCTGAGCCGCATCACCGAGCCGACCACCGGGCGGGCGGTGATTGACGGCCGCGTGGCGAGCCTGCTCGAAGTCGGCACCGGCTTTCATCCCGAACTGACCGGGCGCGAAAACATTTTCCTGAACGGCGCGATTCTGGGAATGCACCGGTCCGAGATCAAGCGGAAGTTCGATGAGATTGTGGCGTTTGCCGAGGTGGAGAGGTTTCTGGACACGCCGGTGAAGCGCTACAGCAGCGGCATGTATGTGCGGCTGGCCTTTGCCGTGGCCGCGCATCTGGAACCGGAAATTTTGATAGTGGACGAAGTGCTGGCCGTGGGCGACGCCGAGTTCCAGAAAAAATGTCTTGGAAAAATGCAGGATGTCGCCGGTGGTGGACGCACCATTTTGTTTGTCAGCCACAACATGGCGGCGGTTCAGGCATTGTGTCGTTCTGGCTTCTTGTTGAACCGGGGCAAACTAGTTTATCAAGGCGGTTCAGGAGAGGTCGTTGCACGGTATCTAAACCCGGACTCTGCCTTGACTGGAGGTTTCAAGCGTTTGACCGTCAGTCAATTCATTACGCTGACCCGTTTGGAAGCCGCACCTTCCGTGGTGCGTTGCAACGACCGGATGGCCTTCACGCTGGAATTACAAACCACTGCCGATGAAATTATCACCGATCTGATTTTGGAAATTTATTCGGCGGGCGGACAACTGGTTTCAATCATTGACCTGCGATCAGCGGCGGGCCCTTATCGGATAAACTCAGGAGGCAAGCTGGTCATCCGTAGCCAGGTGGACGATGTGCCTTTGGTCGAATCGGATTTCAACTTGGCGCTCTACATTAACGCGGCTTCCGTGTGCCGCAGCTTCTCGAACCTTCTGGCTTTTACCGTGCTGCCGGCAGAAAGCGTCGAAGGGGTCGTGCCGCGCGAACCACGATTCCGCGGGTTGGTCGAGTTAAGCCGACAGGTTGAGGCAACCATTCTCGGATAATCATTCTCAAGTTGGAGCGGCCGTGGCTTCAACCGGTGCAGGAGTGTCATTGATGAAAAGCAACCAAAATTCGATGCCGCGGTGCCGGGTTTATCTCTTTACTTACCGCCGCCCTCAACTGCTCCGACAGGCGGTCAAAAGCCTTGTAAATCAAACGTTCGCTTGTTGGGTTTGCGAAGTTCACAATGATGATCCAGAGGATTTGCGCTCAAATGAAATTCTGGCCGAATTTGCCGACCCGCGCATTACGCTGGTGACGCATTTGGAGAAATATGGAACCACAAAGACATTCAATTGTGCTTTTGTTCCGGTGGTGGAAGATTTCATCAGCATTCTTGAAGATGACAATACTTGGGAACCGGATTTTTTGACTTCATGCATTGACTGCCTCGACAAAAGACCGGATGTGGCCTTGGTCTGGGCCAATATGCAACTGTGGAAACAGGTCGATGAATCCACCTGCACTCCAACCGACGTTTTATTCTGGCCGGAGTTTTCCAAAAGAGGCGACAAAATGCCGGCAACGACAATATTCCACTGGCCCAATGCACGTCTGTTCATCGGCGGGTTGCATTCCACTGGAGCCATGGTTTTTAGGTCGAAGCACGCTCCAGATTACATCGTTCCAGATGAGTGCCCATCTAACTTCTTTGAGCATGTGCGTGAAAGAACATTTCGATATCCCATCGTTTTAATAAGGAAAAAACTGGCAAATTGGACATGGACGACGACGACTTCCAGACCTCCAGGTTTGGCGCTTTCGATCGCCATGCAGATGATGCTCGCCAATAGCTTTCTACTTTATTCAAAAAAAAGTCATTTTCGGTTCTTGAGGATTTGGGCGGGGGCACGAAGAAGGAAGCAGCGCCATTTACTGATCCTCGTCTTGGCGACAGTGCAAAACCTGCGACTCTGGCCCTTGTTTCGATACCTAAAGGCCACAGACATTGCATGGCTTTGCGTGGACTTGGCGAAACATCCTTTCGCGATTTTGGCATCATTCAAACAAATGCGAAGATTGGAGAACTTGCATTTTTTTTTGGATAAAAAGACGGGCGAGCAGAGCCAATGATTCATTTACCATGAAAATCTCTGAAATCAGATCTACAACCCGTTACGAGTGGGCACCGGAGCAGGCGCGAAAGCTATTGTCCCACTCATCCGTTAAAACTGTCGCAGACATCGGCGCGGGAGACGCACGCCTCCATTCGTCTATCACTGATGCTGGCGGCGAATGGTTTGGTTATGATTTGAAGCCGGCCACAGATAAAGTGCGTCATTGGAACATCGAACGGCCTGCCAGTCCCGCGTTTCCGAAACCTGCGGTCGTGCTGATGCTGGATGTCTTGGAACATCTGTGTAATCCCTGGTGCGCGCTCCAGAACATTTGCGACCATTTATTGCCCGGTGGTCATTTGATTTTGACGACTCCGAACCCACTTTGGAGTCGAAGCCGTTTGTGGGCGCTGGCACACGGCACGCCCGCCTGTTTCCAGCAGTCCGACTTGGACTTGAATCATCATGTTTTCACGCCCTGGCCGCATATTGTGGAGCGACTGCTGACCGATTGTGGAATGAAAGTAATTCGTTATGACACTTTGGACGGTCGGACGCAATGGCCAGGCGGGCCGGTTACATTTCGCTACCCCGTGCGGCTCGCTTTGGCCTGTGTCAACAAATGGATTGAAACACAAGACCCGGCGGCGTGCGGGATGAGCTATGGGGTGGTTGCCAGGAAAGTGGAAAAATTGAATGCTTAAATTTGTTTAAGATTCACAAGGCTACCTTGATTCTTAACCTGTTTTACAAAGAACCGGAGAGTGACCGTTGGTTGCCCTACGACCGCTATCCTCGACGAGTTGTGCGCCGAATGGTGCGTGGTCCGGCTCAACCCGGCGGAATGCAGCGGTATTTCCTAAATCTTCTCGCGGGCTTGGAACGCATCGGCGCGAAATACCGTGTCAATGATTTTCGCCACGCTCAAAAGCATCCGCACGAAACAGTTGGGATTGTCGGCAAAGGTCACCTGTTGCGGGAGCGGAAATGGCGCAACCCGATTCTTTTCGGCCCGGCTGTTTTTTCTCACCCTTTGAGCGACCCAACAGTTTTTATCGAGCGTCCAATCAAACGGGTGCTGGTTTCCTGCCATTGGCTCAAGCAAATGTATCGTCAGTCCATTGATGTGCCGGTGGTAGTTTGGCCCGCGGGGATTGATGCCAATTTATGGAAACCGGAGGTCGGAGGTCGGAAGGCAACTGACTTTTTGATTTATGACAAGGTTAGGTGGGAACATGACCGTTATGAGGGGGAAATGATTCGCCCCATCCGGGAAGAATTGACCAAACGCGGATTGAGCTTTTCAGAAATGCGATATGGGTTTTACAAAGAGGAGGATTTCCGCGCCGCCCTGGCCGACTGCCGGGGAATGATTTTCTTGTGTGAATACGAGACCCAAGGTTTTGCGTATCTCCAAACCTTGGCGTCTGACATTCCGATTCTGGCGTGGAATCGCGGCGGCTTCTGGCAAGACCCGGAGTTCTATCCGCACCGGATCAAATTTGCGCCGGTGAGTTCCGTGCCCTATTGGGATGAACGCTGTGGAATTAAATTTGCGAAAATGGCTGAATTTTCTAAACGACTCTGTGTATTTATGGAAAAGCTGAAAACGCTGCAATTCAACCCGCGCACCTATATTCTGGAAAATCTGACGCTCGAAAAATGCGCCCAAGATTATGTCAATATTTTTAATGCGGTAAGCAGCGCGTCAGATTCATAAACATTGAAGCAATCCATTGTCATTCTCACCGGCAATTCGCTATGTCACAACCCGCGCGTGATCAAGGAGGCGACGGCGCTGGCGGCGGCGGGGTTTGTCGTGGAGGTGCTGGGGGCGTGGACCAATCCAGAACTAAAAGCGCGCGATCAAGCCTTGCTGGCGAGACTGCCGTTTCGGTTCACGTCGGTTTTGGATGCAACACTGGACAAACTGGCGTGGCTGAAATGCCGGTTGCGGGTGAAAATGGCGAAGGTATTGCATGAACGCACGGGTCGGGAAACGGCATGGCAGCTTGGCTACACCACGGGCGCGCTGGTCCGCGGCGCAAGGCGTCGCAAAGCGGATTTGTTCATTGCGCATTCGGAACAAGCGCTGTGGGCGATTGCACAGCTACAGAGCGGACTACTGACAACTGCCACGAAGACCACGAAACCGGCGGTCAGTGGTCCACGCGTTGGCGTTGACATGGAGGACTGGTTCTCGGAAGACCTGACGTCAGAGGCCAGAATGCAGAGGCCGGTCCGATTGCTCAAGAGCCTCGAGCAACGAGCGTTGAGCCAGGCGAGCCACAGCACTTGCCCGTCGCGGGCGATCAGTGAGGCGCTGGCGAAGGAATATGGCTGCCGCCCGCCGACGGTGATTTATAACGCCTTTCCGTGGGCTGACCGGAAGACGCTGGACGGCGAATTCAAAGACCGGCGCGACCTTTGCATCCCGTCACTGCACTGGTATTCGCAAACCTTGGGGCATGGCCGCGGTTTGGAAGAATTATTCGCCGCGCTGCCGCAAGTGAAACTTCCTCTGGAAATTCATCTGCGCGGTCACAGGACAAGAAGCGTGGAAGACTGGCTTTGGGCATTGGTTCCTGACCGCTGGCGGCAATGTGTATTCTTGCATCCGCTGGTTTCCAACGAGGAACTCCTCTCGCGCATCGCGGAGCACGACATCGGTTTTGCCGGCGAACAAAAATACAACCGCAGCCGCGACCTGACCGTGACGAACAAGATTTTGCATTATCTGCTCGGTGGGTTGGCGGTAGTGGCCAGCGACACGGCAGGCCAGCGCGAAGTTGCGGCGCAGGCGGGAGGCGCGGTGCGGATTTATCCGGTCGGCAATCCGCAGGCGCTGGCAGGAGAGTTGAACCAACTCATGGCTTCCGCCATGGAACTGCAGACCGCCAAAGCCGCCGCCTTGCAAGCCGCCGAAAAAACCTTTTGCTGGGAACGTCAGGTGCCGATGCTCACCAATCCCATGACAAAAGCAATGAATGGTGTCGGGCAATGTCAAATACGAACGTGACCCAAACGTTTGAAACAAAAGTATCGGGCCGGCAGTTTTTGTTGCGGTTGTTTGGCTGCACTCTAATTTCCGTCGGACTGCTTCAGGCAATTTATTGGCATTGGCCCAAGGCATTGTGCTTTGACGCCACGTTTTCCGTATTCGCCGCGCAAAACGCGCTTGTTCACGGCCGCATCGAGACCATCGAACCGAACAAATTAGTAAGCCCTGACCTCGGGACAATTCATTTGCAATGGCTCAATAGCTGGCCGCCGCTGGTGTCTCTTGTTTTCGCCGCCCTGCTCAAATGCGGCCTGACCGCAGGCGGCGCAACGAACTGCTTTACGGCCGCTCTTTTGCTGGGAGGGACATGGCTCTGGATCCTCTGCTTCAAGGAGTCGGGAGCGGCGTCGAAGGCGCTATATTGTCTGGCGGCATTGATACCGTGGACCGCATTTCCGATTTCCGCCATGACCACTTTCTGGAATGATTTTGTCCTCCGGGCGATGGCACCCGGCGCTTTCCTGCTGTTGCTGCGTTTGCCAATTTCCAAAGCACCCTCTGGTTGTGAATGCTGGGTCAGATGGCCTTTGACCGGTTTGGTTTGCGGTTTGCTGGTGGCCGCAAAATACTCCGCCCTTCCTCTGGTGCTGGGTTCGGGCATTTACTTTCTATGTCGGGATGGCTGGCGGCTGACAGCGCCAAAAATCGGGTATGCGATGTGGTTCGGTTTCTTCCTGCTTTTGCCGGGGGCAAGCGTCTATCTGCTGAATCAACTGTGGACGGAACAAATGACGGCCCAAGTGCATGGCAGCCAGCCGCTCTTTCCCGTGGGTTTGCCACAACTCGGGAATTTGATTGTATCGCCGCTGACGGAACTATCGGGATTGTCAGCCATGGCGTTTCATCCGCCGGAAAGACTTTGGATTAGAACCGCATTTTCATTACTGGCCCTGGTCATCTGGTTCGGTCTTGGATACGCGTGGTTCAAACGTCCGCGCAGTGAAACGCCCAACCATTTCGTGCGATTGATGATACTGATGACCGCCACCACCTGGGGGTTCCTTTTGTTTTTGACATTTATCCTTGGTTACCAGCGTGATTGGACGACTCAACCGCGATATTCTTTTCCCGTAGCTTTTGCTTGGTTCGGCGGAGGCATGATCCTCATCTTCAACCGGCGCGTGCCAATTGTCCTGCGCGTCTGCCTGACGCTGGCCTACTGCCTGCCGGTGGGAATTACCCTGGTGGCTGGAGCGGCCAAGCCATTTTTGCGTGCTACCCCGGCACTACTGCCGCAGAGCCACCTGGCAGGCACGCCTAACGAGCTGGAAGCCTGCCGTTTTCTAGAAGCGAAGCTGGCAAACGATCCTAAACAGCGTCCGCAGTTGATTATCGCGAACAATCCAAATCCGATGAATGAACTGTTAATACCGGTCGTCCCTTGGATGTATCTTGAACCTCAAAAAAAACTGATGAGTTCAAGGCCCATGATTGTTTGGGCGCTGATCGAGTCAAACTCGGCAGTGGAACTGCGCCAACGGCTGGATGAACACTGCAAGGTCGAGCATGTTGACAGCCCCGCTGGATTACCGTGGGATTTTTTTATCGTTTCCTTTCCATAGGCGCGCGATGAAACAAACTTTGGGAGCGCACACGTCCAACAAGACGAGACCATGTCCTATTTGAAATCTGTCCTGCGCAATCTGGTCTTTCCCGGTTTGGATTTGCACACGCGGAACCGCGCCTCGCTTTGTCGCTACTGGAAGACAGGGCCACGCGACGTGCTCGATGCCGGCAGCGGCAACGGTTATTTCTCGTGGCTGGCCTACCAGTCGGGTGCGCGCGTCGTCGCCATGAATTTCGAGCAAAGCCAGGTCGAGAAGGCGCGCGATTTTCTGATTGGTTATCATCGCGCCGACCCGGCACGGTTGCAGTTTGAACTGTGCAATCTTTATTATTTGGAAAGGGAGCGGCGCACGTTCGACGAAATCATCTGCTTTGAAGTCCTGGAACATCTGCGGCACGACGATCAGGTGGTGGAACAATTTTTCCGCATCCTGCGTCCTGGCGGCATGCTCCACGTTTGCTGTCCGCACAAACTGCATCCACGCCATCAGGCCGAGGTGCTGGACGTGAACGAAACCGGCGGCCATGTGCGGCAGGGCTATACCGAAGCGGATTACCGGCAGCTGCTGGAACCAGTCGGGTTCAAAATCGAAACGGTGGCCGGCCTCGGCACGCCGGGAGTTTATCACGCTGACAGAATTCTGCGCGCCATCCGCAGCCGGTTAGGCGATGTCGTCGCCTGGCCGCTGCTGCCGCTGGCAATGCCGTTTGTCTGGCTCGCACGATTTAATCCACGCGTTCCTTTTTCGCTCTATGTGCGGGCGGTTAAACCATGATTCCATCCGGTAAAAGGCGGCGGGTGCTGCTCGTGACCAATGCGTTGCCGCCGACAATGATGGCGGACAGCCAGCGGGCGCGAATCCTCACGCAAGCCTTGCCGGAGGCAGGCTGGGAAGTGGAACTGCTGGCACCAAATGCAGACCTTCAAATTCCGATTTACTTGGATTCCAAGGCCGCCGGTTTGCGGCCGGAGGAAATCAAAATTCATGAGGCGGAACCGGGAAAACACCGGCTGCTGCGGGCCATCGGCATGAAATCCATATCCTGGCGCGCGTGGTGGCCGATGTATCAGCGGGGTTGTGACGCGTTGCAGGAGAAAAAATTCGACTTGGTTTATATCAGCACGGCACAATTTAATTTCTTCTGCTTCGGACGACTATGGAACAAAAAGTTTGGCGTGCCTTACATCCTGGATTTCCACGACCCGTGGTTCCGTAAAGCGAACCATTACATAACCACGCGCCGGAACTGGAAGTATCGTGTCAGCACTGGAATGGCAAAGCACTTGGAAGCTTTCGCTTTGAAACGCGCCGCCGGCTTGGTCGCCGTTTCGCCGATATATTTGGATCAATTGCATCGCCGCTATCCCAGCTACCGATGCGCGCAACCGGATCGCACCGCGGTGATTCCATTCGGTGTTTCAGGAAACGATTATGCCGTGGCCAAGGCGGAGTTCGGGAGCAAGGATCATGGACTTGGGACTACTCTAGATATTGTCTATGTCGGCGCAGGTTGCTCCATCATGGCCCAATCATTCCGTCGCATCTGTCAAGGGCTGGCTCGGCTCAAGCAATTTGAACCACAACTTGTCAATAAGATTAGAATCCGACTGCTTGGCACCTTCACTTATTGGAAACCAGGAGGTCCCAAAGATTTGCAGAGACTGGCCGAAAGCGCGGGCGTCGGCGAGTTGGTTGAGGAGAAACCGGCGCGCATCGGTTATGTTGACGCTTTGGGTCTGGCGTTGCAGGCCGACGGTCTGCTGGTGCTGGGCGTGGATGACCCCGCTTACATGCCGTCCAAGCTCTTTCTCTACGCACTCACCGGCAAGCCACTGCTGGCCTGCCTGCACGCCGGTTCACAGGCGAATGATTATTTCAGACAATTTCCCGAGCTCGGCACGCTCATCCATTTTTCCGGCCCGGCAGAACTAGAGGCAACAGAAGACACGCGGCTGCTGGAATTTTTGAGGCAAGCGCACGCGCGCCAGACATTCGCTCGTGAAAATATCCGCAGGGAATTTTCCGCCGCCGCCGAGGCCCGCAAACACGCGGGGTTGTTTGAGAAATGCCTCGCAAACGAAAAGCTCAATCGCACGGTGCCTAGACTTAAAAAGGGCGACACCTGATTTTTACCTGTCAGGGTTCCAGCGTTTTGATTTTCATGATTTTGTTCGGCCATCCCGGAGGAAATCCCAATTCGCACCACGCAGCACTGGCGCATTTTGAGACGGGCCGGCTCGGGGCGTTTGTTACGCCGTGGATGCCGTCAGCAATGACATTGAAAATTATGTTGATGATGCCGGCCTTGCGAACGCAAGCCGCGCGTCTGGCACGGCGGCGGTTTGAGGCGCTGGCGCACGCCCCAAAAATCCAGGGCCGATTCGGTGAATGGCGGCGGTTGTGGCGGCGACAATCCGGCACGTGTGATGAAGGTTTGTCTTACGAAGCGAACGACTGGTTGATGAAGACCATGGCTCGTGAATGCCGTCGCGCCACGGTAACCGCGGTTCATGCCTACGAAGACTGTTCGCTAAGGCAATTCGAGGAGGCGAAGCGGCTCGGCAAGAGTTGCATTTACGACATGCCTATTGGCTACTATCCGGCTTGGGAACAGACGCAGGCCCGGCTCGTGAAGCAATTTGCGGACTGGCTGCCACCGGGTGGACTGCCCTCCAGCCGCTGGGTGAGGCCGGAACAAAAGCTCCGTGAAATGGAACTGGCCGACCTGGTGTTCGCGCCGAGCACATTTGTAAAAGAAACCATTTTGCGGTTTCATCCGGACAAGAAAATTACGCTGACACCTTATGGCGTGGATTTGGAATTTTGGAAACCAACGAGCCAGAAGTCCGAAGTCCCAAGTCCCAAGTCAGAAATGCGTTTCATTTATGCCGGGCAAATTTCCCTTCGCAAAGGCATTCCGGTGCTGATGGCGGCCTGGCGTCTGGCGGACTTGCCGGACGCCACGCTGGAGCTGGTCGGCTCATGGCAGTTTGACGAAGCAAAAAAACGCGAGCTGCCATCATCGGTCACGCTCACCGGCCCGTTGCCGCGCGAGCAGCTGCGTGAACGCTTGCAAAACGCGGATGTGCTGGTGTGCCCTTCGTTTTTTGAAGGCCGTGCCCTGATCGTCGGCGAAGCGCTGGCCTGCGGGCTTCCCGTGCTGGCCAGTAATGCAAGCGGATGGGAGGACGCGCTGGATGACCAGACCGGACGCACTTTTCCGGCAGACGATAAAAGCGCCCTCGTCGAGTGCCTGCGCTGGTTTGCCCAAAACCGGAACCGGTTGCCGGCGATGAAAATCTCCGCGCGCACCAAAGCCGAGACCTGCACCTGGGCGAATTACCGGCGATGCGTGAGTGAAGCGGTGGGGGAATTTGAAAAGTAAAAGCTGAAATATTGAAACGGAATTCAGAAAAGTCCGCCAACGTTTCAGAAATTTAACGTGCTCAACGTTCCAGCTCAACGTTCCAGCTTTTGAAAAAAATCGCCTTCATCGTCTCGCATCCGGTCCAGTATTACACGCCGCTGTATCGGCGGCTGGCGCAGCGCGATGATTTGGCCATCAAAGTTTTTTTTACCTGGCATGGCGGCGACCGCGCGCAACTGGATCAAGGGTTTCAAAAGCCGGTGGCGTGGGATATTCCGCTGACGGACGGCTACGAACATGAAGTGGTTCCCAATGTCGCGCGTGATCCCGGCAGCCATCGTTTTTTTGGATTGCGTAATCCATCGCTGGTGGCCGCCGTGCTTGCGTGGCGGCCGGACGCGGTGCATGTGACCGGTTATGCATATCACAGCCATTTTTTCGCCATGAGGGCTTTGGCGCGACGCGGCATTCCGGTTTTGTTTCGCGGCGACTCGCATCTTTTGGACGGTCGCGGAGCCGGCTGGCGCTGGGCGATGAAACGCGCGGTTTTGTCCAAGGTTTTTTCGTGGCCGTCGGCGTTCCTGTATGTCGGCGAGGCAAACCGCAATTATTACTGTGCGTTCAGCGTGCCGGAATCAAAATTATTTTACTGCCCGCACAGCATCGAAGTGGAGCGGTTCGCGCATCCGGAAGAAAAACTGGAACAAGATGCGGCTGCATGGAGAACGGAGCTGGGAATTCAACAGGACGGAAAAGTGCTGCTGTTCGCCGGCAAATTTGAGGACAAAAAACGGCCGGTGCCGTTGATGAATGCATTTTTGAAATGCAATCTTCCAAAGACCGTGCTGGTGATCGTCGGTGATGGCAACCAAGGCGATGCCGTGCGCGCACTGGCCGCCCGGCACCCGGAACGGTTCCGTGTGCTGCCGTTTCAAAATCAAAGCCGGATGCCAGTCGTTTACCGGCTCGGCGACTGGGTGGTGTTGCCTTCACGAAATGAAACCTGGGGACTGGCCGTGAACGAGGCGCTGGCCTGCGGCCGGCCGGTGCTGGTGAGCGACCGGGTGGGCTGCCACGCCGATGTCATCCGTTCCGAATGGAGCGGTGACGTTTTCCGGGCAGATAACTGGCAGGATTTTGGCAGGAAGCTGGCTTCCATTTCTTTTTCCGGCGACGATGCACGCCGGCAAAAAATAAAAACATGGGCGAAGAACTGGTCCATCGAGAAAACCGAAACCGCGCTCGTCGAAAGCCTCCGGCAACTGACCGTCCTCAAATAGCGCTGGAATGGACGGTGGGTGCGGGTTTGGCCGCTTTAGCGGGATTTATGATCCATGCCTGGCTGGGCGGCGTCATCGGTCCGGTGGAACTCATCTGGCTGGCCGCACTGACGGCACTGTGCTTGCTCCCCGCCGTCCGGTGGTATCAATCAGGCATGGATCACCTGCCCTTGGGGGAAAGTTTTGCAGCGATGCATCTGATTTATTACATCCTGCCATGCCTGGGACTACAGCAAGGACTGACAGATTATTCCGACGCAATCCGAATTCAGGCCCTGACCGGCGTGGGGGTTTTTGTAGGGGCATTCGTGACCAGTTATTGGGCCGTCCTTGCCTGGCGGCGACCGGTGTTCGCCGAACGAGAGTTCCTCCGGCGGGAAATCAGTCTCAAGACGGTCTGGATCATGTTCATGATTTGGGTGACGCTCATGCTGGCGCTGCAATCCGGGTTGATCCCCGGTCTAGGCAACCTCCGCAATGTGTTCATGTCGGCGCTGGGTGCGCTGGCTAGCGTCGCGGTGGTGTTTTTGTTTCACCAATTTGGGCAGGGCCGGCTGAGTATTGCTGCGCGGTCGTGGGCTATCGGCGGTATGGGACTTGGCCTGGCGGCCAGTTTTGCCAGCGGCAGCCTGATCATTGGCACAACCATTCTGGGCGCGGCCTTGCTGGCCTATTCACTGGGGCGCAAGCGTCCGCCGGTCATTGCCATCATTGGAAGCGTGCTGCTGATTGGAATGCTTCAACTGGGAAAAGAAGAATACCGCGCCGTCATGACCGGCGGCAGCGATACGGAATACGTCGCGACCCCGACCGGTTTGACGGGAACCTATCACCTGTGGTTCAGCGCGGCGTGGGACGCGTTTACAAAAAATGCAGATTCATCTTCGGACCAGCTTGCCGTATTTCAGCGCACCAGCCTGATTCAGGTTCTGGCTCTGGCCATGGAAACCACCCCCCAGCGTGAACCGTTTGTCTATGGCGCCTCCTACGCCATGCTGCCGAAGCTGATGGTGCCTCGGATTCTCTGGCCGGAAAAGCCGCGCGCCACCGTGCCGACCGAGGCACTGGGAATTTATCTCGGAATTCAAACGGAGGAAGGTTCGGACGTCACCGGCATCAGTGTCGGACCGGTCGCCGAGGCGTGGATTAATTTTGGCTGGCTGGGACTGCTGGGTGCGGGCGCGTTCATGGGAATATTTTTTGGTTATCCCGCCCGGTTGTCGCGCCGGTTCCAACCGCAACAAATCGGCTGGCTGATGACCTGCATTTTTCTTGTTTACAGCATTGACCTGGAACACACCGTTCCTGAAATTTGCAATTCGCTGTCGCAGACTTTGCTCCTGGGCGCCGTTCTGCTGTGTTCCATTTCCAATAAAACAGTCGTTCCAAAACGCACCCGCTTTTCAGGAATGACCACGGCGACGCTGACCCGTAAAAACACATGAACCCGAACCAGCCGCAGCGCGTGCTCGTGTATCGCACCGGACACCTCGGCGACACCGTTTGCGCCATCCCGGCGTTCCGGTTGGTCCGCGAACGATTTGATGGCAGCCGGCTGGTGCTTTTATGCGACCACCCGGCGCGGGGAAAAGTTTCCGTCACGCAGGTGGTGGAAATGCTGGGCATTTTTGACGAGGTGAAAACCTACCGCAGCGGGCAGGGGCCGGCGACCTTGTGGCAAATGGCGCGCCATGTGCGCGCGTGCCGGCCGGAACTGGTGGTGATCCTGCCGCAAGTGCGCGAACCGGCCGCCAGCCTGGCGCAGAAAAAAAAATTCTTCCACTGGTGCGGCGTCGCCGACGTGCGCGGCGTGAATTTTCCCGCCCTGCACCATTCTTGGCAGCCGAACGAACCGGGGCGGCTTTTGCGGGTGCTCCGCGCCGTTGGCATCCGCGGGGAAAAACCGGACTACATCGTGCCGATGGATTACGCGACGCGGAAACGCGTGCTGGAAAAATTATGGCAACTTGGAATTTCTGAAACGACCTCCTACCTGGTTTTCTGCGGCGGCGGCAAGGCGCCGACGCAGAAATGGAGCCTGGCCCGTTACGCGCGCGTCCTGAAAACCGTGTCGGATCGTTTTCGGTTGAAAGTGGTCGGTGTTGGCAGCGCCGAAGAATGCGTGGATTATCGAAAGGAGGTGTCTTCGCGGTTCCCCGAACTGCGGCTTCCCGGCCCGCTGTCCATGCCGGAAATGTTTGCGATGTTGCGCGGCGCGCTCGCGTATTTTGGCAATGACACCGGTCCCATGCACGCCGCCGCCGCCGTCGGCTGCCCGGTGGCCGCCGTGGTCAGCGCGCGCAATCCGCCGGGCGCGTGGGATCCCGACGTGGAGCCGCACATCGTTTTCCGGCAGCGCACGGAATGCGAGGATTGTTTTTTGAACCAGTGCGTCAAGGAACGCCATCGCTGCATGACCGGCATCACGGAGGAAATGGTCGTGTCCGGACTGATTCCATTTTTGGAAAAGCTGGCCGCAAAACTGAAATTCTAAAAGCGGAAAACTAAAATGAATTTCCGAAGTCAACGTTTTCTTCGGAGCTTTGAATTCTGATTTATGTGCGGCATCGCCGGAATTCTTGAATACGCGACGGACCCCACCGACCGGGAAGCCCCGTTGTCGCGGATGCGTCGCGCCTTGCGGCATCGCGGGCCGGATGACGAGGGGATTTTTCTTTCGGAAGCCGGAAGCCGGAAGCCGGAGTCGCGGTGCGGATTGGCGCATACGCGGCTGTCCATCCTTGATTTAAGTCCGGCGGGACACCAACCGATGGCCACGCCCGATGGCCGATACTGGATCACCTTCAACGGCGAAATTTACAACTTCCGCGAACTGCGGCAGCAGCTCGCGGCGTCCGGCGTGACGCTTCATTCCCAGTCCGACACCGAAGTCATTCTGCGCCTCTACGAACGCGATGGCCCGCGCTGCGTGGATCAACTGGTCGGTATGTTCGCCTTTGCCATTTGGGATGCGCAGGAGGAAACATGTTTTCTGGCGCGCGACCCGCTGGGCATCAAGCCCGTCTATTATTACCAGCAGGGCAACCGGCTGGTCTTCGCGTCCGAGCTGCGCGCGCTGCTGGAATCGGAATTAATCCCGCGCCGCCTTGACCTCAAATCGCTGCAACGCTATTTGGTGACCGGCTCGGTGCCCGCGCCCAACGCGCTGATTGGAGGCGTCAAAATTTTGCCCGCCGGACACAGCCTGATGTGGCAGCGCTGGCAGACGGAATTGAAGCAATACTGGCGGATGAGTTTCCATCCGCGCGCGGAAAACGCCGCGTCCGGTCCCGCGCTGGCGCGCGCCGCACTGCTGGATTCACTGCGCCGGCATTTTGTCAGCGACGTGCCGGTCGGACTGTTTTTGAGCGGCGGGCTGGATTCGACCGCGCTGCTGGCACTCGCGCAGCAAATGGATTTCGCCGAACTGAAAACCTTTTGCATTTCGTTCGATGACCCACGTTTCAACGAGGGTGACATCGCTCGGCGCACGGCGAATTATTTCGGTTCCAAGCATTTCGACTGGCGGCTGGATGCGCCCACCGGCGCGTCGCTGCTCGAAAATTTCCTGGCCACGCTGGACCAGCCGACGATTGACGGCTTCAACACCTTTTGCGTTTCCAAACACGCGCATGATCACGGCATCAAGGCGGTGTTGTCCGGCTTGGGCGGCGACGAATTGTTCGGCGGCTACGGCTCTTTCCGCAATGTCCCGCGCCTTTACCGCTGGAGCCGCCGGCTGGAACCGGTGGCTCCGTTGCGCGCGCTGGCGGGCCGGTGCCTGGAAAAATCCGCGCGCCGCGCGCCGATGCGGCGTCTCGGCAATTACCTGCAAACACCGCCCTTGGTGGCGCGGGCTTACGAAACCTATCGTGGCATTTATACACCCACCGAGGCGAACCGGCTGGTGCGGCATTACACCGGCCATGAGATGCCGGTGTCCGAACCCGTGCCGGCAAATGTTTTCAACCACACCGATCCCAGCCTGGAAGATGAAGTTTGCCGGTTGGAAATCGAAAACTACATGCGCTTCCAGCTTTTGCGCGACAGCGATGCGATGAGCATGGCATGGGGCTTGGAACTGCGCGTGCCATTTGTGGACCGGCAGCTTGTGGAATCGCTGACCGCCATTCCCGCCGCCTGCCGGCTGGCTGGAAATAAAAATCTGCTCCGTCGGGCGGTGCCGGAAATTCCGGAATGGGTCATGCGCCGCCCCAAACAGGGTTTTGTTTTTCCATTCGAAGGCTGGTTGTCCGCCGAATGGAAACCGTTTTTTGAAAACATCGGCGACGGCTCCGGCGTGCAGGTCCAGACCTGGTATCAAAAATGGAGCCTGTTCGTGCTGACCCGCTGGTGCGAAGCGTTCCGCGTTCCACTGCCGGGCATAACCCGGTGAAATTATTTACCGGCCGCTTTTAAAATGAGTCCATTGCGCGTCTGCCAGGTGGTCGCCAGCATCAACCGCGATGTTGGCGGGCCGGCGGTCAGCGTGCCGCGCCTGGCCGAGGAACTCGCCGTAAGCGGTCTGGAATCGGCTTTGGCCACGCTGGATTATTCCGGTCTCGGATTGCAGACGCCGATGCTCAACGTAACATTGATCAGCCAGAAGGCTTCCTGGCTTACGCGGCATACTCGCGGCCTTGACCCATCATTTCGCAAACAGCTTCTGGCGGATATTGGCGGCGGCGCAGACCTGATTCATAACCACGGGCTATGGATGTTTCCAAACTGGTATGCGCGCGAGGCCGCCGTGCGCCACCGGATACCACTCGTGATTTCCCCGCGCGGCATGGTGGAGGAATGGTCGTTAAACCGCGGACGCTTCAAAAAATTCCTGACGTGGCGGCTTTTTGAAAAAAATAATTTTGCCGCCGCCAAAATGTTTCACGCCACAAGCGAGGCGGAAATGAAATCGCTGCGGGCAATCGGCGTGCGCCAGCCGGTCGCGGTCATGCCCAACGGAATTGACATGCCGGAGGCGGCCAGTGTGCCGGCGCGCACGATGTTGGAGCAGCGGTTTCCGGCCTTGAAAAACCGGCGCTGGCTGCTGTTCATGTCGCGACTGCATCCCAAAAAAGGCGTGTTCGAACTGCTGGCGGCGTGGCGCGATCTGGAAAAAAAATTCCCCGGCTGGCATCTGATTTTGGCCGGACCGGATTTGGACGGTCACGGCGATGACCTGCGCCAGTCGGTGCTGGCCGACAGGTTGTCGGAGCGCGTCACCTTCACCGGCATGTTGACCGGCGATGACAAAACATGCGCGCTGGGCAACGCCGGTTTGTTCGTGTTGCCGACGCATTCCGAAAATTTCGGTCTAGTCATCGGCGAAGCGCTGGCCTGCGGCACGCCGGTGATCACGACGCGCGCCGCCCCGTGGCGCGATTTGGAAATCCACCGCTGCGGCTGGTGGATTGAAAATCAACCGGAAGCACTGGCGTCGGCGCTGGCGTCGGGCTTGTCGCTTTCCAGCGAACAGCTTCGGGCGATGGGACGAAACGGACGAGAAATGGTTGCACAAAAATATTCATGGCGGAGCGTTGGAGAACACATGAAAGCGGCGTATCTTTGGTGCTGCGGTCGCGCGGCCATGCCGGGTTGTGTCATAAAAGCATGATTTCGGATTTTAACTTTCCGAATTTCTCCTGTTAAGTAAATGAACATCACCATTGCCACCGGACCGATGCTGCCGGTGCCACCGTTGCTGGGCGGCGCCATCCCGCGCCTGTGGCAGGGCTTGGCGGAGGAGTTCGTCCGGCGCGGCCATTCTGTCGGCATTTTTGCGCGCTCATTTCCAGGCCAGCCGCGACGGGGAAAAATCAATGGCGTCAATTATCTCCGCTGGGGCGGATTTTCGCAGGGGCTTTCGGTGAAGCTGGATTTGGTGAAGGATTTTTTTTACGCGGCCGGCGCAACCTGGCAATTGCCGTCCGGCGATATTCTGGTGACGAACGATTTCTGGCTGCCGGTGTTCGCCGCCCGCTTCCGGCGTGACGCGGGCAAAGTGGTCATCAACGCCAACCGTTTTCCGAAGGGACAATTCCGGCTTTACCAGTCCGCCGCGCGCATCGCCGCCGCGTCCGGTGCGGTGCGAAATGCCATCGTGCGGGAATGTCCGTCGCTCGCGGCCAAAACGCGCGTGGTGCCCAATCCGATTGACACCAACGTCATGACTCCGGCGAAAGACCGGCGGGCCGCGGACGAAAATAAAATTCTGTTGTTCGTGGGCCGGCTGCATCCCGAAAAGGGCGTGCATATTTTGATCGAAGCTTTTTCGCGTGTGCCATACCGGCATCCCGATTGGCGGCTGCGGCTGGTCGGGCCGGTTGAAGAAAAATCGGGTGGCGGCGGCGCGGCATACCAGCAGCGGCTGGAAAAACTGGCGGCCGGACTGCCGGTCGAATTTGCCGGTCCGGTGTTTGATTCCGGCAAACTGGCGGAAATTTACCGTCAGGCGGATTTGTTCTGTTATCCGTCATTGGCGGAAAAAGGCGAGTCTTTTGGCGTGGCGCCGCTTGAATCCATGGCCTGCGGCGTGCCGCCGGTCGTTTCGGACTTGGAATGTTTTCGCGATTACCTTACCGACGGTGAAACGGGCTGGTTCTTCAATCATCGTTCCGGAAATCCGGTCAAATCGCTGGCCGACAAACTAACGGAAGTTATGATTACACCCGGTCAAATCTCCGCCGCCGGACAGCAAGCCGCCGCAATAGCCCGACGATTCAGCTATGCCGCCGTGGCCGAACAATGCCTCGCGGATTTCGATCTTTTGTCAAAAGGCGCGTCGTGAAGCTTGAGGAAATTACAGTTTTAATTTTGACCTGCAACGAAGCGCCGAATCTGGCGCGCTGTCTGGAGCGGTTGCGTTGGGCGAAACAAATCGTCATCCTGGACAGCGGGAGCACGGATGAAACGCTGGCCATTGCCGCCCTATTCCAAAATGTTCGCACCATTCACCGACCGTTCGACACGCACGCGCAACAATGGAACTTCGGGATTGACCAGACCGGCACGCCGTGGGTGCTGGCTTTGGATGCGGATTATGTCTTGCCGTCGGCATTTGCGGGTGAGCTGGAAAAATTGCGGCCCGCAGATAATTTGAACGCCTGTTTGGCAAATTTTCGCTACTGCATTTTTGGCCGGCCATTGCGCGGCACGCTTTATCCACCGCGCGCCGTGCTGTTCCGCAAAAACCGCTGCCATTACGTCCAGGACGGGCACACGCAACGGCTGCAATTCAACGGGCAGCCCTCCTTTCTTGATGGCGTGATTGACCACGATGATCACAAGCCGTTTTTGCGCTGGCTCCGGGCGCAGGATCGTTATGCCGCGCTCGAAGTTGCAAAGCTGACGGCAACGCCGCCGGATGATTTGAGTTTTCCAGACCATTTGCGGCGAAAAATTCTTTTCGCGCCGGCGCTCGTGTTTTTTTACACACTGCTCGGCAAGGGACTGATTCTGGATTGCTGGCCGGGCTGGTATTATGTGTTCCAGCGCACACTCTCGGAACTGATTCTCTCGCTGCGACTGGTTGAGGCAAAACTGAAACCAAAAACGGTAGATAGAATATCGAAGTAAATTTCCACTTTTGTTTTACCGCCTTCAGATTTTGATTTTATGAATTTGATTCTCGGCCTCAACGCCTTTCATCCCGATTCCGCCGCCTGTGTGTTGAAGGACGGAAAGCTCGTGGCCGCCGTGGCCGAGGAACGGCTCGGTCCGCGCCACAAGCATGTCGCCGGCTTTCCCGGACGCGCAACCGCCGAAGTCCTGCACATGGCCGGCGCGACGCTTCGCGACGTGGATTGCGTCGCCATCGGTAACGACAGCAACGCGAACATCTCCGCCAAAGTCCGGCATGTTTTGAAATCGCCGCTCAAGTCCGCGTGCGGCGTGGCGACGTATTTTCAACGCCGGAACAAGATGCAAAGCATCCAGCAATTGCTGGCGGAAGCCTGCGGCGTGAACGAAGCGGATTGCCGGTTTCAAACCGCCCGCGTCGAACATCACCTCGCGCATCTGGCCGGCTCATATTTTTCCAGCGACTTCGACGAGGCGGCGGGATTTTCCTACGACGGCTCCGGCGATTTCACGTCCGCGATGTTCGCCCGCTGCCGGGGAAATAAAATTGAAATTCTGGACCGCGTCCATGTGCCGCACTCGCTTGGATTTTTTTACACGGCGCTTTGCCAGTTCATCGGTTTCACTAAATTCGGCGAGGAATACAAGGTCATGGGTCTCGCCGCCTACGGCCAGCCGGCGCATTTGAAATTGATGCGCGAACTTATTTCGGTCAACGCGCGCGGCGGATTCAAGTTGAATCCGCGCTTCTTCAAGCCGCTGGGAAAAAACCTGGAAGACTGCGTGGACGCCGCCGGCGAAATTGTTTTGCCGCCGCTGTATTCGGAGGAATTGGCGAAGCGACTCGGTCCGCCGCGCGTTCGCGGAGAGGTGTTGACATCGCGCGAAAATGACATCGCCTGCTCGGCGCAGGCGCGGTTTGAGGAGGTTGTGCTTGAATGTTTGAAATCATTGCACCAGCGCGTGCCCACTGACAAGCTGGTCATGGCGGGCGGTTGCGCGCTCAACGGGGTTTGCAACGCGCGCATCTGGCGCGACACGCCATTTCAAAAATCCTATGTCCAGTGCGCGGCGTCAGACGACGGCACGGCCCTCGGCGCGGCACTTTATGTCTGGAATGTTTTGCTGAACCAGCCGCGCGCCGGCATGATTGACCATGCGTATTGGGGGCCGGAATATTCAGAAATTGAAATGGAAAAAGCGTTGCGCGCGGCGGATTTGAAATTTGAAAAATTCGAGCGCGCCGGTTTATTGAAACGCGCGGCGGCGCATTTGAACGCCGGCCATGTCACCGGCTGGTATCAGGGCCGAGGCGAATGGGGGCCGCGCGCGTTGGGCAACCGCTCCATCCTCGCGCATCCGGGCTGGCCGGGCATGAAGGATTTGATCAATCAAAAAATCAAGCGGCGCGAGGCGTTCCGTCCGTTCGCGCCGAGCATTCTCGCGGAAGAAGTTGGCAATTATTTTGAGCAGAACATCGAAAGCCCTTTCATGATGCACGTCGTGAAAATCCGGCCGGAAAAACGCGCGGCGCTCGCGGCGGTCTGCCACGAGGATTTCACGGGCCGGCTGCACACCGTCAAGCCGTCGCAGAACGCGCCGTATTATGATTTGATAAAAACTTTTTCACAAAAAAGTGGAACGCCCGTCGTGCTCAACACGAGCTTCAATGAAAACGAACCGATTGTGGACACACCGCAGCAGGCGGTGGATTGTTTCCGGCGCACAGACATGGACGTGTTGTGCCTCGGGCCATTTATCACGGCCAGGCCTGGAAAGGAAGGGATGAAATAACCGGCCATGAAAAGACGACGGCATTTAATTCTGAAAATTATTCTTGGCATGTCCGGCACGCTGCTTTTGCTCGGTCTGGCGGCGGTGTTGTTTCCCCAGGAGATTTTGACCGTGGACAGCGGGCCGGTGAAGGCCGACGCGCTGGTGGTGCTGGGCGGCGGCGACGAACGCCCGGCCCGTGCCGCGGAATTGTTCAAGCAGGGGGCGGCGCCGAAGATTCTTGTGAGCGGTTCCGGCGATTGCGAGTCCCACGAGCACAGTTTAGAAAAGCACGGCGTGCCGGCGGCGGCCATCTTGCTGGAATGCGATTCCAAAACCACGCAGGAAAACGCCAGGTTTTCCATTCCGCTGCTGCGGCAAGTGGGTGCGCGCCGCGTCATCATCGTCACCTCGTGGTATCACTCGCGCCGGGCCTTGCACTGCTTTGAACATTACGCGCCGGACATTCAATTTTTTTCGCGCCCGTCCTATTTCGGTTATGAGCGGAAAAATTGGAAACTGAACGGCATCGCCAAATTTGTGAGGTCCGAGTATTGGAAACTGGCCGGTTACTGGGTGCGCTACGGCGTGTGTCCGGTTTGAACTCCGTTGTTGTTTCTTCTGTCTGGTGAAAATTGTTAACCGATTCGTCATTTGAAAATTCTGCTCCTCAACCAGGTGTTCCAGCCCGACGTGGTCGCGACGGCGCAATATTTGACCGAGCGCTGGCGGCGGAACTGGCGGAGCGCGGTCACGAGGTGACGGTCGTCACCGGGCGCAACGCTTACGCCGACCCGCGGAAAATTTTTCCGGCACGCGAAAATTGGCGCGGCGTGCGCATCTTCCGCGTGTGGTCAACTCGGCTTGGCAAAAAAAACAAGTGGCGGCGGGCGGCGGATTTCGCCAGCTTCATCCTGTCGTGCTCCTTGCGACTGGCGTTCCTGCCCAGGCAAGACTTGGTGGTCGCGCTGACCACGCCACCGCTCATCTCCTTCATCGGCGCGTGGCGGGCGAAATCCTGGCATGCGAAATTTTGCTACTGGGTCATGGACTTGAATCCGGACGAGGCCGTTGCCGCCGGCTGGCTGCGGGCGGATTCGCTGCTGGGCAAAATTTTGGAACGGATGTCGCGGTTCAGTTTCCGGCAGGCGAACCGGATTATTGCACTCGACCGTTTCATGCGCGACCGGATTGCGGCCAAAGGCATCGCCCGCGAAAAAATTGCCGTCATTCCGCCGTGGTCGCACGACGATGACGTTCGCTTTGATTCATCTGGTCGCGAACAGTTTCGCAAGCTTCACGGCCTGGATGGAAAATTTGTTGTGATGCATTCCGGCAACCACAGTCCGGTGCATCCGCTGGACACGTTGATACAGGCGGCCGAACAATTGCGCAATGAACCCGTCGTTTTTTGCTTTATCGGCGGCGGCAGTGAATTCAACCGCGTGCAGCTCCGGGTGGAAACGGGGAAGCTTGCCAATGTGCTGTGTCTGCCGTATCAGCCGTTGACGCAACTTTCCGCTTCGCTTTCGGCGGCGGACGCGCACGCGGTCGTGATGGGCGACGCCTTTGTCGGCCGCGTGCATCCGTGCAAAATTTACAACATCCTGACGGTCGGCACGCCGGTGATTTACATCGGTCCGCAGCCCAGCCATGTCACGGAAATTCTCGACCGGCTGGGCGATGGAAATTCCGCGGCAAGCGTGGCGCACGGTGAAGCGGAAAAATTGGTTCGCAGCATTCGAGATTTGCAGGCGCAGCGGACCGGCCAACGGCAATACCCGGCTCAAGTCACGGCGACTTATGCGAAAAACGTGCTGTTGCCCCAATTGATTGCCGCGATGGAAATTTAGAGGCTTTCTCAAGGCGTAATTCATTTGCATCACCGAGTGAACCAAGGCATGAAGAGGATTTCAGAAAACATTTTCCGGGCAAACTGGAAAATTTTATTTCCAATCGCTTTGGTCTTCGGATTCTTGTGGCTTGTCCTGATCAATCATTTACGCGTCGAGTGGACGTTGAATCCGCAATATGGCTACGGCTGGGCCGTGCCGTTTTTGTGTTTGTATCTGGCGCGGCGGCGGATTCAGAAACCAGAAGCCGGAAACCTGGAGTCAGAAATAAAAATTTCAAATCTGTTTGCGTTTATTTTGCCGTGGCTGTTCATGCTGCTCGCCTTTTTCTACGCGCCGACGCGGCTGGTGCAGGAAGCTAATCCCGAGTGGCGGCTGGTCAGTTGGGCGCTGGCGCTGGAAGTCGTCGGGCTGACGTGGCTGGCGATTTATTTTGTGTTGGGCGGCGACTGGTTGAAACGGCTCGCATTTCCGGTGGGCTATTTTCTCGTCGCCGTTCCGTGGCCGACGGTGATTGAAGCGCCGCTGATCCAGGGGCTCACGCGGCTGGACGCGGATGTCACCGTCGAATTGCTGGGCTGGTTTGGTGTTCCGGCCCTGCCCCACGGCAACGTGATTGAAGTAGCCACGGGCGAAATCGGCATTGACGAGGCGTGCAGCGGCATCCGCTCGTTTCAGGCGACACTGATGCTCTCGCTTTTTCTCGGCGAGTTTTTACGGCTGAACTTTCCCCGGCGGCTAACCCTGGTCTTCAGCGGATTTGCGCTGTCATTTTTGTTCAACGCGGCGCGGATGTTTGTGCTCGTGTGGGTGGCCGCGCATCAAGGCGTGGCGGCCATTGCGACCTGGCACGATCCGACGGGCATCACCATTTTGCTCGCCTGTTTTTTTGGCCTGCTGGGACTGGCGTTCTGGCTCAAATGCAGAAGGGAGGCGTCGGATGTGAAAAGTCCGAAATCCGAAATCGAAATCCCAATCCCGCGCTTCCGGCCACTGATGCTGGCGTTCTGCGTTTGGATTCTAATGAGCGAAATTTCTGTGGAAAGCTGGTATCGTTTCCACGAGTCGCGAATGCCTGCCGCTCCGCAGTGGAGCCTGGCCTGGCCGACCAGCAATTCCACATTCAACGAAGTGCCGCTGACCGCCCATGCGCGGCAAATCCTGCGCTACGACGAAGGCCACAGCGCCGCGTGGGAAGAGGACGGCCTCGGCTGGCAGGCGGTTTTTCTGCGCTGGAATCCGGGCCGCACGGCGGTGCATCTCGCACAAAATCACACGCCCGCCGTCTGCCTCACCGCCGCCGGCCATACGCTGACCACGGTTTCGGAACTGGAATGGATTAAAGCCGGCGGCCTGCGCCTGCCGTTTGCGGTTTATGAAGTGACCGATACACCGCAACTGGTTTTTGTTTTCTACTGCTTGTGGGACGACCGCGTGAGCCGGCAGGGTTTTGAAACGATGTCGCTCACTTACGGCAACCGGCTGGCGCCTGTGCTGCAAGGTCTACGCAATCCCGGCCAGCGTTCACTAGAGATGACCGTGACCGGTGTGGCGGACGCCGCCGCCGCCAAAGACGCCGCGCAGGAAGAACTGGAAAAACTGGTCATCGTGGCCGGGCCATGAGGCGGACGTCTTGAATGGTCCGCCGGATTGTTTTTTAGAAAAGACTTTGCAATGAGTGCCGGAAAAAAATATTTGAAGCCGTGGACGGCCACCGTTTTGGCCGTTCTGCTGCTGGTGTTGGCCGGCTGGTTGGGGCGGGTGCCTTACCGTCATTACAAGGAGCGTCATTCCTTGAAGCTGGCCAAGGCCTTTTTCGAGCGTGGCGATTATCGTAACGCCATGTTGAGCGTGAGCCAGACCCTGCTGCTCAATCCGAGCAACGCGCCCGCCTGCAATCTCATGGCTGAGCTGGCCGATCTTTCCCGCTCGCCCGCGGTTTTGGACTGGCGGCGCCGGCTGGTTGAGATTCAGCCGACCACCGAAAACAAACTGGCGCTGGCGACCGCTGGTTTGCACTACCAGAATCCGCCGTTCCCGCTCGCGGTGCAAATTCTCAACGATCTGGCACCGGCCGCCACCAATCTGGCGGCTTACCACATTGTCGCCGTCCAACTGGCTTTCAAGATGAATGACCTCGCGGCGGCGCAGGCGCATCTGGCAGCGGCGGCGCGCCTGGAGCCGACCAATAAATTTTTCCGGCTCAATCTCGCCGTCCTGCAATTGACCGCCACCAATCCGCCCGCCGCCGAAGCGGCGCGCACCACGCTGGAACAATTTCGTTCGGACACCAATTTTGCGGCGGCGGCGTTACGGTCGCTGGCCACCGACCGGCTGGCCCGCGACGATTTGCCGGGGGCGGAAAATTATGCGACGCAATTGCTCGCCACGGCGCAGGCCACGCTGGGCGACCGGCTGCAGTATCTGGGCATACTGCAAAAAAACCGCAACCCGGAATTGCAGGCGCAATTGAAAACCGTTTTGCAGCAATCCGCCACGAACGCGCCGACGGCGGCGGATGCGGCGAGCTGGATGATTGCGAATAATCTCCGCCCGGAAGCTCATCACTGGTTGACGAACCTGCCGCCGAATGTCCGGACGCAATGGCCGGTGCGGCTGGCGTTCGTGAATTATTTTTTTGCGGAGCAGGATTGGATTGGGCTGCGCAGTTTCACGTCCAGGGGCAATTGGGGCGAGACAGATTTTCTGCGCATGGCTTTCCAGTCGCGGGCTTGGTTCCTGCTCGACGATAATTTTGTGGCGGACAGCGTCTGGCAGACGGCGGTCGGCGAAGCTGGAACGCGGTTTGGTGCACTGACCGCCCTTCTCGATTTGAGCCGCCGCTGGCAGATGGACGAAAGCGAAACCGATGATTTGCTATGGCGCATCGTCCAGTATTTTCCGCGCGAACGCTGGGCCCGGCAAAATCTTGAGCGCCGATATTTCGTCACCGGCAACACCGCCAAATTGAAACAGCTTTACGCCCGCCAACTGACCTTTTCACCGCAGGACATCAGCCTTAAAAACAATTTGGCGGCCACGCTGCTGCTCTTGAAAAGCAACCTGCCCCAAGCCTGCCGCCTGGCAAAAGAAGTGTATGCCCAGCGGCCGGACGACCCCATCGTTGTCTCCACTTATGCTTATTCCCTGCATCTGCAAGGCCGGACACGGGACGGCGTGGCGGCGCTGGAAAAATTAAAACCCGAATCGCTGGCGGAACCGTCCACGGCGCTTTATTACGGCGTCCTGCTGGCGGCGCTGCATGAAACCAACCGGGCGGCCCCGTTCCTAGCAATCGCCCGAACCCAGGGCCAGCTTCTGCCCGAGGAAAAAAAACTGCTTGCCGATGCCGGCGTTTCACGTTCCAGCCGCTGATGGCTTGGACCTGAAGCACGACCGGAAATCAGCCGTGATTTCGGACGCACAGCTTCCCGTTTCAACTTCACCCCTTCTGCTTCGCTCCCGCCGGAGTAATTATCCAACAATCTTCATTCATCTTCGGTTAAAAGATTCGCGGGCAAAAACATCTAAATGGCGCGCCCGGCGCGATTCGAACGCACGACATTCTGCTTAGAAGGCAGATGCTCTATCCAACTGAGCTACGGGCGCAACCCAATAAACACAGGCGATTGCTCGCATGTGAGAACTAAAAATTGCAATTTGGATACTGACTTTGTATACTGGCTGCATGAAACCGATGCAAGCAGGGCAAAACGCCGCCAAAACCAGCAATGACTGGCGGAAAACGTCTTACGCAAACCTGATCCGTTATGTTCCATCTGGCATTTACTATGCCCGCTTGCGCGTAAAGGGCAAGCTCATCCGCAAGAGCCTCAAAACCGATGTGCTCTCGGTGGGCAAGCTCCGGCTGGCCGATTTTGAAAAGCAGGAACGTCAGCGGGCGGAGTCGGGGGATGCAGCCGCGCATGGCCGGATGACGATGGGCGATGCGATGACCCTGCACCGGCAACGGGTCGCCGGCAACGCCTCGCTGAAACCGCGCACCCGCGATTACCACGACCAGCGGCTGCGGGCACTGGTGAAAAGCTGGCCGGGCATTGACCGGAAAGAAATCCGCTCCATTACCAAAACCGACTGTCTGAATTGGGCGGCAAAGTTCGGGGTCAATTCCAGCCCGACGGCGTTTAATCACACGATCAGCGTTTTGCGCTCCTTGTTGGAAATTGGCATCGAGGTCGGCGGTCGTTACGACAACCCAGCCCGTTTTATCAAACGCGCCAGTGAACGGGCAAAAATTCTCCAACTGCCGGAACCGGGGCAATTCGAGCGATTCGTGGATGAAATTGAAAACAGCGGCAGCGGTCACAGTAAACCCTGCGCCGATCTGGTGCGCTTTCTCGCGTTCGGTGGTTTCCGCAAAAGTGAGGCGGGCAACATCACCTGGGCGGACTGTGATTTCGAGAAAAAGGAAATCGTCGTGCGAGGCGACCCTGAAACCGGCACAAAAAACTGGAGTGTCCGTCGCGTGCCGATGATTCCCGACATGCTGGAACTGCTGCAACGGCTGCGCGCCGAACGTCCCGACGAATCAGCGGGCAATTCCGTCATGCGCGTTCGTGAATGTCAGCAAGCAATGGACCGGGCGGCGAAGGTCGTGAAGATGGCACGCATCACGCATCATGACTTGCGTCACTTATTTGCGACACTTTGTATCGAATCCGGTGTTGATATTCCGACGGTGAGCCGTTGGCTGGGACACAAAGACGGCGGCGCACTTGCGATGCGGGTTTATGGTCATTTGCGCGATCAACATTCCGTGAACATGGCGCAACGCGTTAAATTTAGCCGGGCGGACGGGGAAAAATTAAATGAAAAAATTATCGACGGTAAAAAAGTGGAAAGTAAATGAAAAGGCATGGGTTCAATCGGTTCTCACCAGACTCGACGCCATCGAAGACCAGCAGCCAAAATTTTCGAAAAAGGATTTCGACTGGCCGGATTGGGTTTTCAAAGTGTTGATCCCATTGATGAAAGTGACGCATCCCGGATTGAAATTGACCAATTGCCGTTCTTGGGGCGCGAAAGATTTGGGACAATTTTTAGGGCGTCAATGTGCCGGAGAATCCTTGTTATTTGGTGAAGTCCCCTTAACTCCCGATAAGAAAACGGAACTTGAAAACAACAATCAAGTTCTGTTGCAAGCTCGGGGATTGAACACGCCGGAAGGACTGAACGCGTTGAAGAAACACGCGTTGGGAATGGCCAAGTGGCGGCGTTTATTTCGACAATTTATTGACGAGATTTTGGCAGAGGCTCGTCTGCGCCCTTATTCCGAGTCTTCAGCCTTTTTTGCAGCGTTTGGAAAATCGAATGTCTATCAGCCAGATGACTTCGACACAGAAAAAAAGATTGGCGTGAGCGAGAAAATTGCGTGGTTGATGTTATTATTTCGTGAACACATCGCTAAATTTGAAAATATTCCCCAACTCCATCAATTTCTTAAAAATGCCGCTGAACCTCATGGAATAATAATTGGTCTCAAGCGAGTCGAGGCACTTTGTCGTCGTATCGGTTTGCGATACCCAGCAAAACGTGGGCGTCCAAAGAAGAAAAATCCTACCAACCCGCCAGTGCTCGCGTAGGTATATTCCGATTCAGTGCTGTGGGATATTTTCCCGCAGCAAATGAAAACGGAAGAAAATTTTGACACAAAAAGTGGAGTCCCAAAAATGGCATTGAACCGGGTCGAGGCCGCGCAAGCCCTCGGCCAGTCCCCCGCATCAATTGACCGTTTGACCAAGCGTGGTCTTCTCCGGCCCTCGCGTGCCACGCGCCGCCCCATGTATCCCGTCAAGGAACTGGAGCGATTCTTATTGGAAACTTCTAACACCGGAGAATTCGAGAAATGAACACCCCTGTTTGCACTGACGAACAGACGATCAAGGAATTCATTCCTGCGTCGTGGTTTCATCCCGTTGGCATCTTCAAGGTGCTGGCGCGGTTCTGGGATCGCCTGCCCGACGTGAGCGGCATGTTGTTTCTCACGTTCACGCTCGATCCGAAAAATTATTCCGACGAAGAAGCCGGGTTTGAAGACAGCCGCGACTGGTTGCGCAAACTGTTTTTTGAACTCCGTCACGGCGTGGAACACGAGGGGAAAACCTACGTCATAGATGCGCCTTACTGCATCAAGGTCGAATTCCATGAATCCGGCTGGGTGCATTACCACGCCATTTTTTTGACGCGCCGGTTTCTGCCTAAAGAACTGCTGGCGTCGTTGTGGGATCGGGGCTGGGTAAAAGTCCAGCGCATCACCAATGACGATTTTTATTATTTGCTGAAATACGTGACGAAGCCGGACGATTTGCCGGAATGGGTCAAAAAGCGCAAACGCCTGCGTGTGTTTCAAACGACCAAAGGCTTTTTGAAGCCGCTGACGGATTCACCAGCCGAACCCAAAAGCGATTTAGCTAAAGCTCACCCCAAAACGAAAGCGCGCCTCTTACACGATGGCAGAACGGTTTTGGCGTTGGGCGTGCATGGCGGTGATCCGGCAGAACGGCCTGGCGCGGAATGTGAGATTTCGGATGCCGTATAGGGATATTTTCGATCACCTCGTTTTGGCCGCTGCGCGAGATGGTCGTTACAAAGGCAGCGGGGAAATCATCATCAATCGAAAGGAGGTGATTAAAACCATGGATACAAATGCAAAATCAACTGCTCAAGGCGAAAAGCTGAACGGGCTGTTCGTTCGCGGTGTGGTCATGTCGAGCACGGCAAAGGCGCTCAAGCGCAAGGATGGGACGGGCGTGTTTGTCATCGCACGGCATGAACTGGCATTGCAACCGGGTCTGGCGGTGTGGGAAGCGTTTCACGACCCGAAAGACGGCAAAGTGAAACTGGATGGCGAGAACGTCATCGAGTTTCCGAAGCTGACGGACTTCCAGCAAGTGACGCTGAAGGTGCTGCGCTGGGAGGAGAAGGACAAGCGGTTCATCATCAAGGATGCGGAATTGGTGCCATGAAAAACGCGGTTAGGGGGCGGCGGCGGGAGCCGGGCGGAGCCCGGCCCCGCTGTCGCCCTTAACCTTGTTTAATACTCTAATAACTGTCCAAGAGAAAAACACCGGAAACCAGACCGCCAGCGAAGCATTCGCAGCGAGGATGCTGCCAAATCAAACCAGATCCAGCGGACTGCGCACACCGATTCCCGGCTTCTGCATGACATGAGTGTAAATCTGCGTTGTCGCCACACTCCGGTGCCCCAGCAGATTCTGCACGCTGCGGATGTCCACGCCGGATTCCAGCAGATGCGTGGCAAAGGAATGGCGCAATGTATGGCAGGAAGCGGATTTGGTGATGGTAGTTCGCCGCAATGCCTCCTTCAAGGCCCGTTGCAATCCGTTCTCCACCCCATGATGGCGCTCAAGCCGGCCTGATTCCTTGTCCACCGAAAGGCATGATGATGGAAAGACCCATTGCCAGCCCCATTCCCGACCGGCGTTCGGATACTTCCGCTCCAGCGCCTGAGGCAAGGACACCATGCCAAATCCATCCACCATGTCCCGGTCGTGCTGCTGATGCACCCCGGCCAGATGCTTCTGCAATGGCTCCCGCAACGACTCCGGCAACATCGTCATGCGATCTTTGCCTCCTTTGCCAGCGCGAACAATTATTTGCCCTCGGGCAAAATCCACGTCCTTGACCCGCAACCGCAGCATTTCCAGCAGGCGCAGGCCGGTGCCATAAAGCAGGCGGGCCATCAATTGATAGGTTCCGGTCATGGTCGCGAGCAATTCCCGCACTTCCTCCCGCGTCAAAACCGTCGGCAAACCAGGCGGACGCCGCACCCGGACAAAATCCCCCGCCACCATCGGCAGCCCCAACACCTCCCGGTAAAGAAACAACAGCCCATTCAATGCCTGATTTTGGGTGGAAATGGACACATCCCGCTCGGTGGCCAGATAAGTGAGGAACGGTGTCACCCCTCGGCTGCCCAAATCACGCGGATGACGCCAATTCCCCGCCCGTTTCCTATGAAATTTGAGAAACCGCACCACCCATTCCCAATAAGCCGTTTCCGTCCTGGGCGATAGGTGTTTGAAACGGGCGACTTCGTGGAACTGGTCCTTAAGACGCGCCTTTGGGTTGGGAAGCATTTTTTCGAGCGGAGGACGCGTCGTGTTTCCTAAAACGATTTGCGGTGTCATAAGGCGTCTAATTTAGTGCTGGACAACGGGTTTAGTCCAGCTTACAATTTTGGGGTGAAAATTGATAGGCTACATAGCCAGTCGTCCATTATCTGTTAGGCATCATGCACGTTTATGAGCACGTTGACTCATTATCAGAGATGGTTTATCATTGTGATTCTCGGGGCAGCGATCGTTTTGCGAGACAAGAACGACAGATTTGGTATGATTGTTCAGGATGGAGTTCGACGCACTTGAGCTCGGTCAGACAAGTACGATTTCTTGGAAAGAGCCACGCTTTGCGGTAATGGAGAGATCGAGTCTGATGACTGTGCTCGTATCGATGCATACGGATTGACAGTTCAGAATCGGCATCAGATTGACGAGAAGCATGTTGTTTGTCATGCGATTGCTTCGGATGCAGCTGATTGAGAGTTGATTTGAGCAGATCCATGACGATGCCGCCTAACAAGTCGCCGGAGCCAACCGCCGTTGGCGCTTGCAGTTCCGCTATCGCGGTTCACGTCGCGAGTCGGCGGTGGCTCAGCTTTTTTCGTTAGGCCATCGCGCACACGCTGAGTTGGTATTATCATGCCGGAAGCACGTGCAGACTGGATGCATGTCAGCGACAGCTAGAGCCGATGAGTTGATGCGTCGTCACTTGCCGCCGGTCTGCGATTTTGCGATAGCGTTGTTTGCTGACGCTCGGACGAGTTATTGCCGAGCTTGTGCCGAAGCGAGCATGCCGGTTGTTCAGCCGAGCAGCTTCGATGTTGCGCGAGCGTTCCGGAGCATTTGTTTGTGTTGTCGGATTCATGATTTGTGATATGTCGATTATCGCTGATGCCTAACAAGTCGCCGGAGCCAACCGCCGTTGGCGCTGTCAGTTCCGCTGTCGCGGTTCACGCCGCGAGTCGGCGGTGGCTCAGCTTTTTTCGTTAGGCAGCATGAGCGCATGACACAATTCCATGTCGAAAAGCATTGATGCAGCCAATGTGAAGCATCGCAGATTCGGCTTGGTTGCTAGTTTCGGCTTTATTGGCAGGTTGTGCGAGCTGTTGCTCGAAGCTCACTGCCGCAGTCAGCAGTTCGCCACGCGTTGTATTCGACTCGAGTATTTAGCAGACTTGACAGCTTAGTTGTCGCGAGATCGGACATGATTTGACGCGATCGTTATGATTTCCAGATGTTCATCGCCGTTGAGGTATTCCGAACTGGCGCAGTCATATTCCTATTGATCGTCAGCGTTTGACGTGCCACACGTCGAGTACATGAGCTGATTGACGATATGACTAGTATGAGCCGTGTGCCTAACAAGTCGCCGGAGCCAACCGCCGTTGGCGCTTGCAGTTCCGCTGTCGCGGTTCACGTCGCGAGTCGGCGGTGGCTCAGCTTTTTTCGTTAGGCCACATTACGCACTTATGAACATTACGATAGCTCGATTCATGCAGACGGTTTGCGCGACGAGGCATTGTCAGCACGTTTGCGAGCCACGCGGCATGATGTCCAGCTTGCGAGCACAGATTCGATGCAGTCTTGCATTGAGTTCTGACGAGCAGATTCGCATTGAGTCATGATGCCGCAGATCGTGGCGTGTTCAGCACTGCGATGCAGTCATTAGCATTCTGTGATGCGCAGCTTGCGTCGCAGCAGTGCGAGTTTGCCAGGTTGATTTGCAGCTGTTGCAGATTGATCTGACGACCAGAGCTGTTGATTGATTGCACGATCAGTATGAGTATGACCATGTGGCCTAACAAGTCGCCGGAGCCAACCGCCGTTGGCGCTGTCAGTTCCGCTGTCGCGGTTCACGTCGCGAGTCGGCGGTGGCTCAGCTTTTTTCGTTAGGCCATCATCACACGCTTATGAAATATGACAACGCATCATTCAGCTGCGATGTTATCAGTTGCTCGCGATGCATTGCGCGAGCTGGAGGTTTGACGTTCAGCCGAGTTGCAGCAGTTTCGGCGTTTCATTTTGGATGGCTCAGACGATGTCAGTCAGCTTCGACTTGCAAGCGTGCCAGTTTCGAGCATTGCGAGCCAGAGGTTGTCTGCGCATGATTTGATCATTGCATTGGCCAGTTATGATTTTGATATGAGTTATGATGACCATGATGCCTAACAAGTCGCCGGAGCCAACCGCCGTTGGCGCTGTCAGTTCCGCTGTCGCGGTTCACGCCGCGAGTCGGCGGTGGCTCAGCTTTTTTCGTTAGGCGGCATTCGACGCGTCATGAAACTATGCCACAGACATTTTGCAGCGAGCTGATTTGCAGCGTTATGCTGCAGTCGTTAGCGTTCGTCGAGTTGTCTGATGATCGGCGCGTGGATTTGGCATGTCATGCTGCATAACGTTTTGTCGTCAGCGATGAGTTGGCATTCTTGAGCTTTTCTGTTCAGCAGCTTGATTTGCAGCATTCGCTGGCATTGTCATTTTGGCTGCGAGCAAGTCATGGCCGAGTTGTTAGCGCATGTTTTACGTCATCAGTATGCTGTCGTGATTGCGCAATGTTTGCGGTGCATTTGCGATGCAGTTTGCATCGATTATTAGATGACATGACCATGCCGCCTAACAAGTCGCCGGAGCCAACCGCCGTTGGCGCTGTGCAGTTCCGCTGTCGCGGTTCACGTCGCGAGTCGGCGGTGGCTCAGCTTTTTTCGTTAGGCGGCAAGACGCGCATTGATTATGCAGACACCACAAAAGCGCAGCATCGGGCAGCAGATTGTCTGCGGCTTGTCTGCCGGATGCGGTGGCGTCATTCTCGTCCAGCTTTACTTTTGGCTGACATTTCATTCTCGGCACCCAAGGGAGCTTGATAAGTTGTATGAGGCGACCAGCGAGGTTCTCATTGTCAGCGGTATCATGCTTTTCATCGCGTCGTTGGCGATTAGCGGCTCGAAATCCAAGTTAGTAGCTTGGGGTTTGATTATTGCCGTGCTCGCGATTTTAGCAGCCATCATTTCACCTATAAATGTTGTCAGAGCTTAGACATTTGCCGCCTAATACGCTGATAGACTACAAAGCTGGCTTTTTTTGTTCAATTTTCAACCCGGATAATTTCGCGGATAAACCCATCGTCAACCTGTGAAGCCCGCTCGCGCGTGATTTGTCCTGGTGGTGTCGCCTTGGACACGACCAGTCCGTTCAATTCCTTGAGGGACGAAACTGGGTTGCCGGAATGGAGCGCTGGCCTGATCAAAAAAAAGCCGATTCCAGGACAGCACGGAATGGAGACTGCCAAGTTTGGTCACGGTGATGGAGCATCTGTATGTTCGGCAGATGCTCCGTTTTGGATACTGCCTTTGGATACTGTTTGCGATTTTCGGGCAAATTCCAGCCGACTCAGGAGGAAGTAAAAACTCAAAATACCCAATGAATACAAGGCCAGACGACGTGTGAGGAAATAGGCGGAAATGCGTTTTGGACTTAGAAGGCAGATGCTCTATCCAACTGAGCTACGGGCGCAACCCTGCCAACTCTAGTGGTCATCGCGCATTCGCGCAAGCGTGGTTGCGGGCAAATGAAGCCGGCTCATTGGGAAAAGATCGGCCGCACGCGGCCCGCCAGAAGCTTGTAGCCAGCGGCGTTGAAATGCAGTTGGTCCGCCACGAACAATTCCGGACGCGGCCGGCCGTCGGCGTCGAGCGGCAGATCATAAGTTTCAATGTATTTCAGATGCGGTGTCTGGCTGGCAAAATTTTCCACCAGCCGGTTCAATTCCTTTTCCTGCTCGTGCTGTTTCCACCGCGACGGCGTTGGATTCCACGAGATGAACACAATTTCCGTGGCCGGCAGTTTCGCGTGAACGATGGCGACAAATTCCTGGAAGTCCGCAAGCACCTGTTCCGGCGATTTGCCGGCCCACAAATCATTGCCGCCGGCGCGGAAAACAATCATCCGCGGCGCGTAGGGGAAAACGATTCGCGGCGCGAAGTGCGTGGAGTCCACGATCTCCGAGCCGCCGAAGCCGCGGTTGTAAACCGGCACGCCGGGAAAATCCTGCGCCAGCGTCGTCCAGCGCCGGATGGTTGAGGAACCGATGAATTCCACCGCGCCCTTGGGTGGTGGATTTGTGATGTCGGATTTCTCGAACGCGGCGATTTCCTTTTCCCATTGGGCGAAATTGTGGTTTGTTTGCGCAGCCGGTGCCGGCCCGGCCAGCAATGATGAAATTAAAACTACCAGCGGAAAACATCGGATGGATTTCATGATGGTAAGATTACGGCCAGCAAGGTTTTGGTGGAAACAAATTTTATTCCCGCAGTTCACGCGTAACCCAGATGCCGCATCGTTTGATACACCACGAGTGCGGCGACGTAGGCCAGCCCGCTCATGTAGGCGATCTGGAACAGCGGCCATTTCCAACTGTTCGTCTCGCGCCGGACGACGGCCTGCGTCGAAAGGCATTGCGCGGCCAGAATATAAAAGACGAGCAGGCTCAAACACGTCGCGGTGGTGAAGACCGGCAAGCCGTCCGTGCGCTTGGCCTGGCGCAGCGTGTCGTAAAGCGATTTGCGGTTGTTGTCGGCGGCGTCCTCGCCCACGCCATAGACGATGGCCAGCGTCGAGACAATCACCTCGCGCGCCGCGAACGAGCTGACGATGCCGATGCCGATCTGCCAGTCGTAACCGAGCGGCCGGATGACCGGTTCGATGACGTGGCCCATTTTTCCGGCATAGGAATTTTGCAGCGAATACTGCGCGGTCAGGCGGTCCGCATTGGCGCGCAATTCATCGGCCTTCGATTGCTCGCCGGACTTTTCCAGTTGCACGGCCTGCGTCTGCATGGCAATCGCCGTCGCGGGCGGTGAAGATTTTGGATAATGTGACAGCGCCCACAACACCAGCGAGATGGCGAGAATAATGGTGCCGGCCTGCTTCACGAAAATTTTCGCGCGGTCAAACGTGTGCAGCAGCGCCGTGCGCAGGCCGGGCAGGCGATAGGGCGGCAGTTCAATCATCAGCGGCTTGCTGCCGCCGGGCAAAATCGTGTGCCTGAACAGCAGCGCGCAGCCGAGCGCGGCGATGATGCCAATGGCGTAGGCCGAGGTGAAAATCAGCGCGGCCTTGAGCGGCGAATTTGGAAAAATCAGCGCCGTGACCATCGCATAAACCGGGATGCGCGCTGAGCAGGTCATCAGCGGCGTGATGAGGATCGTCACCAGCCGGTCGCGCGGGTTTTCGATCACGCGCGCGGACATGATGGCGGGGATCGCGCAGGCATGCGCGGAGAGCATCGGCACGAACGCCTTGCCCGGCAGGCCGAACCGCCGCATCACCTTGTCCATCACAAACGCGGCGCGCGACAGGTAGCCGGTGTCTTCGAGCAGCGACAGCGCGAAAAATAAAATGCAGATTTGCGGCAGGAAAACCAAAATGCCGCCGACGCCGGCGATGACGCCGTCCACAATCAGGCTTTGCAAATCGCCCGCCGGCAACAAGGCGCTGACGCGCGTTCCGACGGTTGCAAACAAATGATCAATCAAATCCATTGGGATTTTCGCCGCCCAGAAAATGAGCGCAAAAATCACAATCATGACGATTTGAAAAACGATCACGCCGGTGACCGGATGCGTGACGATGTCGTCAATCTTTTCCGTCCAGACCGAGCGCCGCGCCAGCTCTGCGTCCATGACCTTGGAGGAAATATTTTCCGTCCATTCGTAGCGCGCCTGAAACGTGCAGCCGGTGCAACTGCCGCAAGCCGGTTTGCTGTGGGCGACGGATTCGGGCATCGCGCCGCCGACCAGCCGCGAAATTTCCCGTTGCAATTCCTCCAGTCCCGTCCCGTTGCGCGCGGAAATCGGCATGACGACGCAGCCCAGCTCGGCACGCAATTTTTTGATGTCAATGCGGATGCCGTCGCGCTTGGCCATGTCCATCATGTTCAACGCGACGACCACCGGGCAGTCGAGTTCGAGAAGCTGGCTGACGAGAAAAAGATTCCGTTCAAGGTTGGTCGCGTCCACGACCACGAGCGCGGCATCGGGCGCGGTGTGCCCCAATTTTCCCTGCAACGCGTCGGCGGCAAGTTTTTCGTCCGGTGAAGTGCTGTCGAGGCTGTAAAGGCCGGGCAGGTCAACGACGACAATCTGCTGATGGTCGAGATGCAGCCGGCCGACCTTGCGTTCGACGGTCGTGCCCGGAAAATTGGCCGTCTTCGCGCGCAGTCCGGTGAGCGCATTGAACAAGGTGGTTTTGCCCGCGTTGGGATTTCCCACCAGCGCAAGCGTGAAGGCGTGATGGTGATGAGCCGCGCCGGAAACCGTGGCCGGAGTTTCGTGACACGCGCTCATGCGCAAGTATTTTCGCGCAGCGCGCAATGGTTCGGCTGGCAGACCTCCACCTCCACGTTGGCCGCGAGCGCGGCGGAAATTCCCAGCCGCGAGCCGAAAACCTTGAGGATGAGCGGGTCGCCGAGCTTGACCAGTTCCACGCGCCGGCCGAGGCAGACGCCGAGCGTCTTGAGGCGCTGCATCTCCTCGTCGTCGGTCGCGATTTTGCGGACGACGGCACAGACGCGCGGCGGAAGCAGGTCCAGCCGGACAAGTCCGGGCACGGTGTGATTAGTGGTTGTCACAATGTGGTTAAAATAAACTGTCCGACCCGCAAGTCAACCCGAGGGCACCGGCGGGTTGACGCAAACCGGCGGAATGTTTTTTCTGCCCGCTGCAAGATAACCCGCGCCCGGCCGCCGGGCTGCCGGTGGCTTGCGATTTTCTGTCGGTGAATTGCGGCGCCAATTTTCAATTATTGACAATCCTTCAGCCGAGAATCCGCCGGCCGCGCAGTTTTGTTGAAAAATCCCGGCGCATCCGGCAAGCTGTCGGCGTGAAACCGACAAATATCCTCGCGCTGCTGCTGGGCGTCGTCCTGCTGGCCGGCTGCAATAAAACCAGAAACCGCCGCGCACGCCGAAAGTCCATTGGGACATTCTGCCCAAGCAGGCGCAGCCAAAATTGCCGACGATGAAAATTTATCTCGGCGCGGAAACACTGGACGCCGAACTCGCGCTGACCGAGCCAGGAGGAACATGACCGGCATGATGTATCGCACGAACATTCAGGACACCGACTCGATGCTGTTTGTTTTGCCGGTGCCGTTCAGCGCGCGTCGTTTTGGATGAAAAACTGTCCCGAATCCATTTCCTGCGCCTACATCACGCCCGACGGCGTGATCCAGGAAATTCATCATCTGGAAAAAAACGATACAAATCCGGTGCTGGCCGCGACGGACAACATCCAGTTTGTTTTGGAGACCAGCGACGGCTGGTTCACGCGGCACAATGTGAACACCGGGATGGTCATCCGCACGGAAAAAGGTTCGCTGGCGGACACGTTTCTGCGGAGATGATTTTTTAAGGACTCGTGGAACCCACTGGTGTCCGATTTAAAACCCAATAAGCATGAGGTATTTTGTGATTCATCGCTCATACTTTGCGAAATCAACCGTGCCGGCATTTTGGTTCGTGTCTGTAGCCGCAATGGCATCGGGCAATCCGCCGGCCACCAAGACCATTTGGTTGGGGTCAAACGCCGGGGAAGCAAGTTGTTCCAGTGTGGCTTCATTGTTGATGCTGATCTGCCAATGGGCGAACAGCTTGGCGCGCGGCAACGCGCCGGAAAATTCAAACAAGGCGAAGGGGCCGTTATCGTCTGGCGCAGCGGTCAGGGTGTCCACGGCGCCGGTGGAAATGATTCCCGGTTTTGGCACGATGTCGAAAAGTTCAATAATGCGGAACCTTTCACTTGCCTGATTAATGTTTTGATTCAAGAAACCGAGCGCATCAGCCGCCCCAGCAGGTAGCGCATATTAGTTAGCTGGGGATTAACGCGGTTTACGTCCTGCGCGAAACCTTGCGGAATCTTGAAACCTCCCTTTCACCCGAAAATTTTTTCCGCATCAGCCGCTCCATCATCGCCAACCTGGACCGCATCAAGGCAATCCGGTTTGACATGCCGGGAGAATGGTTTGTAGTGCTCCAGGACGACCGGGAATTCCCAATGACTCGGGGATTGAAGGATTTTCAGCACCGGCTGCAATATTCGGCGGCCCGGCAATTCCCTGGCAAATGACAATGCTCGAACCGGTTCTTCCAAACCACTTGCAAAAAGGCGGCGGGTGGTTTAATGGCTTAAACCGTAAATGAAGTCCGCTAAAATCCCGCTGCTGCTGGCACTGCTGGTTGCACGGCCGGCGCTCGTGCCCGCGCAAAGCCTTTTTGTTTCCTCCGCCGGCAGCAACACGGTGGTTCAGTTCAGCTACACCGGCGGCGCGCTGAACACCAACGGCGCGGTCGTCGCAAACGGCCTGACCGGGCCGTATGGCCTGGCCTTCGACAGCAGCGGCAATCTTTATGTGGCCAGCCCGACCGGCAACACCATCGAGGTGTTCACCAACAACGGCGGCGGCACGTTGAGCACCAACGGAACGCCCTTTGCCGGTTCCGGCTCGGGGTTGAACGGGCCGTTTGGACTGGCCTTCGACGGTGCCGGCAATCTTTACGCGGCGAATTATCTCAACAGCACGATTGCGAAATTCACCTTCAGCGGCGGCATCTTGAATTCCAACGGAACCACCTTCACCGATGCCAACGTCAGCTCCCCCACCGGCCTCGCGTTTGACGGCAGCGGCAATCTTTTCGTGGCCAATGCCGGCACATCCACGATTGAAAAGTTTGCCAGCAGCGGCGGGGTGCTGGCCACCAGCGGAACGATTTTTGCCAGTGCGGGCCTGAACACGCCTTATGGACTGGCCTTTGACGGCGGCGGCAATCTTTTTGTGGCCAATTATATCGGCGACACGATTGTGAAATACTCCTACAGCGGCGGAACGCTCAACGCCAATGGAACCAATTTTGTCACAATCGGGCTGAACAATCCGGCCGGCCTGGCCTTTGACGGTCGCGGCACTCTTTATGTGGCGGTCAATTTTAACGCGACGATTGCGAAGTTTTCCCCAACGGGCGCCAGCCTGGGCCAGTTCGCCGCGATGGGAAGCAAGCCGACGTTTCTGGCGTTCCAGCCGCCGTTCCCGGCCCCGCTGAACCTCCAGTTGTCGGGCACGAACCTGGTGCTGACCTGGACGAACCATTTGTTCAACCTGCAGGCCGCCCCGGCGGTGGCCGGCGGTTTTACCAACGTGCCGGGCGCGACCAGCCCCTACACCAACGCCATCGCCGGCCCGCAGCAGTTCTTCCGGCTTCAGGCCAATTGATTGCGTGCCCGGACCGTCCGGTCTGCGGTAAGGTCTCCATTTACTTTCCGCCGCTGCGCTGTTAAAGCTTCCGCGTGCCTGATTCCGTCGTTATCTGGAAAAATCTCAATTCGCCACGCCGGCTGTTTCTCATCGCCGGGCCGTGCGTGATTGAAAACGAAAAGCTCTGCCGCACGGTTGCCGCGTCGCTCGTCAAAACCTGCCGCCGGCTTGGGATTTTTTACGTCTTCAAGGCGAGCTTCGACAAAGCCAACCGCACCTCCGGCCGGGCGTTTCGCGGGCCGGGCGTCAAGGCGGGATTGAAAACGCTCGCCGCCATCCGCGCGGAATTCGGCGTGCCGGTGTTGACGGATGTTCACACGGAAGAACAGGCCCGGCTCGCCGGCGCGGTCGTGGATATTTTGCAAATCCCCGCGTTCCTCTGCCGCCAGACGGATTTGATCGAAGCCGCCGTCGCCACCGGCAAAATTGTGAACCTGAAAAAGGGCCAGTTCCTTTCGCCGCAGGAAATGGGGCGCGTCGCGGAAAAAGCGCGACTGGCGGGCGGCAGATATATTCTCCTCACCGAGCGCGGCACGACGTTTGGCTACAACAATCTCGTGGCCGACATGCGCTCGATTCCGGTCATGAAGTCGTTCGGCTTTCCGGTGGTGTTCGACGCGACGCATTCGGTGCAGTTGCCCGGCGGCGGTGGCGACAAGACCACCGGCCAGCGCGAATTCGCACCGGTGCTGGCCAAGGCCGCGCTCGCCGTCGGCGCGAATGGATTGTTCATCGAAACGCATCCGCAGCCGGACAAAGCCTTGAGCGACGGGCCGAACATGATTCCGCTGGCGGAAATGAGCGCGACGCTGAAAAGCCTGCTGAAAATTTTCCACGCGCGCTGAAATGCCAAAGCCCATTTCAACCTCGCTGAAAAAACGGCTGGCGCGCGTCAAACTTTTCCTGTGCGACGTGGACGGCGTTTTGACGGACGGCTCGATTTTCATCGGCGGCGAGCGCGAGTTCAAACGGTTTAACATCCGGGACGGCCTCGGCCTGGTGCTGGCGCGGCGCGCGGGTTTGAAAATCGGCTGGGTCTCGGCACGTCCGTCGGCGGCCACCAAAATGCGCGCCGATGAATTAAAAATCCATTTTCTCGTCCAACAAGGCGACCGCTTGAGCAAGACCGGCGCGATTGAGGAATTGCTGGCGCGGGAAAAATTGAGTTGGAACGAGGTTTGTTTTGTCGGAGATGACATCGTGGATTTGGGACCTTTGAAACATGCCGGGCTGGCGGTGGCCGTGGCCGACGGCGTGGCCGAGGCGAAGGCGGCGGCGCATTTCGTGACGCGCGCGGCGGGCGGGCGCGGCGCGGTGCGCGAGGTGCTGGAGATGATTTTGCGGGCGCAGGGAATCTGGAAACCATTCGTGACGCATTATTCGGAATGAAAAACCAGTGGAACAGCGCCGGCGTGATTTTGTCAGTGTTCCTGGCGTTGGGATTTTCCAGCGTTTGCGCGCAGCAAAACACCACGGGCCATGCGAACGATTTTTCGTCGGTCGAGTATTTTGAGCCACCGCACCAGTTGATGATGAAGTCGCGGCTGTCGGGCGCGGAAGCCCAGCCGGAGGCGGGCGGCCTGCTGCTGATCAAGCAGCTCAAGCTCGAAACATTCGACACGAACGGCACGCCGGGCCTGATCGTGCTGGCACCGGAATGCGTTTACGACACGCTGCACGGCCTGGCGAGTTCGCCGGGGCATCTGCGGCTGGAGACGGCGGACGGCAGCTCGCACGTTGATGGCGACGGTTTTTTGTGGCGGCAAACGGATTCGTTCCTCACCATTTCCAACCATGTCCTGACCGTGATTGAAGCCGGGCCGAAAAAGAAAACTGGATCGTGAAAAAAATCTGTCTCATTGCCTTGCTGGCGCTGGCCGGCGGCGGAATGCTGCGCGCGCAAACGAACGTGGATTCCGCGCCGAAGCCGCCGCGCCCGCCGACCATCATCACCTCGGAGCGCGCGGATTTTGATCTCACGGCGCGTCATGCGATTTATCGCGGCAACGTGCATGTGGACGATCCGCAGATGAAGCTGACCTGCGAGGAGCTGACCGCCGACCTGCCGCAAACGGGCGGGCACATTGACCATCTGGTCGCGCTGACGAACGTGGTGATGGATTCCGTGGATGACAAGGGCCAGACCAACCACGCGACCAGCGACAAGGCGGTTTATGATTACAAGGTGGTGAACGGCGTGACGAACGAGATCGTGACGCTGACCGGCAACGCGAAGGTGGAATCCGCCGAAAACTCGATGACGGGCGAACCGATCATCTGGGACCGCGTGAACAACACCATTCATGCCGAAAACGAAAAAATTATTTTGCGCCAGAACCTCGCCACCGCATTGGTCAACACCAACGCGCCAGCGGCAAAAACAAATCTTCCAGCGGGGCCGGCGGATTTGCCGGTGACGAAAACCAATTTTCCGCCGGGAACGATTCAGAACATTGACCGAATTAGGAACTGCCGCAACCGATGCTTCCAGCGCAAATTCTAAAATGGAAATCCCCGCCAAACATTTATGACGAAACCAAGAACGGCCTGCTGCTCACCACGGACAAACTGGTGAAGGAGTATCGCGGTCGCCGCGTGGTGAACGGCGTCTCGGTGGGCGTGGGCGCGGGCGAAATCGTCGGGCTGCTCGGCCCGAACGGCGCGGGCAAGACGACGACGTTCAACATGGTCGTCGGCGTGGTGAAGCCGGACGAAGGCGCGGTGCTGTTTCAGGACCACACCATCACCACCATGCCGATGCACCAGCGTGCGCGGCTGGGCATTGGCTACCTGACGCAGGAGCCGTCGGTTTTCCGCAAACTTTCCGTCGAGGAAAACATCCTGGCGATTTTGGAAACGTGCCGGCTCTCCGGCGAGGAGCGCGCGGTGCGGCTGAAATATCTGCTCGACGAACTGGACTTGACGCCGATCGCGAAGAGCAAGGCGTATCAGTTGAGCGGCGGCGAAAAACGGCGGCTGGAAATCACCCGCGCGCTGGTCACGAGTCCAAAACTGCTGTTGCTCGACGAGCCGTTCAGCGGCATTGACCCGATTGCGGTCTATGAGGTGCAGAAAATCGTCCGGCGGCTGAAGGAGCGCGGGCTGGGCATTTTGATCACCGACCACAATGTGCGCGAAACCTTGAAATTGATTGACCGGGGCTACATCATCCACAAAGGCCAGGTGCTGGTGGAAGGTTCGGCGGAATTTCTGGCGAACGACCCGAAGGCGCGGGAGATTTATCTGGGACCGGAGTTCAATTTATGAAACGTGAAACGTGAATCGTTGCACCGGATCAAATGCCATTTGTTCCGGCGATTCAACGATGCAACAGTTCAACAATTTGACTAAAGCAATGGCGACCTTATCCATCACGGTTGAGAGATTTTTCAAGGAGCACGGCACGGCCCTGGAGATGCGGCAGCTATCGGACGGGGATAATTTGAACCGCATCATCCGCGAGCCGACGGTCAACCGGCCCGGCCTGGCGTTGAGCGGGTTCACGCAGTATTTCGCCTACAAACGCGTGCAGGTCTTCGGCAACGCGGAGGTTTATTATCTGCGGTCGCTGACCCACCAGCAGCGCGAATCGCGCTACGCCTATTTGTTCGCCTACAAGATTCCCTGCGTCGTGTTCAGCCGCAGCCTGAGGCCGGACAAGGAATTTCTCTCCGCCGCCGAAAAAGCGGGCGTGCCGGTCTTCCAAAGCCCGCTGGTCACGATGAATTTCATCAACAGCGCGACGCTCGAGCTGGAAACGATGTTCGCGCCGCGCGGCACGGAGATCGGCAGCATGGTGGACATCCTCGGCGTCGGCGTCATCATCAAGGGCGAAAGCGGCATCGGCAAAAGCGAGGCGGTGCTCGCGCTGATCGAACGCGGCTACAGCCTCGTGTCCGACGATGTGACGAAGGTCTCGCTCGCCGGCGGCCACCAGATCATCGGCACCAGCGGCGAGCTGACCCGCAACCACATGGAGATCCGCGGCATCGGCATCATCAACGTCGCCGCCATGTTCGGCATCAAAAGCGTCCGGCGCGACAAGACGCTCAACCTCATCGTCACGCTCAAGGTGTGGAACGAGGTTTCCGACGTGGAGCGGCTCGGCATGGAGCAGGAATTCGTCAAGGTCCTCGGCGTGGACATCCCGCACATCACGATCCCCGTGCGGCCCGGACGCGACCTCGCGCGGCTGATCGAGGTCGCGGCCTATCAGACGAAATTAAAATTGTCCGGCTACAACGCCGCGCAGGAACTGAACGAGCGCCTCATTGCCCAGATGAATCCGGGCAGCCCGCCGGCCGCGTAAAATAACATGGCGCGGTCCCGCGACTTGATTTAGCTTGGCATGAGCAAACTGATGAGTGCAAAGAAACTGGCCGACAACGAATTTTTCACCAAGGAACTGACCGTGGTGAACAAGCTCGGCATTCACGCGCGGCCCGCCGCGCTCTTCGTCAAGACCGCCAACCGGTTCGCCTGCGACATCTTCGTGGAAAAGGACGGCGAAAAAATCAACGGCAAGAGCATCATGGGGCTGATGATGCTCGCCGCCGGCCCCGGCAGCAAACTCACCCTGCACGTCAAGGGCGCGGACGCGACCACCGCCATCGCCGAACTCGAAGCCCTCGTCAAACGCAAGTTTGATGAGGAATGAGCCCCTTTTGACCGGGTCGTTGTCCGGCAATGGCCCGCTCGCTGTTCACCCGAGGTAATTTCAGCGCGTGCTTGAAATACGCAAGCAGCGGAACGACCCACCAACTTTTCCCGGCGGAGTTTTTTTATTTCGGCTGCATCTGTAACTCCGCCCGCCACGGCGACTAGCGCGATTTTTACCAGCACGTCATGAACTGCGGTGGCAAGCGCAGCGCGACACCGCTTTCGTGCGCACGAGACTGCTTGAAATTTCAAAGTCCACCGCCCGCGCGAAAGCGCCGTCGCCGCTTCGCTCTGCCGGCGCAGTCCAAAATAAAAAAAGCCGCAACCCCGCGAACGGGATTGCGGCGGTGAAAAATGCGGCGCTCTGCCGAGACGCCGCTACAATTTTTTATGTCGCGCGTTTGCTGATGGGGCCGGACCAGTCGCTCGGGCCGGCGGCGCCGTTGGCCTGCACGCGGAACCATTGTTCCACCCCGCTGGGCAGCCCGGCAATGTTGCAGCTCGATTTCTTGCCCACGTAACCCTGCGTCCACGGACCGGTGGATGCGGCCGCATAATGCACGATGTGCGTCTGCACGCCGCGCTGCGGGTCCCAGGCCAGATCCACCGAGCCGGACATGTCGCCGCCCGTGGCGTGGAAGTTGGCGGGCGGGGTCATTGCGCCGACCGGCGTATGGCCGGATGCCAGATCCCAGCCGCCGCCCTGCAGGTCGGCGGAGTCGGTCGTGATCTTCTGCGCGCCGCTGGCCAGCGTATGCGCGGCGGTGTTGGCGACGTCGAAGGCGTTGTCGCGCACGGTCAGCAACTGCTCGGTGTCAGACACGGATTTGTCGTAGTTTAGGCTGGCCGTTTCCAGTGTGGTCGTCGCCGTATCCAGCGCGGTCGTCTCGGTGGCCAGCGTGGTGAACTTCGCGTTGCCAGTCATCTTCCCCGTGATCTTTCTAAGATAGGGAATGGTGGTGGGAACGTTCATGTGTGAGAGGTCCAATTGTATTTTTGCCATTGTTATTTTCCTTTCGGCTCCGGCAACGTGACACCTGTCGAGGTGTCGGAGTCTGTGTTGATTTCGTAACAGTGCTATAGCCGCAGCAGACCGGGGTCAACATATATTTGTGAAAGATTTCACAAGCTGACGGCCAGGGTAGGGCGGTTAAATGCCACGAAAACACGATTTTTGCCAGTTTTCGGCCTAAATCGTTGTAATTCATGGAAATTTAGTGAATTCAATTCGTGAAATCGTGCTGAAAACGGGCAAATTCATGCGCTCCAACGCAAAAAGAGTGCATTCTTTTCCCGTTGGAGTGCGCGCTAACGGCGAAATCCTGCACGCTTTTTCCGATGGAGTGCGCTCCCGCAGCGTTTGCCTGCACGCTTTCGGCCTTGGCGTGCACGCCTACACCGAAAGCGTGCGCTCTTCTGGCGTTGGCGTGTGCTCCCGCGCCGCTGGCGTTCACTCCCACGGCGAAGGAGTGCATGATTTTCCCGAAGGCGTGCAGGCGGATGGTGCTTTCCTGCCGGAGCTAGGGGCTGGTTGGTTCTTTAATGGGCTGGTTATTCCAAGATGAGCCAGCGGTTAATTCTTGATGGAAACAGGAAGATATGTTTGCTTAACACCGTGCTGACAAAGACCAAAGTGAAAGCAACCGCGCACGGAGTCGTGCATGGCCGGTCGGATAACAATAGTTAGGCCGCACGTTATGCACGGAGTTCCAGCCAATTTGGATTTATCGAGCTTCAAGGAGGCGACCTTGATTCAGCTTGCGGTTGGTGAGTATCAGATTCAGTTTCGTTTTCAACCCGACGCACAATATTTCGGTTGAGGGCACATGGGAACTGCGAGATTCGGCGGGCACTGTGATTGACTCTGGAGACGATGAGAGCATTACCAAGCGGGAGGCTTTGTATCTTCACGCATTTTAGGCAAGAAGGTGGAGAGCTATTCGGTCAGCGCACCTGATTAATTTTCACTTCGGTTTGAGTCTGGCATGTGCTGACAGTTTTCGATGACTCAAAGCAGTATGAGAGCTTTTCGATTCAGCCAGGAGACATTTATGTTTAGAGTTACAGCCATGCCATTTAGTTTCACAATTGGAGTGCGACAAAAGAGTTAACAGTAAGCTTCGTTCGGAGTCTTGAAGCCCAGCCGGAGTCGGGAGCATTTGCTGAATTGATTCCCGCTTAATTTTTCACCCGCAGTAATTTCAACGCCTGCTTGAAATCCGCCGGCAGCGGCGCTTCAAAATTCACCGGCTTCTTCGTGCGCGGACGCCGCTTGCTGAAATTGCCGATTGCCGGTATCGTATCGGCATGAAATTCCGTGTCCATGTTGAGGCGGATGAAGACGGCGTGTTCGTGGCGGAATGTCCCACGCTGCCCGGCTGCATTTCCCAGGGGCAAACCCGGAACGAGGCCTTGGACAACATCAAGGACGCCATCGCCGGTTATCTGGCCAGCCTCGAAAAGCACGATGAAGCCATTCCGCTGCCAGTCAACGAAGAGGTCGTCGAGGTGCCGGCGTGAGCCGCCTGCCGGTTTGTTCCGGTGCGGACGCCGTCAAAGCCTTCCGCCGCATCGGATACGAAGTGGATCATCAAACCGGCAGCCACATCATTTTGCGCCATCCTTCCCAGCGCCGTTTGACCGTTCCGAACCATCGCGAACTTGCCAAGGGAACGCTGCGCGCCTTGATTCGCGAAGCCGGACTCACCAAAGAACAGTTTGCCGATTTGCTGAATTGATTTCGCGGCTGCCTCTTAATTTTTCACCCGCAACAATTTCAACGCCTGCTTGAAATCCGCCGGCAGCGGCGCTTCAAAATTCATCGGTTTCTGCGTGCGCGGATGGATGAAGGACAAATTCTTCGCGTGCAGCATCACGCGCGGCGCGGCGTAATTCGTCAGCTCCTTGACGCGGGCGTTTTGTTTCGCGCCATAGGTGTCGTCGCCCACGAGCGGATGGCCGATGAACTGGAAATGCACGCGGATCTGGTGCGTGCGGCCGGTGTGGATCTGCGCCTCCATCAGCGTCGTGGCGTAAAGGCGTTCGAGAATCCGGTAGCTGGTGTGCGCGGCGCGGCCGTCGCTGTCGTCGCGCACGGCCATGCGTTTGCGGTGCGTGGGATGCCGCGCGATGGCGGCGCGAATTTCGCCGGAGTCGCGTGCCGGTTCGCCGCAGACGAGCGCGTGATAAATCTTTTTCACCTCGCGGTTCGAAAATTGTTCCGCCAGCGCGATGTGCGTCTCGTCATTCTTGGCGACGACGAGGCAGCCGCTGGTTTCCTTGTCGAGCCGGTGGACGATGCCCGGCCGCGCCACGCCGCCGATGCCGCTCAACGAGCCTTTGCAGTGGTGCAGCAGCGCGTTGACGAGCGTGTGTTCCTCGTGTCCGGCGGCGGGATGCACGACCAGTCCGGCGGGCTTGTTGACGACGAGCAGCGATTTGTCCTCGAACAAAATCTCGAGCGGGATTCTCTCCGGCTGCGCCTCGGCGGGCTTGGCTTCCGGCCAGTGGACTTCAATCTGTTCGCCCGCGTGCGGATGATGTGTGGGCTTGACGGTCTGGCCGTTGACGCGGACGTGGCCTTCCTCAATCAATCGTTGCAGCGCGCCGCGCGAGGCGGCGGGAAATTTTTCGCATAGGAATTTGTCGAGCCGCGCGGACGGCAGGGATTTTTCGACGACAAAGCTTTCAGTGTGCGTTGACATTTACGGTGACGAGTGACAGGTGGCAGGTGACAGAAACAGCACAGTTGGTGACTTGTGGAAATTATTCATGTCACTCGTCACTTGCCACTCGTCACCGGTTGATGCGCGCTTTCGTATTTCCAATTGATGAGAAAAATCAGCGCGACGCCGGTGCAGATGGCGGAGTCGGCGACGTTGAACGCGGGGAAATCCAGCGGCTCGTAGCTGCCACGCCGTTGCAGGTAAAAATGCAGGAAGTCCACGACGGCGTGGCGGTGCGGGAGCAGGCGGTCGGTGAGGTTGCCGATGATGCCGCCGAAAACCAAACCAAGCGCGAGCTGGCCGGTCAGCCGGCGCGCGTGAAAATGATGCCGCGCCAGGAACAGCGCCACCACCGCGACGAGCGCAATGACCGCCAGCAAGGCGTTGTTGCCGGTGAACTGGCTGAACGCCGCGCCGGTGTTGGCGCGGTTGGCGAGATTGAAAAATCCGGGGATCACGACAATTTCGTCGCCCGCCGCGATGCATTGCAGCACGAACCATTTGGTCAACTGGTCGAGCACAAGGACGCCCAGCGCAAGCGCGGCGATGCGGCGGGTGGATTTCGAGAAAACGGGCTGGGCGTCGGCCATGAACACCAGTTTCAGGTTTCAGGTTTCAGGTTTCAAGTTTAACTTCGGGCAATGGTCAAGATAAGGATTTTAATTTCCGCGCCAACGGTTATTCTTCGCGCATGGCGCTGGTGCGGATTTTAGTGGACGGCTACAGCCTGCTGCACAACTGGCCGGAGCTGGCTCCCGGCGCGGCGCGGCATTCCGAGGCCGCGCGCGATGCGCTGGTGGAAATGCTCGCGCGATATCAGGATTCCAAAGGCACGCCGGTCACGGTTTTTTTTGACGGCTCCGGTTCACGTCGCGGCAAACCGAAGAACGAAGCGGCGGGCACGGTCGAAGTTTTGTATTCGCGCGCGGGGCAGACGGCGGACGATCTGATTGAACGCGCCGCGCATCGCTTTCAGGAATATGGCGAGGTGCTGGTGGTGACGGATGATTACGCGGAGCGCAACATGGTGAGCGGGTTCGGCGGCTCGGTGGCGAGCTGCGACAACTTCATCCGCATGATCGGCGCCGCAACGGCAGAAATGCAGGAGAATTTGAAAAATCACAATCGCGCGGAGCGGAACCGGTTTAACCGGGGCGCCCACCGTAAAATTCAATGAAAACACAGACACTCCGGACTGGTCTTTTCCGCCGGGCACGGATTTTTGCGGTGCTGCTGGCCGGAATTATTTCGATTCCAAACTTGCGCGCGCAGCCGACGGAGCAAACGGTGCAAAACCATTTCCTGTTCATCTTCGACACGTCGCGGGACATGAAAGCACGCCTGGACGCGACGCAAAAGGAATTGAACATCCTGCTGGCCTTGAGCCTGAACGGGCAGATGCACGCGGGCGACAGCATGGGCGTCTGGACGTTCGGCCAGGAATTGCGGCCCGGGGATTATCCGCTGCAAACCTGGGATCCCGACCGGGCGGCGGTGATCGCCTCGAACCTCGTGGAATTCTTGAACGGACGACATTACGCCAAAAGCACTCGCTTCGAGGCTTTGCAGCCGCTGCTCAACAAAGTCGTGCAGAATTCCGAGCGGCTGACCGTGCTGATTTTTTGCGATGGCGAAGCGAAATTCAGCGGCACGCCGTTTGACGACGGCATCAACCAGATTTTCGAGCAAAAGCGGAGCGAACAAAAAAAGGCCGGCCAGCCGTTTGTCATCGTGATTCGTTCGCAGCTTGGCCAATATGTCGGCTGCGGCGTGGGTATGCCGCCGCAGCAGCCGAACTATCCCCAGTTTCCGCCATTGCCGGCGCCACCGACGCCGCCAGCGCCGAAAGTGACTGTCAATCCTCCACCGGTCGCGCCGGCCGTTGTCGTCCCGCCGCTCATCATCATCGGCACCAAAACCCAATCCAGCCCGCCACCGCCAAAAACAGCCCCGACAAATTCGCCGGCGATGACAAACCAGCCGGCGACCGAAACTGTCGTGCCGGCCGTCCAGACGAAAACCGCCGTCGTGCCGCCGGCAAATCCGGTGGCGACAAATCTGACCGTGCAAACAATGCCGCAAACCAACGCCGCCACGCCGGCCGCCACGCAAACGCCGATGCCGCCGAACGCCGATTCCGGCAGCAAAGGTTTGCTGATTATCGGATCGGGATTGTTCGGCGCGGCCATCGCGCTGGGAATGGTTTTCTGGCTCCGCCCGCGCCGGAGCGATCCCAGCCTGATCACGCGCTCAATGAACGACCGGAAATGAATTCTGCGCGTGACTTTCCGCCGCGTGTCTGGAAAAATTCCGCCCATGAAAACACTCAATTTAATTTGTGCCCTTGGCCTCTTTGCCGGCATTGCGACGGCATCGGCTGACGACACCAAAACGAACAACCCAAACGCATCAATGAGCAACACAAAAAACACCGCCGAAGTCGCCATCATCAACACCACCGAAGGCGCCATGGTCATCGAGTTCTGGCCGGACGCCGCGCCAAAAACCGTCGCCAATTTCAAAAAACTCGCGGAAAGCGGCTTTTACGACGGCACCTGTTTTCATCGCGTCATCAAGGGCTTCATGATCCAAGGCGGCGACCCGCTCACGAAAGATCCGAGCAAGGAAGATGCGTGGGGCACCGGCGGTCCCGGCTACCAGGTCAAGGCCGAGTTCAATGACCACTCGCACGTGCGCGGCGTGATTTCCATGGCGCGCTCGCAGGATCCGGATTCCGCCGGCTCGCAGTTTTTCATTTGCGACGGCAACCCGACTTTTCTTGACCATCAATACACCGCGTTCGGCAAATTGATCAAGGGTGACGACGTGCTGACCAAAATCGCCAACACGCCGACGCATCCGCCCGACCGCCCCGACAAGCGCATCGGCATCATCAGCATCAAAATTGTGCCGCTTGACGCGGTCAAGTAATCCGCGCAATTCAATTTAAAACGCAGGAGGCCGGATATTTTCCGCTTCCTGCGTTTTTGTTTTCCTGATTGAATTTCCCCGTGGAAATTTCCCAACTCGCCCAAATCCTCGTCGCGCTCGGCTGTCCGGCGGAAAAATCAGCCGAAATGGCCGCGCAACTAGACAAGCGCGCCCGGCAGCTCGCCGCCGAAAAAAACCGCAGCTACGAGGACGCCTTGAAACATCTGCTGACGCTGATGAAGCAAGGCTGGGCGGCGCAAAAAAATTCATGATTTACGATTGGTGATTTATGATTGAGTCTCCAGCCAGCCAGCAGGGTTTGTGTTGACGCCAATCGTAAATCGTAAATCATAAATCATAAATGATTAAGCCCTGGAAAACCATCCGCTCCACGCCCATCGGCGATTTTCGCATCTTCAAGCTGCGCTCGGACTTGAAAATTTCGCCGCGCACCGGCCAGGAGCACGACTTTTTCGTCCTCGACAGCGTCAACTGGGTGAACATCGTCGCCATCACGCCGGACCAGAAGCTGGTGATGGTCGAGCAGTTTCGCCACGGCTCGAACACCGTCGAGCTGGAAATCCCCGGCGGCATGATGGACGCGGACGAGACCGACCCGGTGGCGACCGCCGTGCGCGAATTGCGCGAGGAGACCGGCTACGCGGGCGAAAACGCGCGCCTGCTCGGACGCATCCACTCGAACCCGGCAATTTTGAGCAACGTCACCTTCACCGTGCTGATTGAAAACTGCCGGCTCAAACACGGCGTGGAATTTGACCACGGCGAGGATCTGGAAACGCACCTCGTGCCGGTGGCGGAAATCCCGAAGCTGGTCGCCGATGAAAAAATCGGCCACCCGCTTGTCGTCGTCGCGCTGTATCATTTTGATTTGTGGCAACGGGGAATAAAAAAAGCTTAACCGTAGATTAGCTGGCTCATGCCGATTTTTTACGAATGTCAGCGTTGCACGGCCTGCTGCCGCTGGCCGGGTCAGGTGCGCTTGACGAATGCGGAAATCACCCGGCTCGCCGCATTCAAAAACATCAGCGAAGCTGATTTCATCCAGCAGTTCACCCGGCTGCGCTGGGATCGCGGCGGACTCGCGTTGCAGGAAAAACCGAATGGCGAGTGCATTTTTCTGGATGGCGACGATTGCTCCGTGCAATCCGTGAAGCCGCAGCAGTGCCGCGATTTTCCGAATCTCTGGAATTTCCCCGGCTTCGAGAAAATCTGCCGCGCGCTGCCGCGTGAAATCAGCGAGGCGGAATATCAACGTCGCATCGCGCTGATCAAATCGAAGGGAAATGAGCGCACCTGAATCGTGGGTTCAGCTCAAATTCATCGGATCAATGTCCACCGCCAGCGAAACATCTTCCGGCAGCGTGACCGACTGGATGATTTGCGCCAGTTCGCGGCTCAACGCGCTCATCGCCCGCGTCCGCAGCATGATCTGGTAACGGTAAAAATTTTCCGCGCGCAGCAACGGCGCCGGCGCCGGCCCGGCGATGGTTAAATTTCTCAGTCCTTTGAGCTTTTTCTCCAGCTCGCGCTTCAAATGGCCGGCGGAAAAATTTACTTTTTCCTCGTTGCGGCCCTTGAGCGTCAGCAGTGCGACCCGGCTGAAGGGCGGATATTTCAACTGCCCGCGGAATTCCAGTTCCTGTTCGTAAAATCCCACAAAATCGTGCCGCCGCGCGTATTGGATGGCCGGATGAAACGGCGTGAACGCCTGCACGAACACCTCGCCTTCCACATCGCCCCGCCCCGCGCGGCCGGCCACCTGCGTGAGCAGTTGGAAGGTGCGTTCGCCCGCACGAAAATCCGGCTGGTGCAGCGCCATGTCCGCGTAAATGATGCCGACGAGCGTGACGTTCGGAAAATGCAGCCCCTTGGCGATCATCTGCGTGCCGACGAGAATGTCAATTTTGCCCGCGCGAAAATCGCCGAGGACGCTGCGGTAATCATCCTTGCGCTTCATCGTGTCCGCGTCCATGCGCCTGATTCGCGCCTTTGGAAAAATTTTCGCCAGCACTTCTTCAACCTTCTGCGTGCCGGTGCCGGCAAAACGGATGGCCGGATTTTGGCACTTCGGCTCCGGGCAAACCGCCGGCACTTTTTCAGTGTGGCCGCAGATGTGGCAGGAAAGCCGCTGGTTGATGCGGTGGTAAGTGAGCGTGATGCTGCAGTTCGGACAGTTCGCGACAAAGCCGCACTTCGGACATTGCAGCGAAGTGGAGTAGCCGCGCCGGTTCAAAAATAATATCGTCTGCTCGCCGCGCTCGAGCCGTTGATGAATGGCCTCCTTGAGCTGCGGTGAAAAAATCGGCGCGCCTTTGCCGTCGCGGGCGGCCTGGCGCATGTCCACCACGCGGACGTGGGGCATTTTCTGATTGTCCACACGTTCCGGCAAATCCAGCAGCGTGAATTTGCCCCGTTTGCAATTGTAAAAACTTTCCAGCGACGGCGTGGCCGACCCGAGCACGACGACGGCGTTCTCCATCTGGCCGCGCATGATGGCGACATCGCGCGCGTGGTAGCGCGGCGCCTCCTCCTGTTTGTAACTGGTCTCGTGCTCCTCATCCACGATGATGAGGCCAAGCGGCTCGACCGGCGCAAAAATCGCCGAGCGAGCGCCGATGACGATGCGCGCCCGGCCCTGCCGGATTTTGTGCCACTCGTCGTGCCGCTCGCCGGCGGAAAGATGCGAGTGCAGCACCGCGACCAGCGTCTGTAATTTGCCCGAACTGAACCGCGCCTTGAACCGCTCGACGGTCTGCGGCGTCAACGAAATTTCCGGCACCAGCACAATCGCGCCCTTGCCCTGCTCCAGTGCGTGTGCGAGGGCTTGAAGATAAATTTCCGTCTTGCCGGAGCCCGTGACGCCGTGCAAAAGAAAAGTTGACGGTATTGCCGCAGGTGATTCTGACTTCTTTGCGTCCATCGCCGATTTGATTTTCTCCAACGCGACGGCCTGCGCGGGATTCAGCACGATCGGCTGCGTCGCCAGAATGGTTTCGCGCGCATACGGGTCGCGCTCGGAAATTTGCGGAGCGATTTCCACCAGGCCGCGATCCTCAAGTTTTCGCACGGTGGCCGTTGTCGTTTCGGCAAGCTCGACCAATTCGGACAGCAAAATTTCGCGGCGCTCCTCGATGATGTTCCAAACATCCTGCTGGCGTTTCGGCAATTTTTGAAATTCGCCGGCCACCGTCAGCGCGCGGACAAACAGCCGTTCACGCCAGCCGGCGTCTTCCTTGCGCACGGACTCGGGCAAAACACTTTTCAACGCGATCTCCGGCGCGCAGCAGTAGTATTCGCCAAGCCAGCGCGCGAGCTGCAAAACCTTGGGCGTGACGAGCGTCTGCGCGCCGATCACCTTGAGGATGGGCTTCAGATTGAGGCGGCCGGATTCTTCCGCCAGCGCGGTGACACAGCCGAGAATTTTCCGCGCGCCGAACGGCACCTGCACGCGGCTGCCCACGTCCACCTGGCCGGCGAATTCCGCCGGAATCAAATAATCAAATTCCTTCCGCAGCGCGATTTCCAGGCTGACGCGGGCGATCATGGCTAATCGCGCGTAATGGCACGCAACGCCGTTTCCAGTTTCAGCCGTAATTGCTCGCGCTCGGCCTCCGTCGCCTCACGCGGGACAAAAATCGGCTTTTCATAAATTAATTCGCAGCGTGAGAAGGGCAGCGGAATCTGAAAACGATCCCAGCTTTTCACGCGGATTTTCCATTTCACATAATACGACACCGGCACAATCGGCAGGCCGGTGAGTTGCGCCAGCGCCATCACGCCGTCTTGCACGACGTAAAGCGGCCCGCGCGGCCCGTCCGGGGTGATGGCGAGATCATAACCGCGGTCGGCCCAGGTTGTCAGTTCGAGCAGCGCCTGCGGCCCGCGCCGGCTCGATGAGCCGCGCACTGGCTGCACGTTGAAACATTCCAGAATGCCGGTGAGAAACCCACCGTCCCGGCTCGCGCTGACCATCGCCGCCATGCCGGGTGTTTTATTGCGCTCTTTGACATAGTCGAAATACGCCGGCATGCAAAGCGCCAGCCGGTTGTGCCACACGCAATAAATCGCCGGACCGGGCACCGGGACATTGATATAGTTGGAACGATCATCCCGCCGGTAGCGCAGCGTGGCCGAAACCGTGCGAATCACGGCGAACACCAGCCACGCCGCCGCGCGTTGATGCCACTTGACCTGATGCGCCACCACCACACCGCCGGTTTTTGAACGTTTGGAACGGACTGGCTCATTTGGAGAGTTGGGGGTCTTGCCTGGCATCACGATCCTTTTTTCAGGCACGCGCGGACAAGCTGTTCGACAGTCGCCTGCGGCCCAAGCATCGTCTGCGCGGCGCGGACGGCGTCGTGCGCCTCAATTTGTTTGAAACCCAGCGCCATGAGCGCGAGCGTGGCGTCGTTGACTTTTTGATCGTCAGGCGAAAGCGCGTGTTTCGCGCTGGCGGCCTCCAGCGCGTCCGCCGCGCCGATTTTGTCGCGCAATTCAACGACAATGCGCTCGGCGGTTTTTTTGCCGACGCCGGAAATTTGCGAAAGCGATTTCACATCGCTCCCCGCCACCGCGCCGCGAAAGGTCACCACGTTCATGCCGCTCAAAATGTTAAGCGCCGTTTTCGGGCCGATGCCGCTGACGCTGTTGATGAGCAGCCGGAACAGATCGCGCTCCGCCGCCGTCATGAAACCGTATAGCGTGTGCGCGTCCTCGCGGACGATGAGCTGCGTGAGCAGTTTCACTTCGCCGCCGGGCGGCGGCAATTGGTCGAACGACGACAGCGGGATCAGCGCCTCGTAACCGACGCCGTTCACGTCCACGACGACCTGCGTGGGCAGCGCTTCAACAAGTTTGCCTTGGAGAAAGGTGATCATTGAAAATCGTGAATCGTTGGATTATCAAATCGTTGAACCGCCCGGAACGCTATGTTTTCAACCGATTCAACGGTGCAACGATTCAACGAATCGACGATTGGCTTCATTCGTGGTTCAAATTTTCTTCGGCGGCGTCAAACCGTGCCGCGAATTTTCCTGCGCGTGCGCCAGCGCCAGCGCCAGCGCGTCCGCCGCGTCGGGCGCGGGCAGTTCGGCGAGGTTCAACATCCGCTGCACCATTTTGGCGACGGCGATTTTTTGCGCCGCGCCGTAGCCGACGATGGCCAGCTTCACCTTGCGCGTGGCGATTTCAAAAATGTCGAGGCCCGCCGCGGCCACGGTGGCGAGCGCCGCGCCGCGCGCCTCGCCCATGATGATGGCGGTTTTCAAATTTTGCGCGAAGAACAATCCTTCGACGACACAAACTGTCGGCTGATACTCGCGCAAAACGTCACCGAGCGCCTGCGAAATTTTAGCGAGGCAGCGGGAACGTTCCCAATCTTTCGGGCAGGCAATCGTGCCATGCGCAATGGCCACGGGCTGCAATTTGCCAAATTGGATGACGCCAAAACCCGTGCCGCGCAGCGACGGGTCAATGCCAAGGATGATATTTCCGGCGGCGGGCGGCGGGCGGCGGGCGGCGGCCAGGGAAATTCCGGCGGCGCGCGACGGCTTGCCGCCGAGACGTTCCTTAATTTGCTCGAATTGCCGCAGTGAAATTCCCACGCGGATACTTTGCCAGCGGCGGCGAAGCGGCAAAAGCAAAAACGCCGCGCGGAAAATTTCCCGCACGGCGTTGAGGAAAGAAAATCTCCGGCTCAAATCAATGACCCGGATAGTTTTGGTTTCCGTTGTTCCCATAGTGATTGCCGCCTTGTTGCTGATATCCGCCCGCCTGCGACTGGCCGGACGATGCGGCACGGGCCGGAGCCGGCGTTTGCGAGGCGGCAGCGGAGGATGAATGGTGATAGTTTTGTGACGAATTGCGCGTCACGTTGCGCGGTGTTCCCGCTGGCTGCCATTGCGTGTTGGCATTGTCTTCATTCAACGCCGGTGCTGGCTTCGGTGTTTCTTGCGGCGGCGAATGATAGCCGGTTGCGGGCGCTGAATATTGCGGAGTCGTCTCGGCCACGGCGCCGCGCTGCATTTGCTGCGGCGGAGAATAGCTTTGCGGCGTCGCAGATAGCTTGCGGCGTTCGCAGGGGCGAACCGAAATCGCGCGTATTGCCCTGATAATTTGCGCCTGAAACATTATTGCCGGAATGGTTGAACGGCTGGCTTTGCCGGCCTTGGACGACAGTGCTGTTGATCTGGTGAACCGGCACGGGATGGATGGTTGTGCGGCTGGCGGCGGCAATGTTCTCCACCGCAATACCGTGGTTGACGATGGTGCGGTTGTTGATGTTGTAATTATTGATGACGGTCGTGTTGTTGTAAATTTGCGTCACCTGCGCCGGCGCAACGCAGTAATTGCGCGGATGCGGGCTGCAGAAATTCTGGGTCGGCACGAAGGTGAAGCAGCTTGCACTCAAACCGAACCCAAAGCCCACGCTCACGTTGCCGCCGTTATAAACAATTCCCACGCCCGCCTGATAAGCCGTGTGCGGCGGCAATGGCGCCCAGCCGCAATAGTTATTTGAATAGCGCCACGTTACCCACGACGGCGCCCAGACGGTGTCCGGATACCAGCACCAGCCAAAGCTCGCATCGCGGAACCAGCGTCCGTAGTGGAACGTCGCGCCCCACGCGTAACTTGAAGCCCAATACCAGCCGCAGTCGGAATAGACCCAATGCCCGTTGTCGCAATACGGCTGCCAGCCGGAATTATAAACGCAGACGGTCGGCCGCCAGCAGCGGCCATAACCGCCGACCATCACCCAACTGCCGTAAGGCGCAAGCGTATTGTAAAAATAATTCACCGTGACCGGCTGGTCTGGCGCGGGCGGAGGCGTCACGTCTGTCACGTTCGACGGAGTGGTGTCCGGAGCCGGAGCGGCTTGCGCCGGCGGCTGGGTCTGCTGCGCCTGTTGCGCGGCCTGCGTGGCGGCGAACTGCTGCTGCAATTGCTGGTCGTGCTGCATCATCGCCGTCACAAGCGTGTTCGGCGCGCCAAGATTGGAGAGATAAATGATTTTGTCCGAATCCAGGTTGAAGAGGCTGCTGGAATTCTGGACGTAAGCCGTAATGATGCTTTGATCCACGCCCGCCTGCGTGAGCCGCACCACTTCCGCATACGGGCTGCCGGGAACGATGTTCGGCGGTGGCGCGACCGGCGTGGCGGGCGGAACCGATGTGTCCATGGTCGCCGGTGCGGGTAGCATCTGGGCGGTGCTGTTTTGCGGCCAGCCTCCGGCAGCCAGCGCAAGAGCGGCCGCCGAGACACATAGAAAATGTTTAGGGATCAATCTTTTCATAAATGAACGTTGTCTGAATTGGTGAACAGTGTCACAAACTTTGACGGCTTGGCGGGCAAAGTATTCAATTATCTCGAAACCATTTTGTTTGTTACCATTTAGTCAAGAAACCGGCCCGGCAATCAAATCGTAATCCGTGTGGCCGATGACTTTGACCTGGGCAAATTGTCCAACCGGCAATTTACCGCGCACATAAACGCGTCCGTCAATGTCCGGTGCGTCCGCTTCGCCGCGCGCGACGAGGTAAACGCCCCTCATCTGCGCCGTGTGCCGGTCAGTTTCGCGGATGAGGCCGTGTTCCCAGGAACTGACGTTCGCGCCCAGCAATTGTTTCGCGTTCGCCTCGCCTTCGATGATAACCTTGATCTCGCGGCCCACGAACGATTCGGACACCTCTCTGGCAATCTGGTGCTGCACGGCCATGACGAGTTCGCGGCGTTTCTGGCGCACCGCGCCGGGAATCTGACCGGCCATCTTGCCCGCGAGCGTGCCGTCTTCCTGCGAATAGGCGAACACGCCGAGCCGCTCGAACTTGGTCTCGCGGATGAAATCAAGCACCGTCTGAAAACTCGCCTCGGTCTCGCCCGGAAAGCCGACAATGAACGTCGTCCGCAGCACGATGCCGGGAATGCCGGCGCGAATTTTTTTTATCAGATCAACAATGTATTGCTGCGAGGTCTCGCGGCGCATCCGTTCGAGCATGTTTTCGTGGATGTGCTGGAGCGGAATATCCACATAGCGCGCGACTTTCTTGGACTCGGCAATCGTCGCAATAAGTTCATCCGTCCAGTGCGCCGGATGAGTGTAAAGCAGGCGGATCCAGAAATCGCCTTTCAACGAATTCAGCTCGCGCAGCAGCGTGCAAATGGTTGCGGCATCGGCGGGCAGCGATTTGGCGGCGGCGGAAAATTTCTCCGGCGACGAAATCGCGCGCGAATGGTTCGGGCGCAAATCGAGACCGTAATAAGTCGAATCCTGCGAAATCAGATTGATTTCCTTCACGCCATCGGCAATCAAGGCTTTTGCTTCCTTGACGATGTCGCGTTGCGTCCGGCTGCGGTGCGAGCCACGCATCCGGGGAATAATGCAGAAGCTGCACGGATGATTGCAGCCCTCGGCGATTTTCAGATACGCAAAATGTTTCGGCGTCAGCCGGAAGCGCGGCGTGCTAAAATCGGGGATGAAAACCGGGCGCGCGGTCACGTCCAGAATTGCGGATTGGGGCACGATGACGGTTTTTGTTTTCCCGAATTTGTCCGTGCCGCGCAGGGATTCTTCTTTTTCGAGGGCGGACAAGTCGCGGGATTTTTCCAGTTCGTTCAAACGCGAAACAACTGTGCCTTTCTGGACTTTGGGCTTTGGGCTTTGGATTTTGGACTCCCGGTTGGCAATCGCCTTGCCCACGATGTCGCCGACCTGCGCGACCTGGTCAATGCCCATGAACGCGTCCACTTCGGGCATGAGCTTGGGCAGCTCCTCGCGAAACCGCTGCGAGAGGCAGCCGGAAACGATGACGGCCTGGCCGCGCCGGCTCGCGTCGCGCAACTCGACGGATTCAAGAATGGTGTCCACGCTTTCTTCCTGCGCGGAATCAATGAAGGAGCAGGTATTGACGATCACGGCATCGGCCTGCGACGCGTCGTTCGTGATCTCCACGCCGCTTTTCATCAACGAGCCGAGCATGATTTCTGCGTCCACCAGATTCTTGGCGCAGCCGAGCGAAATCAAGCCGACGCGCAACGGACGGTTTTTTAATTTTTTGTCTTCAGTCACGGAAGAATAAGCCTACGCGAACCGGCGGCTATGGTCGAAATTAATTCGCGGCGGAGTTGGTTGTGACAGTCTCAACAGCGTTCGTCACCGCCGCGGGCGGCGTGTTGGTGGAAACGGGTCCGACAACCGGCGCGACGGTTTCAGCGGGCAAACTGAGCTGGGTTCGCAAAACGGCGCGCATGGCGTAGGGCATGCCTTTCTGCGGATCGAGCAGGTCGTTCAGCACGGTGCGATTGTAAACCTCAAACGGCGACAAACCGACACGCGCGAGGTTGCTCTGCATCTTGGAAATCTTCTTCTGATAGTTGTCATAAACTTTTCGCGCGAGCAGCCGGAAGCCGGCGGAACGGTCGTCCTGCCCGATGGCCAGCTCGTAATAAGACCGCGCCAGCAGCCCTTCGATGACCCCGGTGATGCGTTCCTGCGAGGTGTCGCCGACCTCCGATTGCACGCGCGCCACGGCGTATTCGTCGAGCGTGAGATTGCGCGGCAAGGAATTTTGGTCGTTGTCCAAAATGGGCTTGTCCGGATATTTTTCGCCGAGGATTTTATACCACTTGGCGGCGTCGGCTGCGCGGTTGTTTTCGTAGAGAAAATAAACCGCGTCCTTCAGAAAATTCCGGTGGGCGTTGCTGATGTGGTCGCGGTTTTTCGCGTCCTCCCGCATCATGGTTTCATACGCATCATTGACTTTGGCAACCAAATCCAGATTCGGCTCCAGCGAGGCGGTTTTGGCAAAGGGATCCTTGATGATGCGCCCGTGATGAAACGCCTGGAGCATGGACTGGTAAATAATGCGGCGCAAAGTGATCACATCATCGGCCTTCACCTTGTCCGGATTTTCCTTCGCTTTTTGCAATCCGAGCGCGCCCCAGTAAATCGCCTGTGCTTCCGGCAGCCGCCAGTCGAGCGGACCCCATTCCTCGTTCACTTTTTCGGCAAAGGCCGGGTCCATCTTGAATTTTTCGCGCAGCACGAGCGCATTTGTCCGGGCTTCGGCAGACGTCGGATTGATCAACTCGGAGAAATTCGTCCCGTCGGCGCCAAAAAACGGCTCCATTTCCATCGCCCATTGCTGTTTGTAATACGCATTCGCGTCGTCAAGATTTTGCCCCATCTTGTGCTGGAAAAACCACGCCAGTTCGCGATAAATCAAAAGGTCGTTCGGATTGTAGCGCAGGCCTTCGTCGCGCAGCAGTTCGATGCCGCGCTCGACCCAGCGCCAGCGGTCGGGAAAATCCTTGAACTTGACGGAAATGTTGTAGGCCATGTTCCAGCCTTGAAACAGCCAGACCTGCGTGAAGCTCGGCTCCAGATCCGTGATCCAGGTGGCGAGCTGCGCCGCCTCGAAAAACTTGTCGTCGTTCTGCAAATCGTTGGCACGAATCCAGAGCGCATTGGCGATCAGCCCGCGAAAGCCGCCCAGCGCGACCGTGGTGAACGCCAGCACCGGCGGCGCATTTTCCAGCGCGTTCATGCGCGTCAGGCCGAGCTGTTCGCGGTCGCGGTTCAGGGCATTTTGCAACTGGCCGGAACCCGCCAGCAAAATTGCCGCGAGCAGGAGCAGAAGAAATTTTTTGGCGCGGGCGTTCATTGCGTTCCCTGCGCCGTCGCCAGTTCACGGCGATGAAACAGCGCGATGCCCGCCAGCGCGACGATGCCGCCGAGCAGCAAAACGATTTGCCCGAACGCCAGCCCCAGTTCACTCCAGGTGATGGCCCGGCCGGTGCTCAACGAGTCGATCGGCGAAAAATTTTGCACCAGCCGCGTGACGGCCAGAATGCCCTTGAACATCGGGATCAGCACCGCATCCGCGCCCGAATGCCCCATCACGCCGGTCTCCTCGTTGCCGCCCACGACCGTGCCGGACTCGACCGCGTCCGCCAGCGTGCCGCTCGACAGAATGACGACCAGCATCGCCAGCGAGAAAAATGCAGCGACCGGAAACGAAAGAAAACTTGCCGCCGCCAGCCCCAGCGCCGCCATCAGCGCCATCCAGCAGAAAATGATGCCCAGCCCGCGCGCAAAATTCAGCGCGAAGCCGCCTTCGGGATACAAAACCTCCATGCCGTCCTCGAGCGGGAACAGCAGCGCCGTTTCGTTCGGGTTCACAAAAATGATGGTGAGCACGCCGTTCGTGTCGAACAGATTCGGCGGGATTTCAAACTCGTGGAACGTGTCCGCCGCGAGGCTCATCGGCATTTGCGTCTGCCACAGCTTCGTGCTGCCCGGCACGCCGGCCTGCCACAAGGCAAGATAGGTGCCCGACGCGGTTTTCTGCGCCGCGTTGAATTTCACCCGCAGTTGCAGCGGCTTGTCCTGCAGAAAATTTTTGGCGAACCCCAGGTCAATCTGCCATTCGTGCTGATAGCCTGGCGGCACCACCTGCCATTCGGCCTTGACCTGCTCGCGAATCTGCTTTTCCACTTCCGGCAGGTCCGCCGTTGTGACCGGGCTGGATTTTAACCGCTCCTGCAAAACCTGTTTCGCCTCGGCGTCAATTTCCGCGTCGTGACTTTGCTCCTTCGCCGAACCACGCGCGACCAGCACCTGCTCGCGCAAAATTTTTTGTTCCGCCGCCGGCAATTTCCCCGCGCGCCATTGCAGCAATCCCAAAACGCACACGCCGGAAATCGCCAGCAACACCGCGTTCAGCGACACGATGCCGAGCCACTTGCCGAGCCAGATCTGCCAGCGCGCAATCGGCTTCGTCGCGACGACCTGGATCTGGCATTCCTCGATGTCGCGCGCCAGCGTGCCGCACGCCAGCCACAACGTCGAAAGCCCGAGCAGCGCCGTGATGGCGCTCAACGTGTAAGTCAGGATGATCTGCGTGAAACCCTGCGCCGTGCCGTCGTCCTGGATAACGAGCGGCAAACCGACCACCGCCAGGATCAGTAGCACCGCGATGACGAGGAACAGCTTGAACCGCAGCGCGGCCTTCCAAGTCAACCAGGCAATGGCGAGAATTCTTTGCATTAAAATTCAGTCAGACACGAATTTCACGGATTGACACGAATTAAAATCTGGTTGGTGAAAACTCGTGCAACTCGTGTCTCATTTTGGTTTTCCCAGCAGCGACGAAAGTTTCTCATCCGCCTTCGACAAATCCACCGGCTTCGATTCCGGTGCAGGTTTGGCCGTTTGCGGGGCTGGCTGGCTGGCCTGTGCCAGCGCTTCGAGTTTTTTGGCATCCACTTTCGGCGCGGCCGTTGGCAACACCGGCTTGGCTTCAACGGCCACCGGCGCAGCCTGCGGCAGCGACAGCTTTTCCAGAACTTTCTCCGCCGCCGGTTTTGCCTCCATGCCGCCGCGCAAATATTCCGCCACGCGCGCCCCGGATTGCGCGCCGCTGGTTTCATGCGCCGCCGTGCGCGCCTTCGCCACCACGTCGAGAAAATAGCTCTCGAGATTCTGCGTCGGATTGTCCACGCGCACTTCGCCGGTCGAAACGTCCTTGCGGATGATTTCCAAAACCCGTTCCAAAGTTTCGCGCGGAAGCACCGGCGTGGTGATTTGCAGCGTGTCCGGCGTCGCCAGCAAATCCTTCAGCGTGCCGGCGGCCTGGATTTTTCCGCCATAATAAATCACCACGCGGTCGCAAACATCTTCGACATCGGAAAGCAGGTGGCTGCTCAAAATCACCGTCTTGCCGCGCCGCGCCAGCGCGATGATCAAATCCTTCACCTCACGGCAGCCAATCGGGTCAAGCCCGGCGGTCGGCTCGTCGAGAATCACCAGATCCGGATCATTGATGAGCGCCTGCGCCAGCCCGATGCGGCGCTGCATGCCTTTGGAAAATTCGCCGACCGCACGCGTCTGCGTTTTGCCGAGGCCAACCATTTCCAGCAATTGTTCCGCGCGACTGTCGCGCTCGCCTTTCGAGAGATGAAACAGGTTTCCGAAAAAATCCAGCGTCTCGCGCGAATTAAGATAGCGATACAAATATGATTCTTCCGGCAGATAGCCGATGCGCGATTTCGTCTGCACATGTCGTGGCGAATGGTCGAAGACCTCGATGTGACCCTTGGTCGGATTCAGCAAGCCGAGCAGCAGCTTGACCGTCGTGGATTTGCCGGAACCGTTCGGGCCAAGCAATCCGAAAACTTCGCCGCGCCGGACTTCAAAATCCACATTGTCCACCGCGCGCGCCTTCGGGCGGTTCCAGAAATCCTTGAAGACTTTGGTCAGGCCACGAACAGAAACAACAACTTCTCCGTTAGATTTCGGATGCGACTCGGCGGACATAAATCAATAGGTTGAGATTCACGCCATCTTCGGCGTCAATTGACCGGCGGACGGACGTTCCGGTGTTTCCATTTCGGGATGGAAATGTTCCAGTTCCTCGCCTTTGCGCACGAGCCGGGCGCTGTTGAAAATCACGATGAGCGAGCCGATGTTGTGCAGCAGCGCCGCCACAATCGGGCCAATGTAGCCGAACGCCGTTGCCGCCAGGCCGACAATAATGAACACGACGCCGAAGGCAAAATTCTGGTTGATGACCGCGCGCGTGCTGCGAGAGAGATTCACCAAAAACGGGAGGCGGCGCAGATCATTGTTCATCAGCGCAATTGTCGCGCTGTGGATGGCCACTTCGCTGCCCGCCGCGCCCATCGCGATGCCGATGTCGCCGGCAGCAAGCGCAGGCGCGTCGTTCACGCCGTCGCCGATGACCGCGACTTTGTAGCCTTTCGCTTTCATGGCGCGGACAAATTCAACTTTGTTCTGCGGCAGACAATCGCCCTTCGCTTCTTCGCAGCCGATCTCGGCGGCGACGCGCGTGGCGACGACTTGCCGGTCGCCGGAAATCATCGCGACGCGGCGGACGCCGGCTTCTTTCAATTCCGCCAGCGCTTCCTTCGCCTCGGCGCGCGTCTGATCCTGCAGACCGACCCAGCCGACGCACTTCCCGTTTTGCGCGACGAAAATCAGGCTCCAGCCTTCGGTTTCGTTCAAGTCCACCGATTTCTCGAAGCTCGCATCAATGCCGTTGTCCTTGAGCCATTGCGCGCGGCCAACGAGAATTGTTGCGCCGTGGATTTGCGCCTTCACGCCGCGACCGGCGGTTTCGGCAAAATCTTTCGGCTCGGCCAGCGGAACGCCGGCTTCGCCGGCGAGCGTGGCGAGGGCCTTGGCGGTCGGGTGGTTGCTGTATTTTTCAGCGGACGCGGCGAGCAGCAAAAGTTCGGCCGGCTTGGTTTCACCAATTGGCGCGAGGCGGCTGACGGCGAGTTGGCCGGTGGTCAGCGTGCCGGTTTTGTCGAAGACGAACGCGTTGATCTTCGCCGCAAGTTCGATGTCGGCGACGTTCTTGATTAAAATTCCCAGACGCGCGGCGGCGGACAGCGCGGCGACCATCGCGGTCGGCGTCGCGAGAATGAAGGCGCACGGACAGGAAACGACGAACACGGCGATGACGCGGTTCAAATCGTGCGTGAACGCCCAGACCAGCGCGCCGATGACCAGCACCAACGGCGTGTAAAAACCCATGTATTGATCCACGATTTTCTGGATCGGCAATTTGGTTTTTTCGGCGGCGATAATCAGTTCACGCACGCGGCCCAGCGTCGTGTCTTCGCCGGCGCGGCTGACTTTGATTTCCAGAACGCCGGTCAGATTTTGCGTGCCGGCAAAAACTTCGTCGCCGGTAATTTTTTCGGCGGGCAAAGATTCACCGGTGATGGTGGCCTGATTGAAGGAGCCTTGGCCGTTCACAATAATTCCGTCGGCAGCAACATTATCACCGGGACGAATTCTGATTACATCGCCAACCGCAAGCTGGCTCGCGGCGACTTCTTCTTCATTTCCGTCTTTCAAAATGCGACGCGCTTTCGTCGGAGCTAATTTGATTAAAGATTCGATGGAATTGCGCGCGCCCTCGGCGGTGCGGGTCTCGATGATTTCGCCGGTGAGCATGAAGAAGGCGACGATGCCGGCGGTCTCGTAATTGCCGGAGGCGAACGCGGCGAGCACGGCGATGGCGACGAGTTCGTTGATGCTCAAACGGCCGACACGCAAATCCTTGATGGCGGTCACGACGATTGGATAGCCAAGAATAATCGAGCCGATCATGGCGCTGGCGCTGGCGAGCGTGGTGCCGGATTCAAACAGCCAGTCCACAATGAAGGCGTTGAGGACAAAGACGACGCCGAGAACCGCCTGCCCGATATGCACAACGGAATGTTCGTGGTCGTGGCCGCAGCCGCATTCCGGCCCGTGCTCGTGTTCGTGATGGCTCAATAGCGACGTGACTTGCATAACAAATTTTTAAGTTTTCAATTTGCGAATTACGGATTCGCCGCCGGTTTCGGTTCCGGCGGTTCACGATTTAATTGTAGCCGAAGTTCGCGCGGTTTGCCATCGGCGCGCTGGGACAAAAACCATTTGTCCTGCACATTCGTAAACGCCGGCCCAATCACCTGCACGAACGTCTGCTGCACGAACAGGCTCGAATTGGCCTCGTATTGCGGCAGCAGGTCGCCGAACCGCTTCGCCTCGGCGGTGATGGACTCGACATAGCGCACGCGCTCGGCGGCGGCGGCGTTCGTGATGGACGTGGCCTGCGCACCGGACTGGTTCAAGACCTGGTTCTCGTAGCTGTGCGCGTCGTTGAGCAGCTTGTTGCGGTTTTCGCGCGCGTCGGTGACCAGCGCGAACACCGGCTGCAACTGGCGCGGCGGAATGCTCTGCACCTCGCAATTGTCAATGACGATGCCCAACTGCGCCCGTTCCACCAAATCGCTGACGCGCTGCTGCACGGCTTCGCGAAAACCTGACACGTCGCGCGTGAGGATGTCGTCCACGTTGAACTTTGCGGCGGTGTAGAGCAGCGCGTTGTCCAGCGCGTTCTGCACGGCGTTCGAGGCGGCCACGAAATCGAACACATAATGAATCGGGTCATCAATGTGATAATACAGCGTCGCGCGGGTGTGGATGATGTTGTGGTCGGCGGTGATGACATAGCCGTCCACCGCCGGGTTCAGCGACGGGCCGGCGGGCATTTCCTCGCCGCTCAATTCCGCCTCCGGCGTGGTCAGATACCAGCCGTTGTTGGAGGAAACTTTCTGAATTTCCGTGATGGGTATCCGCACCACCTCGTCAATCGGATATGGCAGCGACCAGTGCAATCCCGCCGTCAGCAAGGCTTTTTGTCCTTCGCCGACCGGCTTGCCGAAGCGGAGAATCACCGCCTTTTCCTGCGGGCCGACGGTAAAAAAACCGGAGCAGAAAAACGCGACGACCATCAGCGCCATGACGACTTTGACAATCGCAAAACTGCTGCTCAACGCCTCGGCCAGCGCCTGCGAGCCGGCGTCATCCGCGTGAACCGGCGCGGCGTGCTCGTGCTCGTGATGATGTTCGTGCTCGTCGCTCATGTCAGTGAATCGGCGGATTGGCGGGAATGCCGGTGAACAAATCGAACGGCGGCGTGCGCTCGTCGAAAATCAAAGTCGAGCGCTGGTTGAGCGCCTGTTGCAGCGCGTCAATCCGCAGGAGGAAATTCGCCAGATCGGGATTCTGCTGGAACACCGGCAGCACCTTGGCGGCCTCGGCCTCGCCTTCGCCGCGGATGCGCGTGGCGTCGGCCACGGCGTTGTTGACGGTCTCGGACGCCTGCCGGTCGGCGGCGGACTTGATTTTCTGAGCTTCGGCCTCGCCCTCGTATTGAAACTGGTTGATGAGAATCTGCCGGTCGGAAGTCATGCGCGCAAAAACCGCCTGCGTGATGCTTTCCGGCAAACCGATTTTTTTGAAGCCGAGAAATTCCAGCCTGATACCGCAATTGTTCGTCTCCAACTGCGCCTGGACGGCCTGCTCGATTTCACCTTCAATCGCGTCGAACTGCAATTCCTTCGGATCCGCGTTCACAAACTCGGAGAGCGTGTGCTTGCCGATGACGGCGCTCTTGGCGCTGCGCAACATGCTTTCAAGCATCCGCTGCGCAGCCGGCACGGAGCCGCCGGCGAATTTCGGGAAGAATGTTTGCGCGTCGGAAATTTTCCAGCCGACATAAACGCTCGTAAGCAGATTATTATTATCCGCCGTCAGGTTTTCGCTGAACTTGTCCTCGAAATTCTGGACGCGCTGGTCGAATTTATAAACTTTCTGGACCGGCCACGGCCATTTGAAATACGCGCCCGGCTCGGTCAGGTCGCGCACCGGCTTGCCGAACGTGGTGACGACGGCGACCTCGGACTGGCGCACTTGAAACACAAACAGCAGCAGCGCGAAAATGACAATCAGCACTGCGCCGATGACGACGGTTAACAAATTTCTTTTCATGGCGATTGACTGTTGGGAACGTTCAGGTTCAAAAGGTCTTCACGGATTTTATCCTCCAGATCGAAAATCACGACGTCCTGCGTGTTGGTGACGAGCAAAATGTATTTGCGCGCGTTGGCCGTGGCGCTGGCGAAGGTCTGAAAATACGCGCGCTGCCGGTAAACCGATGGCGCAGCCTCGAAAGCCGGAATCTGGTTGGTGAACAGCGCCGCGCGCGCGAGCGCCTGGACTTCGAGCCGCTGGCGCGTCGCCTCGGCGACATTGGTCGTCGTGAACGCCAGCGCGCCGGCGAGCGCGTTCGTCTGGATGGCGTAGGCTTTGGCGTAATTGTTGGTCGTAATCGCCAACTGCTCTGCGCCGACGACTTTTTCATAGTCGCCCGCCACCTTCACCGGCGGATGGATGTCCTGCAGCCCGACAAACAAAATTTTCACACCCAGCTTGCGCGCGTCTGCGGCAGCCTGGATTTGATCGCGCAAGGTTTGCGCGGCCTCCAGCCTCGCCTTGGACATGACGGAGTTCAAATCCACGCCGGCGAGGAAATGCACCACCGCCCGCGTGGCCAGATCCTGTAGCAGATTTGTCGGGTCGGCATTTTGATAGGCCCACGCCATCACGTCGTTGATCTGGAATTGCACCGGAATGCTGACGGTGATAAGGCTGACCGGCGGCGCCTTCAGCGTGTCGTTGGTGCCGGCATTGGCGTCCTGAATCGTCACCGCTTCGCGGTTGCCGACGAGAAAATTTTCCTCCTTCGCGTGGGCAACGCTCCACAAAATCGTGTTTGCATTTTCGCTTTGCGCATCCGGCGTGTAGCCGACATCGAAGGTCTGGATCTGCTCCGTGCGATATTGATAAACCCGATCCGCGGGCCACGGCAGCTTGAAATGCGCGCCCGGCGTCAAAACGCCGCCTGCCACCGGCTTGCCGAACCGTTCCAGGACGGCCTGCTCGCCCGCGTCCACGAAAACGACGCAGGTGGACAACAGCAGCACGAGCAATTGCAGCAGCAGCAGCCAGACAAGATTTTTTTTTACCAGTTGAAAAAACCAGGTTTCGGAAACATTGAAGCCAAACTGGTAATCAATGGTCTTGGCCGCCGTCGTGAACAAACTTTCCGGCTGGCCGAGCAGGCCGATCGAGGCGGCTGTCGTAAATCAGCCGGGAAATTTTCCCCTTCACGCGCGGCCGGTAAATTTCCAGCAGCAGCGTGATGAGGATTTCCGCCGCCATCAGGCCGAGCAAAACGCACAGGGCTTTCGCGACGTAGTAATCCAGCCGCGGCAGCTCCGTTTTGGTGCCGGCGATGGCCAGCGCCGTGGCGAAACAAATATACGCGCCCAGCAAAATGAAACTCGCGCCGGGCCGGAGCAGCCGGTTGTTTTCCAGCCGCGCCATCGTCACGGAAAACCGGCCAAACAAAAACAGCAGCAGCGCGAAAATGGCAAACAGCGAGAGCGCCGGCATCGCGCGGTCGGGCGCGATCACGCTGGTTGCATTGGCAATCCAGCGCCAGAGCAGCCACGCGCCGCCCGCTTCGAGCAGCAGCAGCAGCACGCCAAAGCCCGGCACGAAAAATTTCTCGAACTGCTCGCGGGCGCGGCGGGCCGGAAAAACCTCCGATTCTTTCGCGTCAAAAAGGTTTGAGCCGCCCTTGGTGCGGGGCAGTTCGTCAATTTCCAGTTTTTCCAGCCGTTCGTTTTCCTCGAGCCGCATCTGGAACCAGCTCGCGAATGCGACCAGCGCCGCGAGTCCGAGGAAGATCGAGGCCGCCTGGCCAGCCAGCGAGCGGACATAAGTCGTCACGACAAACGCGGCGACAAAAATCATCGCCGCCGCGAGCAGGTTCACCAGCCCGTTTTTTTGAACATTGCGTTCCACGTTTTGTTAAATCGTTAAATCGTTACTTTGTTAAATCGTTGCACCGGGATTTGCCGAACCGGTTTAACGATTCGACCATTCAACAATTTAGCTTTCAGCTTAATTCCCGCTCTTCAAATAGCGCCGTGCCGGCCGCGAGCGCCGCGCCGGCGTAACAAATCATGTAGCCGAACGCCTTGCCGACATAACCCCATTGAAAGGTGTTTTTGCCCATGTCGAGCGCGTCGCCGAGCCAGAAAAGTTGCCAGTTCGGGACGACGCTGTAAAGCGTCGAAGCCCACCAACTGCCTTTGGACGCCGGCAATCCGAAAAAATAATCCGACATCAGCCCGAGCAGAAAAATCGCCGAACAGATGGCCAGCGTCGGAATCGTGTCGAACCGCGTCGAACATGCCAGCGCCACCGCCGCAAGAATCCACAGCGCGAATAAAATTAAAATTCCCGCCGGCAGCAGGTTCCAGTTCACCCGCGCCTGCGTGCCAAGGCTTTCCTGCTGCGTTGTAAATTGGAAAATGATGAATGCCGCGAGCGTTGCAAAAATCAGCATCGCAAAAACCGCGTCGCTCACGAACGGACGGCGCAGAAAGAAATTGCTGAACCCGGCGAACGCGTAGGCGACGGCGATGCCACCGCCAAAAATGCCGACCGCCGGCAAATCCGTTTTTCCGTAGGCGTCGAACGCCATGCGGCTGGCGAGCAGCACCCCGACCATGTTCACATACGTCAGCACCGTCAGCGCCGCGGCGAGTCCGGCGAACTTCGCGAGCAAAAACTGCGCGCGGCTCACCGGTTTGGACAGGACGGCCAGTGCCGTGCCGCTGCGGATTTCCCGCGCGAGCGACGACGACGCGCTCAACACCGCGCCGAACAGCCCGGACAGGAGCATCACCGCCAGCGCGCTGTTTTCCACCAGCTTTGGCTCGTCGCCGAACGCGAAGTAATAGGGAACGGCCAGAAAAATCTCGAACATCACGGAACCCGTCATCAACAGCAGAAAAATCGGCTGCCGGATGAGTTCCATGAAGGCGTTGACCGCGATGTTGCAAAATTGACGCATGAACGTCCGACCAGCTTACAAACCGCGCGCACGTTTGCAAACGGTTATTCAGCTTGGGCAAGGAAGTTGAGGTGGAAAATGACGTTTGCGTTCAAAAAAAGTTACGCCATCGCGCGGGCGATGCTGTTCCACCACGCGTCGTGCAGTTCGGTGAGCGGGGCGGAGAATTCGCCGCTGGCGGTTTTCACCGTCAGCTTGTCGCCGCCGACTTTGCCGATTTGCACCGCGGGCACGCCCATGAGCTTGGCGCGTTCGACGACTTTCACGGCGTCGAGCGCCTTGCAACTGATGACGATGCGCGATTGCGTTTCGCCGAAGAGCAACGCGTCGAGGCGCGTAGTGGTAGGGACGCGTTCCACCGCGTCCCCATCTTCCAGTTTGGGACGACGTGGAAGTCGTCTCTACCAACGAAAGATCAATCGTCGCGCCGATAAGGCGCGGCGTTTCGCGGGCGATGAGTTGGCTAATGCAGCTTTCCGCGAGCGCGACGGCGAGGCCGCCTTCGCTGCAATCGTGCGCGCTCTTCACGAGGCCGGATTGGATCAGGCCGATGAGCGTGGTGTGCAGCGTCTTCGCGACTTCAAGGTCGCAGCGCGGCGGCGAACCGTTCTTCTTGCCGTGGACGACTTGCAGATACGCGCTGCCGCCGAGGCCGAAAATCGGATCGTCTTTGTCCACCGCTTCGCCGAGCAGGATGATGGCGTCGCCTTCGTCCTTGAACCATTGCGTGGTGACGTGCTCCAGCTTCTCGATGAGGCCGACGACGGAAATCGTGGGCGTCGGATCAATCGGGCCGGCGGGGCTTTGATTGTAGAGCGAGCAATTGCCGCCGGTGACGGGCGCGTTGAAGGCTTTGCAACCTTCCGCCAGACCGCGCACGGATTCCTTGATCTGCCAGAACAGCTCGGGCTTGAGCGGGCTGGGCATGTTGAGATTGTCCGTCGCGCCGAGCGGAATCGCGCCGGAGCAAGCGAGATTGCGGCACGCTTCGGCCACGGCGATTTTCGCGCCTTCGTAGGGATCGAGATAAACGTAACCGCCGTTGCAATCCACGGTCATGGCGATCAACTTCTCGGAAACTGTCGGGTCGCCAACTTTCGCGGCGAGTTCCGCGCTCATCACGGGCAACGAATCCGTCTTGATGCGGATGACCGCCGCGTCGCTGCCGGGCAGAACGACTGAGCCGTCGCGCACTTGATGATCGTATTGGCGATAGACCCAGTTCTTCGACGCGATGCTCGGCCACGCCAAAAGCTTTATCAAATCGTCAGACGGGAGATTGGGTATCGGGAATATCCGTCCAGCCGGAACGCTCGAACATCTTTCAGATACGCCGGCTCAACGGCTTCGCGCTGATACACCGGCGATTCGTCGGCAATTTTCCGCGCGGGAATATCCACGACGAGTTTGCCGCCGTGCCGCACCTTCATGTGGCCGGTGTCGGTGATGATGCCGATCTCGGACCACGGCAAATCCCACTTGTCGAAAATGCGTTTCACTTCCTCTTCGCGGCCCTTGTGGACGACGATGAGCATGCGCTCCTGCGATTCCGAAAGCATGATCTCGTAGCTGCTCATGTTCGGCGCGCGTTGCGGAACTTTGTCGAGTTCGATCTCGATGCCCGTGCCGGCGCGCGCCGCCATTTCGCAGGTGGAACAGGTCAAACCCGCCGCGCCCATGTCCTGCATGCCGGCGACGCAACCGGTGGCGAGCAGTTCGAGGCACGCTTCGCACACGAGTTTTTCCATGAACGGATCGCCGACCTGCACCGCGCCGCGCTGTTGCTCGGCGGATTCCTCGGTCAAATCCTGCGACGCAAACGCCGCGCCCGCGAGACCGTCGCGACCCGTCGCCGGGCCGACGTAAAACACGGGATTGCCCACGCCCTTGGCCGCGCCGCGCGTGATCTGTTCGTGGCGCAGCACGCCGAGGCAGAACGCGTTCACGAGCGGATTGCCTTGATACGTCTTGTCGAAATACACCTCGCCCGCGACGGTCGGGATGCCGAAGCAATTCCCGTAATGCGCGATGCCGCTGACGACGCCGGCGAACAGGCGGCGGTTGTTGCGATTTCGATTTTGTGCTTTGGGGATCACGCGCCCTCGGCGTTGCGACGACCCCGTCGTTCGAATTTCGATTGACGAGGCGTCACCGCGACGGTCGCGCTCCCGTTTATTCGTCCGTGATCGGCCCAAAGCGCAGCGAGTTCACCGCGCAGACCGGCCGCGCGCCCATCGTGAAAATGTCGCGCACGATGCCGCCGACGCCGGTGGTCGCGCCCTGAAACGGCTCGACCGCGCTCGGATGGTTGTGCGACTCGATCTTGAACGCGATGGCGATGCCGTCGCCGATGTCAATGATGCCGGCATTTTCCTCGCCCGCGCCGACGAGGATTTTCGGCGACTTGGTGGGGAAGGTCTTGAGCAGCGGCTTGGTGTTTTTGTAGCTGCAATGCTCGCTCCACATCACGGAAAAGATGCCGAGCTCGGTGTAGCTCGGCGTGCGGCCGAGGATTTCCACGGCGTGGGCGTATTCTTCCGGCGTGAGGTTGTGCTTGGCAACCAACTCTGGGGTGATGGCGGGTTCGGTCATGGAAAAAATTTTAATTCAATTAAACTTGGCAGCTCGCGCGTCAATTTCCGGGCGAAACTCAATTTCAATCCGGTCAAAGTAAAACTTTCAGTCGCGCTTGGAAATCAAAAACCAAAAGCCGTGAGCCACGGCAGGCAATGGCCAACCGCAAGGTTCAAAACGGCCTTTAGAAACGGAGGCCTTTTTTTGTTTGCAGCCACGGCTTCCGTCGGTTCAACTTTCCCCATGCTCACGTTTGAATGGGACGCGAACAAGGCCAGAGCCAATCTGACCAAGCACGCCGTCAGCTTTCAGGAGGCCACCACGGTTTTTGGCGATCCGGTTTCCATCACCATTCCCGACCCGGCGCACTCGCAGGCCGAGAACCGGTTCATCATTTTGGGCAAGTCGCATCAGGGCAGAATTCTGGTTGTCGCCCACACCGAACGCGGCGATAATATCCGTGTCATCAGCGCGCGACCCGCGAGCCGCCGCGAAAGAAAACAATATGAGCAAGCCATCAGCTAAATCAGCAGATAAAGAAATGCAGCCGGAATATGATTTTTCAGCCGGTGTGCGTGGCAAGCATTTCCGGCGCTACCAGCGCGGCACGAACGTGGTGGTGCTCGATCCGGACGTGGCCAAGTTTTTTTCCAACGCCGAAACCGTGAACGATTCGCTGCGCGCACTCGCGGGCATCATCCGCCGCCAAAAAGTTGTGGTGAAATAATTATGAAGAAAACCTGTATTGTGATGGTTGCGATTATTTTGGTCGCAATTCTCAATCAGGGATGCTCCTCTCTTGGTGAACTGCCGTCCGGCAAGGTATGGTATAAGCCCGGAATAAGCGAAGATCAAACACAGTTGGATTGGTTGATTTGCCAACAAGTAGCATTGCAAAACGGCTCTCTTCAAGCAGCCCCCAATCAAATACAAGCAACACCCAGCCAATCTTACAATCCACCTACCACTGTTCAACCGAATGCTTACGGTTTGGGAGTCAATGCCGACCAATATGGCCGGCCAAGCACCTACCAGTTGCAAAATGGCCAACAACTCGATCCGATATTCAACGCAGGTGTGAAGCAAAACGCGTATGGACCAGGCGTTGGGCAAGACCAGTTTGGGAGACCTGTTTATAATACTCCATACGATAATGCTGCATCTGGAAATTATGGACAGGGAAGTGATGCCGGGGGACAGATTGCCTTAAACATGCTAAATGTGATGGCAGAAAACGGCAGAGCCAAAAGCTTAATGACGGCAAAGGGGTATCGTTTAGTAAGCACAAATTCACCTTCGCTGATAAACAGACCGCTGCATTTTACTGACGCGGACTTTAAATGAACGACAAGGGCGGCCAGTGTTACAAAAACACTGCTTATGAATAAACCAGCGGCTGTCATTGATAAATCGCTGTTGCAGGCCATTTGCGAACAAAAGGCAGAGAAACGGAGTGCTTATTACAAAGCATTGTCCAAGCACTATCAAGTAGTCGTTACGCTGGTTTTGGTTGAAGAAATTTGGGTCAACATTGCAAAACCTAACGAAAAAACACCGCCAACGGTTCTTGCAAACTTGCAGGATTTTCTTCGATTACACGATTCGTGGATTGCTGATCCTTTAGAAATTGCGTTTGCCGAGCTTGTAAAAGGAGAGTCAGTTAAAATCCTTCCACGACCAGCTAATAATTTGGAGCATAGTTTTTCCATACTGCGTCCTGAAAATCCAGCACTGGTAAATTGGGTAGAAATCAGGCGATCAAAATACTTGGCCGTGGATTTCGCGACCAATTTAATAATCTTGCCGATGAAAGATATGTCCAATCTGCATTGCTGTGTGACCGATTATTAACGCGTGACAAAGGAATGCACAATGTTATGACACTGCTCAAAGATTGCGGGTTTTGGGATGGAATATCTGTCTTCATTGATCCCAAAAAAGACATGGAAATTCAAATTTCTCAAAGCCTAATCTAGTTTTAGAAAAATTCTTCCACCCATTCTGCATTCGTTCAAGCGCGGGCAATTCATCCAAGATTTTCTGGATGACTGCCCTTCGGAATTACTGCCCCGCATCCAGCCGCAGCAGGCAATGGCCGAAATCCACCACCGGCTGGCCGGGCGTGGGCAGATATTGGCGCACGATCTGGTAGACGCCGCCGCGCCCCCGCTCCACCAGTCCCGCCTTCTGCAAAACTTGCAGATGTTTGACGCTGCTGTCGTAGCTGCAACCGCCCACCGCCGCCAGTTCGGCAATCGTCCGCGCCTCGCCGCAGGTCAATTCCTTGAGCATCTTCCAGCGCGACATCTGGTTGATGGCTTGAAGCGCCCGTTTGAGGTCGGGCAACGGCTTGACGATGGCATTTTTCGCGTGTTCTAGGTGTTGAATTCATGCAGAAAACCTTAAATAATGGGGAAATCAATGTCAACTGACGGATCGCTTATTCTGTTGACAGGATGGCTTCTTCTGTCAGGCGAGGAATGGAATTTTTATCGGCGGGAATGCTTTTTCCATAGGAGGGACGTAAACATTTTCTACAGAAGAGATGGCATTCTTCTTCGGCGGGATGGAATTGTTTGCTGGCAGGATTTTGCCTAAGATTGTCGGCGAGATTGCTTTGTTTGTCGGCCGGAATGCCTTTTCTTTCAGCCGGATTGCTTATTACTCGGGCCGGCCGGCCTTTTCGTTCCGGCGGATTCGCCTTTAATCACGGCGCGAGTCCATTTGCTCATGCCTTTCATGCTCACGCCGCCTGCGCGACGGCTTTGTTTTTGAGCGCGGCGAAGATGCTTTCGAAAATCCATTTGCCGTCGTCGCTGCCGAGGAGTGGTTCGCAGGCGCGTTCGGGATGCGGCATCAGGCCGGCCACGTTGCGCTGTTCATTGCAGATGCCGGCGATGTTTTGCAGCGCGCCGTTGGGATTCGCGGTGTCGGTCAGGTTTCCGCTGGCGTCGCAGTATTGCCAGAGCACCTGGCGGTGGGCCACCAAGCTGTCGAGCGTCTCTTTATCAGCGTAGTAGCAGCCTTCGCCGTGGGCGATGGGCACGCGGAGGATTTTGCCCGCCGGAATCTTGCTGGTGAACGGCGAATCGTTCGTGGCGGTCTTGAGGTGGATGAATTCGCAGTGAAATTTCAGGTCGCGGTTGCGGATGAGCGCGCCGGGCAGCAAGCCGGCTTCGGTGAGGACTTGAAAGCCGTTGCAGATGCCGAGGACGAGGCCGCCGTTGTCGGCGAATTGTTTCACGGCCTGCATGACGGGGCTGAACCGCGCGATGGCGCCGCAGCGCAGATAATCGCCGTAGCTGAAACCGCCGGGGACGATGACGCAGTCGGTGTCGCCGAGGGAGGCGTCCTTGTGCCAGACGAGCCGCGCGGAATGGCCGAGCAGGCGGACGGCGTGGACGGCGTCCTGGTCGCAGTTGCTGGCGGGGAATTGTAAAACAGCGAAGTTCATAATTTAGGCGCGGGGCGCGGGGCTTTAGGCAGTGGGCTTCTGAATTCGGGCCTCTAGCCCAAAGCCTCGCGCCTCGTGCCTCGCAAATTTATTCAATTTCCAGTTTGTAATCTTCGATCACCGGATTGCTCAACAGCTTGTACGCCGCGTCGTTCAAGGCTTTCCGCGCGGCGGCCTTGTCGGTGCCGGGCGCGAGGTCAATCTCGATGTATTTGCCGATGTGGACGCCGGTGACGCCGGTGTAGCCCATGTGTTCGAGGGCGTTCTGGACGGTTTTGCCCTGCGGATCCAGGACGGCCTTTTTCGGGGTGATGATGATTTTTGCTTTCATGCTCGCGCGCAAAGATTTTGCCGGAAGCGAGCGCGCCGTGCGAGATTTTTTTAGAAAGGAGAAACATTGAAATCCGCCGCCGTTTGCGCGAAAGTTGCGGCCATGCGAATTTTGAATTCACCGAATAAGGCCGCCGGCGGCAACGGCGACCGCAAAAGCCTCGACGCGTGCACCATCGTCATATTTGGCGCGAGCGGCGACCTGACGGCGCGCAAGCTGATTCCCGCGCTCTACCATTTGTTCAAGGAAAAGCAGATGCCATCCGCGTTTCGCGTGGTCGGCTTCGCGCGCCGCGAGAAGACCGACACCTCGTGGCGGCAGGAGTTGCGCACGGCGCTTGACCAATTTTCCCGCACCAAGCCGGTGGACGATAAAGTCTGGACGGTGTTCGCGGAAAATCTTTTTTACTGCCAGGGTGATTTGACCGACGATGCGGCCTACAAAAAGCTGGAGGCGCAGTTGACCGAGTTCGGCAGCGGGCCGCTGCGCGAAAACCTGTTGTTTTATCTGGCGATTTCGCCCAGCCAGTTCGGCGAAGTAGTCGAGCAAATTCATCGCTGCGGGCTGTTGAACAAAGACGGCGCGGCGTGGCAGCGCATTGTCGTCGAGAAGCCGTTCGGCCACGATCTCGCGTCCGCGCAGTCGCTCAACCGCGAACTGACCCGCTACACACACGAGCAGCAGGTATTCCGCATTGATCATTATCTCGGCAAGGAAACGGTGCAGAACATTTTGATGTTCCGATTTTCCAATTCGATTTTTGAAAAGCTCTGGAACCGCAATTCCGTGGACCACGTCCAAATCACCGTCAGCGAAAAACTCGGCGTGGGCGAGCGCGGCGGATATTACGAGGAAGCCGGCGCGCTGCGCGACATGGTGCAAAATCACATGCTGCAGGTGCTGTCGCTCATCGCCATGGAACCGCCGGTGTCGCTCGAAGCCGAGGCTGTGCGCGATGAAAAGGTGAAATTGCTCAAATCCATCCGCGCGCTCGAGTCGGACGACGTGGCCAGACAAATTGTGCGCGGCCAATACTTCGCCGGCACGGTGGACGGCCAGCCGCGGCCCGGCTACCGGCAGGAGCCCAAGGTGAATCCAAACTCAAACGTGGAGACATTTGTCGCGCTGAAATTATTTATTGATAACTGGCGCTGGAGCGAGGTGCCGTTTTATCTGCGCATGGGAAAAAATCTGCCGATGAGCGCCAGCGAGGTGCGGATTCAATTCCGGCCCACGCCGCATGTTTTGTTCGCCGCCCAGTGCGGACAGAAATTGGACGCCAACGCGCTCACGCTCCGGCTCCAGCCGAACGAAGGCATTTCGCTGCGCTTCAACGGCAAGATTCCGGGCACGACGCTCGGCTTGCGGCCGGTGCGGATGCACTTCAGCTACGATTCCGAGTTTGGCGCCTACACGCCCGAAGCTTACGAACGGCTGCTGCTGGAAGCCATCGCTGGCGACGCGACGCTGTTCATCCGCCGCGACGAAGTCGAAACCGCGTGGCGAATCGTAGACTCCATCCGCAAAGGCTGGGAAGGCAAGGCGCTGACGAACCGCGAATTTTATTCCGCCGGCACCTGGGGCCCGATTGCCGCCGACGATTTGCTCGCGCAGCTCGGCCACACCTGGCACGAGCCGCTGGTGATCAAGTAAATTCTCCGGTTCAATGCCACCTTGACCCGCGATTCTGAATAAATTTTAATCTAATCCGGCAAGTAACCAGACGGTTAAAACCCGGCTTTTTCGCTAAAACACCAGCAAAATGCGGGTTTTTGCCGGCTTCAAATAAAATTTGCTTTTTTTTGAACCAAATACGAGGTTGCCCGGTCTGATATTACGAATGGGTTTGGGATTTCGCTGTTCGTTTAGGGTTGGCATAGGGATTTTGCTCGTGGTGCGGCTCGGACAGCGACCCCAAGTTGGCCGCACCACCCTTCTGAGCGCCCGGGTGAGGGCGTATAAATCTCGTCACCCAGAGAGGCCGGACGCAAGTCCGGCCTTTCGCTTTTTTTTACATGAATAACCGGCGGAAATCCGCATTGATTCAGCCGGAAAAGCCGCTAAACTTCCCAACGCATGAAACATCAGCTTGATTTCGAAAAGCCGATCACGGAATTGCAGAACAAGCTGGACGAACTCCGGCTGCATCCCGAAAAGCATTCCTTGGGCATCAGTTTTGAAGAGGAAATCCAGCTCATCGAAAAAAAACTGGAAGAAACCCGGCGGCAGACCTTCCTGAACCTCACCGCCTGGCAACGCGTCCAGCTCGCGCGCCATCCCAAGCGCCCTTACACGCTGGATTACATCAAACATGCCTTCACGGATTTTCAGGAACTTCACGGTGACCGCCTGTTTTCCGAGGACCGCGCAATGGTCGGCGGTTTTGCCAGGCTGGGTGAACATCGCGTCGTCGTTATTGGCACGCAAAAGGGCCGCGACACCAAGGAAAACATTTCGCGCAACTTCGGCTCCGCGCATCCGGAAGGCTACCGCAAGGCGCTGCGCCTGATGCGGCTCGCGGACAAATTTGGCCTGCCCATCATCACGCTTATTGACACGGCTGGCGCGTATCCCGGCGTTGCGGCGGAGGAACGGCATATCGCCGAGGCCATCGCGGTGAATCTCCGCGAAATGACTTTGCTCGAAGTGCCCATCATCGCCGCCGTCATCGGCGAAGGCGGTTCCGGCGGCGCGCTGGGCATCGGCGTGGCCGACCGCGTTTTGATTTTGGAGAACGCCTATTATTCCGTCATCAGCCCGGAAGGCTGCGCGGCGATTTTGTGGAAGGACCGCGCCAACGCCGCCAAGGCCGCCGCCGCGCTGAAAATCACCGCGAAAGATTTGTTCAAATTCAAGCTCGTGGACGATGTGGTGCCCGAACCGCTCGGCGGCGCGCACACGGACGCCGTCGGCACCGCCGCGAATCTGAAAACCCATCTGCTGAAACATCTCGAAGAAGTGCTCGCGTTGCCCGTCGCGGAACGGTTGAAATTACGTTACGAAAAATTCCGCGCGCACGGGCATTTTTCCGAAAAAATTGAATCCACGGAAAACGGCGTCGTGCCGCAGGCCGCCCGTTAACCAGCCGTGCTTTATCCACTCATTTTCCAGCCGGCCTTCAAGGAGCGCGTCTGGGGCGGACGCGAACTGGAGCGGCTTTACGGCAAAAAACTTCCGCCCGGCGCGGCCATCGGCGAGTCGTGGGAAATTTCCGACCGGCCCGGCGACGCCAGCGTCATTGCCAACGGCCCGCTCGCCGGAAAAACTCTCCGCTGGCTCATGGAAAATCACGCGGCGGAAATTCTCGGCGGCGCGAAGCCGGCGGCGGCAGGAAGATTTCCGCTGCTCTGCAAAATTCTCGACGCGCGTGAAAAACTGTCGCTCCAAGTCCATCCGCCGGCCAGCAAAGCCGCCGAACTCAAAGGCGAACCGAAAACTGAAATGTGGTTCATCGCCGACGCCGCACCGGATGCGAGTTTGTATGTCGGCCTGAAACGCGGCGTGACGCGCGCGAGGTTCGAGAAAAAAATTGCCGACGGCAGCGTGGCGGATTGTTTTCACCGGATTCCGGTCAAGGCCGGCGATACGATGTTTCTGCCGAGCGGTCGCGTCCACGCCATCGGCCACGGCCTGGTGATTTTTGAGATCCAGCAGAATTCCGACACGACCTACCGCGTGTTCGACTGGAACCGCGTCGGTCTGGACGGCAAGCCGCGTGAACTGCACATCGCGCAATCGCTGGCGAGCATTGATTTCACCGACTTCGAGCCGAAGCTGGTGGAAACCCAGTTTGTCACCGACGGAAAAATCCAAAAGCGCGCGCTGGTGAATGATCCGCTGTTCAATGTCGAAACATGGAAACTGAACTCCGGCGCGCGTGGTTTGTTGAAACCGAAAGAATTGCAAATCGTCGCGGTGACGGCGGGCGAAGTTGAAATCAAAAGCGGTGCGACGGCGGTGAATTTGTCCGCCGGCCAGTTAAGCGTGATTCCCGCGAGCTTGGAGCGGACCGAAGTTTTGGCGAAGTCAGACGCAGTCCTGTTGCGCGTCGAGGCCAATTGATTTACCACAAAGTTTTTGCCGACGGCTCATGCCCTTCTTTTCTGCGCTGAAAAAACTCCCGTTGCATTTGGAATTTGATTTTCAGCTTTTTGAGCGGCGATGCCGCCGCAAGCTCTCCAGCATACTTTGCCTGGATGGACTTCCATAGGCTGGATTCTTTGCCCCGGGCAAATTCAAATGCACCGTGCGAATGAAATCCATTTTTCATAGGTTCAGTTCAGTGACAAATCATCCGGCATCTGCGAGAGGAGCCTGTTTTTCCAGCCGCCCTTGGTTTTCAAGATTTTCGACCAGAGCTGGTCGGGCGGCGTTTCAAAGACGAGCTCGAGCGACGCCGGAAACGTGAGCCAGGATTTACGCTTCATTTCATTCTCAAGCTGGCCGGGCGACCAGCCGGCGTAACCGGCGAATAATTTGACTTTTTTCGCGGCGGAAAACGACTCACCGACCTCCACCAGTTCATCCAGCGAATGGCCGAGGTTCAGGTTTGGAAAAACATTCGCGTCGGGAATGAAATTGTCCGCGTGCAGGAAACTCAAAGCGGTCGGCTGCACCGGCCCACCGAGAAACAGCGGCGCATCCTTGAGCAGATCGGGCAGATCGGCGACGACGAGTTCGCCGACCTTGCTGCCGCTGGAACGGTTCAGCACGAGGCCGAACGCGCCCTCGGCATTGTGCTCGCAGACGAGCAGCACGGTGCGATGGAAAAACGACCCGCCCAAATCACCGCCGTCCAGCAGCAATTTTCCCTTGAGAATTTTCCCCGGATCGCTCATTGCCACGGACAATGTGCCTCATAAAGCCAGATCTGGCAAAAAGAAAACCGGCGTGAGAATTGGCTCGAGCCGGCTTGAGTTCGATTTTAACGATCAGAGCGATTTCACTTTTTTCACAATCGCCGCCGCATCAATCCCGAATTTTGCAAGCAGTTCCTCGGCCTTGCCGGAATGCGGGATGCCGATCACGGCGAGCTTGTGGACCTTGATGCCTTCCACGCTCAATTCGCCGGCCACCGCGTCGCCGAGTCCGCCTTCGGAATAATGATCTTCCACGGTGATGACGGTATTGCCGGTTTTTTTCGCCGCCGCGAGAATAACGTCCTTGCCGAGCGGCTTGATGCTGTAAGCGTCAATCACGGTGACATTGATGCCATCGGCCTTCAACGTATCGGCGGCTTTCAATGCCTCAAACAACGTGACGCCAGCGCTCACAATGGTGACTTTGTCGCCTTCGCGCAAAACCTTCGCGCCGCCAACGGGGAATTTTTCGTCGTTGCCGTAAATCACCGGCGTCTTGGGCCGCGAGGTGCGCAGGAAACAGACGCCTTTTATCAGCGCCATCTCCTCCAGCAATTTTTCCGTGGCGACGGCGTCGCTCGGATACAAAACCGTGCTGCCGACAATCGCGCGCATCATCGCCAGATCTTCCAGCGCCATTTGCGACGGGCCGTCCTCGCCGATGCTCACGCCGACATGCGAGCCAACCAGCTTGATGTTCGACTGCGAAATGCCCGCAACGCGGATGTGGTCGAAGGCGCGGGTGAAAAAGGTGGCAAACGTGGAGGCGAAAGGCACCTTGCCGCGCGCACCCAAACCCATCGCGACGCCAACCATGTTTTGCTCGGCGATGAAACATTCGGTGGAGCGTTCCGGAAATTTCTTGAAAAACTTGTCCGCGAACGTGGAATTTTTCGTGTCGCCGTCAACCGCGACAATACGCAAATCCGCTTCACCAATGCGCGCGAGCGCGGTGCCGTAGGCTTCGCGCGTGGCGACTTTGTCGCCGAGATTATAACTGACCGGTGGATAGCTCGCCGGAATCGCATTGGCCGGAGCTGGCAGCGAATTCGGCGCTGGAATCGCGACGCCGAGGCCGGACTTCGCGCTGGGCTGAAGTTCAGCAATGGCTTTGGCGGCTTCTTCCTTGTTCAACGGTTTGCCGTGCCAGCCTTCCTTGTCCTGCAAAAATGAAACGCCCGCGCCCTTGTAAGTTTTGGCGATGATGGCGAGCGGCTTGTCGTCGAGACCGACGCCGCCGAGCACTTCGGCAATTTCCTCGATGTCGTGGCCGTCAATATCCTCCACGCGCCAGCCGAACGCTTCAAAGCGGTCGCGATAAACGCCGATGTCGTGGCCGAACGCCGTGGCTTCGCTCTGGCCGAGCCGGTTCGCGTCAACAATCGCGATTAAATTATTCAATTTGTAATAGCCCGCGAGCGACGCGGCTTCCCAGACGGCGCCTTCGGCGATTTCGCCGTCGCCGAGCAGGACGTAGGTGTTGTAATCCAGTTTGTCAAAACGAGCGGCGCGCGCCATGCCGACGCCGACACCAAGACCCTGGCCGAGCGAGCCGGTCGCCACGTCCGCGAACGCGAGGCGCGGCGTGGGATGGCCTTCGAGTTCGCTGGTGAACTGCCGGAGCGTCAGCAATTCCGGAATCGGCACAAAACCATTTTCCGCCCACGCGGCGTAAAGCAGCGGCGCGGCGTGGCCCTTGGAAAGGATGAAACGGTCGTTGTTGTAAAAGTGCGGGTTCTTTGCGTCGTAACGCATCTGGCCGAAAAACAGCACGGCCACGAGGTCCGCCGCCGAGCAGCACGAAGTCGGGTGCCCGCTGCCCGCCGCCGTGGTTGCCTCGATGGAATGGATGCGCAGTTGGTTTGCGATGCCCTTCAACAGTTCAGTATCGGTGTCAATCATTGAACGTGAAGTTTAGCCGAGAAACGGTGAAAGCCAAGAATGAAAATCGTCGCGACCCAAATTTCACGGCGGCGGCACCTGCAGCACATGGCCGGGAACCGAGCACGTCGGCAGTGCGCCCACGGCATTGAGCGTGTAGGTGCCGCCCGACGGGCAGGTCGGCAAAACTCCGCCCGGCAAATACGGCACGATGTCTGGAGCAGTGGGAACGGCCGTCACTGCCTTGTTTTTCTCCAGCGCCCACATTTGTTTGGCCGCGTTAATCAGCCGGAGATTGTTGATGCAGGCATCACGCTCGGCCGCTGCCTCCGCCTGGGCCGCCTGGGCCGCCTGCTGGGCCTGCGCCGCCTGCTGGGCCTCCGTAATTTGCTGCAACTGCGCCTGCTGCTGCTGTGCGAAGGCGCTGGTGGACTTCAACTGGTCGGTCAATTTCTGGTTCTCCGCGAGCAACTGCTTGATCTGGTTGCGCAGCCGCGGCAAATCCTGGTTTTCCGCGCGCAGCCGGGAAATCTCCGTTCCTTGCAGGCTGGCGTTGGAACTTTGGAGCGAATCCACCTGCGCCTGCAAATCGTCCGCGCGCTGTTTTTGCGTCAGGAGGGAAACCCGCGCCGCCTCTTTCTGCCGGAGCGCGGAAAAAAGAAAAATTTCGCTGGCGAGAAACGCCACGACCAGCAACCGAACCATCCACTTGTTCAATTTCATGGCAGCGCCTGTTTCGTTCTTTTGGGAACCGGCGTCAAATCGGAATGGTGCGCGCGGCGGGAGTCGAACCCACAACCTTCGGCTTCGGAGGCCGACGCTCTATCCAATTGAGCTACGCGCGCACTATGGATTCCACGTTACAGGCCGGCGCGCGTTTGCTCAAATCATTTTGCACGCGAAAACAAAAAGGGACGGCACGAAGCCGTCCCCGGTGTCACTTGTCGGTTGCTGCCAAATCAATTCTGCGGAGGTGGCGAGCCGGCCGGCGGAGCGCCGGCGGACGGACGATTGCCGCGCGCATGTTTGACCAATTCCTGCCACTTGGTGAATTGATCCGGCGTCAGCAGCGCCTTCATTTGCGTGGCGATGTCTTCCTGGATGGCCTTGGCCTTGGCCTTTTTATCTTCCGGCGTCAGGCTCGTGTCCTCGCGCAACGCCTTGCGTTTCTCCATCGCGCCTTTCATGATCTCCTGAAATTTGGGCTTCTGATCATCCGTGAGATTGAGTTCCTTGGCAATGTCATGGCGTCCGGCCTTCACACCGGAGCCGGTTGCGCCGGAGGGCGCGGTGTTGGTGGAATCTTGCGCGAGCAGGGACGAACTCCCGGCGAACAATGCGCCCGCAACCAGTGCGGCAATTAACAATGTTTTCTTTGATTTCATATTTTCCGTTTCTTTCTGTTTGTTTGTTTCCGCGCGCCTTAAAAAGCATGCGGGATACGAGGTCAGACGCGGAAAATGAGGAAAGGTTACAACCCGCGCATGATTTTTGCCGCCGCGCTGACCGTCTTTTCGATCTCCGCCGGCGTGTGCGCCGCCGAAACAAATCCCGCCTCGAACTGCGACGGCGCGAAATAAAATCCCGCGTCCAGCATCCCGTGGAAAAATTTCTTGAACCGCTCGCGGTCGCTTTTCAACGCGTCGGCCACATTGTGAACCGGCCCGCCCGTGAAATAAGTGCAGAACATCGAGCCGCAGGAATTGACCTGCACCGGCACGCCGGCGGATTTCGCGGCGTCCTTCATGCCGGCAGCCAGTTGTTCGCCGAGTTTTTCCAATTTGCCATACGCCCCGCTCGCCGCCAACTCTTCCAGATTCGCGATGCCGGCCGCCATCGCCAGCGGGTTGCCGCTCAATGTTCCCGCCTGATACACCGGACCGAGCGGCGCGAGACAATCCATGATTTCCGCGCGCCCGCCGAACGCGCCCACCGGCAGCCCGCCGCCGATCACCTTGCCAAACGTGGACAAGTCCGGCGTGATGTGAAACCGTTCCTGCGCGCCGCCGCGCGCGAGGCGGAAGCCCGTCATCACTTCGTCGAAAATCAACAGCGCGCCGTGCTCTTTCGTAATTTCGCGCAAAAATTCCAGGTAGCCCGGCTTCGGCAAATACAAACCGGCGTTGCCCGGCACCGGCTCGATGATGATTCCGGCAATCTGATCCTTGTTCGCCGTGAATGCCGCCATGACGGCTTCAAAATCATTATACGGCAGAACAATCGTGTGCTGAGTGAACGCCGCCGGCACGCCCGCGCTGTCGGGCTGGCCGAACGTCAGCGCGCCGCTGCCTGCGCGCACCAGCAGCGAATCCGCGTGCCCGTGATAGCAGCCGTCAAACTTGATGATTTTGTCGCGCCGCGTGAACCCGCGCGCCAGCCGGATCGCGCTCATGCACGCCTCCGTGCCGCTGCTCGTCATGCGGACTTTTTTCACGCTCGGCACCCGCTCGCAAATCATCTTCGCCATTGTCACTTCCAGCGGATTGGGAATGCCGAAGCTCGTGCCGTGATCGGCGGCGGCCTTGACGGCGGAAATAATTTTCGGATGTGCGTGGCCGAGAATCGCCGGTCCCCAGGTGCCGACATAATCAATCAGTTCGTTGCCGTCCACGTCCCAGATTTTTGAGCCGCTCGCGCGGTTGACAAAAAACGGGTGGCCACCCACGGCGCGAAACGCTCGCACCGGCGAATTGACGCCGCCAGGAATATATTTCAACGCCTCGGCAAAAAGTTGCTCGGATTGGGTCCGGTTCATGCGGATAAATTAACAACGAAGACGCGAGGAAACAAAGCAGAATGAAATTGGATTAATAGCGGAATTCGCCAAGCCACACGGAAGCCCGAGATCATCGGAGGGACGGGTTCCACGCGCTGGTATCCGATTAAGGAGGGTGTTAAACGCGCAAAATGGCCATTTGGCAGTAGTATCGTGAGCGTTGAGTGTGTGTGTCGATTCCCCGTCTAAAGGCGATATAATCGCCGATGCCTGTTTTTAAACCCGTTTTTTCCCAAATTGTCGCTCGTCTCCACAACCATGCTTTTGCCCGGTGTGCCGAGCAGTTCCCAGTGCGGCGCAACCTCCGTCGTTTTTCTGCTTATGATCATTTTTTAGCACTGTGCTTTGGTCAACTGACTTATCGCGAAAGCCTGTGCGACATCGTTGCCTGCCTCAACGCGCGTCCTCGATTGCAATACCACCTTGGGTTTAGGGGGATATAGAATTTCATATTGACATTGGGACATAAGCTGATAGGCTTGAGGGCATGAAAGCCTATGCGTTGGACTTGCGGGAACGGGTGGTGAAATTCATTCAGGGCGGTGGCTCCAAAGCCGAGGCCGCCCGGCGCTTTGAGCTGGCCCGGAGTTCCGTTTATCGGTATCTCGTTGCCGCTAAAAAGGGCGCGTTGACCCCGAAAAAGAGCTGGGGGCATTGGCGCAAGCTCGACCCCCAAAAACTCCAGGCGCATGTCAAAAAACATCCCGACGCCACCCTCAAGGAAATCCAAAGGGTCTTTGGTGTCAGCCATCACGCGGTCTGGGTGCGGTTGGGACAACTGGGCTTCACGTTAAAAAAAACTCACAAAATATCGCGAGCGCAACGAAGTGCAACGGTGGCTCTTCCGCCGCGAACTGGAAAAGTTCAACGGCCAGCCCGTCTTTTACCTCGACGAATGCGGCGTGGATCACCGCCTGTATCGTGAGTATGGCCGCGCGCCCCGGGGTGAACGGATTTATCAGGCCGTGGCCGGCAAACGGCGGGAACGCACCAGCATCATCTCGGCCTCGCAACAAGGCAAACTGGTGGCCCCGCTGGTGTTTCAAGGCAGTTGCAACACGGAAGTGGTGGACACTTATTTTGAACAGGTGCTGCTGCCCGAACTGCCGCCAGGCAGCGTGATCGTTTTGGACAACGCCCGCTTCCATCAATCCCCCACTACGCAGAAGCTGGTCGAAGCCGCCGGCTGTCAGTTGCTTTTTCTGCCGGCCTACTCCCCCGACCTCAACCCCATCGAACATCTCTGGGCCGCGTTCAAGACCCGCCTGCGCAAAGACCTGGCCACCGCCACCAACCCCTTCCTTTTTATCGCCAATATGTCCCAATGTTATTGTTAATTGCTATAGTGCGTATGGATTATCAGGTAAAAGAAAGCAAGGTGCTGATCCGGGTGGAAGGGACGCCCGCATTGTGGTCGCAGGAAAGCTGTCCGCATTGCGCCGCCAAGACTGTGCGCGGTTATCAATTGCATTTTGTCCCGGCTTGAAGAAAAACGCGTAGCGATTGATGCCGGATTCATTCCGGGCTTGGTGAGCAAATATGAAGTCACGATTGCTTTGAATGGTTGACATGGGCATCGAAGATTCAACAATCAGAACATCTGCATCGAAGTCAAGATTCGTCTGTGAACTGGCGGTAAAGCGAATCAAAAACACGCCCAAGGCGACAATCCTTGTCAAGCAATCAAGCTTGAAACGCCGGATGCCGCGTAAAAATTAAACGCCGGCCTGAAATTTTCCAGGCCGGCATCGGGGCAAAACCATCAGCGCGTTCAGAAACCAACGGACGAGCGCGTGCCCTGCTTGGTGATTTCTTTCTCACCTTCCCAGACCGCCAGACCGCTCTTGGGATCGGTCAGCGAAAGCTGGAAACTGTAAGTGGACTGGCTGGTGTTGCCGGCCTTGACGGCGAGCTGGATGATTTTGCCGGAAAGCGTGAAGTCCGGGATGCGGGTGCTTTTCACATCGGACTTGAAATCATTCTCCTGCTGCAATCCCTGGGCCATCGGGTCTTCGGCGGTGCCGCCCAAGCCCATCGTGGTGGTGGTCACGGCCTTGCCGCTTTGGAGCAGGGCGACGCGGATTTTCTTGGTGAGCAGATCAATGTCAATCTGCTGGCCGGTGTTGTTGACAATGCGGCTGATGGCGAGCACGGCAGGCGGATTGGCCACGCGGCCGAGCGCGCCGGACGCGAGCAGCTCGCCTGTCATCGCGTCGGCGGCCTGGATGTAATCCTGAATGTTGATCTGGCCGATGGTGACAACGCTTTGGCTGCCGCCGGTCTGGACGTAATGGGCGTTGGTCGCGCAACCGCCGCCGATGAGCGGGATGGCCGCGGCTAGAACGGGCATGAGAATTTTATTTTTCATGAGAGGTTTTGTTTTTTTAGTTTAGGATGAACTTGACGCGGAAATCCCGGCATTCGGGCGTCGGGGCCACGGTGGAAATGAACTTGTCTTCGCCGCCCAGAATCACGTCGGGAATTTCCGCCGTGGTCAGCGTGCTCAATTGCATTCCGTTGGCGTCGAACCATTCAAAATGATAGCTGAAATTTTGCGGCGAACGCGTGGTGTTCAGCAGTTCAATCTGCACTTTCAGAAATCCACCGGGCGTCATCGCCGAATTGACGCCGACGATGGAAACTTTTTTGGTGAGGCCCGTGTCGGTGACGGCGCGCTGGTCGGACACCATCTGGCGCTGGCCGGTTTTCTGGGCGTTCTCGACCGAGTTGACGGACGTTTTGCAGCCGGAAACCACCAGCAGCAGCTGCTCCGGCAAGCGTGAGAAAAAGTCCTGTTTTCATTTCAGTTTCATTTGCGTCACCAGCAGCGGGCCGGCGGCATTGATGGATTTGACGTAAATCAGGTTAATGGTGCCATCACCAATTGTCATCTGGATTCTTTGACGCCCGCCGGGCGTTTCCAATTCAATTTTTCTGTCCGGCGGCGTGGGAAAATGGCAGACCTGAAACTGCTTCGGCAGCGTCGTCCAGGTGCGCTCGTCGGCGATATTGACGGCGGCCTGATAAATGGCGGTGCCGATTTGCATGAACAGCCCGGCCAGATCATTTTGCTGCCCGGCGGCCTGGTTCGCCGCGTAGGCGGCCACGCCCTTGACCACCGTGGCCGCGATGGTTTTGGTGATCACAATCGGCATTTCATTTTTGAAATCAATGCCGATGACGCTGTCCATGTCGGAAACCAGCGCCGTATTCAAATTCCTGCCGTCCGCTGTCACGGTCAGGCTGGGAATAAAATTCCCCTGCGGCTTGAGCGTGGGAAACGCTGCACCGATGTAGGAAACTTTCGTGACGATGATGGGAATATCAATGCGAATCTGGTCGCGCACCGGCGCGCAGCCGGTTTCAAAAATGACAAAAGTGGTCGGCGGCAGCGCTCGGCCGTTGATCAAATTGTCCACTATCGCCAAATCTTCTCTCGCGTAGCGGTTGTCCGGCGCCATTTCCGTGACCCGCTCAAAAGATTTGCGGGCGCGCTCCAGATCCGAATTGTCGGCGGCATCCGTCATGAAAAACAGGCCGTCGAGATAAACGGTGAACGGATTGACGTAAGCCGCGTAAGGTTTGAGATTGTTGAGATTCGTGGAGCTGTTTTGAATTTGCGCCTGCAGGCCCGGATCGTTTTGCGCCCTTTGAATGGCCGCGCTGTCCTTGTTCCGGGCCGCCTCGGCCTGAACTTTTTCAATGCGCTTCTGATTATCCTGAACGGCATCCTGCTGGCGTTGATAGGCGCGGATGAGTTCGGGCCGGGCCTTGTCCGGCTCGCCCAGTGCGAGATAATTCAGCGCCATGTAAGTGTTCAGCATGATGCCGTCGTAGGCACGGCCATCGTAATCCAGGTTGGCCTGATTGGACAGCAGCGCGCCGGTTTCTTGGCCGAGCCGGACCTTGGCTTTCTGCGCGTAGTCGTCCATTTTTTCCTGCGCAGTTTCAAACGCCTTGTTGCTGTCCTCGTATTGGCCGTTCGCGCGCAGCACCGCGCCCTGCTCCAGACGCCAGATGACGGCGTCCTTGTTGTCCGCATTTTTATCGGCCGTCTTGGTGGCCACGACCACCGCGTTGGTCAAATCGCCGCGCTGCCAATATTGAATGACTTTATTCTGCTCCTGATAAGTTTTGCAGCCGGTCGCCAGCAGCCCGGCCACCGCCGCCAGCAGCAGCGATTGAACGCAGGGCTTGAATCCAGCGAGTGTTTTCAACGGGGAGATTAATTTGCGGGCTGCGCCGGTTTGCGGAGAATGGCGCCCTTGTCAATGCCGGCGTCATCCACGATTTCCGCCGTAGAGGTCTTCGGGTTCACCTGCGTGATTTTCACCGTGCCGACATTCACCTCTTCGCGGCCGAGCGATTCCTTCGTGTCGGGGTCAATCAATTCCTGGCCGAGCGCATACGCATTGAACGTGTCGCCCATGGCCACGCCGCCGCCCTCACCTCGATTGAGGATGACTTGATTATCGCGACGGATGAGAACCTTAATGGGGAAAATCACGTCCGCAAAATGATTGGCAATTTTCTGCGCCATGTCGCGCGCCACCATGACCATCATCTCGTCGGTCAGATTGCCGTCCTTGATCGAATAGCTCCGGTTTTCGGAAATGTCCTTGAACGCGTCGTTGCCGGTTTGCAGGTTCGCCGACTCGATCAACTTGCCGGTGCTCGAGTCATAAAGTTTCCCGACAACCGACAGCCGGAATGCGCGTTTGGTGGCGCTGCGGCCTGTGCCGGCAAACGTGGCCGTCTCGACGTAATCCTGAAAATCGTCCACCGTCGCCACGAGCAGAAAAGTCGCGCCGGCAAGCTTGCCGGCCTTGGCGGCGGTGTTGCTGGCCACGTTCGTGGACGTGTCGAGCGCCTGTTCATAGAAAATGTCGGACAAATCACTGCGGCTTACGACATCGAATTTGCGCGTTGCGTTGATGCGGTCAATCAACTGGCTGTTCATGGACTCAATGATGCGCCCCATCTCCAATCTTTTATCCGGCATAACCGAAGCGTCCAGCGACGGCGTTGGCTTGATGGATGAGACGGCGATGGTGGCTTTGCCGTCCTGGGCGGCGGCAACCATGGGCAGCAAAATGCCCGCCAGCAAACCGGCGCAAATCGCGCGGAACGAACGGTCGCCCGCCGCCGGCAAAAATGGGAAAGACACTCGCATAATTTTTTCGCGGTTGAAAAATCAGATCACTGGCCCGTAGCGTTTGTGCCCGGCGGCGTGGCAACGGAAGTGATAGGTGCGGCTTGTGCTGCTGGCGCGACCGGCGGCGGTGCCGGATTGCCGGTCGGAGCCGGCATGTGCGCCGGCCGGCCATATTGATCCACCAAAACATCGTAAGGCACTTGGATTGTCCGGCCGTCCGCCGTGGTTTCCGTGCGCCAATAGCGAACCATGTGATATTGCGGATCGAAAGTGTAGGCAAAACCATGCGTGGTTCCCTGCACCACGCCCACGCCGGCACCTGCGACGTTCCCCGCCACGACGCCCACGCCCGCGCCCACGGCCTTGCCCGCCGTCGGTCCGGGCTGATACGGGCTGCCCGTGCCGTAATCGGAGCGGCAGCCGGTGGCAGCCAGAAGAATTATCACACTCGTGAAGGTTCCGGCGATGATGGTCGTTTTCATGGTGTGCCTCTTAATTTGTCGAGTTGTCCTAGTTTTGGGGCAACCGATGCCGCCATTCAAGCAAATTATCCGACGAAAAACCACCCGCCGGTTCACGACGGGCGGTGACCCTGAAGCCGATTATTGTTTGTCGTATTGCAAGCGCCAGCTTGAGCTGCTCAATGGCCGCGTCACATTCCTTCAACGCCGACTCGCGGTGGCCGCCGAAATCATGGTTCGCATTCTTCAAGTCCACCTTCGCCTTTTCCAGCGCGTGGATGGCATTGCGGATGGCCGGATGCCGCTCGTGAGCTGGGGTTTGTGTGGCTGGCGGCGGCGGGGTGCTTTGCGCCAGAGCCGTGGTGTTGGTGTAAATCGCCGCCCCGGTCAGGGTCAGCAGCGGTTGCAATCAATGTTATTTTCCGTTTCATAATGTTGATGTTTGGTCTGTTTGCGGGCAATATGCCCCCGGTTCCATAGACGAGCGAAGTTGCCAAAAGATTCAAAAAAAACGCGCCTCGTTTTAAGCCGCAAAATCACCGCCAGTAACCACGGTGATAATGCCAGCCGTAGCCATCGTGCCAGCGTCGGCCAGAAATCCAGACCGCGTTCGGATACGGCGGATAGGCCCAATGCCCGGCAACCCAGAACCAGCCCGCCCCGCCCCACGCCCATTCCCCGCCAATCCAAACATAACCCGGCCCAGGCGCAACCACGACCGTTTCCACCGGTGCCGGCGGCGGCGGCGCCTGGACCACCGTGGCGGCAGGCTGGCTTGCCAGCGGAACACTGCCAGCGGTCTCCGGCGTGTTGATCATGTAATTCACCACTTTATCCGTCACGCCGGCATCGCGTAGATCAATGATTTCCGGCGCGGTCAAATGATAAACCGTGTGTGAATTCCGGATCTGGCTGATGATGACATCCTCACTGATGCCGGCCTTCGCCAGGGCCTTGACGTCCGTAAGGCTCAACGGCTGCCCTTGGTAAACCTTCGCATAGGTATCCGGGGACTGCTCGCGCAACCGTGCCTGCTGTTGCTGATCCATCGAGTAGCCGATCAGGCCGCCGCCAACCGCCCCCGCGCCGGCGCCGATCAATGCGCCCTCGCCGCCATGCTGCGGGCCGCCGATGGCCGCGCCGGAGATCGCCCCCACCGCGCCGCCAATCAGCGCGCCGGAACCGGTGTTGTTCTGCGTGCCGTCAGGGTTGACACAGCCGGTCAACAACGCCGCCGCACCCGCCGCCGCCAAAACCCAAATATTTGTTTTCATGGTCATTTTCAAAATTGTCTTTTACACGTTCAAGTAACCAGACGGTTACCCATATTGGAATAGACAGTTGCCAAAACGCGATTATTCAAAAATATCAAGCGAACAGACGCATCGCCGGCTTACCGGGTGGAATGATTTGATTTGTTTCGCCGCTGCGGCTTCAATGTTCAGGTGATTGCAAAACGTGTCATTCCCTGTCTCGACGTCCACGACGGCCAGGTCACGCGCGGCGTCCAGTTTGGCGTCGCCGAAAAAGGCGGCTTGAAGAATGTCGGCGACCCCGTGGAACTCGCGCTCCGCTACAACGAGCAGGGCGCGGACGAAATGGTTTTCTTCGACATCACCGCCACCGCGCACGGCCGCGGCACGATGGTCGAGGTGATCGAACGCGCCGCCGACCAATGCTTCATGCCGCTCACCGTCGGCGGCGGCATCAAGTCCGTGGAGGACATGTTCACCATGCTGCGCGCCGGGGCGGACAAGATTTCGCATCAACTCCAGCGCGCTGGCCCGGCCCGAACTCATCCGCGAAGGCGCGGAGAAATTCGGCAGCCAGTGCATCGTCGTCTCGATTGACGCCAAGAAGATTGCGCCGGACAAATGGGGCGTGTTCTCGCACGGCGGACGCAAGGACACCGGCCTCGACGCGCTTGAATGGGCGCAAGCGCGCCGTGGCGCTCGGCGCGGGCGAAATTGTGTTGAACTCCATTGACGCCGACGGCACCAAGGCCGGGTTCGATCTCGTCATCACGCGGCGCGTGAGCGAAGCCGTGGGCGTGCCGGTGGTGGCCAGCGGCGGCGCGGGCACGCTGGAACACATGGCCGAAGTGCTGCTGGCCGGCAAAGCCGACGCCGTCCTCGCCGCGAGCATTTTCCATTTCGGCACCTACACCGTCGGCGACGTGAAACAGTTTTTGAAGCAGAAGAATATTCCGGTGAGGTTATGATTACGCCAAATCCAGACACTGTTAATTCATTCTTATCTGAATGGAACACGTTGGAAAATTATAGGCTTCAAGAACAATCTCTCAGCTTGTTGTTTAATAAATTTTGCCCCGGAAACGCCACGCTAGAATTTGTGCTCTTAAAAGTCACAGCGCTCAATCAGTTTTATAGCACATATATTCTGGACACCGAGATCGACCAGCGCGCCTATGAGCTTTATGGACTCACGCCGGAAGAAATTAAAATCGAGGGAGGCGCCGCCAAATGAGCCTTGAAACGGCCAGCCACCGACTGACACGGACAAACAATGACGGGGAAAAAGTTGTCCGTGCCGGCGTCCGTGCATGGCCGCCGCCCCGGACGGATTGGTTTTCGCTCCTCACCGGCTGACTTTCCCCCACGAACGATTCGCCTCCGCATCCACCTCGTCCGGCTTTCAGCCACCTTCTCCCCAGAGCGGAGGAGTTAACCTCTAATCCCGGTGGCTGAATTCCAGAATCGCGCCGCGCCACCAGGCCGCGAGCGATTCACCGGGCCGCTGCCAGGTTTGCTGGTGCAGCCAGACCATCACGCGCTGGTCGGCCATGACGAGCATCCGTTCGGCGGCGGTTAATTTGTCCGGCCCTTCGGCCAGCAGTTTTTCACCCAGCGCCTGGACCACCTCGCCGCCGCAGCCGAGCTTGGAAAATTGCTCGGCATAGACCGGGTTGAGCTGTTTCTCGCGCAGCAGCGAGACGTGGATGGCGTTGACGTAAGGATCAAGAATCACCTCGGCCAATCCGGCGTGCGGACGGGGCGGAGTGGGATCGCCGGTGAGTTCGTGGATTTTTAACTGTGCGCGCAGCGAAACCAGTTCCACCGGCGGTCTGGTTTCTTCCGGTGTCAGGCAAAAACCGAGCCGCCGGGCGTGCGCTCCGAGGCTGCGGCGGCTGGTCAGGACGCTCAACGGAATGGACAGGGCCATGCCGGCCAGCACGGGCGTGAACCACCAGAACAGGGTCGGATCCAGCCGCCACATGAACGCGCCCCATACGACGCCGATGAGCGTATGGCCCCAGTGCCGTTGCGCCGCGTAAAGCCAGGCGGTGCCGTCGGCGGCGCGTTTCTGCGCCGCCCAGCCGACGCTGATGCCGAGAATGTTGGTCAGCACGAAGCGCGTGTGCCAGAGCATGAGCATGGGCGCGTGCAGCGTGGAAAAAACGGTTTCGCCGACCACGCCGGAGGCGGCCCGCGCCAGTCCGCCGAACGCACGGCGGCGTTCCCAGTCGTTGGCGAGGTCAATGAGAGCCAGGAATTTTGGCAGCATGATGACGACCATGCAGATGATGAAAATCAGCAGCGCGTGCGCCGTGCCGCTCATGCCGCTCAAATACGGATTGAACGCCGGCACGGTGATGTTGGAAAGTTCGGTGTATTTTTGATACGCGTAAATATAATTAAACGTCAGCAGAAACGCCAGCCACAGCGGGCCAGCGAGATAACCGCAGATGCCGAGGATCAAATGCATCCGGCTGACACCGCGCAAGCCTTTCGCGAACAGGACGAGGCCGTGCTGCAAATTGCCCTGGCACCAGCGACGTTCGCGCTGCGCATTTTCAATGAGCGCCTGCGGCGCCTCCTCATAGCTGCCTTCGAGGTCGTAGGCGAACCAGACCTCCCAGTTTTCGCGGAGCAGCAGCGCCGCCTCGACAAAATCGTGGCTCAAAATCTGGCCGCCGAACGGCTTGCGACCGGGCAGTTGCGGCAGGTCGCAGCATTGCATGAACGGCTCGGTGCGGATGATGGCGTTGTGGCCCCAATAATTCCCGAGGTCGAGCGCCCAGTAATTCAGCCCGGCGATGAAGATCGGCGCGTAAAGGCGGTTGGCAAACTGCTGGATGCGGCCGAACAGCGATTCCGCGTTCACGAGCGCGGGCACGGTCTGGATCAGGCCGGCGGCCGGATGAGCCTCCATCAATTTCACCAAATCCACGAGCGTTTCGCCGCGCATCACGCTGTCGGCGTCGCAACAAATAAAATAGCGGTAGCGGCGGCCCCAGGTGTTAAGAAAATCGCGCACATTGCCGCTCTTGCGGGCTTCGTTGACCAGGCGGCGGCGGTAATAAATTTTTCCGAGCGCGTCGAGTTCGCGGATCAAGTCATACCACCGGCGTTCCTCCTCGATCCATTTGTCCGGGTCGGTCGAGTCGCTCAGGATGAAAAAGTCGAACCGCTCCAACTGGCCGGCTTTGGCGAGCGATTCATAGGTTGCGCGCAGGCCTTCGTAAACGCGGACGACATTTTCATTGTAGATCGGGAACACGATCGCGGTGCTGATACCGTCAATGTTCTGGCCGCGAAAATTTGCCAGGTTCGTGATGCGGCGTTTGTCGCCAAAGGTCCGCAGAAAAAACCCATACACGCCATGCACGCAGCCGATGGCGGCGAACGAGAATAAAATCACGAAGAGCACCAGCAGCACGGTGCGGGCGGCGGACCAGCCGGTGCGCCAGAGCAGGTCGGCAAAAAGCATCGAAACGAGGCCGGTGAGCAGCAGCGCGCAGGAATAAAAAACGAAGACGCGCCAGCCCCGCCGAAGGCGAGGGGCCGCCGCAACGGAAATTTTCGGTGCGTCAGCCATCTTGCCGGAACCAGTCAATGACGTGGAACAGTTTGGCTTTGGCTTGCTCGATCCCGGCGTGGGTAAGCCAGAAAATGGCGACGAGCAGCAGCGCAAACAGGGTCCACGCCAGCACCATCCGGAAATAAGGCAGCCGGCCGAGGTTGGTCAGCGTCGTGATCGGGCCGAGATCCAACGGGCGCGGCGTCATCTTGGAAAGCTGGAAATCCGGGCCGGCGCGCAGAAACGTTTCACGCATGGCGCTGGTGAATTCCTCCGGCCACGGCCCGGGCCGCAGGAATTGGTCCTGCCATTTTCCCGGCATGTCGGCGAGCAGCAGCGCGAGCCGGCCGCGCGTGGAAAGGGTCTGGTCGGTGTTCGTCGGCGAGACCTGGAGCACTTCGGAAAACCATTCGGTCACGATGCGGTCCATTTCCTCGGCGGCAAGCTGCGTGGCGGAACGGCCCGGCTCGGCGGGCGCGCGGCGCTGGGCGCGTTCGAGCACGCGCAGGACAAGCTGGCCGAGCAGCGGTTTGTTCCGGATGCGGAGCGCGTGAAAGTAGCTTTCCACTTTCGCATAGGCGGCATTCCATTCTTCCAGCGGACGACCGGCAAGCTGGCCGGATTCATCGGGCAAAATCGCGGGGTTCACGGCGGACTCCATTGATAAGTCCAGGTCTCGCCCACAACATTGGTGCCCTGTTGCAGCGAGCAGCGCAAATCCACGGGATCCACATTGCCGGGCTTGGGCTGCATTTTCAAAATCACGCGCCAGGTCCCCAAATCTTCGTTGCGGATGACCTGGTTGTCCAAAATCGCGGCGTTCGTGCTGCAATTGGCGATGGCCACCGGCGGCGTGTTTTCTGGAATGGCGTCCAGCTTCGGCCCGTCGAAATCAATCACGATCTGCCGGCAATCCTTGCAGTTCAAATCCAGCCCGATGCGCGTGGCCACCGCCCGGTTCTCGGACAATTTCGTGTCGTTCTCCCGCGTCCAGTAAAGCGTGTAGCCGAAATGATACGGCTGCAACGGCGCGGGCTTTTCCTTGGGATCCCAGAACGCGACGATGTTGTCCAGGCCCTCAAACTCGGCGTTTAATTCCACCAGGTGCAGATCGCCTTCGCCCCAATTGCCATGCGGCTCGACCCAGACACTCGGCACCAGATGATATGGGTTGAAGCTGTCCTGATACGCCGCGAAGGAGCGTTCGCGCTGCATCAGCCCGAAGCCGCGGATGTTCGGCGCGTAAAAAACCTGGTGCCGCATCACCGACGGATTGTCGAGCGGACGCCAAATCACCTCGCCATTGTCCATCCGGGCCAGCAAGCCGTCGCTGTCGTGGACTTCCAAACGGTAATCGTCCGGCTTGCGCTCGGTGGTTTTGCCAAACCAGAACATGCTCGTCAGCGGCGCAAGGCCGAGGGTTTTAACCGGCTGCCGTTTGGCATCCACTTCATGAATCTTGTTCGTCTGGCGCAAATACAAAATGGCTTCCACGTCGCAGACGGTCGTTTCGCCGGGGCGGATGAGGAATTCATACGCGCCCACGCAGCTCACGCTGTCGAGAATCGCGAAGAGCCGCAGTTCCGTGTCCTCCTTTTGCGGCTTGCCGAGCCACCAGTCGGTGAAGATGGGAAATTCCTCCGGCCGGTCCGGCTCGCCGCTGTCCAGCGCCAGCCCGCGCGCGGACATGCCGTAACGCTGGTCCTTGCCGAGCAGCCGGAAATAGCTCGCGCCCAAAAACGCGCCGAGTTCGTCCAGTTGATTCGTCTGGTTCAGCGGATACAAAACGCGGAAACCCGCATAGCCCGTGTTGACCGGAATCTCGTTTTGAATTTTCAGGTCGCCGTAATCAAAAAAATCCTGCACGAAGCGGATCGGCTGGACGTGCGTCAGCGTGAATTCGTAAATGTGAACCGGCTCCTGGTAAAGATAGCCCGGATGAAAAAATTCGATGCGGAACGGCAGGTCGTCCGCCGTCCAGAGCGCGCGGTCGCGGCGGAACCGGATTTCGCGGTATTTGTCGTAATCAAGATTGTCCTGACGCAAAACCTTCGGCAAATCCGCGCGCGGCGAGTGAAACGGCTTCTCGGCGCGTTCCAGCGCCCGCTTCGCCACATAATCGAGGTTCACCTCGGCGGATTCCGAGGCGGCGCAGACCGACGCGATCAGCAGACTTCCGGTCAAAATCAAACGCCTATGGGCTTGCCACATCTTGGGAACATGAGAACCGAAACCGGCCCGGTTTGCAAGTTTAGTGCGAAAACCCCTTATTTTTAAAATGAAAATGGGTTAATCCAGCGTCTGCCGGTAGCGTTTGATGCCGATGACCAGCATCACGACCAGAAACAACGCGATGGGCCACAAATCCGGCGCGATTTCGGCCAGGCCATTTCCCTTCAGCAAAATGCCGCGCACGACACGCAGAAAATGCGTGAGCGGCAGGCATTCGCCGACATCCTGCGCCCAGACCGGCATCCCGCGAAACGGAAACATGTAGCCCGACAGCAGCAGCGACGGCAGGAAAAAGAAAAACGCCATCTGCACCGCCTGGAGCTGGTTTTTGGCGATGGTCGAAAATGTGATGCCGACCGCGAGGTTGGCGACGATGAAGAGAAACGTCATCACCACGAGCAGCAGCAGGCTGCCGACCATCGGCACATCGAACAAAAACTTGGCGGCGACCAGAATGAGCGCGACCTGGATGTAGCCGACCGCGATGTAAGGCACGATTTTGCCGATGAGCACCTCGCCGGGCCGCACCGGCGTGGAGAGCAGGTTTTCCATCGTGCCGCGTTCGCGTTCGCGCGTGATGGCCAGCGCGGTGATCATCACCATCGTCATCGTCAGCATCACGCCCATCAAACCGGGCACGATGTTATACTGCGTGATGTTTTCCGGGTTGTAACGCTGCTGGACGACGAGATTGAACGGCGTGGCGCTGGGCTGAAGTTTTGCCAGCGGCCCCGTCAAATCACGGTTCAAGACCGTCGGCGTGAGTGAATTCATCGCCGCGATCGCATAACCCACCGCCGTCGGGTCGGTGGCGTCGGCTTCCAACAGCAAATCTGGTTTTTCGCCGCGCAGCAGCTTGCGCGAAAAATCCACCGGAATGGTCACAGCGAACTGCACGGCGTTTTCCGCCAGCAGCGTGTTGATCTCCGCCTCGTTTCTCGGCTCGAGTGTGATGTCGAAGTAGCTGCTATTGCGCATTCCCCAGACGATGCTGCGCGCGAACACGCTGTTGTCCGCCGAATAAACCGCCGTCGGCAGGTGCTTCGGGTCGGAATTAATGGCGTAGCCGAACAGGATGAGCTGGATCATCGGCACGCCGATCATCATGCCGAACGTCAGCCGGTCGCGGCGCATCTGGATGAATTCCTTGCGGATCACCGCGCAAAACCGACGCCAGTTGAATTCGTGCAGCTTCACGAGAAATTGTCCTCCGCCGTGTCCATCAGGCTGATGAAAACATCTTCCAGCCCGGATTGAATTTGCGTCCAATGATATTCGCCGGTCATCCACGGACTCACACTCGCGCGCAATTTTGCCGCGTCGCGCCCGCTGACATGCAGCGCCGTGCCAAACGCGACAACCTGTTCCACGCCGGGCAGGCCGCGAATTTTTCCCGCCAGCGCGGCAAGATTTTTTCCAGAAACCTCCCACGTTGTCAGCGCGGCGGTTTTCACCACCTCGTCCACCGCGCCGCTGGCGAGCAGGTTTCCGTAGGCAATATAAGCAAGCCGATGGCAACGCTCGGCTTCGTCCATGTAATGTGTCGTGATGAGCACCGTCAGACCGCTGGCGGCGAGCTTGTGGATTTCGTCCCAGAATTCACGGCGCGCTTTCGGGTCAACGCCGGCCGTCGGTTCGTCGAGCAGCAGCAGTTGCGGTTCGTGAATCAGGCAGGCCGACAGCGCGAGTCGCTGTTTCCAGCCGCCGGAAAGCGTGCCGGCCAGTTGCTTGCGCCGTTCCACCATGCCGAGGCGCTCCAAACTTTTTTCCACGGCGGCCTTGCGCAGCGGAATTTCGTAAAGCCGCGCGATGAAATCCAGATTCTCCTCGATGCTCAAATCCTCGTAGAAGCTGAACCGCTGGGTCATGTAGCCGACGCGCTTTTTGATCTCGCCGCTTTGCGTGCGGAAATCCAGACCGAGGCAGCTTCCTTCGCCGCCGTCCGGCTTAAGCAGGCCGCAGAGCATCCGCAGGAACGTCGTCTTGCCGCTGCCGTTCGGACCGAGGAAGCCATAAATTTCGCCGGGCCGCACCTGCATGGCGATGTGGTTGACGACGGTGCGCGCGCCGAATTTTTTCGTGACGCCGCGCACGTCAATGACGAAATCGGTGGCATTCATTCGCAGAACTTTTACATGGTTCGCTGGCCCTCTTCTCTGCAAAGGTTCTTGATTGCTTCGCTCGTGCGCAAGTAAGTGCCAAATTCCCCCGCGAATTTAACGCGCGAAGCCTCATAAACCAACGACCAGATTATGCTGGACGCTCGTTGCCCCAGCGGCTTTTCAGCAAGAACTCTTTGAAGATTTAAGACGCAAACGCCTGTCCCCATATATCTACAAACGTTGCTTTGTTTCCATCGAGAACCGTTATTTTCCATCGGCCTAATATAAATTATTCGGATGTGCTTTATTACCAGTTCAAACTTTTCTTTATCATACCGATTTAATAGCTCTAACGCTGTGTAAACTTTGATGTGATTAATCCAAGTTCCATCATCTTCGAGAGCGACCACACGAATTCCAAATTCTTCGAAGGCTGACGGATATGGCTTTAAGCAGAACGCCCAAATAACTAACTGGCAACTTCGGAGAAAGCGAAACGGCAAATAGAACGGCAGAAGCACGAAATATCTTATTCTGCGAGACTTTTCAGATTTAACATCCGCTTTCACTTTGCGTTCAGCTTCACATCCACCGGCTGGCCGGGCCGGAGATCCGCCGCGTCCGCCGGTGAAAATGTCGCCTCGACCATGAACACCAGCTTCGCGCGGTTTTCGCGATTGTAAATCACCGGCGGCGTGAATTCAATCTGCGTGGAAATATAACTAATGGTCGGAGAATAATTTTTTGCCGCACCGTCGAAAATGACTTTCACCGTCTCGCCCGTTTTAATTTTCGGCAACACTTCCTGGGGCACGAAAAACCGCACCTTGAGATTTTCCGGCGGCAGCAAAACCACGACCGGATTTCCCGCCGCGACCCATTCGCCCTGCCGATAAAGCGTGTCCTGCACAAACGCGTTTGTCGGCGCGAACTGCTGCTTCTGGTCGAACGACCACGCCGCCTTGTCGAGCGCGGCCTGTTGCGACGCGACCGCCGCCGCATCGGCGTCGCGCTGCGCGCGGGCCTGATCCAGTTCTTCGACGGAAATCACGCCATTGGCGTCACGCAATTGCTGCCGGCGGGAATAATTGGCATCGGAAAGCGCGAAGCTGGCCTTTGCCTGCGCCAGATTTTTTTTGGCCTCATCCAGCGCGGCGGCTTCGGAGCCGCGTTCCAGCGCGAAGAGCAGTTGCCCGGATTTCACTTCATCGCCGCGCGCGACGGCGAGATTGGTGAGCGCGCCGCCGAGCGGCGAGGCGACGTAAACATATTCGCCTTCGACATAACCTTGAAATTCATCCGGCGAATTGCGCGAGCAGCCGGTGACGAATGCGGCCGCCAAAACGAACAGGCTCAAGCTGGAGAAAATTTTCATGCAAACTTCGCGTGCATCCTAGCAGGAAGGCAATTTTTGACGAGCGAAACGATTCATTCGACTTTCAACTTACCGAATGGTAGGATTCTTCCGCTGTTATGAAAAAATTGACGCTGCTTTCACTGTTTTTGGGCTTCACTTTCGAGGTTGTCGCCGCCGACACCAACGCGCCGTCGTGGCTAACGCGGCCGCTTTCGCTCGCGGACTGCCTGAACATCGCGCTCGCGCAGAACGCCACGATTCTCAAGGCGAAAAATGATCTCGAAGCGCAATACGGCGTGGTCGTGCAGACGCGCGCGGTGGCGCTGCCGCAATTGCAGGCGACCGGCCAGTTCAAGGACACGGATCCAAGCGCGATCGAGAGTTTTCCCGGCACCAGCACGCCAAATCAAAACTGGACCGCCGGCGTGCAACTGGTGCAAACCATTTATCAGGGCGGCAAACTGCTGGCGGCGGTGCGCGCGGCCAAGGTCACCAAGGAGCAGGCGCTGGCGCAATACCAGACGACGCTCGCGGACACATTGCTGTCCGTGCGGCTGGCGTATTATGACATTCTGCTGGCGGCGGAGCAAATCACCGTGAACGAGACTTCCGTCAACCTGCTGCAAAAGGAACTGGACGACCAGCAGCGCCGATACGACGCGGGCACCGTGCCGCATTTCAACGTGCTGCGCGCCAAGGTTTCCGTGGCCAACGCGAAGCCGCCCTTGCTCCAGGCGCAAAATAATTATCGCATCACCAAGAATAATCTGTCGAATCTGCTCGGCTACAATTTGCCGCGCGACATCTGGGAAAACATTCCGCTGACGCTCACCGACTCGCTCGATGCCGAGCCGTATCCCATCAACCTGTCCGACGCGCTGCAACAGGCGCTGAACCGGCGCCCCGAACTGGTCGCGCTGCGCAAATCCGAGGAACTGCAACGGTTGAGCATCACCGACGCGTCGTCTGGCTACAAACCGAGCGTCCAGGTTTTCGCCGGTTACAACTGGTTCAACCAGCAATTCAGTATCCCGACCGCCAGCCAGCCCAACCCGTCATCCCCGGGCCTCAATGAATATCTCGACGGCTGGAACGCCGGCGCGCAGGTGAGCTGGGACATTTTCGACGGAATGTTGACGCACGGAAAAGTCGTCCAAGCCAGGGCGCTTTACGAAAAATCCAAGACCGCCGTGGACGAAGAATCGCGCAACATCGAGCTGGAAGTGCGCACGACCTATTCCGATTTTCTCGAGGCGCAGCAGGTTTTGGAATCGCAAAAAACCGTGCAGGAAGAGGCCGAGGAATCCTTGCGCGAAGCCAACGCCCGCGCCGACGCCGGCACCGGCACGCAGCTCGACGTGCTCGACGCCGAAAACCAGCTCACGCAGGCGCGCAGCACGCAGGTGCAGGCGCTGCATGATTACGACGCCGCCCGCGCGCGTTTTGAACGCGCCATCGGCGCGGAAATCGTCCAGAACTCAATTTCAAAACCGTGATTTGATGTTGCGGCGGCGGCGGGATTCTAGGATTTTGTCCGCTCATGACAAAAATTCAACGCGCGCTCATTTCGGTCTCCGACAAAACCGGTTTAATTCCCTTCGCACAAATTCTGGCCCAAACCGGAATTGAAATCATTTCCACCGGCGGCACGGCAAAAACTTTGCGCGAGGCCGGGCTTGCGGTGAAAGACGTCAGCGAACACACCGGTTTTCCCGAAATGCTCGACGGCCGCGTGAAGACGCTGCACCCGAAAGTCCACGGCGGATTGCTTTACATCCGCGGCAATGAAACGCACGAAAATGCCGTGAAAGCCCACGGCATTTCGCCGATTGATCTCGTGGTCGTGAATCTTTATCCGTTCGAGGCGACGGTCGCCAAGCCAAACGTCGCGCTGCACGAAGCGATTGAGAACATTGACATCGGCGGGCCTTCGATGCTCCGCAGCGCGGCTAAAAATCACGCCAGCGTCACGGTCGTGGTTGACCCGCTGGATTACGCAGAAGTGGCGAAACAAATTTCTGAAAGCGGCAACACGACTTTGGAATTGCGCCGCAAATTATGCGCGAAAGTTTATGCGCGCACGGCGGCTTACGACGCGGCGATTGCGGCGCATCTGCAAAGGGAATTTGCCGCCGATAAAAATTCTTTGCCGCAGGTGCTGACGATTTCTGCGCCGCTGGCGCAACCATTGCGCTACGGCGAAAATCCGCACCAGACTGCCGCGCTCTACGGCAAATTCCACGAATATTTCAAGCAGCTCCACGGCAAGGAACTTTCCTACAACAATATTCTGGACCTGACCGCCGCGACCGCGCTCATCGCGGAATTTCGAGATGACGCGCCGACGCTGGCGATTTTGAAACACACAAATCCGTGCGGCGTCGGCCAGGGCGCGATTTTGCGCGAGGCCTGGGAAAAGGCGTTCGCGACGGACAAACAGGCGCCGTTCGGCGGAATCATCGCCGTGAACAAAATTCTCGACGGCGCGTGCGCCGATGCCATCGCGGAAATTTTCAGCGAGGTCATCGTCGCGCCGGATTTTTCGGCCGAGGCGCTGGCGGTTTTGCAGAAGAAAAAAAATCTGCGGCTGCTTAAAATTTTGAAGTCACCGCTGGAAGCCGGCGCATTTGATTTGCGGAGCGTCGGCGCGGATTCATTTTTGTTGCAGCAGCGCGACTTGAAAGTGACGGCGGTGGCGGATTTGAAAATCGTCACCAAGCGGCAGCCAACCGAAACAGAATTGAAGGCGATGCTGTTCGGCTGGCGCGTGGTGAAGCACTTGAAATCAAATGCGATTCTTTACGCCGGCGAAGGCCGGACGCTCGGCGTCGGCGCGGGCCAGATGAGCCGTGTGGATTCCAGCCGCATTGCGGTCTGGAAGGCGGGCGAGGCTAAACTGCCGCTGGCCGGCAGCGTGGTTTGCAGCGATGCATTTTTCCCGTTTCCTGACGGGCTGATCGCGGCGGCGGAGGCGGGCGCGACGGCGGCCATCCAGCCGGGCGGCTCCGTGCGCGATGCGGAAGTGATTGCAGCCGCAGACGAACGCGGCATGGCAATGGCGTTCACCGGCACGCGGCATTTCCGGCATTGAAACGGATTGATGGATTATTGGATGAATGGATTGCTGAAAGGCTGCCAATTCATTTATCCACCAATCCTAACATCCGTTCATCCAGTTGTTTTATCCGAGCAGCCAGTAAATCAGCGCCATTTGACCGGCGGTGACACCGGCCAGCAGCGCCCACACAAAATTTTCGCGGACGGCCAGGCGGCCCTGCCGGGCGGCGGCGAGCCAGAACTGGATTTTTACCGAACCGACCGTGATGGTGTCACCGTTGCGGAGCAGCGCGTTTTGAACCGGCCCGCCGTTGACGGCGGCAAGCGCCCCGGCGGCGGTGATCAGCTTAAACCCCGACTCCGAATGGAATTCCAGAGTGGCGTGACGATCCCAGATGCCATCATCCTCCAGTTGCAGTTCGTTTCCCGGCGCGCGCCCGATGCGGAAAGGAAAACGGCGGGCCACCGTCTGGGTGCCCGCCTGTTTGCCGGAAAGAATGCTTAATTGAATCATCAGAAAATCCGGCGCGGCACGACGATTTGATCGCCGGGATAAACCTGCGGGTCGAGCGACGGATCCTCCAGGGCTTTGTCCACATTCACCTTGACGCGCTCGCCGTTGGCGCGGATGAGCCACACCTTGTGGCTGGCGAAATCGGTGAAGTCGCTGGCGGAGGTAATGGCTTTGGTGACGGTGGTTTCCCCGACATAAATCTCGCGGCCGGGCTGCTTGACTTCGCCGCGCACATAATAAATGAGGTCGCCCGGTTTCACCACGACGTTCAGACGGACATAATATTTCGGAACGTAAAGACCGTGGATTGCGTTCTGCAATTCGCCGGCAGTTTTGTCAGCCGCCTGGACCGAGCCGATCAGCGGCAAAGTAATGTTGCCGTCCTCCTTGATGGTTTCTTCATGCGGAGGGAATTCTGTCGGATCGGGCGTCCCGGAAAAAATGATGTTGACCGTTTCACCGACGTGAAACCGGGCGACTTCGGTATTAGTCTGGCCTGCATCGGCAGCGGACAGGCCGGCCGGAGCATTGGTTTGAACTCCGCCGGTGTCGGGGATGCTGGACAGCGACGTCGGCGTGGAGCAACCGGTGAAGACCAGACTGGCGGCCATCAGACTCGAACCAATCAATCCGTAAACAAATAATTTCATTGGGCTAATCGTTTTAAAATAATCCTGGGCGGAATCAATATTTTTGTTTGATTCCGACTTTGTCCGGGTCGCCAGAAACTTTGGGCGTCGCCGCTTCCTGATCCTTGGCATTTCCGGAATAATAATAATCGTGGTAATAACCGCTGTAGTAATAATAGCTCTCGTCCTGCGACATATTGATGTTGTTCAGCACGATGCCGAGGAAGGTGCCGCCGACTTTTTCAATCACCTGTTTGGCGCGGAGGTTCATCGGCTGCGGATAGCGGCGGTATTGGATGACCTGGATGACCATGTCCACTTCGCTGGCCAGAACCGAGGCGTCACTCACGCCCAAAATGGGCGGTGAATCAAAGAAAACAAAATCGTAGCGGCGCTTCAATTCAGTGATCATGTCCTTCATCTGCACCGAATTCAGGATGCTCATGGAACTGCTGGGCAGCTTGCCGCTGGCCATGAAGTTGAGCATGGGCACGCCGGTGGTCTGGATAACTTCTTCCAGCGAATTTTGCTTGAGCAGATAATTTGTAAGGCCGATATCGTTGGCGACGTGCAACAGTTTGTGCAAAGTGGGACGGCGCAGATCCGAATCTACGATCAAAACGCGGATGCCGGCCTGGGCGAAAACCGTGGCCAGATTGAGCGCGGTGGTGGATTTGCCTTCGCCCGCACCCGCGCTGACCAGGACAATGGTGGTGAGCGACTCGTCCTTGCGCGCGAACAGAATATTGGTGCGCAATACCCGGTAGGCCTCGGCGTAACGGCTCTCGACCCCTTCGTCCGCCAGAATGCCGACGTTTTGCGGAATGACGCCAACAACCGGTGCCTGGAACGAGCGTTCAACATCGTCAATGGTCTTGACGCTCGTGTCGAGATACTCGATGAAGAAGGCGAGACCGACGCCGACAATGAGACCAAAAATGATGCCCAAACCGATGTTGAGCGGTTTGTTGGGCCGGACGGGATCCTTGCCCGGCTCGGCAACCGTGGTGATCTCCACCACGGACGTTTTGGGAATGGCGAGGTCAATTTTTTCCGCCTCAATCCGGGCGGCGAGAATCTTGTGAAAATCCACCAGGTTGGCCAGTGTGCGCTTTTCCTCCCAATAAGGCTGGCCGCGGGTGGCTTCTTCGCGATCTTTCTGAATGGCGGCGTCAACCTGGTCTTTGAGCGTGTCCAGCGCGGCCTTTTCAGTGTTCAAATTATTTTCCAGGCCGGCCATGATGCCGTCAACCCGGTCGTTGATCTGCCGGTTCACCTCGTCAATCGTGGACTGAAGCCGGATGACTTCCGGGTGGTCAAGCGCATAATCATTGGTCTTGCTGGCATACGCCTGTTGCGCCTCGTGCAATTTGTCCAGCAGCCCGGTCAATGCACTGTCGGGACTGGTGCTGATGGATGGCAAGACATCCCTGAGTTTCTCCGGTGATAATACCTTGAGCTGATCCAGTTGCTCCTTGAACCGGTTATAGCGGGTCTGGCCTTCCATCATCGTGTCGTTGTATTGGCGCAGTTGCTCTTCGGTCAACGTGGGCGTGGGGACAAGGGATTGCGGGTCGTTGTCGGTGATGTCCAGCTCTTTGCGCAAGCTGTCCACTTTCTCCCGCATCATCTGGAGTTGTTGCTCTTCCGACTGGTATTGTTCTTCCAAAACCTTGATGCCGCCGACCGTCAATTGTGTGTGCCGTCCAAGCCGGTATTCTTGATAGGCTTTGGCGATAGAGTTGGCAATGTCCGCCGCCTCTTTTTTGTCTGCATCATAAACGGTGATGTCCACCAGAGTGGTATTGCGGACGGGACTGACACTGACATAGTGCTTCAAAAATTCCATTGTCTCGGACGTTTTAAGCGTGTCCACGCCGTATTTTTTCCCCCACACCGAGTTCAGATTCAGCTTCTCAATCACTTTGTCCAAAACCTCCGGACCTTGAAGAATTTCCAGTTCCGTTTGGAGGAAATAAGGATCGTATGCGGGGCTGACGGACGTCATGGCGTTCATGCTCGGAATGTCCGAGCCGGTGTCCGGCTCAATTTTAATCTGGGCCGTGCTGGAATAGGCAACCGGCAGAATGAAAGTGACCGCCGTGGCAATGATCGCCGTGATCAAAAATACGGTGATGATGATGGCTTTGCGGATGCGGATGATGCGCCAGTAATCCAGAAAGTGCAGTCTGGCTTCTTGTGGCGGCTGATTTTGTGGCGAATCCATATAAAAAATAATGGGAGCCTTGAAAAAGTCCTGGCTCCCGTCTCAAGTTCTCAAAACATTGTATTCCAATCCATTGGCTTAATAGGCTGCGGTAACACCCACATAAACAACGTTTCTCGAATAAGCACCAACTGCTGTTGCTGCACTGGCTGATTGGAGATCATCAAAGTTGTAACCCAAATCAGCCGAAAGGTGCGGGTTAAAGGTGTATGTTAAATTTACCCCGACGGTGTAAAATTGTTCCGTGTCGTTGTTGTAGGCTCCTTGATTGAATTGGGACAACTGTGCACTGGCGATGATTGAACCCATCAGCTCCGCCGTTATCTCTTGATTGACTGACGCGGAAATCACCGTGCTTTGCTGGTTTTGAGTGATTTGTCCTCTGCTGTTTGCCGTCACGATGGAGGTAGCATTTTGCATGTGCTGGACGCCCAACTGCGCATAGCTGCCTTCAGCGTAGGTATAGCTTAACGAACTGTTCACCCATGGTGTGACATAATTCTGCCCGCTGGCGGAGGTATTACTGAATTCGGTAATTTGCGCGCCAACCTTGGTCGAAACATTGAGATTGGCCAAAAATGAATGCTGAAAACCGACGTAAGGAATGTAGGATTGGTTGTTGCGAGCACTGCTATATTCGGTGACGCCATTTGGTCCAAATGCAATCGGTTCATTGCCAAGATAGTTCACCCATTGATATGAAAATCCAGCCAAAATCATCGTTTCCGGGGCCACGCTCCACTGCGGCTGCAGTGAAACGGTTTGTTCCATGCGGGTGAGCAAACCGTTTTGGCTTGGATTGGACGCCGTCCCACCGTTTTGTTGATAATCGTAATAGCCGTTTTCGTAAGACAACACCGTGCTGAAGAGCCGCGTCCAATCCGTGGTCAGCGCCACATTGGCGTCGTTGACGATGTTGTTGCCGTTGACGCGCAACGGCTGCGCATTTGCTGCTCCGCTGGGATTCAGTAATCCCGGTTCCTGACCAACGACAAAAGTGTCATGCACGGTTGACTGCCAGCGTTCGGTAAACGCATGATCCAGCCACAAGTCCACCTGATGGGTTTGATCATACGGATCATTTCCCTGATTCCGCCGTTCTTGATAATAATACAAACCGTAAGTGTAACGGACATCAAATTCCGTCTGCTGCATCGGCACGGCAAAGCTCACCGAGGGGCTGACTTCATAACCGGCGCTGCCCTGCTTCTGTCCATTCGGCGCCGTGTTGTAGTTGTCGTCGTAAAATCCACGCAAGGTGCCGGACACGCTCCAAAACTTCGTGGTCTGCATGGAATTCAAACCCGGCGCATAATCTGCATGCAAACTGGCCGTTCCGGCTGCAACCAGCCCCATGGAGATAAAAAGTTTCTTCATAACTCGTTTGGATGTTCAATTTTGACCGCCCGCAACTCTTTCTATTCAAAGAAAGTGACAACAGCTTATGACAAATTTGAGATTAGCAGTTAAGCGAGCCGCCCGTCAAAACAATTTTTGCGGTTAAACCGGGTGAAAAAAACACCGCCATTTCCAGGCGGTTTTCCCGGCTCAAATGTCGCGTTTCAACTGCTTCACCAACACCGCCGCCGCCGATACATTGACGACATCCGTTTTTTCCAGCCAGCCCTTGCGCGCAATGCCAGCGCCCAGCCGCAGAAATCCCGCGTGCGCGTTCCGGTGCGCGTCGGGATTGATGACACACTTCACGCCTTTGCTTTTCGCGTGCGGCCAGTGCCGCCAGTCCAAATCCAGCCGGTGCGGATTGCAATTCAATTCAATCCACGTCCCCGTCGCCGCGCACGCGTCAATCACCGCCGGCACGTTCACCGGATACGGCTCGCGCTCCAACAGCAGCCGTCCGGTCAGGTGACCGAGAATATGGACAAACGGATTTTCCGCCGCGCGAATCAGCCGCTTTGTGTTCTCGGCCTCGCTGCTGCTCGGAACGTGCAGGCTCGCCACCACCACCTCCAGTTCCGCCAAAACATCGTCGTCAAAATCCAGCTTGTCCTTGAGAATGTCCACCTCCGTTCCCGTCAACAGCCGGAACTTGCGGCCTTCGCCGGCCAGCCGGTCGTTTAATTTTTTGATTTCCTGGATTTGCGACCGCAGCCGTTTCGCGTCCAGCCCGTTGGCCTGATAAGATGCTTTCGAGTGATCCGTGATCGCCCAATATTCAAGCCCTAAATCTTCCATGTAGTCGGCAATTTCCTCCAGCGTGTTGTGGCCGTCGCTCCAGTTCGAATGGTTGTGCAGCGCGCCTTTCAAATCCGTCCACTCGATCAATTTCGGCAAGTCATTTTTTCCGCCCGCCAAAAATTCACCGTGGTCCTCGCGGATTTCCGGCGGAATGTAAGGCAGCTCCAGCTTCGCAAAAATGTCCTCCTCCGCTTCGCACGGCACGAGCAGTTTCGGATCGCGCGTCTCCTCCTTGGATTTGAACAGACCGTATTCATTCAGCCGCAGCCCGCGCTGGATGGCCCGCTGGCGCATAACGATGTTGTGCTCCTTGCTGCCGGTGAAATACGCCAGCGCGAACGGAAACTCCGCGTCGCTCACCACGCGCAAATCGCACTGGATGCCGCCGTCCAGAATCACACTCGCCTTCGTCTCGCCTTTGGCGATGACTTTCAAAATGCCCGGCTGCGAAACAAAATGCTCAATCACCGCCACCGGTTTCTTCGACGACGCCAGCAAATCAATGTCGCCGATGACCTCCTTGAACCGCCGCAGGCTGCCCGCCGTGCTGCACCGGATCACGTCGGGATGTTCGCGCAGATTTTCCAGCAACGTCTCGGCGGCCGGCAGCGCCTCGCTCAACAAATGTTTGCTCGCGTAAGTCCGTTTGCGCGCGATGCCTTCCAAAATGTTTGCCTGCGTCTTCTCGCCAAATCCGTCCAGCTCCGCCACCTTGCCCGCCTTGCAGGCCGCCTCCAGTTTTTCAATCGAATCCACGCCGAGCTTTTTGTTCAGCGCCTGGATTTTTTTCGGGCCAAGCCCGGAAATTTCCAGCATCTCGATCAAGCCCGGCGGAATGGAAGCCTTCAGCTCGTCGTAGTATTTCAATTTTCCCGTCTCGACCAGCTCCGTAATTTTTTGTTCCAGCGCCTCGCCGATGCCCTTGATTTCACCGAGCCGTTTTTCGGCGACGAGCGTTGCCAGCGGTTCGCTCAAGCCCTCCAGCGTCCGCGCCGCGTTCGCATAGGCGCGGGTTTTGAACGGATTTTCGCCCTTCAATTCCAGCAGCGTTCCGATTTCCACCAAAATCTCGGCAACCTTGTCTTTGTCCATGCCCCTAAAATGGCCGTGCAAGTTCCAAGTTTCAAGTTGTCGTTTGCTCCGCTAAATTTACCGCATGTTAAAACGCAAAGAACTGCCCGTTGCGCTCACCATCGCCGGCTCGGACAGCGGCGGCGGCGCGGGCGTTCAGGCCGATCTGAAAACGTTTGCCGCGCTTCGGCGTCCACGGCACCAGCGCGATTGCCTGCCTCACCGCGCAAAATCCAAAACAGGTTTTGGCGGCCGAGCCGTGTTCGCCCAAAATGCTGCGGCGGCAGATCGAAGCCGTGTTTGCCGAACTGAAACCGGCGGCGGTGAAAACCGGAATGTTGTTTTCGGTGGAAAACATTTCCGTCGTCGCGGATTTCTACCGCAACTCGAAACTGAAAACTAAAAACTCAAAACTGATCGTGGATCCGGTCATGGTATCCACCAGCGGCGCTAAATTGCTCCAGCCGGCGGCGGTAAAAATCCTGACGGGAAAAACTGCTGCCACTGGCCGCGCTCGTCACGCCGAATCTGGACGAGGCGGAAATTCTGGCGGAACAAAAAATTTCGTCGCCGGAGGATTTGCGTGCCGCCGCGCGGAAAATCCAGGCGCGTTTCGGCTGTGCGGTTTTGGTGAAAGGCGGCCACCTGAAAAATTCCCGCGAGGCAATTGACGTTTTCTTCGACGGAGAAACGGAACTGCTGCTGTCCGCTCCGTTTGTGAAGGGCGTTTCGACGCACGGCACCGGCTGCACTTATTCCGCCGCGATTTGCGCCGCGCTGGCGCTCGGCCACGATTTGCCGCACGCGGTGGAGATCGGGAAAAATTTCATCACGGCAGCTATCGCCGGCAGCTTCCGCATCGGAAAACATTTCGCGCTCGGATATTTTCCGCTCAAAGATCCGGCCAGCTCAACTGGTAAAACTGGTTCGCATTTGTCGCGTTCAGGAAAATGTAATTGCTGCCGTTCGCGATGACCGGCGCCGGAAGATTGTTCGTCGTCCAGGCGACGGGCGGCGTCAAACCGGCCGTGGCTTCTAGCTGAAATCCGGCGGGATAAACCGGCCAGGCGAGCGTCACGTTCGTTTCCGTGGCGGCGATGTTCAGCGACTGCGAGAAAAAGGCCCACGCGAGCGCGTAGGTTTCGCTCGCGCTGACGGTCGTTCCGCCGTGTTTCAAAACCTGCAAGTCATAGCGGCTCTGCGGCAACTGCGGCAGCCAGAGGTGCTCGACGTTGTCCACCATGCTCGTGCTGCACGCGACGAGATTGCTGTTGGCGCAATCGTAAAGAAACAGATCCAGGTTGTTGATGCCGGTCTGGTTTTGCTGCCGGTTCCAGACGAGCGTGGCGGTGGCGGTGAATTGCGCGGCGTTCAAATTGTTCGTGACGTTGAAATAATAATGTTTCACGCCGTCGGTGGTGGCGCTGCTGGTGTTGGTGTTGAAATCCCAGCCGCTCAATACGTTGATGGTTCCCGTCGCGCCGGTCGGCAGATGCGGGCTGTTGGTGGTGACGATAGCGAAAGCGATGTAACCCTGTTTTCCACCCGCGAGCTGTTCGTAGGAATTAAAAAGATTCACCACACCCGCGCCGTAGCGGAAGTCCAGCGGCGAAGGCGCAATATTCGTCCAGTCGGCAGGCTTGACCGCGCCGTTTAATAATAGCGCCTTCACCGTGCGGATGTCGGCGGCGGCATTGGTGCTGCTCCCGCCGTCGCCGCGCAAACCGGCCTGCATCAGCACCGCTGCCGCGCCGGCAACGTAGGGCGTGGAAAAACTCGTCAGTCTCGCCAGGCCCGGCGCGGTGATGTCCGGCTTGCAGCGGCCGTTGTCCACCGTCGGGCCGACGCTCGAAATTGTGGAACCGTTGATAAGCGCCGACGCTGATGCAATTGTAACCCGTTGCCCGGCGCGCCGACCGGAACCCGTCCGTTGTTTCCTGCACCGGAGACAAAAAGCGTGCTGTATTTGGCGGCGTAATTATCAAACTTGTGAATCCAACTGACTGTTGCATGCCCACGGTGATATAGCCCGGTGGCGGGGAATTGTTGGTGGTGACATAACCAAAAATGAAACTTTGATTGACGACCCGATCATTGATGTTCGCGGTCGCCGGCACGACGAAATGTGCTGTAAAAAAAATCGGCCTCGAAATTGTCCACATGCATCACGTTCGTGGCCACGCCGCCGGGGGTCGGCCATACAAATTGTGGTGCCGTAAAAATCCCCACCGCGTCCGCGTGGCCTGACTCATCGCCAAGGCCATTGGGAAAGCTGGTGCTGGTGCCTGAAGCGGAAGTGTAAGTAAAAAGCCCGTCGGCTGGCCGACCGCAGCGGGATTAACTTCCCAGTGTTTGTCCCGTGAACCATTGGTATCGCCGTTATTGGCTTCCGCCTGCGCCACGCGGATGCCCGTGCCATCCAGATTAGTCGTCACCGCTCGCAAAGTGGTCACGCCGATTTCATCCAGATATTGCGTCCGTGCCGTCAGGCTGCCCGGAAAACACGGCGTAAAAAAACACTAGTCCCATTTCGTTTCCATAATTTCCTCATAAATTTGCTCGGCACACCATAACTCATCTCTGGCAAAAATCCAAACCCGTTTGAATAATTCTGTTTAATTTTGCCGGTTCCGTTTAATTTTAGGCGATGTCCGACACGCTCGTCGTCAACGAAGTCTATTTGAGCCTGCAGGGTGAAAGCACCTTCGCCGGGCTGCCGTGCATTTTCATCCGGCTCACCGCGTGCGACTTGCGCTGCTCCTACTGCGACACCGCCTACGCCTTCACCGAAGGCAAAAAGAAAACGCTCGCGGAAATTCTGGCGGAAGTCCGTCGGCAGGCCGCGCCGTTTTTGAATTCAAAATTAAATATTCAAAATTCAAAACTGCCCTTGGTGGAACTGACCGGCGGCGAGCCGCTGCTCCAGAAAAATTCCCTGCCGCTGATGAAATCGCTCTGCGACGACGGCTTCACCGTTTTGCTCGAGACCAGCGGCGCGCATGACATTTCCAAAATTGACCCGCGCGTCCGCCGCATCATGGACTTGAAATGCCCGTCCAGCGGCGAAGTTGCCCGCAACCGGTTTGAAAACATTGCGCACCTGAAAGCCACGGACGAAATCAAATTCGTCATCGGCACGCGGGAGGATTATGATTGGGCCAAGCTGCAAATTGCCGAGCACCAGCTTGCTTCCGTCTGCCCGCTGCTGTTTTCCTGGGTGCATCCGCTCACGCCGGCGCAGCAGAGCAAGGTGCTCAAAAAAGTTCCCGCCGGGCACACGCCGATTTCCCGCCGGGAGCTCGCGGAAAAAATCATCGCCGACGCGCTGCCGGTGCGTTTCCAAATCCAGCAGCACAAAATCATCTGGCCGCCGGAACAGCGCGGCGTTTAGCAATTTACGATTTACGATTGCCGATTTACGATTGGCAAAACAGCGGCGCGTAAATCGTAAATCAAAAATCGTAAATTCGTGACCACAACAGAGACTTTTCAATTACTCCGCGACTACGAATCGCGCAACATCGTGTTCATTGAGCCCGACGGCTCGTGGCCGATTGTCTGGGAACGCGCCAAGGGCGTTCACGTCTGGGATGCGGAGGGCAAAAAATATCTGGATCTGACCGCCGCGTTCGGCGTCGCCGCCGCCGGCCACGCGAATCCAAACGTCGTTCGCGCCGGGACAGAAACAGATGGCCAAACTGCTGCACGCGATGGGCGATGTGCATCCGCACGCGCTCAAGGCCGAACTCGCGCGGGAATTGAGCCGCATCACTTTCGAGCGGTGGAGCAGCCTGTCAGAACTCAAAACTAAAAATTCAAAATTCAAAACTGGAAAAGTGATTTTCTCCAACTCCGGTTTCGAAGCCGTCGAATCCGCGCTGAAAACCGCGATGCTCGCCACCGGCAAACGCGGCGTCATTGCGTTTGAGGGCGCGTATCACGGCCTCGGCTACGGAGCACTGAACGCCACGCACCGCGAACATTTCCGCAGCCCGTTCCGCTCGCAACTGCGCGAATTTGGAAGTTTTGTGACGTTTCCGAATCAACCGGCACAGCTCGCGGCAATTGAAAAAGACATCCGCCAGATTTTCCGCCGCAAGAAAATCGGCGCGATTCTCGTCGAGCCGGTGCAGGCGCGCGGCGGCATCAACATCCCGCCGACGGAATTTCTGCCGCTGCTCCGCAAACTTTGCGACAAATTTGGCGCGTTGCTCATCCTCGACGAAATTTACACCGGCTTTGGCCGCACCGGCAAATGGTTCGCGTGCGAGCACAGCGGCGTGGTTCCTGATTTGATCTGCCTCGGCAAGGCGCTGACCGGCGGTTTTCCGCTGTCGGCCTGCGTCGGCCGCGCGGATTTGATGGACGCCGCGTGGCCGACCTCGACCGGCGAGGCGATTCACACCAGCACATTCCTCGGCCATCCCGTCGGCTGCGCGATGGCGCTGGCGCAAATCTCTGAAATCCGCCGGCTGAAACTTTGCGAACGCAGCGCGGTGCTCGGAAAATTTCTTGTTGAACGAGCTTGCTTCAATTCAAAATTCAAAATTCAAAATTCAAAATTCTGCTGCGCGGCCTCGGTTTGATGGCCGGCGTGGAATTGACATTGCCCGACGGCAAGCCCGCCACCGAAACGGCGTTGCGCGCGATCAAAACACTGTTGCATCGCGGCTACATTTTCCTGCCGGAAGGCGAATTTGCCAACGTCATCAGCTTCACGCCGCCGCTGACAATTACCAAAGTCGCAGCTTGCAAAAGCCGTTGCCGCGCTGGCGGAGGTTTTGCAATGACGCTCACCGAAATGCGCGCGTTGCTGGCGAAACGCGACATCCAACTGACGCGCTCGCTCGGCCAGAATTTTCTCCACGACGGCAACCAACTCCGGCGCATCGTGGACGCGGCGGAAATCACGCCGGCGGATAAAATTCTGGAAATCGGGCCGGGGCTGGGGCCGTTGACGGAATTGCTTTTGGAAAAAGCCGGCGAGGTGCTGGCGATTGAAATGGACGCGCGGCTGGTGGATTTTTTGTGCGAGCGGTTCGGCACGGAACAACGGAATCGCCGATTTGCTGGTCGGACGCAGTTGAGCCGGCCAGCCAGAAAAGCTGTCCGAGCCGGAGCAGAGTGCGGCGTTCCATCTATTGCACGATGACGCGCTGGCATTTCTCAAGCGCGAGCCGCGCGACTGGAGCGATTGGAAGCTCGTGGCGAACCTGCCGTATTCCGTCGCCTCGCCGATTTTGGTGGAACTCGCCGCCGGCCCGCGCGCGCCGAAGATGATCGTCGCCACGCTGCAACTGGAAGTCGCGAAGCGGCTGATGGCGCAGGCGGACGACGACGATTACGGCATCCTGACGCTGCTGGTGCAGCTTGATTTTGAGCCGCGCGGCAGCTTCAAGATTCCGCCGGAATGTTTTTTCCCGTCGCCGGACGTGGATTCCGCGTGCGTGTGCCTGCGTGCGCCGCGCGACGCCGCTGCTGCCGGAAAATCTCCGCGCCGACCTTCGTAAAAATCGTCAAGCGCGGCTTCTCGCAACGGCGCAAGATGATGCTGAAATTGTTGAAACAGGATTGGGCGGCGGACAAACTGGCGGCCGCGTTTGCCGAATTAAAAATCTCGCCGCAGGAACGCGCGGAGAAATTGAGCTTGGAACAGTTTGTGGCGCTCACGCAATTCTTGAGTAGCCACAACTTTATGAATAAAAAATTGTTGTAGATATGGAAATCACAGGCATGAAGCATGTCGTAATCGAACGATCACTTGCCGATCTGTTGAATGGAGCTCTAAAGACAAACCAAGTGCTTGGCGACAAGCTTGATTCAGAAATCCAAACCCTGAATACCGTGCATTCCATTGAATCAATGGAAAGATTTTAGAAGATCGAATCTCTCCGGTGTGCTCAAACTCATGCAGTCATCATCAAAGTTGCTGAAATTAGTGGAGTCGAAGCTCTCGCAAATTTAATCTTGGACATTTAAATGCGACTGGAGAACTAGTTGAGCACGTGGATACGTTAAGCGACTTGGAGCAATTGGTGGTCCAAACCAGAAATTGATTCTGAAAACAATATGAATTGCGCAAAAGGTGAAACACTTTACGTGAAATTAAAACTAGCTTCATAAATTAAGAAGAGTTGTACCCAAAGCGAAATTCGATAAAGAGTGAAATAATCTATTAAGGAAATCGCCGAACGCACTTCGGGCATGGAGCTAAGTCTGAATATTGTGGCGTTCCCAGCCGAATCGGTTAAGAATTTGGAATTATGATAAGAGCATGGCTGCGCGTTTATTTTAGAAACAGCGACTTTAGTAATACATTTATACTTGAAAATTCAAAAGACGAAAGCGCAATTAATCCAAGTGTAAAAAATGAGCGAAGAAATTTTTGACATCGTCAACGAGCGCGACGAGGTGATTGGGCAGAACACGCGGCGGATGCTTGATTTATTCTGCAACTGCCATAATTTGACTGCATGAAGAACTGGATTGTCGCTGACCCGGAGCATTTGGGCGGAAGCCCGCGTGTGCGCGGCACGCGCATTTCCGTGGCGCTCATCCTGGAGTCGCTCGCCGCCGGCCTGTCGGTCGCCGACATCGTGGATGCGTATCCGAGCCTGACCGAGGAATCGGTGCGCGGCGCGCTGGCGGAACTGGCGCATCAGAAAGAACTGCAACCGGCGTGAAAATCCTGCTGGACGAGAACCTGCCGCGAAAACTCGTCGCCGCGTTGCGCGCGGAAGGCCACGAAGTCGAGTCGGTCATCACGCTGCGGATGCAGGGCTTGGACAACGGCAAACTCTACCAATTCGCGATCCAAAATTTCGAGATCTGTTTCACGCGCGATTTTGGTTTTATCAACAATGTTCGTCAGGGCAAATCGCCGGAGAAATTCAAATTGCTCCGCGTGACGCTGGAGCAAAAGCCGCAGGACGAATTCGTCAGGGATTTCATCGCCGCATTTCGCGCGGCGGATTTGAAAAAGTTTCAGCACGGCGACGACTGGCCGTAAATTTTATTTCCACAAAACTGCCGCATGAGCGAAGAAATTTTTGACATCGTCAACGAGCGCGACGAGGTGGTCGGGCAGAACACGCGGCGCGAGGTTCATGCGCGCGGGTTGTGGCATCGCGCGGTGCATGTGCTGGTGTTCAATGCGCGCGGCGAGGTGTTTCTCCAGAAGCGCTCGATGAAAAAGGACATCGCCGCCGGCAAATGGGATTCGTCGGCGTCCGGCCATCTGGACAGCGGCGAGGCTTACGACGCGTGTGCGGTGCGCGAGGTGCGCGAGGAGATCGGACTGAACATTGTGACGACAGACAGCCGCACGCGGCTTTTCAAGATTGACGCGCGCAAGGAGACGGGCTGGGAATTCTGCTGGATTTACCGCTGCGAAAACGAAGGGCCGTTCGTTTTGCATCCCGATGAAATCGAGACGGGCGCGTGGTTCGCGCCGGACGCGGTGACGAAGTGGGTGAACGAAAAGCCGCAGGATTTTGCGAGCGCGTTTGTGCTGATCTGGAAAACATTCGTTAAATCGTTGAAGTGTTGAATTGTTATATCGCCCGCAAAATTTCGATTCAACGATTCAACAATTTAACCATTCAGCGATTCTTCCACACTTTACTTGCGGCGAAAATGGAGTAGTTATTTCCCATGCAAAATTATTTCGTTCCGATTGTGGTGGAGCAGACCGGGCGCGGTGAGCGGAGCTGGGACATTTATTCCCGCCTGCTCGTGGACCGCATTCTTTTCCTCGGCACGCCGGTGGATGACAACGTCGCCAACATCATCATCGCGCAGCTTTTGTTTCTCCAGATGGCCGACCCGAAGAAGGACATCCATCTCTACATCAATTCGCCCGGCGGCAGCGTCACGGCGGGGCTGGCGATCTACGACACCATTCAATACATGACCTGCGACGTGAACACCTATTGCGTCGGGCAGGCGGCGAGCATGGGCGCGGTGCTGCTGGCGGCGGGCACGAAGGGCAAGCGTTACGCGCTGCCGAATTCCAACGTCATGATCCACCAGGTGCTCGGCGGCGCCGAAGGGCAGGCGAGCGACGTGGAAATTCGCGTGAAGCACATGCTCAAGCTCAAGCAGACGCTGAACGCCATCCTCTCGAAACACACGGGCAAGCCGGTGGAACAGGTGGAGAAGGATTGCGACCGCGACAATTTCATGACGGCCGACGAAGCGAAAGCCTACGGCCTCGTGGATCACGTCGTGCAGTCGCGCCGGGAAATTCCCGGCGCGGAAAAAAGCTCCGTGGTGGTTTGAGAAAATCAGGTTGTCAGTCGCGCAGCCAATGAAAGCGGCGTAGTTGGGGCAATTTTCCCCTGCGCGCGGGGTAAATTCACCTTCGTGCGGGCATATTTCGTTCCCGTGCGGGCATCATTTACCCCCGTGCGCCTTGTTTTCGCCTCCATACAGGTGTTTTTCACTCCCCATCGCCTGTTTTCGGCTCCGTGCGGGGCATTTGCTGGTTCGTGCGGGCGTTTTTCACTCCGTGCGGGCCATCGGCCCGTCCGTGCGCCCGTTTTTCGGTTCGTGCGGAGGATTTGCCGCTCCGTGCGGACCAACTCCCGCTCCGTGCGGGCGGCCTCGGCTGCCGAACAGCCATTTCCCGTTCCGTGCGGCTGTGCAGAAAAATATTGCGCCCGTCCGCAACCGGCGTATAAATCATTTCTCAATCACTTCGCTCGTTCAGGAAGGAAAACTTAAGCAAATCGAAACGCACACTTCTATGAAACAAAAAATCATCAGTCTTCTAGCGACCTTCAAATCCACCGACGCCTTCGGCATCAAATACGCTGCCGACTATCCTGCCGGCAGCGTCGGCGCGACGCAATTCGCCCTCGTTCACGCCGCCGTGCCGCAGACCAGCACCCTCGGCGCCGCGCAGGTTTCCAGTTCCGAACAAATTGACAGCGCCGTGCTGGGCAAGGTCGCCGGACGATTGCATCTGCGGCAGGACATGCTCGGCATCACCGACGCCGTTCATTCCCTCGTCCTGCTCGGCACGCCGGGACTCGACGGAAAATTTCACATGCCGCGCAGCGCGGGCGACCAGGCCCTGCTCAATTCCGCCCGCGCCTTTGCTGCGGACGCCCCGGCCTTCTCCGCGCCATTCATCAGCGTCGGCCTCGCCGCCGATTTCATCGCCCATCTCACCAGCGACATCGCCGATTTTGAAACCGTCATTGGCAGCAAAAACACCGGCACCGGCACGGAAGCCGCCGCCACCGGCGGCATGGACGACACCGCGCAAAAAGCCGCCGTGGCGTTGCATGTGCTGAACACCGTCGTGAAGAACACCTGCAAAAACGACCCGGCTAAGCTCGCCGAATGGGCCACCGCCAGCCATGTCGAAAAACACACGCCCGTCCCGCGCGCCAAACCGGCTCCGGCTCCGGCGGCGACACAGAAATAAGACAATTGTGAAACTCTTTGCGAGTTTTCACCAAACGGCAAAACTTTTATGAAACTGCATCTAACTTGCTCAACGTTTATATTTGGGTTTGTGTCATTTATAAACTGCGCAATCGCCGACACCATCTCGTTTGATACCACCACAGCTACAGGCTGGACTGCAACTGCCGGCGGGGCAATGAACGCCAATCCATTTGTTGTCTATGCTCAAGAGACAATCGGGTCGGGAGGAAATCAATATCATGACTTTTTGAGCGTCACGAGCACCGGCGACAATAGCGGAACATTTTTGCAAGGTGGGAGCATTGGGAATTTTACTGGCTTCTGGATAGCAGACTACTCCTTTGTTTTACCACAAAATGCAACAGGTGTTAATTTCAGCTACGATAATTTTTTTGCGGATGACCGCGCTGTTCTTTACGTGAATGGGCAAGCCATCACCGCAACCGGCATTTACGCCGATCAGGGTGGCGGGGAAATGGTTTTAACCGACGGCGGCAATCCACAGTCATATTCATTTACCAGTGCAATTTCTGGAACAACAAGCAGCGGTTTTAACATCGGTGGAGAAAACACCATTGAGGTCATTGTCAATAATACCGGGCAGGGCATTTATGGCTCCAACAAGAATGTCTCGCAGGGAGATAATACTTTTTTGAGTTTGTCGGGAACAATTTCTTATTCTCCAGCACCGGAGCCGTCTAGTGCCGCAATGTTTGGTATTGGTATTTTATCACTTTTTGGATTCCGGTTTCGGAACAGAAACTAATATGGGACTTTCACTACCGAAACGCCAGGAATGGCTGGAGCACGCGCTTCAAGGTATTGCGTTCTGGATTGGACATCGGCATTCACTATTCAAGGATTATCCACTCCCGGAAGGTGCTCTGGTTGCAGAGGCATGCAATCTTATTCAAGCCAACCTTCCAGCTGATTTGATTCTCATGCCGGAGCTCATGTATAAGAACCTTGTGAGCACCAGCTCGCGGACACAAAATTTCGGGCAAGAACGAGCGGACTTGGTTCTGTGCGCAATTGCTGCGAAGAACATTGGGCGGGAGGGCAATCTCGCCGCACATACTAAATTCGTTATCGAAGTAAAGCGAGGCAACGCAAGCACGAAATCGATCAACGAAGACCTCACGCGACTCCACGCATTCCTTGAGGTTCAAACTGTGGGAGCCCGGTGCTATCTTTTTATAGTTTGTGAGAGTCTGACGCCGAAACGTTTTGTAAAAGATGGCCAATCCATTCTTGGTGTTCACCCTATTCCGAGTTGCACCGGCCACTTCAGGGTGCGCAGGTCAGTAAAGGCAACTGCCAGCTTTTTAGGCAAAAAGACTGCTCATTACGTTTGCCTTTTGGAGGTGTTCCTGAAAGGTCAGAAGACATCAAAAATCTAGCGCCTAGACAGGCTGCAAATTTTCTTCGCGCGAAATTATTTTAGTTTCTCCCCGTAGTTAATCGCCATCGCTCCGCGACAATAACAGTCCGTCGCAAAACCTCACACGCCAATATCTTCATTCCACAGTTCCGGCTTCGCTTGAATAAAATCGCGCATGAGCTGGATGCACGCCGGGTCGTTTAGAATTTCCAATTTCACGCCCTGCGAGCGGACATATTCCTCCGGCCCTTGAAAAGTCACGTTCTCGCCGACGACAATGCGCGGGATTTTGTAAAGCAGCGCCGCGCCGCTGCACATCGGGCACGGTGAGAGCGTGGAATACAGGACGCACCGCGCATAAACCGACGCCTTCAGCCGCCCGGCATTTTCGAGGCAGTTCATTTCCGCATGATGAATCACGCTGCCGCGCTGCACGCGCTGGTTGCGTCCGCGCCCGATGATTTTGCCGTCGCAAACCAGCACCGAGCCGATGGGAATGCCGCCCGCCGCCAGACCTTTTCTGGCTTCGTCAATGGCGGCTTGAAGAAATTGATCCATGGTTCAACGCGCAAATATCTGGCGGATGACGTCCTCAATCGGCACTTCCTGGATGTCAATGTCGCTCACCGGCAAATCGTCAAGCAGCGCTTTGCAGACGGCAATCACGCGGTCGCGCTTGACCTTGAACTTGATTGAGTCAGCCGATTTTTCCACGACCTCGCCGTAACGGTTCAAATTTTCCGCCGGACAGTTTTTCGCCGTTTCGCACTGGATCGTGACAAGTTTGAAATCGGCGAAGCGGTCCACAATCTCGCTCAACTTGCCGTCGAAGAAAATCTTGCCGTGGTCAATGATGATGACGCGTTCGCACAGCGCCTGGATGTCGGCCATGTAATGGCTTGTGAGCAAGATCGTGGTTTTGCGTTCGGCGTTGTGGCGGCGGATGAAATCGCGGACGGTCTTCTGCGAAGTCACATCGAGGCCGATGGTCGGCTCGTCGAGAAAAAGCACCTTGGGTTCGTGCAGCAGCGACGCGATCAGCTCCATTTTCATCCGTTCGCCGAGGGAAAGTTCGCGGACGCTGACGTTGAGCTTGTCTTTGACGGCGAGCATCTCGCCCATCTCGGCGACGGTGCGCTCGAAGCGGTCGGCGGGAATGCCGTAAATTTTTGCGTTCAGTTCCAGCGATTCGCGCGCGGGCAAATCCCACCAGAGCTGATTTTTCTGGCCGAGCAGGAGCGCGAACTGGCGGCGGTAGCCGTCGGCGCGTTCCCACGGCGTGTAGCCAAGGACTTTTGCGGAGCCGCTGGTCGGGTAAAGCAGGCCCGCAAGCATCTTGAGTGTGGTGGTTTTGCCCGCGCCGTTCGGGCCGAGAAAACCGACGAGTTCGCCGGGTTCAATCTTGAAGCTGACTTCGTTGACGGCGAGGGTCTGCTCGTAATGACGATGAAACAGCCCTTTGACCGCGCCCGCAAAGCCCGGCTGCTTTTTGTAAGTGCGAAAAGCCTTGGTGAGATTGCTGACTTCGATGACCGGCATTCCAGCAGTTTCAAGTTTCAAGTTTTCAGTTTCAAGTTCTAAAACCGAACGCTGAAACTTATCTCATCAACTGCTTTTCGAGATAGTGGACGACTTGCCGGACGTTGGCGTCCACTTCCATGCGGTCTTTGACAAGGCGGCAGGCGTGCAACACAGTGCCGTGATCGCGCCCGCCGTAGGCTTCGCCGATGGTGTTGAGCGAGCTTTCGGTCATCTGACGCGACAGATACATCGCAATCTGGCGCGGGAACGCAATATTTTCCGGGCGGCGCTTGCTGGTCATGTCCGCGAGCCGGATGTCAAAATGTTCGGCGACCTTTTTCTGGATGACTTCGATGCTGATGGAAAACCGGCCTTCTTCATGGAGGATTTCGCGCAGCAAGCCTTCGACGACTTCAATGGAAAGTTTTTTGCCGGTGAGCGAGGCGTAAGATGCGACGCGGATGAGCGCGCCTTCAAGGCGACGGACATTGGTGCGGATGCGGTTCGCCAGAAAATCCAGCACGTCCTCCGGCAGCGTGACGCCCATCAACTGCGCTTTTTTGTTGAGGATGGCGCGGCGCATCTCGATGTCCGGCGGCTGCAAATCCGTGACCAGACCCCATTCAAAACGCGACACCAGACGGCCTTCCAGCCCTTGAATTTCGCTGGCCGGACGGTCGCAGGTCAGCACGATCTGCTTGTGGCCTTCATGCAGCGCGTTGAACGTGTGGAAAAATTCCTCCTGGATGCGTTCCTTGCCGGCGAGAAACTGGATGTCGTCAATCAGCAGCACGTCGGTCTGGCGGTATTTTTTGCGGAACTTGGCGAGCTGGTTGTTCTGGATGCCGTCAATGTATTCGTTCGTGAATTTTTCCGACGAAAGGAAAGCAACGCGCGCGCCTTTCTTGCTGGCCGAAACGTGCTGCCCGATGGCGTGCAGCAAATGCGTCTTGCCCAGCCCGACACCGCCGTAAAGGAACAGCGGGTTATAGGATTTGCCGGGCGCTTCGGCGACCGCTTTGGCGGCGGCGTAGGCGAAATTGTTGTTGTTGCCGACGACAAACGAGTCGAACGTGTTCTTGGGATTGAAATGGGTGTCGCCGTTGGCGGGCCGGTCATGAACCGCTGCCGGAGTTTTCACTTTTGCCGGCGCGGGGGCCGGTGCTGCCGCCATCGGCACCGCGCCCGCCGGTGATTTGAATTTGACTTGCAACTGCCGGCCGGCGGCAATGGCCAGCGCATCCTGAAGCAAACTTGAATAATTGTCTTTGAGCCACACCTCGCAAAATTCGTTCGCCGCGTCCAGCGTGACGTGATTTTGGTCAATGGCGCTGGCGCGCAGCGACGCGAACCACATGTTGTAGGTGTCGGCACTCAATTTGGAACGGAGATGTTCCTGTGCCGAACTCCAAATTTTTTCCGCCGATTGTTGCATGTGCGTTAGATCAAAAAGGCCGTTAATAAAGCGTTTTATTCACCTAGCTATAAAATCGGGGTTTGCCGCCGGTTTGCCGGGGGCTTGCCATGTCAAACAGCACCCGCCCGTCCAAAACCGCCCGCCGATTCGAATTGTTCACAGAGGATTCCATTTCGACTAAAAATTAAACAACTTGTTCCCAACAGCTTAAATACAATCTGGCAAACGCTGCCCGTTTTGGTTGCCATGACTCGGTGAAACTCTGCGAACGGCATTTGTTGGTGCGAGTGTTTTACGCAAATGCACCGGAAGATTCGAGGACAACATATTAACTCTTGTTCGCAAGTTATTCACAACAGCCTTTTATCCAATAAAATCAACCTCTCGCATCGCTTCGCGCCGGTCGCGACCGCCGGATCAAACCGCCTGCTCGCCCGTTTCCCCGGTGCGGATGCGGATCACGCTTTCCACCGAACTCACAAAAATTTTCCCGTCACCGATTTTCCCGGTCTTGGCCGCTTTGACAATCGCATCCACTGCGGCAGCCGCCTGGGCGTCCGCCAGCACGATTTCAATTTTTATTTTGGGCAGGAAGTCCACGGCATATTCGCTGCCGCGGTAAATCTCGGTGTGACCTTTCTGGCGTCCGAAGCCTTTGACTTCGGCAACGGTCAATCCCTGGATTCCCAGTTCCGCCAGGGCGGTTTTGACTTCTTCCAACTTGAAAGGCTTGATGATGGCTTCGATTTTTTTCATGCGTTCCTCGCTTCGTTTTTTTTTCTTCACGGATGCTAACACCCGGAGCATTTCTGTAAACAGGATTTTTCCCGGAACCGCCATCCGGCAAAGAAAACCCTATCCCGCCGATCACCAACCGACAGACAGTCGGCGCACCGACGGCTAATCAATTATCTCAAAAGTGATTATTGTTACTTATACTTTCAAAAGCACGTTGACAAAAATAAGGAACCATGATTTAATAATGACAGTTGCAACGCGAAGCAGGCAGGCAGTGACGGTCCAGTTGCAACATGATCTTTGATTTTACATTTTCGATTTGCGCTCCAGTAAAGGCGCAGATTGGAGTTCTCCGTGATCCCACGTTTTACTCATTCTAAATTCCCCGGGCCTCTCGGTCACCTTCTGACCGCTTGGCCCGGTTTTTTTTGTTTATAACCCCAATTTCCGTCAAATCCCGGCCGCGCGCGTTCGTTGACACCCATTTTTCCGGCTGTTACCGTCTGTTTCTTAAATCGCAATGGAATACAAAGACACACTCAATCTCCCGCGCACCGACTTCGCGATGCGGGCCGATCTCGTCACGCGCGAGCCGGAACGCCTCAAAAAGTGGGAGGCCGCCAATCTTTATGCGAAGATCCAGGCCGCGCGTGCGACCGCCGAGAAATTCGTCCTGCATGACGGACCGCCCTTTGCCAACGGCGATGTCCATGTCGGCACCGCGCTGAACAAGATTCTCAAGGACATAATCGTCAAGTATCAGACCCTGCGCGGCAAAAGCGCGCCCTACATTCCCGGCTGGGACTGCCACGGGCTGCCGATTGAATTCAAAGTTTCCCAAGATATGCGCAAGGCCGGCGACACGAACGCCGACGCCGCAACCATCCGCAAGGCCTGCGAGGTTTATGCCCGGAAATACATTGATATTCAGCGCACGCAGTTCAAACGCCTCGGCGTGCTCGGTGATTGGGAAAATCCGTATCTCACGCTGAACAAGGAATACGAGGCGGACGAACTGCGCCTGTTCGCGGCCATCGTGGCGAAAGGCTTTGTTTATCGGGGCAAAAAACCGGTTTACTGGAGCATTCCCTGCCGCACCGCGCTTGCCGAGGCCGAGGTCGAATACGCCGACCACGTCAGCCAAAGCTGCTTCGTGAAATTTCCGGTCGTCGGCCAGCCAAAGACGTTCATCGTCATCTGGACGACAACGCCGTGGACGTTGCCGGCGAACCTCGCCGTCGCTTACAACAAGGATTTTCAATACGTCACCGCCAGAGTCGGCGACGAAAATTACATTGTGTTTCGCGGCCTGCTACCGGCCGTCGCGGAAAAATGCGGCTGGACCAATTTTACCGAAACGCCGTTCCTGGCCGAAGGACTTGCGAAGCTGCAATATCAACATCCGTTCTGCAATCGCACTGGAAAACTGCTTGCTGCCGATTTTGTCACCGCCGACACCGGCACCGGTTTCGTTCACATCGCGCCCGGTCACGGCCAAGATGACTATAATCTGGGCCGAGCGAACGGCCTGCCAATTTATTCGCCGGTGGATGATGATGGGAAATTTGCGCTCACGAATGATTTGCCGGTTGAGCAACAAATGCCGGCCGAGATGCTCGGCAAATCCATTCTGGAAAAACACGGCAAGAGCGACGCCAACGAAGCCGTGCTGCACGAGCTTCGCACCCGTCACGCGTTGCTGCATCAGGAAAATTATCACCACAGCTACCCGCATTGCTGGCGCAGCAAAACGCCCATCATTTTCCGCGCGATGGACCAATGGTTCATCAAGATTGATCATGTAGCAGCGGACGTGAGTCCGCTCACTTCAAAAAACGGAAATGATCAGAGCCGACTCACGCCGGCTGCTACCTTCCGTCAGGAAGCCCTTGCCGAGATTGACCGCGTGAAATGGATTCCGGATTGGGGCGTGAATCGCATCAAGGGCGCCGTGCAATCGCGGCCCGACTGGTGCATCAGCCGCCAGCGCACCTGGGGCGTGCCAATTCCCGCGTTTTATAACGCGAAAGGTGAACCGATTCTCGACGCTGACATTGTCCGCAAGGCTGCCGACCTCATCGAGAAACATGGCTCAAACATTTGGTTCGAGAAATCCGCGAGTGAACTCTGGTCACTGGTAAAACCAAAAAATTGGAACGGCGCGGATGCCGTCGCTAAATCCAATGACACGCTCGACGTGTGGATTGATTCCGGCAGTTCCTCACGCGCCGTTTTGAAACAACGGCAGGAATTGCAGCACGCCAAGAAAACCGGCGACGAAGTCTGGCAGGCCGACGTTTATCTCGAAGGCTCCGACCAGCATCGAGGTTGGTTTCAATCCTCGCTGCTGCTCTCGCTCGCGGGCAACGGCGCGGCGCCGTTTAAGACGGTGCTGACCCACGGCTTTATGGTGGATGCCGACCGCGAAAAAATTTCCAAGAGCAAGCAGGGCGCTTACGAAAAGCCGCAGACCGCCGAAGCCTACGTCAAAAAATACGGCGCGGACGTCGTGCGGTTGTGGGTCGCGTCGCAGGATTACCGCAGCGACATCGTGGTGAGCGAGGAACGCATCAACAAGGTGGGCGAGACCTATCGCGCCATCCGCAACGCGCTGCGCTACCAGCTCTCGAACCTTTACGACTTTGATCCGGCGAAACATTCCGTGCCCGACGACAAGCTGACCGGCCTCGACCGCTGGATTCTCGGCGAATTCGCGAAGCTCGAAGCCGAAGTCCTCGCCGCCTACGACCAATACGAATTCCACGTCGTCTATCAAAAGCTCAGCCAGTTCATCGCCGTGGAACTTTCGTCCGTCTATCACGACGTCATCAAGGACCGGCTCTACACCGACGCCGCGAATTCGCCGCGCCGCCGCTCCACGCAGACCGCGCTGCACCGGCTCGTGACCGGCCTGTGCCAGATGCTCGCGCCGATCCTGGCGTTCACGGCGGACGAAGCGTGGGAATTTGTGCCGGGGAAAAATGTGAATTCCGTTCACGAAGCGAATTGGATTCACGTCGCGTTTCCACGAACGCAAGAAGAAGAAGTTGTCTGGAGCCAGCTATTTTATCTTCGCAATTTGGCTTTGCCTGAACTCGAAAAATCCCGTCAATCCAAAACTATCGGCAAGTCGCTTGATGCCAAGCTAACAGTAAATGGGCTTGAAAGATTTGTTCTTATTGCGAGCAAGAATCCATCTGACTTTCGTGAATTGGTCAATGTTTCTCAAATCAATTTTCCAATGCAGCCACCCCGACTCGCTCATGTAGAAATTTCAGTTTCTAAAGCCGATGGACAAAAATGCGAACGCTGCTGGCATTGGGAAACGGACATCGGGAAAAATTCAGAGCATCCGACAATTTGTGGTCGCTGCGTTGAAGCCGTATTACAATACTCTAAATAAATATACGGCATAAACATTTATTAGTTTGAAATCGTATAATCGCCCGAAAGAATCCATTCTTTACCAAATGCTTCCGCGTCAATAAAACCATCACTCTTTTCCCATATTATTGCGTCTTGTAATATCATAGTGCCGTCGGTTTCGCCTTTGAAAAAATCTCCCAAGGTTAAAAGTTTGGCCGTTTCCGGTTTGCCAAATCCTAAATATGGATTTTTATGCTGGCGCGGCGTAGTTAGTAAAACAGAAAAATCTCCAGAATAATCAAAATCCTTTTTACAATGCCGTCAGCCGATTGGACTTCATATTCTCTGGTTGTAGGATTGAAACCTTTCCATCTTGTTAATTTTTTGGTTTCGATGATTTTTATTATTTCCTGTCCGACGCCTTGATCGCCACCAAATTTTAGAATTTTATTATCTTTCATAATTTGGAATTTGCGCCCGCCAAAAATTTTATCAAGAAAAAACCACCCCGGCCGCAGCCCGTCCCGGCGCACCCGGCACGCGGCCAACCGGAATCCCACGGGGAAAGAATTGTCCCGCATGGAGCCGAAAACGTCCGCACGAACCGGGAGATGCCCCGCACGGAATATCGAACAGGTGTTGGGGAGCGACAAATGGCTGTTCGGAGGCGAAAAACGCCCGCACGGAACGGAAGTTGGCCCGCACAGAGCGGCAAATCGTCCGCACGAAATGGAAAACGGGCGCACGGACGGCCAAATTGCCCGAACGGAGTGAAAAACGCCCGCACGAACCGGCAAATGCCCCGCACGGAGCGCCAAACAGGCGATGGGGAGCGAAAAACACCCGATGGCAGTCGAAAACAGGTCGCACGGGAGCGAAATAAGCCTGCTCGGAAGTGGAGGATGGCCTCACGGAAACGTAAATTACCCTGCACGGGCCGATTTCACGCCGGCTGCTGCTGCGTGAGGCAGTGCAGCGAGCCAAAACCCCAGACCAGATCCACGGCGTGGATGCCGACGACGGGGCGGTCGCGGAAGAGTTCGCCCAAAATGCCGAGCGCCACGCGGTCGTTCGGGTCGTTGAAGGTCGGGACGATGACGGCGGCGTTGCAGATGTAAAAATTGGCGTAGCTGGCCGGCAGCCGCACGCCGTCAAAATACAGCGGTGCCGGCATCGGCAGTTCCACGACTTCGGGTTTGCTGCCGTCTTCGAGCCGTAAATCCTGGGTGCGCTCCCAGTTTTCCGCGAGCGGCTTGTAATTTTCGTCGTGCGGATTTTTTTCGCGCACGAGCACGAGCGTCTTGGCGTTCACGAACCGGCAGATGTCGTCAATGTGACCGTGCGTGTCGTCGCCTTTCGGGCCTTTGGCCAGCCAGAAAATGTTTTTGACGCCGAGATAATTTTTCAGCGCGCCCTCGATTTCCTTTTTGCCAAGGCCGGGATTGCGCACCTGAATCTTCGGATCAAGATAACATTCCTCGGTGGAAATGAGCGTGCCGCGGCCGTTCAATTCGATGCCGCCGCCCTCGATTGTAAAATTGCGGAGTGCGGAGTGCGGAGTGCGGATTGAAGCCGGAACGGAGCTTTGAGCGTGGAAAAGTTTTTTGCCGAGCAGCCTGGCGGCGGTTTCGGGAACCTTGGTGTCTTTGCGCCAGTTGCCATACTTTGCCCAGCCGTTGAAATGAAAGTGGACAATCGCTGTCTCATTTTTCCGCTTCACAAAGACCGGCCCGGTGTCGCGCGTCCAGCCGCGATTGGTCGGGTGCGTGACAAACTGGATTTTCCGCAAATCCACCCTGGCTTTTTGAAAAACATGGCGTGCGAACTGCTCGTCTTTCTTGTGCCGGACGAGGAGAAAGATTTTTTCGCCGGCGGAAATTTTGCGGGCCATCTCGCCATAAACCCACGGGATGACGGCGAATTTGCCCGGCCAGTCGGTGGCATTGTGCGGCCAGCCAAGCCACGTTGCCTCGTGGTTTTCCCACTCGGCGGGCATGGAAAATCCGAGCCCGGCGGGCGTGGTGGCGGAACTGGTTTCGATCGGCATAAATGGCGCGGGGAGCATAAATGAATCCGGGAAAATGCCGAACCAAAATTCTGTGCGATGAAAAACAATTGAGAAGATAAGAAATTTTTGTGGAAAAAATTCAAGAATGGACGATGTTAAATCAGAAGCCCTGATTGGTGAAAGGGTTGTGGTTATGAGGATAAACGCAAAAGCAACGACAGGTGGAAAGGCGGTGGCCAAGCACGCCACGCTGGCGGGGCTGGCGGGCTTTCTGATTTTCTTTGCGGATGTTCCCGGGGGGGTTGCGAAAGACTTGGTGACGGTCACGCTGCCTTCCGGTGTGACGGATGTTCAAATTCAACAGGCATTGGATTCCCTGCCCAAGGACGGCGGCGAGGTGGTTTTGCCGCCGGAAACAATTCCCATCCACCAGCCCATTGTCCTGCAACATGACAACGAGACATTGCGCGGCTCCGGTGCCGCGACCATCCTGCGGCTGGCGGATGACATGAATTGTCCGGTGCTCCTCCTGGGCGAGCCGGTCAATCATCCGAAGGCAACCGTGAAGCATTTGCGCGTCGCGGATCTGTTCATCGACGGAAACCGGCGGAACCAGCAGCACGAATTGTGGCAGGTGCGAGGCGATGGTTCGCAAATCCGGAACAACGGCATCACGGTGCAGGGCGTGAGCGACTCGGTGGTGGAAAATGTGACGTGCGCGGCCTGCCGTTCGGGCGGGCTGGTGACGACGCTCGGCGTGAAGCGGCTGACGGTGCGCGGGCTGACGTCGTTCGACAACCAGTTCGACGGGCTGGCGTGCTATCACACGACGCATTCGACCTTCACCGATCTTTATCTGCACGACAATCCCGGCGCGGGCATTTCGCTCGACCTCGCGTTCGACCACAACGTCATCAGCAACGCCGTTTTGAACGCGAACGACCTCGGCATCTTCATGCGCGCCAGCCGCGACAATCAATTTCACAATGTCACCATTGACAACAGCCATCACTTTGGCGTGTTCATGGCGCACGCGGAACAATTCATCGCGGGCGTCCTGCGCGCGGCGCCGGAATCCGAATGCACGCAAAACGCCTTCACCAATCTGACCGCGAAAAATTGCGGCCGCGCGGTCTTCCGCGTCAATAATGCCAGCTGCACGAACAATGTCATCATCCGCCCGGGGTTTGACTGGAGCGTGAAAGGCGGGCTTTCGCTGGTGCGGCCCAACCTGGTGACGGTGGAGTGATTTCCCGGCGGGCTGGCGATTGTGGCTTGATTGCCGAATTTGAGATTGGCATTCGCACGAACATCCGTATTGTTTGGAGAAGAATTTTTTCCAAACAATTATGGCTCCAAAAAAACAACCCAAAATTTCCGGCGGACCGGTTTCCAAATTCATCCAGCATCACTATCGCCACTTCAACGCCGCGTCGCTGATTGACGCCGCCAAAGGCTACGTCGCGCATCTCGACGCCGGCGGCAAAATGATGATCACGCTCGGCGGCGCGATGAGCACGGCGGAACTCGGCCTCTCGCTAGCCGAAATGATCCGCCGCGACAAGGTGCACCTCATCACCTGCACCGGGGCGAATCTGGAGGAGGACGTTTTCAATCTGGTTGCGCACGATTATTACGAGCGCGTGCCGGGCTACCGCTATTTTTCCGCCGAGGACGAACTGGCGCTGCTCAACCGCCACATGAACCGCGTGACCGACACCTGCATTCCCGAAGGCGAAGCCATGCGCCGCATGGAAAAGGCCATGCTCGAAGTCTGGACCGACGCCGACAAGAAAGGCGAACGCTATTTTCCGCATGAATTTTTCTACAAAGTTTTGTTGAGCGGCAAATATAAAAAATATTACCAGATTGACCCGAAAGATTCCTGGATGCTCGCAGCGGCGCAGAAAAATCTGCCCATCGTCGTGCCCGGCTGGGAAGACGCGACGCTCGGAAACATGTATGCCGCCGCCGTCATCCGCGGCGACGTGAAGAACGTCCACACCGTCCGCACCGGCATCGAATATATGACGTGGCTGGCGGAGCATTACACCAAGACGGCCACAAAAAAGAGCACGCTCGGCATGTTCCAGATCGGCGGCGGCATTTCCGGCGACTTCCCGATCTGCGTCGTGCCGATGCTGCATCAGGATTTGCTGCGCACCAGCGTGCCGCTCTGGGGCTACTTCTGCCAGATCAGCGATTCGACCACGAGCTACGGCAGCTATTCCGGCGCGGTGCCAAACGAGAAAATCACCTGGGGCAAGCTCGGCGTGAAGACGCCGAAATTCATCATCGAATCCGATGCCACGATTGTTGCGCCGCTGATTTTCGCGCACGTCCTCGGCTGGTAATTTGTTTATGAAGCCCAATGATTTTTCCGACGCGCGCGTCCTTGTCACCGGCGGCGCGGGCTTCATTGGTAGCGCGCTCGTCTGGGCACTGAACCGCCGCGGCTGCGAGAACATCGTCGTCTGCGACATCCTCGGCTCGGACGAAAAGTGGCGCAATCTCGCGTCGTTGCGCTTCGCCGATTACGTTGAGGCCGCCGATTTGCTGCCGCGTTTGCAAAGCGGTGCGCTGGGAAAATTTGATTTAATCCTGCACATGGGCGCGTGTTCGGCCACGACGGAAAAGGACGCGACTTACCTCGTCAAAAATAATTACGAGTTCACCCGCGACCTCGCACACTGGTCGCTGAAAGAAAAAGTCCGTTTTGTCTATGCGTCGTCCGCCGCGACCTACGGTGACGGTTCGGCGGGCATGGAAGATGATGATTCGCAACTCGACAAACTTCGTCCGCTGAATATGTATGGCTACTCGAAGCATCTTTTCGATCTGCACGCCAGACGCGCCGGGTTTTTGAATAAAATCACCGGCCTGAAATATTTCAACGTCTTCGGCCCGAATGAGGATCACAAGGGCGAAATGCGTTCGCTGGTTCACAAAAGTTTCGCGCAGGTGCAAGGCAAGGGCGTCATCCAGTTATTCAAGAGCTACCGCAAGGAATACGCCGACGGCGAGCAGAAGCGCGATTTTCTTTACGTCAAGGACTGCGTGGCAATGACGCTGCATCTCGCCGCGACGCCGAAGGCGAACGGCCTGTTCAACATCGGCTCCGGCCACGCGCGGACGTGGATTGATTTGTCGAACGCCGTTTTCACCGCGCTGAAAAAAAAGCCCGGCATCAAGTTCATCGAGATGCCGGAGGCGATCCGCGACAAATATCAGTATTTCACGCAGGCCAACCTGCTGCGGCTGCGCGGCGCTGGCTACGCGGAGCCGGTCACGTCGCTGGAAAACGCCGTTCACGACTATGTCCGCAAATATCTGGTGCCGGACAAGCGGCTCGACCCGGCGGTCGCATAATTTTCACGGCAACGTGACTTGCGGAAAATGGCGTCTCGCCTCCATTATTGGGGAATGAATGGAAAATATCTCATCGGCCTTGGATTGATTTTTTTCACAGGGCTGAATCTTAAACCGGTTTTTGCCGACGAATTTGACGCCAAGACCGAAACCGTCGGCCGGACGGCAAATGGTTTTGAAACGCCGGTCAACCAGCTTGTCACGCCCGCAGGCGTTCAAGTCGGGCTGCCGGGCATGCGGCCGCAGGCGCTGGCGTTAAGCCCCGATGGAAAATTGCTGGTCACCGCCGGACTCACGCACGAAATGGTGGCGGTGGATCCGGCGACGGGTAATATCTTGCAGCACGTTCCGCTGCCGGCCGGTGCGGCGCAGGAACAGTCGCCAATTGTGTCAGCCATTCTCAACGCCGATGAAAAGGCGCAATTGAGTTTCACCGGCCTGGCTTTTTCGCCGGACGGCTCGCGAATCTATTTGTCGGACGTGAACGGCGACATAAAAGTTTTCAGCGCCGGCAAGGATTTGAAAATCGCGCCGTTGTTTTCCATTCCGCTGCCGCCGGCCAACGCCAAAGGCCGCGCCAACGACATTCCCACCGGCATCGCGGTTTCGCGCGACGGCAAAAAAATTTACGTCGCGCTGAATCTTTCCAACCGGCTGGCCGAACTCGATGCGGCCACCGGAAAAGTTTTGCGGACGTGGGACGTGGGTTTTGCGCCGTTCGATGTCGTGCTCTGCAAAAACAAAATTTATGTCAGCAACTGGGGCGGACGCCGGCCGGATGCGGACAGCGTCACCGGCCCGGCGGGACTTGGCACGCACGTGCGCGCGGATGCGCGCGGCATCGCCAGCGAAGGCTCGGTGACGGTGGTTAATTTGCAACGCGCGCCGGCCGGCGATTTGGAAAATTCCGCCGACGCCCAGGTGAAGTGTGAAATCGTGACCGGCCGGCACGCCTGCGCGCTCGCGCTTTCGCCGGACGAAAAATTTCTCGTCGTCGCCAACGCGGGCAGCGACACGTTGAGCGTGATTGACACGCGCACGGATGAAATCGTCGAGACGATTTGCGCACGGCAGAATCCCGGCGACCCTTTCGGCGCGCAGCCCAACGCGCTGGCGTTTGACAAGTCCGGCAAGAAACTTTTTGCCTGCAATGGCACCCAGAACGCCGTCGCCGTGTTTCAATTCAAGCCCGGCGAATCAAGGTTGCTCGGCCTGATTCCCGCCGGCTGGTTTCCGGGCGCGATTCAATTCGACGCGCGGGACAAAAAGATTCTGGTCGCAAACATCAAGGGCATTGCCAGCAGGACAGAGAAGGCAAGAAAGGGCGCGCACCGGATATGGTTACAACTCCAGGCAGCACGCCGGTTCGCTTTTGCTTATCCCGGTTCCGTCAAAAGGCGAGCTGGCGATGTTCACGGTAAAAGCGCTGGCAAATCTGCGTTATCCGCTGCTCGCGGAGGCGAAGCTGCCGCCGCGCGAAAATGAAGTCGCCAAACCGGTCCCCGAACGCTCCGGCGAACCGGGCGTGTTCCAGCACGTCATTTACATCATCAAGGAAAACCGCACCTACGACCAGGTGCTCGGCGACGTGACGAACGGCAATGGCGACGCGTCGCTCTGCAATTTTGGCGGGCGCGTGACGCCGAACGAGCACAAATTCGTCCGCGATTTTGTGCTGCTCGACAACACCTATTGCTCCGGCATTTTGAGCGCCGACGGCCATCAATGGACGGACACCGCGATGGCGACCGATTACATGGAACGCGAGTTCGCCGGTTTTCCGCGCAGCTATCCGGCGGGCGGTTTCGGCGACGGCGGCAGGGACGCGCTGGCGTATTCGCCCGCCGGTTTCATCTGGGACAACGCGCTCGCGCACGGCAAAACCGTCTGCGATTTTGGCGAGTTCACCACGACCACGAAGAAATGGAAGGATCCGGCACGCAAAGGCAAAATTACTTTTCCCGACTGCTACCACGATTTTGAAAATGGCTCGAATGAGATTGCAATTTCCTGCGCGCCGGACATCGAAACACTGCGGCCGCTGATGGTGACAAACACGGCGAGCTGGGATTTGGACGTGCCGGATGTTTTTCGCGCCGCGCAATTCATCGCGAAGCTCAAGGAATTTGAGCAGCAGGACAATCTGCCGGACCTGACGATTTTCTGGCTGCCGAACGACCACACGAGCGGGACCAAAGCCGGCTCGCCCACGCCCGCAGCTCAGGTGGCCGACAATGATCTTGCGTTCGGGCAGATTGTCGAGGCCGTGAGCCACAGCAAATTTTGGACGAACACCTGCATCTTCGCCGTCGAGGACGATCCGCAGGACGGCTGGGACCACGTCAGCGGCTACCGCACCACGGCTTATGTCATCAGCCCGTTCACCAAACGCCACGCCGTCGTCGGCACGCAATATAACCAGACCAGCCTGCTGCGGACGATGGAACTGATGCTCGGCCTGCCGCCGATGAACCAGATGGACGCCACCGCCACGCCAATGTTTGACTGCTTCACCAACACGCCGGATTTCACGGCCTACGATGCCGTGACCAACAATGTGCCGCTGGATGAAATGAATCCGCTGCCGCCAAAAATTTCCGACTCGCAACTGCGCAAGGACGCCTACGTTTCCACGCGGCTGCCGCTCGACAAGCCCGACCAATGTCCCGAAGACGTGCTCAACCACATTCTCTGGCGCGCGACGATGGGCGCGAAGCCTTATCCCGAATGGGCGGTGAAAATCACGGACGATGACTGAATCTTATTGGCGCTGGACAAAATCTCCAGACGGATTCATCCTGACCGAGTCCACAAAATGGAATCTTATGGAAACCGCTCCTGCCAATCCTGATTCGGGACTGCAATCGCCTCAAACAACCGTCTGGTCGCGGCTGTTGAACGTCTTCGCGGCACCCGGCGACGTTTTTGAAGAGGTTAAAAATTCCAAACCGACCACGTCCAACTGGCTCGCGCCGGCGTTGATTTTTATCGTGGTCGGAGTGATTTCCTCCGTCGTGATTTTTTCGCAGCCGGCCATCGTGCAACAGATCCGCGACCAGCAGGCCAAGGTCATGGACCAGCAAGTCACGGCCGGCAAGCTGACCCAGGCCCAGGCGGACCAGGCGCTGACCATGATGGACAAGTTCACCGGACCGACGATGCTGATGGTCTTTGGCAGCGTGGGCGCGGTGTTCGGAAGTTTCGCGCACATTTTCTGGTGGGCGTTTGTCTTGTGGCTGATGGCGCAGTTGATTTCTGAAAACAAAAATTCCCTTTCTGAAAGCCGCCGAGGTCGCCGGGCTGGCCACCATGATTGTCGCGCTCGGCACGGTGGTCACGGTTTTGCTCACCGTCATCACCGGAAAACTCGGCATGACGCCGAGCCTCGCGCTGACGGTCGGCGGATTTGACGTGAAGAACAAAATGCATCTGCTGCTTGCCGCCGCGAACATTTTTTCCTTCTGGCAAATCGGCGTGACCGCCTGCGGATTGTCCCGCCTGACCGGCGCGCCGTTCGCAAAAACATTGCTGCTGGTCGTGCTTTACTGGCTGGTGTTCACTTTGTCCTTCATCGGAATCGGTTTCGGCCAGATGGCGATGTGACAGCGGTTGTTGAAATTAAACGTCCGAAAATTTTGCAAAAATGCCAAATCCAAAAAAACGGAAAAAAATTCTGATCTTCACGGTCATCGCCGTCGTGCTGGTGGCGCTCACGCTGGTGGCGGTTTTCAAAAAGCGCGAGCCGGTCATCACCGTGCAGGCGGAAAAAATCCAACGCCGCAACTTGACCGAGGTCGTCGTGGCCAACGGAAAAATCCAGCCCGTTTTGCAGGTCACCATCAGCCCCGAAGTCAGCGGCGAAATCACCGAGCTGGCGGTTCACGAAGGCCAGTTCGTCCACAAGGGCGACTTGCTGCTGAAGATCAATCCCGATGTTTATGTCGCCGGGCTGAACCAGGCCAAGGCCGGTTATGAATCGTCGCTCGCCGGCAAAACCACCGCCACCGCAAACCTCGAAAAGGCCGAGACGGATTACACGCGCAACAAGGAATTGTTTGACCGGAAACTGATTTCGGAATCGGACTTCATCGGATTCAAGGTCGCCCGCGACGTGGCCGAGGCGCAGGTCGAAAGCGCCGACGACCAGGTCAACGTCGCCAAGGCCGCCGTGGACAACGCGCAGGATTTGCTCAACAAGACCACCATCGTCTCGCCGCTGGACGGCACCGTCACCACGCTGAATTCGCAATTGGGCGAACGCGTCCTCGGCACGGTGCAAAATGAGGGCACCGATCATCATGATCATTTCCGATTTGAGCCGGATGGAGGCGCGCGTGGACATCGGCGAAATGGACGTGGTGCTGATCCAGCCGGATCAAAAAGTGCGGCTGGAGGTGGACGCCTTCAAAGATCAAAAATTCGCCGGCACGGTCACGCAGATCGCCGATGCGTCCAAAGGTTCCGGTCAGGCTGCCAGCGCCTACAGCAGCAGCAGCCAGTCGCAGGAGGCGACGAAGTTTGAAGTGCGGATTCGCATCAATGAAAAGGAGGATTTCCGTCCCGGCATGTCGGTGACGGCGGAAATTGAAACCCGCTACCGCACGAACGCCTTGACCGTGCCGCTGGCCAGCGTCACGACGCGCCCGCCGAAGCCGCCGGATAAAAAAACTGTTTCCGCCACGAACCACACCAGTTCCGCGACCAATAGTGTTGCTTCAACCACCAATGCCACTGCCGTGGCCACCAACAGCTTCGCTGACGACAAGAAGTCCAGGGATGCCTTGCCGAAATTGAGCGAGGTGGTTTTTGTCATGGAAGGCGATCATGTGAAAATGGTGCCGGTGAAAATCGGCATCTGCGACGACAATTATTGGGAAATCACCGACGGCCTCACCGATGGGCAGGAAATTGTCACCGGCGGTTATCGCGCCATCAGCCGCGACCTGGCCGACGGCAAAAAAGTCGTCAAAGGCCCGGTCGCCGCCGAATCAACCCCCTGAAAATTGTGGCGCTGATCCGCCTGAAAAATATTTCGCGGCGCTACCAGATGGGCGTGGAAACCGTCCACGCGTTGCGCGACGTGTCGCTGGAAATCCAGCGCGGCGAATACGTCGCCATCATGGGGCCATCCGGTTCCGGTAAATCCACTTTGATGAATCTGCTCGGCTGCCTCGACACGCGCGACTTCCGGCAGCTACGAACTCAACGGCACCAACGTCAGTGAAATGGGCGACAACCAGCTTGCCGAAGTCCGCAACCGTGAAATCGGGTTTGTATTCCAGACATTCAACCTGCTCGCGCGCTCCAATGCGCTGCATAATGTGGAATTGCCGCTCATTTACGCCGGCGTGTCGTCGGAGGAGCGGCGGAAAATCGCGCTGGACGCGCTGGCGAACGTCGGGCTGGCCGACCGCGTTCATCACAAGCCCACGGAACTTTCCGGCGGCCAGCGCCAGCGCGTCGCCGTCGCGCGCGCGCTCGTGAACAAGCCGTCCATTTTGCTGGCGGACGAGCCGACGGGAAATCTGGATTCCAAAACCGGCACGGAAATCATGGCGTTGTTCGAGGAGCTTTCGCGCAAAGGCAACACCATCATCGTCGTCACGCACGAGGAAGAAGTGGCGCGGTTGTCCCGCCGCATCCTGCGCATCCGCGACGGGTTGATTGCCAGCGATGAAAAAGTAGAACAGCGGAATCCCGGTTCGCCATGAATCTCTTTTCCGAACTGCGCGAAGGCTTCGGCATTTCGTGGGACGCCATTCGCGCGCACAAGCTCCGTTCGTCGCTCACCACGCTGGGCATTGTCATCGGCATCGTCACGGTCACGCTCATGGCGGCGGCCATTGAGGGTTTGGACAACGCCTTTCTGCAAAGCATTTCCTCGCTCGGCGCGGATGTCTTTTATGTCCAGCGCAACAGTTGGGTGAATGAAAACACCGAGGACACCTGGCTGAAGGCGCAGAAACGCCGGCCCATCCGGCTGGAGGAAGCCGCGGCGCTGGCGGAACAACTCCCGCTAGCCGCCGTCGCGCCGATGGCGAGCGACAGCGGCGATTCGGTGAAATACAAGGACCGCAGCGCCAACACCGCCTACATCATTGGCACGACCGACACCTATCTCGACACCAGCGGCGTGAGCGTGGCGCAGGGCCGGTTCCTCACCGCCGCCGACGCCGAGGGTGGCCGGCCGATTTGCGTCATCGGCAGCGAAGTGGCGAGCAATCTGTTTCGTGGCGAGCAACCGCTCGGCGCGAAAATCAAAATCGAAAACCAGTCGTTCGAGGTGGTCGGCATTTTGGAAAAGCAGGGAACCATGCTCGGCTGGAGCCTCGACAACCGCATCATCGTTCCGCTCCGGCAGTTCCTCGCGGAAATCTGGAGCCGGCCGCCGATTGACATCCAGGTGAAGGTCAAAGGCCTGGTGAAGCTCGACGAGGCGCGCGAGGAATTGCGCCAGACCTTGCGCCACATCCGCCGGTTGCCACCAAATCGAGGGCGATGATTTCGCCATCAACCAGCAGGATCAGATTGTCCAGTTATTTCATCGCCTGACGGGACGCATCGCGCTCATCGGCCTCTGCATCACCAGCCTGTCGCTGTTCGTCGGCGGCATCGGCATCATGAACATCATGTTCGTCTCGGTGGCCGAACGGACGCGCGAAATCGGCATCCGCAAGGCCATCGGCGCCAAACGCCGGACGATCCTGCTGCAATTTCTCATCGAGGCCGCGTGCATTTGTTTGATCGGCGGCTTCATCGGCGTCGGCATCGCGTGGCTGGCGACGCTGGCGGCCCAGCATTTTTTGCCGACCTATCTGTCTTTGAACATCGTGATTATGGCGCTGCTCGTGTCGTTGCTGACCGGACTGATCTCCGGTTTTCTGCCGGCCTGGCGCGCGGCGCGGATGAATCCCGTGGACGCCTTGAGGAACGAATGAAACTTCACACAGCCAACCTTGCTGCTGGCCGAGGCGAAGGAAAGCTTCACGATGGCCATGAACGCGCTCGCGGCGCACAAGCTGCGCTCGGCGCTGACGCTGCTCGGCGTGTTGATCGGCGTTTTTTCCATCATCGTCGTGATGACCGCGATGCGCGTGCTCAAGCAGAACATCGAGACCGAGATCAGCCAGCTCGGCAGCCAGACGTTCGCCGTCCAGCGCTGGCCGGAAATCCAGTTCGGCAACCGCTCCGACTGGGAAAAATACTGGCGGCGGAAACCCATTTCACTCGCGCAGGGACGGCGCGTTGAGGAAAAGGCCACGCTCGCCAGCAAGCGTCGGCGTCGAGGGAAATTTCTGGCAGGGCCAGGTCCAGACACGCTTCAAAAAAACGCCGCCCAACGTCAGCATCTTCGGCGAGACGCCCGGCAGTTTCCCCGCGAAAAACTGGCTCGTCGCCGAAGGCCGCGGGTTGATGGAGACCGACGTGGACAGCGCCCGCAACGTCTGCGTGATTGGCGACAGCCTGGCCAAGACGGTTTTTCCGCTCGGTCTGCCCATCGGCGAACAGCTCAAGCTGAATGGCATCAATTATTCCGTCATCGGCGTGATCGCGCCCAAGGGCGGCGCGCAGACCGGCGATCAGGATAATTTCGCCGTCATTCCCATCACCACCGCGCTCAACCGCTACGGCCGCTGGTGGGAGGACCTCACGATTCTGGTGCAAGCGCGCGACTCGGCGAGCTACGACGATTGCGAGGAACAGGTGCGCGGCATCCTCCGCAACGCGCGCAAGGTGGTTCCCGGTGACGAGGACGATTTTGAATTGTATTCCAACGACTCGCTCATCGAGCAGTTCAACAGCTTCACCCGCGCCGTCCGCATCGGCGTGGCGGTGATCAGCTCCATCGCGCTGATTGCGGCGGGCATCGGCATCATGAACATCATGCTCGTGTCCGTGACGGAACGGACGCGCGAAATCGGCATCCGCCGCGCGATTGGCGCGAAGAAGCGGAACATCATGACGCAATTCATCATGGAAGCCGTGGTGCTGTGCGAAGTCGGCGGCGTCATCGGCGTCGGGCTGGGGATTCTGGGCGGCAACAGCGTCGCCTGGCTGATGAAAGTCCCGCCCGTGATTCCATTCGACTGGATTGTGCTCGGCCTGGGCATCTGCTCCGTCGTCGGCGTCGTCTTCGGCACCTACCCGGCGTGGAAGGCGGCAAATCTGGACCCGATTGAATCGTTGAGATATGAATAGCATCCGGAATCGGAAATCTTCGCACCGCAAGATGATTCAACGGTTCAACATTCCTTCACGAGTTCTTCCACGATCTTACCGGGCCGAGCGCTACGCCCTTGAACAACCGGCACCCCCACAAAATAAAAAACGCAACCGATGAAGGTCGCCACGGAAATCACGGCCCCGACCCGGAACCGCTGGTCTTCATAAACGAGCCGCACCTGATGCGTGCCCGCCGGAATGGCCACGGCTTGAAAGGAAAAATTTGCCGGCCAGAGCCGCGCCGTCTGCCCGTCCACATAAGCATGCCACGGATGATAATACGTCTGCGCCACCACCAGCATGGTTGTCTCCGGCGCCTCGACTGCCGCCTCGATTTTCTGCGCGGCGTATTGAACCGACAGCAGCCGCGCGGCGCTGGCGTTGCTGACGGCAACAAACGGCCGGGCTTCCAGCGGCAGAAAAACTTCGCGACGCGGCTGAAAGCTGGCGTTGGTCAGCGCCGTCAACGTGGTGAAATCATCGGCGAATTGCGGTTTCTGCCCGACGGTGAGCAGCGGCAAGTGCGTCGCACGTGGCACCCACTCGAACCGGTTGCCTTGGTTTTGGAGGACATCGGACACGCCGAGAAAATCCAGCAGCGGCGCGGCGGCATGGCGGTCGTCAAAAAAATTGTAAAACCAGACGGCGTAGTCGCTCACGTAGAGCGGAAAAAAACCGTCGCACTTGGCGATGCCGTCAAGCAGGTTGCAATTGGCCGCAAGCGCAAAGCGGCGGGCAAGGTAATCGGTGGGGGCGTCCGGCAAAACGGAATGATAAAATGCGTCGCGGACATCGCCCGGAATGAGGACACGGGCGGCCCCGAACTGCGGCAAGGGCGATGGCCGCGGCAGATTGGGCTGGTAGATGGAGCGGTTGACCGTCGCCGGCGGCGGCATCTGCCGGTCCAAATCCAGCCAGAGCAGCAACAGCGGCAAAAGCTGGCACAGCCGCCGCAACGAAACGCCAGTGACGTTTTCCGACCAGAACCAGGTCAGAAGGATGGCGATGAAAAAGCCGGCGCGCATTCCGCCGTTGAAAATCATGGTTGTCCGGTCGCTGCCCGGCGGCTCAAATCGCCAGATCCAGCCGACGATCCCGAGCGTCACCGCCAGGGCAGCACTGCCAACGAGCAGCAACATCGCGCGGTTTATTTTGCCTGCAGCCAGTTTTTTTCCTGACAACGCGAAGGCCGCCAGCAGCGGCAAAAGGAGTGACGGCAGGATTAAAAATTTCACCGGAAAACGCAGCAGGCCGACGGCATTCACATGCCGGGCCAGCCAGCCATACACCGGCGTCGCCTCGCCCGCAGCCAGCACGCCGCCCAGCAGCACCAGCAACGCCAGCAGCCAGACTTGCGCGCGGCGCACATGCCACAACGCCAGCAACGCCAGCACCACGGTGGCCACGCCGGCATAGTAGGAATTGATCCAGCCCTGGTTGTCCTGCATGAACACTCCTTGAAAGGAATGGCAGTGAAACAACGGAACAAAATAATTTGCCCAGCCGGTCGCCGGCATCGGCCACAACGCGGCGGAAATCCCCTCTTGCCGGCGCGAATAATCCAGCAGGTCAAAGAACGGCAGCAGTTGCGCGGCGGACAATCCGCTGATCAACGCCACCACGAAGCCAAGGCGCAGAACGATTTTGATTCGGGACATTTCGCCGCGCAAAAAGTCCAGCAACCCCAGACCGGTGATCAGCACCCACGTCAGCATGACGGCTTCCGCACCGCCGGAAAGCATCTGCAACGCTCCGGCGAGCGCGGCCCAAATCATTTTTCGTCCGCCTTCACCTTCGGCGCGCTGGGCCAGCCATACCACCCACGGCATCCAGGCCAGCCCGGCGATGGTCGCCGGCCAGACCAGGCTGCACAACATGACGCCGTTGAAGGCGAATGCGATGCCCGCGAACGCCGCCGCCCGGCGGTTTTGCACCCAGGCCTGCGCCAGCACGAACATTCCCAGCCCGCCCCAGAACAAATGCAGCAGGCAAAACACTCCGAGCGACCACGACAGCGGAAACAGCAGGTAAATCAATGCCGGCGGATACAACACCTGCGAATTCCATTGCGCCAGGAATGGCGTGCCGCAACTGCTCAACGGATTCCACAACGGCAGTTCGCCGCGCCAGAAACTTTCCCGGAAATAATACGCGATGGGATACGAAAAAATTCCAAAGTCCCGATACTCAAAAGTCTGCAATCCCAGCCAGACCTGCGGCCAGGACGCCAGCACGAGCAACGCCAGCAGGACCGCAAACCGGCGCGGTGTCAGCCAGTCATCGTTGTCAACTGGAGTTTTTGCGACCGGCGGGAAAGGGGCCAACATTGGGGCAGTCTGCCAAATTGTGTTTTCGGCCCAAGCCAAAAATTAGGGCCGTGGAATCGTCTAAAACTCACATTGCCGAACGATTCACGATTCAACGGCCCAAACTCACTTAAGCAGCTCTTCCGCGATCTGCACGGCGTTGAGCGCCGCGCCTTTGAGCAACTGGTCGCCGCTCACCCAGAAGCACAGGCCGTTGTCCAGCGCGCAGTCCAGCCGCAGCCGGCCGACTTCGCAGTTGTATTTCTCGGAGGTGAACAGCGGCATTGGATATTTTTTATTTTCCGGCTCGTCCACGACGTCGAGGCCCGGCGCTCTCTTCAAGACTTCGCGGGCTTTTTCGAGCGACACCGGCTTTTCAAATTCCGCGCTGACGGCGATGGAATGCGAGCGATACACCGGCACGCGCACGCAGGTCACGCTCGCGCGAAACGCGGCGTGGTGCATGATCTTGCGGCCCTCGTTTTCCATTTTCATCTCTTCCTTCGTGTAGCCGCCCGGCAGAAAGGAATCCACGTGCGGAATCACGTTGAACGCGATCTGGTGCGGATACACTTCCTTCGTCACCGGTCGGCCGGAAACAATTTCGCCGACCTGCCGTTTCAATTCCTCAATCGCCTTGGCGCCGGTGCCGCTGACGGCCTGGTAGCTGGAGGCGAAAATGCGCTTCACGCCGAACGCCTGGTGCAGCGGATACAGCGCCATGAGCGTGATGGCCGTGGTGCAGTTCGGATTGGCGATGATGCCCTGGTGCTGCTTCACGTCAGCGGCGTTGATTTCCGGCACGACGAGCGGCACGTTCGGGTCCTGACGGAACGCGCTGGAATTATCCACCACCACGCAGCCGGCCTTCGCGGCAATCGGCGCGAATTCTTTTGAAATGCTTCCGCCCGCGCTGAACAGCGCGATGTCAATGCCGGCAAACGAATCCTTCGTCAGTTCCGTCACGGTGATGTCCTGGCCGCGAAATTTCAGCTTCTTGCCGACCGAGCGGGCAGACGCGAGCAGGGTCAGCTTGCCCACGGGAAAATTTCTCTTCTCCAGCGTTTTGATCATCTCGATGCCCACTGCGCCGGTGGCACCGACAACTGCAACGTGCGGATGCTTGTTCATAATTGAACGGACAATCTAGCAAAATTCGTCTTTGCGTCAATCGCCTGAAACCCGCCCAACCAAAAAACTTTTCGTTTACGATTGACCGGCAACGCGGGTTATGCCGAAATGATAGAACATAGCAATCCTGTTTTATCCAGATGCCGAAAGCTGCAAATCGAAATGGAAACAGCCCGCGCGCGGGCACGACGAAATACGACGCCCACCACAAGGTGCTGTCGCAAACTTACGGCGCGTTCGCGGATTTGCGCCGCGAGCTGTCCGATTCCAAGACGACCGTCAACGAGCGCGAGGAGCTGCTGCGCAGCTTCGCGACCTGCCCGGATTCGCAGCGCGCGTGGCTTCTGCTGGAGGATTATTTCGAAAAGCTGCTGCTCTCGCGCAAGGATTTCCCGGACACGAACTGGTGGCCGCGCCTGTTGAACGCGACCGGCAAGGCGCGGCTGGAGGAACTGGCGTTTTTGTTTCTGCGCGCGAAGCGTTCCGTGCCGCCGGAATTGTCGGCGCACGCCAGCCCGGAACGTTTTGCGAAAGCCGAGGAGGCCGAGCAGGAGGCGAAGCTGGTGCAGGAACTGGAACGCTGGCTCGCGCCATCCGCGTTGCCGCTGCTCGACACGCCGCGCGCCACGCTCCGCGTCGTCTGCCGCGTGCAGACGGGCGAGGAGGAGCCGGCGCATCACCGGCTCGCGGTGCAATTTCTTTTGTCACGCCCGCGCACGGGCGAGAAGGCGCGCACGTTGCGCGAAATGATTGACCTCGTCGTCCGCGCGACGCACGAGCAGGAATTGTTTCCGCCCCCAGACTGGGAATTCATCCAGTGGATTGCCGACACGCACCGCCAGCGCAACGGCGACGCGGACACGCTGGTGTTGTCCGATGCGGAACTGCTCCAATGGCTCGCGCGCTGGGGCCACACGAACCGCCTCGAACTCGCCGAAAACGGCCAGCCGCTGCATTTTCATGGACAGGTCGTCGCGCTCACGCCGCACTTGGAAAACGGCGACAAGGAACTTTCGTTCACGCACCGCATCACGCTGCCTGGCGGGGAAAATCATCTGGTCGCCGCCGCGAAATTTTTCAACCATCAGCCGCCGCTTGCGCTCGTGGGCAACACGTTTTATCTGCTGCGCAACGCCCCGCCGTCACCGGTGTTGCGATATCTGGCCAAACAGCCATCCGTGCCGGTCCGCAAATTGAGCCACCGACTGCTGCTGCATTTGCGCAAGACGCAGTCGAATCACGGCGTGGACTGGGAGGGTTTGTGCATCGCGCATCCGGCGACGCCGCAGTTCGTTTTCGAGCTGCTCGACGAAACGGTCCGCCTGCGGCTGCTCGCGAAAAGCCTGCGCGACCAGAGCGTCTGGTTCTGGAACGGCCACGAATGGGTGCCGAACGACCAGAAACATCGCACGGGCGACAAGCCGGAGATTCTCGACGACCCGCGCCTCGATCCCGCGACCCAATGGCTGCGCCGGCTCGACTGGTTTGCGCCGGAAGCCGGCTTGTGGATCGGCGACGCGAACGAAAATTTCCTCGATTCGCTCGCCGGCGCGTGGGCAACCCGGCCACCGGAGGCGGAATTTCTCGGCAACCCGGCATTTCACCGGCTGTTCCTCACGCCGCGATTGCTCAAGCCGAAATTGATCGTCAAGGGCAGCGGCATTGACTGGCTCGCCGTTTCCGCCGAATGGGAGCAGGAAGGTTTGAAACTTTCCAAGGCCGACCTCGAACGGCTCGCGAGCGCGACCGGCCGTTTTGTGAAGCTGCCGAATTCCGGCTGGGTGGAACTCGACACCGCCGCCGTGCAGGGCGCGCACGAGGCGATGGCCGAAATGGGCGTGGACGGTTTGATTGCCGTGCCGCAAAAAATTGGTTTGGAAAATGTCGCGCATCTGGACGACGACGGCTTGACGCGCTTTGTTGATTCGCCGGAGGCCGATGCTCTGCGCGAACGCGTCCGCGATTTCAAGGGCGTTCCGTCCATCCCCTTGCCGAAGGTCTTGCAGGCGGAACTGCGACCGTATCAAAAGGACGGCTTTGATTTTCTCGCGCACCTCGTCCAGATCAAGCTCGGCGGCATTCTGGCCGACGACATGGGCCTCGGCAAAACGCTGCAAACACTGACGTGGCTCGGCTGGCTCAAGGAGCGCAACACGAAAAATCCCAAGCCGTCGCTCGTGATTTGTCCGGCGTCCGTGTTGCACAACTGGCGGCGCGAAGCGGAAAAGTTCACGCCGAACCTGAAGGTGCTCGTGCTGGAAAGCGGCGCGGCGCGGCACAATTTGCGGAAACAGATTCCGCAGAACGACATCATCGTCACGAATTACGCGCTGCTGCGGCGCGACCTGGAGGAGCTGAACAAGTTTGCGTTCCGCGCGGTGATTCTCGACGAGGCGCAGTTCATCAAAAATCCCGGCGCGCAGGTCACGCAGTCCGTCAAGCAGCTCAAGTCGGAAAACCGCATCGCGCTCACGGGCACGCCGCTGGAAAACCGGCTGCTCGATTTGTGGAGCATCGTGGATTTTGTCCAGCCGGGCTACCTCGGCAACCAGGAACAATTTTTGGACACCTACGAGCCGCGCGGCGAAAACGCCGAGTCCGAGCAACGCATCGCGCGCAAGCGGTTGTCCGCGAAATTGCGTCCGCTGCTGCTGCGCCGTTTGAAAAAGCACGTCGCGAAGGATTTGCCCGACCGCATCGAGGAACGGCTGGATTGTCCGCTCGGCGACGAACAGCGGAAACTTTACCTCGCCGAACTGCGCCGCAGCCGCGACCAAATTCAGCAGGCCGTCGCGGAGCAGGGCCTCAACAAAAGCAAGATGCACGTCCTCGCCGCGCTCACGCGGTTGCGGCAGGTGTGCTGCCATCCGTCGCTTGTCGGCAACGACACGGCGAGCGGAAAAACCGAAACGCTATTTGAACTGCTCGACCCGCTGGTGGCCGACGGGCAGAAAGTTTTGGTCTTCTCGCAGTTCGTGCAGATGCTGCACATCCTCGAAAAGGATTGTCTGGCGCGGAACATTCCGACACACATCCTCACTGGCCAGACGAAGGACCGGCAATCGGTGGTCAACGCGTTCCAAGCCGACAAGGGCGCGGGCGTTTTCCTGTTGAGTTTGCGCGCGGCGGGCACCGGCTTGAACCTGACCAACGCCAGCTATGTCGTGCTTTACGATCCATGGTGGAATCCGGCCGTGGAGGCGCAGGCCATTGACCGTTCGCACCGCATCGGCCAGACGCAGACCGTGAACGCCTACAGGCTTATCGCGCCCGGCACGGTTGAGGAAAAAATCTGGGAATTGCAGCAGAGCAAGGCGCAGACGATTGCCGACGTGCTCGGCGAGGAAGGTTTTGCGCGCAGCCTCACGGCGACGGATCTGGAATATCTGTTCGCAGAAGATTGAACCGCGAACCCGCTGCGGCAGCAGTTGGCACCGTCAAGGCGCCGGCACCGGCTTGGTTCCGGTGGTGGAGGCGCTTACGGATTTGATCTTCAATTCTTTGGCGATGTCCATCACGTTCACAATCCGGTAAAACGGCGCGTTGCGGTCCGCGTTGATGGCAATCTTCAGCTCCGGATTTTTGGCGACTTCCGCCTGCAGCCGGCCCTTGAGCGTGTCGAACGGAATCGGCGCCCGGTCCAGCACGATGACGGCGTTGGAGGTGATGTTGATGACAAACGGCAGCGCGTTGGTGGTGTAGCCTTCCTTTTGCGCCTGCGACGATTCTGGCAGCGCCAGCTTCAGTCCGGGCTGCTGCTTGAACGTGGTCGTGACCATCAGGAAAATCAGCAGCACGATCAGCACATCCACGAGCGCGACGATGATGATCGTCGGCGTGTTGCGGCGTTTGCGGATGACGAAGCGCATCAAGGACTGAAGGTTGAAGATTGAAGGTTGAAGGTTGAAGGCATGGCGCGGCGGTTTGAAAACCTGCAACCAGAAACTTGAAACTTGAAACTTTTTTTCATTTCTCGTTCTGGTATTGCCGCCGGATGAAATCGTCGCAGAGCGCCTCCATTTCGACGGCGAGCACCTCGACTTTTTTGCTGAAATAGCTCCACGCGATGAGCGCCGGGATGGCGATGAGCAGGCCGATGAGCGTGGCGCGCAGGATGAGCGCGATGCCCTGCGCCAGCTTGCCGGCGTCGCTCAAGCCGGTCTGGCCGAGGTCGCCGAACACGGTCATCATGCCGGCAATCGTGCCGACGAGGCCGAGCAGCGGCGCGATGCCGATGATGATCTCCAGCACGACCAGGCCGCGTTCGAGCCGGACGATTTCGTGGCGCGCGGCGGTCTGCAGCGTGTCCACGTTTTCCACCTTCGGCCAGTCGAGGTGGTCCGCCGCAAGCGTCAGCAGCCGGCCGAGCGACGACGGTTTTTGCGCGCAGACGCGGCGCAATTTGTCCACGTCGTCGCGCGACTTGCACGCGGCGAGCGCCCCGGTGATTTCCGACGGCACGACCCTGCCCCAGCGCAGCGCCAGGCCGCGTTCCACGATAAACGCCAGGCCGACCACGGAAGTCAGCGCCAGCAGGATGTAAATAAGTGCGTCCATAAATTAAATTTTTCCCGGCCGCGATGCGCGGCTCAATTTCAATAATAGTAAAAGGTGAAAACAATTTCCCGATAATTCGCACCGACCATCCGCCGCATGTCCGACGGCCACGGCTCGAATGTGGGATCGGTCACGGATTCCTGGCAGACGTAGCCGAGCAGGTCGCCGACGGTGTTTTCCAGAACCTCCATGTTGCTGATGGTGCCGTCGTAGTTCAAATGAAACCGCAGCGTCACCTTGCCGCTGCGGTCCTGCGCGAACTTCTGGCTGTCGAGCAGATCATACCAGCGTTGCGTCACGGCATCAATGAAGCGCCGGTCATAATCGCCGAACGGCGTCGCCTTCGCGTCGAACGATGGCTGCAGCGCCATCCGCCGCGTCCCGCCCTCTTGGTTCATGGCCATGCTGGGGAAAAGCCCCGACTGCTGGGCGCGCGCCTCCTTGAGCGTGCGCGGCCGTTCCGGCTTGTCTTCCGTTTTCTCCGGCGAGGTGTCCAGCTTCGCCAGCTTCGTTTCACCCGGCTGCTCGGTCGGCTTCGGCTGCGCCGGTTGGACTTCCTTTTGCGGCTGCGGCACCGGCTGCTGATCTGGTTTGGCATTGGGCGTGCGCGGCACGTCCTTGGTTTTGGGCACGTCGGTCTGCTTGCCGGTCAGCTTGGGCTGGTTCGAATCCTTGTCCACTTCGGGATTGGCCGCGTGGGAACTTTTGTTGGAATAATACTTCGCGTCCTTCGGCGCCTCCGTCGTCGCCTGGTCCGGGTCCACGTCCAGAAACATGGTCGGCTCCGATTCCGGGACCGGCGGCGGCAATTTTTTCTGCGCCAGATGCAGCATCGCCGGCCAGTGCAGCCGCTGCCACAGCCCGGCTTTTTTTCCGATTTCGTAACCGCCCCAGACGAGAAAATGCAGCGCCAGCGACAACACCAAAGCCCACAACAGCCGTTTCGTTTCTAAACGGTTGAGTCGCAGCGAATCCACTTTTTCGACGGCTTCAGCCATGTCCGTTAATCTTGCCGCAGGAAAAGCAGCCGGGCAACTGGTCTTTGCAATCGTGGCACGGGCGTCTCGCCCGTGAGTTTCTGCCTGGCGCGATTTCCGGCCTGACCTGAACCACACCGGCGAGACGCCCGCGCCACAATGCGGCCGCCGAATTAACTCTCCTTTCGCGCCCAAACCGGATATACTGGCAGAGTCGAAAGACATTTTATGAGCACCAAACTTTTTTCCGAGCTCGGCCTGTCCGCTGAAATCCTCAAAGCCATTGACAAGCTTGGCTTTGAACAGGCCGCGCCCATCCAGGCCGAAGCCATCCCCGTGCTCATGAGCGGACGCGACATCGTCGGTCAGTCCATGACCGGCTCCGGCAAGACGGCGGCATTCGCGATCCCGGCGATTGAAAAAACTGACGCGAATTTGAAGGCCGTGCAGATTTTAATCCTTTGCCCGACGCGCGAACTGGCCGTGCAGGTGGCCGAGGAATTTCACAAGCTCGCGCTTTTCAAACGCGGCATCACCTCGCTGCCGATTTACGGCGGGCAATCCTATGAGCGCCAGTTCTGGGGGCTGAAGCAGGGCGCGCAGATCGTCATCGGCACGCCCGGCCGCGTGATGGATCACATGCGGCGCGGCACGTTGCGGCTCGAAACCTTGAAGATGGTCATTCTCGACGAAGCCGACGTGATGCTCAACATGGGTTTCCGCGAGGACATCGAAACCATCTTGAAGGACGCGCCGAAGGAACGGCAGACGGTTTTCTTTTCCGCCACGATGCCGCGCCCGATCCGCGACCTGATCGAAAAATATTCGCGCGAACCGCAGAACGTGAAGATCGAGCAGAAGGCGATGACCGTGCCGACCGTCGAGCAGTGTTATTACGAAGTGGACCGCCGCTACAAGGTCGAGTTGCTCACGCGGCTCATTGACATTTACGATCTGAAGCTGGGAATTATTTTCTGCAACACCAAGCGCATGGTGGACGATCTCGTGGATCATCTCGAAGCGCAGGGCTACATGGCCGACCGGCTGCACGGCGACATGACGCAGGCGCAACGCGACCGCGTCATGGGCAAGTTCCGCAAGTCCGGCCTCGAATTTCTTGTCGCCACCGACATCGCCGCGCGCGGCATTGACGTGGACGACATCCAGGTCGTCTTCAACTACGACCTGCCTTACGACGGCGAAGATTACGTCCATCGCATCGGCCGCACCGGTCGCGCCGGACGAACGGGCCGCGCGATTTCATTTGCGTCCGGCCGCGAACTGTTTCAGATCCGCAACATCGAGCGCTACACCAACATGCGGATTCAGCGCGCCAAAATCCCGACCGTGGATGAAGTTCATGAAGTCCGCGCCAGCCTGTTCCTCGACAAGCTGCGCGCCACGCTCACCAGCGGCGAATACAAAAAACAGGATCACCTCGTCGAACGGCTGCTCGAGGAAGGTTTCAATTCCACCGACATCGCGTCCGCGCTGATTCATCATCTGCAAGGCGGCGACGCCACGCCCGCGAAACCTGCGCCGGCCGTGGAGCCAAGTTTTGAACGCCCGGAACGTCCGCCTTATCGCGAGCAGCGGGACAGTCGCGGTGGCCGTTATGAAGATCGCCCGCGCGAACGCACCTTACCGAAGGACGACCGCCGCGAACGCGCTTACCGCGATGCCCGCGAGGAACGTCCGCGCCGGTTTGACGACCGTCCGCCGCGCGCCGAGGTGAAATTTGCCGACCCGAAAAAATCCAAAACGACGCCATGGAAAGCCGCGCCCGCCGCGCCGGTCAAAAAAATTATTCCGCCGCCGGCAATGCCAGAGGCAGTCCCGCCCGCCGGTGAAAACCGCAAGGTGCGAGAGGACGCGCCGGCAAAGCGAATGTAAAAACCTTTTCCGACGCGGAAATTCTGGCCGCGGTAAAAACACCCGAAGCGAAGCCGGAATCAAAATTATTTCTCAAGCCGAAGTCCGCGCCGGTGGCCGCGCCGAAACCCAAAGTCAGCCGGGCGACGCCCGCCGACCAGACGCGCCTTTGGATCAGCGTCGGCGAAGTGCAAGGCGTGGTGCCGATTGATTTTGTGAACACCGTCGCCGGCATCACCGGCTTGCCCGGCAAAGTCGTCGGCACCGTGGACGTGCGCGAGCGGCATTCGTTCGTGGACGTGGCGAGCGAGCACGCCAACGGCATCATCGCCAAGCTGAACCGCGCGGAAATCAAGGGCCACAAGGTCAAAGTGAAGGTGGCGTGATGAGCGGCGAAGTTCCACCCTCGCCAGTTCCGCTGGTCGAACAATTGTTTGCGCTGGCGGTGCAATCCAGGCTGCTGCTGATCGGGCGCGAAGCGTTGCGCCGGAGCAAAAGCCATCTGCATTTTGTTTTGATCGCCACGGACATCATCGCCAACCATCGCGAGGAAGTGCTGGCGGACTTCAAACATTATCCGGTAGTGCAGCATTTCACGGCGGCGGATTTTGAACGGCTGTTCAAAATCAAGGGTGCGAAGGCGGTCGGCTTCGCGAAATCCGAGCTCGCAAAATCCATCTACGCCGAACTCAAGGCGTATCGCATCAACCAGCCGTTGCATCCGTCGAAGCCGCCCGGATCGCCTCCAGTTCCTCCCAGCGAGAATAAAGCTTCGTGACATTTTTCTTCGCGGCGTCGAGTTCGTCGGTGAGCTGGTTTACTTTCGCGGCGTGCTTGCGGAAAAATTCCGGGTCGGCGAACAAACCTTCGATGCGCGCGACTTCGGCCTCGACGGCGTGAATCTGCGCCTCGATGCCTTCCAGTTCGCGGGTTTCCTTGAACGAAAGTTTGCGCGGCTTTGTGGCTTTGGTGTAGCGGCGTCTCGGGAGAGTGCCGCTGATTTTTCCGCTTTGTTTGTGGCAAGAATGGCGGCGCTCTGCCGGGCCGCCGCTGCTTCCGCCTTCTTTTTCTTCTCCAGATAATAATCGTAGTCGCCGACGCTGTGATGAATCTTGCCGTCGCCTTCAAACGCCAGGATATCCGTGCAGACGCGGTTCAGGAAATAGCGGTCATGGCTCACGACCAGCACCATGCCGGTGAATGCAATCAACGCCTCCTCCAGCACGCGCAACGTCGGCAGATCCAGATCGTTCGTCGGTTCGTCGAGAATCAGAAAGTTCCCGCCGTTTTTCAAAACTTGCGCGAGCAACAACCGGCTGCGTTCGCCGCCGGAAAGTTTTTTCACCTGCGTCGTGATGCGGTCGTCCGAAAACAAAAACCGCTTGAGATACGAGCGCACGGAAATTTTGTCGTCACCCCATTGCACGAACTCCCGGCCTTCGGCAACTTCGTCCATCACCGTGTTTTCTTCGTTCAGTTGCAGACGGCCCTGGTCCACATAGTTGAATTTCGTGAGCTGGCCGATCTTGACCGTGCCTTCGGTCGGCGGCAACTGGCCGATGATGGCCTTGAGCAGCGTGGTTTTGCCGAGCCCGTTCCGCCCGCAAACGCCGATGCGCTGGCCGTTCGCAAAGCTGAACGTGAAGCCGGAAAATAATTTCTTCCCGCCGATGCTCATGCCCAGATCCGCGACCTCCACCGTGCGATTGCCCAGTTGCGGCGGCGGCGGAATGCAAAGCTCCACATCCTCCTCGATCACCGGGCCGTCCTTCGCCGCCTCGTTGTAATAGCGCTCGAAGCGATCCTTCTGCTTGCTGCGCTGCGCGCGCGGGCCTTGCCGCACCCACGCCAGCTCCTTTTTCAGAAACATCTGGCGCTTGTGTTCGACGGTCGCGTCGGCGGACTGGCGCTCGGCCTTGGCGAGCAGGTATTCGGTGTAATTGCCGTCGTGCGAGAAAAATTTCCCGTCCGACAACTCGATCATGCGTTTCACCACGCGGTCGAGAAAATAGCGGTCGTGCGTGACGACGAGAAAGGTGCCGTGAAATTCCTCAAGAAATTCCGCGACCCACTCGATGGATTCCGGGTCGAGATGATTCGTCGGCTCGTCGAGAATCAGAAAGTCGGGCAGCGAAACCACCGCGCGGCACATGGCGACGCGACGCTTCTCGCCGCCGGAAAGGGTTTCAACACGCCGGTCGCCGGCGGGACAGTTCAAGTGCGCCATCGCGATCTCGATGCGCGTGTCGAGCGTCCAGCCTTCGAGCGCCTGGATGCGATGCTCCAGAAATTCGTGCCGCTTCGAGTCGTGCGGCAGCGATTCAAATTCCGCGATCAGATCCAGCACCGGCTTCGCGCCGTCGCGGATGTTTTCCTCCACGGACTTCGCCGCATCGAGCATGAAATCCTGCGGCAGATAACTCACGACCAGATCGCGCTGCCGCGACACTTCGCCGCTGTCGGGCGATTGCAGGCCGGCGAGAATGCGCAGGAATGTCGTCTTGCCCGCGCCGTTGCGGCCGACCAGACCGAGGCGTTCGCCTTCCTGAATGCCGAGCGTGGTGGCGTCGAGAATGGCGCGGTCGCCGTAGCGAACGGTGATTTCAGTGGCGGAAATGATGGTGCCCATTTTGGATCAGGCCGGAAAAATGCCAGCGGTCGCACCCGGAGTGGCGCAAGCGAAGGAACTCGATTTTAATTATCATCAGAACGCAGACGATAACAGAGAATCAAGCCGTAACAAGCTGGTAACAGTGGTTATTTCGTCGCGGTCACGTCGGCAACGGCCTTTTGGACGATCTCCAAATCGCTCGTGCCGCGAAAACCGCTGAAGCCGACGGACAACTTGGTTTGGCCGTCCACGACGATGGGCTGGCCGCCTTCCCAGCCGATGAAGTCCGGCCGGCTGATGCCGAAATGGTGCTCGTCAATTTTGCCGGCATAAACCTGCGTTTCAAATTCGCCCGTCTTGAGGCCGGTGATCCAGACCTGGCTCGCCTTGATCCAGGCGATGCGAAACGAATGCCGCTGCCGGATTTTGTCGGTGCCGAACATTTTTCCATGCACGTTGCCGGCGGCATCCACGATGCAAATGGCGCAGTTGCCGAGGTTGTTGCTTTGATCCTCCGGATTCGCCAGAAATTCCGGAATCCGCTTTTCGGCCGCGACGATGATTGACTTGGATGAGAACAGTGAGTGCTTTTGCTTCCATAAAAATAAAGTTGATGTTTTGTGGATAGTTTGAAACGAGATCTTCCAATGACGAGCCCCGGAACACAAGCCGGAATCGATGGCATCTGCAACGAGCGACAAACCGCATGGGAAATTCTATTCCCGCGCTGTCTGCACGGGCAAGGCCGACAGCGGCGTATTCTTGTTCGTCTCTCCGAAATAATTCGCCGACCACTCATTCTGGAAAAGGATGACGGGATTTTTGCCGATGTCGTAGGCGAGCCGCGCGCCGGTCGGCAGCGAAAGCGCGTCGAGTTCCTCTTCCTTGATGTCGGTCGGCAGCCAGCGGACGACGCTCCACGGCGCGGCTTCGAGGCGCGATTCCGCGCCGTATTCGCTTTCGAGCCGGAACTGCACGACCTCGAATTGCAGCGGGCCGACGGCGGCGAGCAGCGGCGTTTTGATGGAGGAATTGCGCAGGTAAAGCGCCTGAATGACGCCTTCCTGCAAAAGCTGGTCCAGGCCCTGGCGAAATTGTTTGTATTTCCCGGTGTTCGGATTGTGCAGATAGCTGAAGGCTTCCGGCGTGAAGCGCGGGATTTCCTTGTAGAGAATTTTGGGATCGGTCGTCAGCGTGTCGCCGATGCCGAAGCTGTCGTGGCCGACGAGGCCGATGACGTCGCCGGGATAGGCTTCGTCCACGGTCTCGCGTTCGTTGCCGAAAAGCTTGTGCGAGCTGGAGAGCCGAACTTTTTTCTCGGAGCGCGAATGATGCACCGTCATGTCGCGGTCGAACTTGCCGGAGCAGACGCGGATGAAGGCGATGCGGTCGCGGTGCTTCGGATCCATGTTCGCCTGGATCTTGAAGATGAAGCCGGAGAACGCCGGATTCTCCGGCGCGATCTCGATGCCGCCCATCACGCGCGATTTCGGCGCGGGCGAATGTTTCAGAAAGCCGTCGAGCAAAAGCTGCACGCCGAAATTATTCACGCCGCTGCCGAAAAACACCGGCGTGCTTTTGCCGGCGAGCACGGCGGCATCATCGAAAATTTCGCCGGCGTGCTCGAGCATTTCCAGTTCCTCGACGGTCTTGGCAAAGTCGGCTTCGCTCAAATTGCCGCGCACCGCCGGATCGTGCAGGCCGCCGACGGTTTCCGGCGCGCGATATTTGCCGCCCACGACGCGCTCAAAGGTGTGCATCGTTTTCGTCTGCCGGTCATAGACGCCTTGAAAATCCGCGCCGTTGCCGATCGGCCAGTTGACCGGGAACGCGCCGATGCCCAGCACGCGCTCCAGCTCGTCGAGCAGCGCGAGCGGCTCCTTCATCGGCCGGTCGCACTTGTTCATGAAGGTGAAGATCGGCACGCCGCGCTGCCGGCAGACCTCAAACAGCTTGCGCGTCTGCGGCTCGATGCCTTTCGCGGAATCAATCACCATCACCACCGCGTCCACGGCGGTCAGCACGCGGTAGGTGTCCTCGGAAAAATCCTTGTGGCCGGGCGTGTCGAGCAGGTTGAGCCGGTAGCCGTCGTAATCAAATTGCAGCACCGTCGAGCTGATCGAGATGCCGCGCTTTTTTTCCAGCTCCATCCAGTCGGAAGTGGTGGCGCGCTGATTTTTGCGCGCCGTGACGGAGCCGGCGAGCTGCACCGCGCCGCCGTAAAGCAGCAGCTTCTCCGTCAACGTGGTTTTGCCCGCGTCGGGATGCGAAATGATGGCGAAGGTCCGCCGCCGCTGGATTTCTTGTGCGATTTCCACAGAGTCAAAAATTCTAGCAGAGAACCACGCGGGAACAAGCCGGGAAACGGCGACGCCTCATTGTTCCGGGACAAATACCGCGCACACCGGCGAACCGACGGCGATGGACTGTCCGGTCGGTTTCAATTTTCCATTTTTGGGATTGATGACGAACACGACGACCGAATCCGACGCCTGGTTTTCTGCGAGCAGCCAGCGGCCGGCCGGATCAATCGCAAAATGGCGCGGGGTGCGGCCCAGCGTGGATTGATGTTCGATGAACGTGAGCTGGCCGGTTTGGCGGTTCACCGCAAAAACCGCGATGCTGTCGTGTCCGCGATTGGAGGCGTAAAGAAATTTGCCGTTCGGATGCAGGACGATTTCAGCGGCGGTGTTGTTGTCGGAAAAATTCTTGGGCAGCGTGGAAATGGTTTGCACTTCGGTCATCGCCGCGTTCGTGGCGGAGTAGCTGAACACGGAAATCGTGCCGCCCATTTCATTGATGACGTAAACAAACCGGTGATCGCGCGAAAAAACCAGGTGGCGCGGACCGGAGCCGGGAGCCACGGTCGCAAATGGCGGATTGCCCGGTGTCAGCTTGGCCTCAGCCGCATCAAGGTGGTTGATGAAAATTTTGTCCAGCCCGAGATCGCAATTGAGCGTGAACCGGTTGTCCGGCGACGGCACGATGAAATGCGCGTGCGGCCCGGCCTGGCGTGAAGGATTCGCGCCGGAACCGGTGTGCTGGAGAATGGTTGCTGCTTCGCCGAGGCTGCCGTCGGCATGAATTGGCAGCGCGGCGACGCTGCCGGAGCCGTAGTTCGCAACGAGCAGGCATTCGCCCGTGGCGTCCACGGAAACGTGACACGGGCCGCGGCCACCGGAATTCTGCCGGTTCAGCGGCGTGAGCTTGCCGGTCAGGGCGTCCCGCGCAAAGGCACTCACCGCACCGCCGGGTTTGCCACTGGTTTCATCCACTTCATTGACGGCGTAGAGAAAATTTCCGCCGGGCGCGACGGCGAGAAAGGTTGGATTGGTGGTTTCGGCGGCAAGTTCCGGCGCGGATAGTTTGCCGGTGTTGGAATCAAACCGGGAAACGTAAATGCCTTTGCTCTTCGCGCCGGTGTAGGTGCCGAAATAAACCAACGATTCGCCGGCGCAACTGCTGGTGATCGCGCCGATGCCCGCGACCAAAATGACAAGAACATGGTTAAGAAGATTCATGCGGGCAGGATAAACATTGCCCGCCCGCGCGGCAACTCCCGCTCATGCCGCCAGCTTCGCGTAAAGCGAGACCTTCGCGTTGAGCAGGCGCGAAATCGGGCAGCCCGCCTTGGCACCGTCCGCGATGGCGATGAACTGCGCCTCCTCAATGCCGGGAATATTCGCCGTCATTTCCAGATTCGATTCGGTGATCGTGAAGCCGGCGGCTGTTTTTTCCAGCGTGACCGTCGCCGTGGTGTGGATGGCCGCCGGCGTGAATCCGGCCTTGCCAAGTTCCGCCGAGAACGCCATCGAGAAGCAGCCCGCGTGCGCGGCCGCGATGAGTTCCTCGGGATTTGTGCCAATGCCGTTCTCGAAGCGCGTGCTGAACGAGTATTGCGTCTCCTTGAGCACACCGCTCTCGGTGGAGATGCTGCCCTTGCCGCTTTTCAAATCACCATGCCAGACCGCCGATGCCTTGCGTTTCATAAACCCCTTTCAATAACTGGCGCGGTAATTCGCCCCAGCACAAGAGAGACTAACGCATTTATTGGGAATCTCAAGCAGGCAACATTACGACCAAAACAACCGGAACACTCACGGCGTCACATAAACCATCCACGACACGCCAAAACGGTCGGCGACCATGCCGAAGCTCGGGGAGAAAAACGTCTTGGCCTGCGGCATCTGCACTTGTCCGCCGTCCGACAACGCGGCGAAAAACCGGTCCGCGTCCGCCACGCTCTTCACGGTCAGCGACAACGAAAAACCCGAGAAGCCCGTCTGGCCCGTGCAACGGCCGTCGGAAGCCAGAATGACGGTCTCGCCGATGCTGATGTTCGCGTGCATGACTTTATTTTCCGAGCCGGGCGGGCACATGGACGGATCGGGAGCGTCCTTGAAACGCAGGAGCATCGTCACTTCGGCGCTGAGAGCTTTGCGATAAAACTCAATCGCCTCTTCACAGCGGCCGTTGAACACAAGATAAGGTTGAACGGAATAATTTTTGTTCGCGGTCATAATTAGCAGTGGGTTGTCTGGTGTTTTTTGTTTGGTCGTTTTCCTCCAACGGGCAAAACATTTTTTCCGCGGCTTGAATTCATCTTCGGCAAATATTCTCCGAGCCGCTCCAAAGTCTGTTTGCCGCCCTCGATCGCGCCGAATTCCTTGACGACAAAATCGCGGTCCGCCGCCGACGGGAAAACCATGCGGATGGTCACCCGCGTTTTGCCCGCCGTCAACGCCTCGAAAGCCCATGTTGACTCAAAGCTCACGCCCGGCCCGTTCTCGCGTTTGCCACCGTGCTGATACACGATCCGCTCCGGTTTCACGATTTCCTTGAAGACGCTGTGGTTCGGGTAATTCGTTCCGTCCGGCCCGCGCATGACGTGTTTCCAAACGCCGCCGACGCGAAAATCCATTTCCTCAATCGTCGTCGAGAAACCGCGCGGCCCCCACCAGTTCACGACGTGCTTGGGATTGGTCATCGCCTCCCAAACCAGTTCGCGCGGCGAGGCAAATTCGCGCGTGATGACAATTTCGCGGTCCGAAGTGTCGCCGCCTTTTTCTACAAAATCCTTCAAGCCCGAACCGATGAGCGACGTCCAGCCCTGCATGAAATTCTCGCGCGCAAACGCGGGCAGTTTCGGGAACGTTTCCAGGCCGGTGTGCGTCAGCCGCACCCGGGTCTTTTCGCTTTCGGCATGGAGTTCAATCGTGACCAGCGAATCGCCTTCGTATCCTTCGTAACGCCAGGTGAACGCCAGGACTTGGTTCAAGACCGCCTGCGTGACCTTGCAGTGATGGACATAATTGAATCCGTTGTGTTCCACGGCAAACCGAAACTCAAAGCCCGCTTCCGCCTTGAATTCCTCAAGCTCGAAAAACCACCGTTTCATTTCGTCCCTGGTCGTAATGGCCTTCCAAACCGTGGCGATTGGCGCATTGAAAGTCCGTTCGACGACCAGCGGCCCGGTCTTTTGCGCCAGCAAGATCGGCCAGCCGTTCCAAGCTTGAGGTCATGCCCGCCTCAAATCCGCCGATGTATCGGTTCGCCCCGGCGGTCGTCATCGTTACGCGCGACCGGAGTGTGAGTTTTGTTTTTCCGTTCCGCTCGGTAAACGTGGCGGCGTGCAGAAACTCAAACAGCAGGTCTCCTTTTTCGTCCAGCGCGCCGCAGGAAATCACCAGTTTTTCCGGAGGAACAATTTCGCGAAACACGCCGCCCATTGGATAGCGGTCTCCATTTGGGGCGCGCATAACGTCGTATATTTTCCCGCCGGGCCGGACGTCCCACTCGCAAACCGGATTGGTGAATCCCTTCGGTCCCCACCATTGCGCCAGATGCTTGGGATCCGTCCACGCCTGAAACACCAGTTCGCGCGGCGCATCAAATTCGCGCGTGATGACAAATTCCCGCCCGGTGTAATCCTCCACGGCTTTCACTTTGGTCGCCATAATTTTTATTTTGTAACAAATTTTCCAAGCGAATCAAGACAACGAGTCCAGCCGTCGTTGTGGCGGTCGCGGCTTTCGACGGATGCAAATTTCTCGTGCGTCAAAGTCAATTCCGTCTGCTTGCCGCGCAATTTGAACTCCAGCGTCACGAGCATTTCGGGCGGCTCGACTTCGCCGAATTCATCGCCGCTGCCGTCCTTTTCAAACGCCCAGGTGAAGACCAGGCGTTCCGGCGGCTTCACTTCGCGATAAATCCCGACGGTCGTGAAAAATTCGCCGTCGGCGCGCCGCACCTGAAGGCGATATTTCCCGCCGACGCGCGCGTCCACCTTCACTGATTGTAACGCTCCTCCGTCGCATGCCGCCGCGCCGAACCACTGCTGGAATTGGTTCGCGTCCGTCCACGCCTGGAAAACCAGTTCGCGCGGCGCGTCGAAAACGCGGGTGAGTTGAAGTTTGATGTTGTTTTCTTTGATGGTTGCTGTTGTGCTCATTTTTTCTCCTTGGTTTGTAGTTGTTTCAAATACTCGTCCAAACGGTCAAAGCTTTCTTCCCAGAATTTCCGGTATTCCTCGATCCACGCCTGTGCCTGCTGCATCGGCTTGGCCTCCAGTTTCAACGAATGCACACGCCCACGACGGCGGCGGCTGACCAACCCGGCGTTTTCCAGAATGCGCAAATGCTTCGAGACCGCTGGCAGCGACATGGAATACGGCCGTGCCAGATCCGTGACGCAACGGTCGCCGTGGGCCAGATGCTCCAGGATGCGCCGGCGCGTCGGATCAGCCAGCGCGGCGAAGGTGCGGTTCAACAATCTCGGCGAACATTTAACCATATGGTTAAGTATTAACCCAGCTTGCGGGGCGATGCAAGCGAAATTTTTTACGGGAACAGGTAAAACCACAGATTGGGGACAAGTGATGGCGGGGCCGCAATCTAGGACGCCGGCGCGAATTCTGGCCGCCCCGCCCCACGGCGTGCTGGACTTTGGTTTTTGTGTGATTGATTTGAGCAGGCTTGAATCTGCCATCCCCGCGGGATGGAGATGGCGAAAAAATTCGGGCTGGAAATCCTGCCGCCGCTCAAGCGGAAAAAGTTCCGCTGACCACAAACTCGAAAAGCTCCTTCTTGGAATTCCGTTTGCGGATGTTTTCAATGCGCACGTTTTCAAAACCATTGTCACGCATCAACGCAGCATAAATCTCCTCGGTGTGAACCATCTCGTCGTAAAACTTGGAGTTGCCAACGATGTAATGAGCCGTCGCCCCATCACGAAGCACGCGGGCCAGTGAACGGAAGTGATGCACACAGTCTTCAAAATACTTGTGAACGTAGCGTGCGAGGACTTCACTGCGTTTGCTGATGCCGGCAATGGTCTGCTCGAAGCCTTCATACGGCACGCGGTCTTTTTCGGATGGCTGCCACTTCATCAAATTGCTTGTGGCGCAACCCCAAGTCCCGCCGATGGCCTGCCAATCGAGTTCCCCGGCCTGCCGTCCGTTTCGCAAATAGCCCAGCCAATACATATATGGCCGAAGCTCGCGGATGTAACTCATCCGATTTGGATATGGCGGTGAAGTGATGACGCAGGAATATTTTGCGCGGAGTGTGGCGTGGAGATTTCGAGAGTCGCCAAGATGAGCTTTTGCGAGCGAGCCGTCTAGCTCTGTGGCTGCGGCTTCAAGAATTTCGGTGAGTCGTCTGCGGAACAGGCCGCTGACCTGTTCTCTCGCACACGTTTTGACCATGCCGTTGTCACCGTTTCTTGGCTTGAACGACATGGATTGATGGCCGAAGGAAACGGACGCGGTTTCGATGGCGACACGGCAAAATGCCGAAAACAAAAGATTGCGAGCGGGTTCTGAAACATCCGCCTCTTTTATGGAATTGTAGAGTGCGGACAACGGAGCGAGTTCATCTTCTGTCCACCATTTCTCGATGTCAGCCAGCGGCGGATGCCAGAATCCATTTTTCTCGATAGGCAACCGTAGTCGCGTTTGAAAGTTTTTTGCCTCCGCCAGTTCTTCGAGCGAGTAAGCTGTAAACTTGGCGTTCGCAAGCCAGACGAGAAAGGGATTGATGTCCACAGTGTCTGCGCGGATGCCGCGTTCGGCACAAGTGAGTGCGGTAGTTCCCGTGCCGCAAAATGGGTCTAGCACACGGTCGCGAGAACCAAGCGAACTGACAAGCTGCTCGACCAAGTGCCGGGAATAGGCAGGCGTCAGGCGCAGCCAGTTGTGACGCCCCAACGACCGATTCGCCTTGAACGTAAGATTTGCTCGTTGCCGCGTGGGAGCGTCGGGCGTTTCCGAGTCGGCAAAAAGAAATGTCTGGCTGTTAGTCTTCACTGAGTAATTTTTGGAGAACGCCTTCGATTCGCTCTTTGAGCACGGCGGAGTTGCGTTGAAAGAAAGCCGCGAGGTCATAGCCGACGACCTGTTTGGTGAAAACGTAGGCGCTGTCGAGCGAAGTTCCTTTCGTCGTGCCTCGGAGCAGCAGCCAGCGGGCGCGTTGGTAACGCTCCGCAACATCACCATCAATCTGTGATGAAAGCAGGACGACTACCGGCAGATATTGATGGGCGTAGGCGTTTGAAGCATTGGCAACGTCGGCGTTCTGCCGTTTCGAGTCCTTGCTCTTGTAGCCCTGCCGGACTTCAAAAACGCTTCCTTGCAAACTTTGCCGCGTCGGGTTCGGCAACCCGATTTCCTTGCAGGCAGCGTCCAGCCATTTTCCAACTCGTTGCTTCGCCGCCGCGTCACTTATCAGGTCAAGCGGGATACGACCGTCGAGTGACAACCGGCGCGGCTTCTTGCCGCGAGATTTCACGGTGTATGACCAACTCGCCGCTTCGGACGTGAGGCCAAGATGGTCTTGCAGAACTTCCGCAAAGACCCACTGGCAACCCATGCCGATTTGCCGATAAATCGAAGTCATGCCGCCAGCAGCTTTGTGCGCGGCATACATCAGCGGTGAACTCAACCCGAACCACGAGTAGAATTCATCGGATTCGTAAAGCTCCTGAAACTCGGCGAGGGTCAGCCCCGCCTTGCGCCCCTGTCCGAACTTTGGCTTGTAGTTTGCGCAGACAGCCACGGCGTCCGTGATGAGTTTCAGATATTTTTCGTCGGATGCCGACATGCGTTCTAGTTTATGGTTTCGCATACGCTTCCGCACTTCTTTTCAGCGAGTTCCGGCAAAAAGTTTTTCCACCTTCGCCTTCACCGCTTCATCCATCTTGATGAGCGGCGGCCAGGCGCGTTTGAAACCTTCGCCGGGAATTTTCTTCGTCGCGTCAATGCCCAGCTTGCTGCCGCTGGCGATTTCGCTCGTCGCGTGGTCGAGCACGTCGGACGGGCCTTTGGTGAAGATGCTGTCGCGCTGCGGATCGGTGTTGGCCGTGAGATGGAACAGCACTTCGCTGGTGTTGTGGACGTTCACGCCGGCGTCCACCACCACGATGTATTTCGTGAACATCATCTGCCCCATGCCCCAGAGGCCGTGCATGATTTTGTAGGCCTGCATCGGGTAGGTCTTCTTGATGCTGACGAACACGAGGTTGTGGAACACGCCTTCCGCCGGCAGCGCGATGTCCACGATCTCGGGGAAATTCATCTTGAAGATCGGCAGGAACAATTTCACGCTCGCGCCGCCGATGTAAAAATCTTCCATCGGCGGAATGCCGACAATCGTCGCCGGATACACCGCGTCCTTGCGATGCGTGATGGCGGTGACGTGAAACACCGGATACGGCTCGGGCAACGTGTAATAGCCGGTGTGATCGCCGAACGGCCCTTCGTCGCGCAACGGCTCGGTCGGGTCAATGTAACCTTCGATGACGAAATCGGCGTTGGCGGGAACTTCCAGATCGTTCGTCTCGCACTTGATCAGTCTCGACGGATTTTTTGCGGAGATAACCGGCGAGCAGAAATTCATCCAGTCCGTCCGGCAACGGCGCGGTCGCGGCGAAGGGAAACATCGGGTCGCCGCCGATGAAAATGCTGACGGGCATGCGCTCGCCGTTTTCGTAATAACGACGGCCATGGCGCGCGGCGACTTTCTGCAACTGCCAGTGCATGCCGGTGGTTTTGTCGTCGTAAATCTGGATGCGATACATGCCGACGTTGCGCTCGCCGGTGTCCGGGTCGCGCGTGACGACGCACGGCAGCGTGATGAAACGTCCGCCGTCGAGCGGCCAGCATTTCAGGATGGGCAAGATTCGAGAAGTGTCGAGCGGCGAAGTCGACGATGTGACGCCTTCTGTCCAACGTCCGGCGCGTTTCGGCCAGCTTTTCGACTTTGGAGCTTCGGCGCATCAAACTTGTGAATCACTTCTTTGCACGAACCGCTCTTCACAGTTTTCGGTTTCGCGTGGCGCAAATCCAGCGCGAGCGAGAGCAGCTTGATGGCTTCCTTGAAACTCGTCGGCGGCTTGGCTTTCATCAGCGCGCCGAGTTCGTTCGCGACTTCGTCCACGGACTCCGCGCCCATGCTCATGGCCATGCGCTTGTGCGAGCCGAGCGTGTTGATGGCGACGGGAAACGGCGAGACGACGCCGTTGACGGTGGGCTGCTCAAACAGCAGCGCCTTGCCGCCGCCGGGCGATTTCATTTCGCGGTCGGCGATCTCGGTGATTTCGAGTTCGGTGGCGACGGGCTGGGAAATGCGTTTGAGTTCGCCCGCGCGGTCGAGGGCGTTGACGAAATCGCGGAAGGAATCAAAAGCCATACGCCCGCGAAGCTAACACGAAAATCGGGCGAATGAGCAATTGCCACAGAGACACAAAACAGTTGCAACCCGGAGCTCTGTGTGTCTGTGCGTTAAAAAGATGAGACTTATTTCGGCAGCAAATCCGTGACGAGCGACTTCTCTTCCTTCAATTCATTTTCCGTCGCGGCGATTTTCGCCTTGCTGAAATCGTTGAGCGGCACGCCCTGGACGATTTCAAAATCCTTGCCGTTGCTGCGGATCGGATAGCTGAAAATCAAACCCTTCTCGATGCCGTAGCTGCCGTCGGAATGCACGCCCACGCTGAACCAGTCGCCGGCGGGCGTCGGGTGCGTGAGCTTGTAAACCGTGTTGACGGCGGCGTTGGCGGCGCTGGCGGCGCTGCTCAAACCGCGCGCCTTGATGATGGCCGCGCCGCGCTGCTGCACGGTGGTGATGAAATCGCCTTTGAGCCACGCCTCGTCCTTGATGACGGCCGGAACCGGCTGGCCGGAAATTTTCGCGTTGAAGAAATCGGGATACATCGTGGCGCTGTGGTTGCCCCAGATGGCGAGGTTGGTGACGGCGGTGACATCCACGCCGGCCTTTTGCGCGAGCTGCGACTTGGCGCGGTTTTCGTCGAGCGCGGTCATGGCGAAGAAACGGTTCCTTCGGCACGCCGGGCGCGTTGTTCGCGGCGATGAGCGAGTTGGTGTTGCACGGATTGCCGACGACGAGCACGCGAACGTCGCTGGCGGCGTTCTTGGCGATGGCGTTGCCCTGGCCGGTGAAAATTTTGCCGTTGATGCCGAGCAAATCCTTGCGCTCCATGCCGGCCTTGCGCGGCACCGCGCCGACGAGCAGCGCCCAGTTCACGCCCTTGAAACCTTCGTCGAGATTCGAGGTCGGCACGAGGCCTTTGAGCAGCGGGAACGCGCAGTCATCGAGTTCCATGCAGACGCCGTGCAGCGCGGCCATGGCTTTTTCGTCGGGGATTTCGATGAGGTGCAGGATGACCGGCTGGTCCGGCCCGAACGCCGCGCCGGAGGCGATGCGGAACAGGAGTGAATAACCGATCTGGCCGGCGGCGCCGGTGATGGCCACGCGAATGGGAGTTTTGCTCATAAAATTATTGAGGCGGCATTATGCAAATGCCGGCGTTTTGAAGCAAGTTTTCCGCGCGCAGAAAATTTTGCTTGGAAAAAAATTTATTCGGCGTAAAAAGGAACTGTTCTTTGAAACCGGCGGAACAGTTTCCGCCAACATCGCAGTCAAATGTCAGGGAACCCGGTGTGAATCCGGGACGGTTGCGCCACTGTAACGGCTACAAACTCCCAATGCCACCGAGCGAAAGTCGGGAAGGCGGGAGTGAGGTTTGAGGCCGAAGTCAGGATACCGGTTTGATTGCGCTCGTCGCGCGCCGAAGCGAAACTTCGGGCTAACTTCTCCGCAAAGAGAAGGATGAGGCCAGCCCGCCGAACTGTTTTCGTCAGGATTCGCTGAATGCCTTCATTCCCCGTTTTGCGGAATTGAAGGCGCTTTTGTTTAAAGCCGAAATGAGAAGGTTGAAGTGCGAATAAACACTTTTTCCTTCGCGCTTCCGGCTTCACACTTCACACTTCATTCCGCTCTGGTCTCTCAATCGTAAACACCGTCCGCGTGAAATTTTTCACGCGGACAAAATTGAAAGATCAGTCCATGAAAAAAATGTTCGTTACGCTGGCCATCGCCAGCTTGTCCGTTCTGTCCGCCGTTTGCGCCACAACCATCACCGAAAATTTCACCAACAATCCGTCGCAGGACGGCTGGCAGGTTTTTGGCGACACCAACTTGTTTGCTTGGGATTCTCCAAGGCAAAACCTCGCCGTCACCTGGGATTCATCGCAGACGAACAGCTATTTTTTCCATCCGCTTGGCACGATTGTGACGCGCAATGATGATTTCAGCATCGCGTTCGACCTGCAGTTGAACGACATCGTCAGCGGCAACGAACCGGGCAAGATCAGTCCGATGGAACTTGGATTTGGCTTTTTGAAGCAAGCGGACGCGACGGATCCGGGTTTCGTGCGCGCCGACGCCGCCAATCTGGCCGAGCTGGACTATTTTCCATTGGGCTATTACATAGACGCCACCGGCAAAACGAACACGATTTACCCGACGCTCACGCCGACGTTCATTTCCACCGCTTATGATTACTCGCCCAGCGCCTACGTTCCGTATGAAGTCACCTTTCCGACCGGTGAACTCGTCCATGTCTCGCTGACCTACACCGCGAGCAACCAGACACTCACCGCCACGTTTCAAACCAACGGCGTGGACTGCCTGGAAATTCCGCCGGTCGTCCTCACCGACGATTTTACGACGAACGATAATTTTGACGTGGACACGTTTTCCATCAGCAGCTACGGCAGTGCGGGGGATCCCTACGACTCCGTTCTTGCGCACGGCACGATTGCGAACATCGTCGTGACCGTTCCGCCGCCGCCCATCCAGAATTTATCCGGCAATTTTGCCAACGGCGCCTGGCAGGTGCAATTCATCAGCCAGACCAACTGGCTTTACACGCTCGAATCCACGCCGGATTTCCAATCGTGGACTGATGTTTCAATTTCAACTTCCGGCAACGGAACAAATTTGTTTCTACAGGACACCAACGCGCCGGTTGAAAAAACCTTTTACCGCGTCCGCGCTGACCGGCCATGAACCTGCAGGAATCTCATAATCCCGGCCGGTGCCCGTTGTGCGGCGGGGCGAACGAGTGCCAGCTCAGTTCACCCGCCGCGCGCATAGGCCCGTGCTGGTGCGCGCGGGTGGAAATCCCCCGGCTGCTGCTGGCGCGCGTGCCGGCGAAACTCCGCAACCGCGCCTGCATCTGCAAAAGTTGCGTTGAAATATTTCAGCGCGAACCACAGCCCGTTCAAAACTCACCCGCCCCGTCGAAACGAGGTGAAGACGGGAAACTCAGAATGCAAATCCCTTTGGCGTTCACGCTCATCGAGCTGCTCGTGGTCATCGCCGTCATCGCCATCCTGACGGCGATGCTTTTGCCCGCCCTGACCACAGCCAAACAGTCCGCGCAGCGCGCCGCGTGCGAAGGCAATCTGCGCCAGCTCGGCATCGCCACGCAGCTTTACTGGAATGACAACACCGGAAATTGCTTTCCAATCTCCATCGGCATCACCAACGGCGGACAGCTCTGGTGGTTCGGCTGGCTCGGCAGCGGCGCGGAAGGACAGCGCCCGTTCGACTTGTCCACCGGCTTTCTGTTCCCCTATCTCAACGGCAGCAACGTCCGGCTCTGCCCGTCGCTTGCTTCTGCCATCGCCGGTTTCAAATTGAAGGCCACCAACGTCGTCTTTAGCTACGGCTACAACAACTCGCTTTCCAGCCAGCCGCCGGTCAGTGCCGCCAAAATTTCACATCCGGCGGACACCGCTCTTTATGCCGATTCCGCCCAGGTAAATAATTTTCAAACTTACAACGGGCAGAGCCTGCGGAACAATCCTATGATTGAGGAGTTTTATTACCTGACCGTCAGCACGAATTTTTCCAGCGCGGATTATTATCCCAACGGCCATTTCCGCCACGCGCAACGGGCCAACGTCACTTTTTGCGACGGCCATGTGGACACGGAAAAGATGGTGCCCGGCTCGCTCGACCAAATACTGCCGAACCAGTTTGTCGGCCAGTTGCGCCCGGAGATTTTGACGCTGCCCTAACCGGAAATGCCGCCTCGAACTGTCATCATCGGAAACAGCGGTTCTGGAAAAAGCCATTTGGCCAGGTCCCTTTCCACGATTTTTTCCTATCCGGTTATTCATCTCGACAGGCTTTTCTGGATGCCCGGTGGATTTAATGCGAAACGTCCGAAAGACGAAATAAAAAACGGAATCGAGCAAAAGCGAAAAGAGGCCTCATGGATTGTCGAAGGCGTTTTCGGAGAACTGGCCGAAATGTTTTTACCGCAGGCTCAATCTCTCGTTTTTTTGGACATGGATTGGTCTGTTTGTCACGCAGGACTTCTGGCGCGCGGCTCGGAAAGCTCACAGCAGTTGGAGTCGGCTCATGCCGCAGAAAATTTTGGGAATTTGCTTCATTGGGCCGGACAATATTGGACGCGAACGGATTTGCGCTCTCATGCAGGACACCATCAATTATTTTCCAGTTTTGCCGGCCTGAAATTCAAGTTCACCTGCCGCGCCGAGGTTGATGATTTTCTAAAACGGCAGAAAACGGGTTAAGCGCCAATCTGCTTCTGGATCGCGCCGCAGATTTTCTGGGACCACGCTGCCAGCGATTTTGCGTCGCGGCCTTCCACCAGCAGGCGCACCTTCGGTTCGGTGCCGGAATACCGCAGCAGCAGCCGTCCGCCTTGCGCGGACAGTTCCTTTTCCGCCTCGGCCACGAGCTGGTTCACGCCGTCGAGCTGCTCGAACGGTTTTTTCTCGCGCACTTTCAGGTTGGTCACAAGCTGCGGAAAACGCGTCCAGCATTTCGCAAGTTCGGAGAGCGGCGTCCCTTTCGATTTGATGATGCGGAGAATTTGCAGCGCCGCCACCAGGCCGTCGCCGGTCGTGCCGTAATCGCGGAAAATAAGATGCCCGCTTTGCTCGCCGCCGAAGTTGAATCCCTCGCGCAGCATTTCATCAATCACATTCTTGTCGCCGACGGGCGTGCGGAGCATTTTGCCGCCGGCGGTTTTGATGGCGGCTTCCAGGCCGGCATTGCTCATCACGGTTGCGACCAGAGTTTTTTTGGCCAGCGAATTTTCCGCCAGCATCTCCAGCGCGGCGATGGCCATGATGTCGTCGCCGTCAATCAAATTGCCTTTTTCATCGCAGAGCAAAACGCGGTCGGCGTCGCCGTCGTGCGCGATGCCGACGGCCGCGCCGTGTTCCACGACTTTTTTGCACATCGCCTCCGGGTGCATGGAACCGCAGTTTTCATTGATGTTTTTGCCGTCGGGCGGTTGCCATAAACGATGACTTCCGCGCCGAGTTCGCGCAGCACGCACGGCGACGCCTTGTAAGCCGCGCCGTGGCCGCAATCCAAAACAATTTTCACGCCTTCCAGCGTCAGCCGCTTCGGGAAAGAGGACTTGGCAAATTCGATGTAGCGGCCCAGCGCGTCGTCAATGCGCACGGCCTTGCCGATCTGCTCGGAACTCGGGCGGATGTTTTCAATCTCGCCGGTGAAAACCAGATTTTCGATCTGGCTTTCAATCTTGTCGTCGAGCTTGTAGCCGTCGGCGCGGAAAAATTTGATGCCGTTGTCGGTATAGGGATTGTGCGAGGCGGTGATGACGATGCCGGCGTCCGCGCGCAGGCTGCGCGTGACGTAGGCGACGCCCGGCGTGGGCAGCGGCCCGATGAACAGCACGTCCACGCCCATCGAAAGGATGCCGGACGAGATCGCGTTCTCCAGCATGTAGCCGGAAAGCCGCGTGTCCTTGCCGATGACGATTTTGTGTTTGCCGCGCCCGCGCGACTGGCGCTCGAGATTTTTGAAGACGTGCGCGGCGGCCCGGCCGAGTTTCAGTGCGGTTTCCGCCGTGACGGGCTCGACGTTCGCGGTGCCGCGCACGCCGTCGGTGCCGAAGATTTTTTTGGGTGAACTCATGATTGGGTCACTATTTGGGCGGTGGCGGAATGACGCCGATGGCGTCGGGTTTGATTCTGATCACCGTCACGCCCGCCGGCACGGAAACTTCCACGGGCTGCTTCGAAGATTTGATGAGGCCGGCGTCGGTCAAATCCACCTTGGCGTGAATCTGATCCGGCTCGAGCTTGCCGATGATTTCGGGCGGGCCGCTGACGGTGACGGAAACGGTGGGCTGCAACAGACGAAAGTCGCGCACGTCCGCCGAAGCAGCGACGATGGTCACCGGCCGGTCACAGGTGAGCGTGCTGGTGCCACCACGGGCGACCGGCTCGATGGACTCCAGCAAAATCCGGTGGACGGTCAGCCAGATGCCCGCCGCCAGCAACAGCGAGAACGCCTTCCAGCCAAAATCTTTGAAAAACAGGTCGCGCATGGTTCGAATTAAAAATTAAAAATTACAAACGCAAAATGCTGCGCGCATCCGGCGCCGCCATTTTTTTAATTTTACCTTTTGTATTTTTCATTTTTTAGCCGCCGGCCGGGCCTCGTGTTTCGTGATGACCGCCGGGCCGTCGGCGCGGTGGCGTTCGCCAAATTGCGAGCGCAGCCACTTGGTGAGGCCGTGCGCCTTGGCCGGCCGCACCAGCACCGAGGTCAGAAACGCGCGCAATTCCTCCAGCGTCACCCCGCGCACAAGCTGGCCCTTGTAGGCGTAGGAAATCATCCCGGTTTCCTCGGACACGACGACGACGGCGGCGTCGGTCTCCTCGCTCAAGCCGATGGCCGCGCGATGCCGCGTGCCGAGCGACTTGTTCAAGTCCGAGCGCTGCGACAGCGGAAAAATGCACGCGGCGTAGGCGATGCGGTCGCCCTTCAAAATCACGCCGCCGTCGTGAATCGCGTTGTTCGGGAAAAAAATCGTCTCCAGCATTTCCGGTGTCGCGTCGCAATCCACCGTGATGCCCGACTCAACGGCCTCCTGCAACTGGATGGACTGCTCGATGGCGATGAGCGCGCCGATTTTCACGTCGGCGAGGCGCTCGACGGTCTGGATGACGACCTCGATGCTTTCGCGCTGCTCGCTGGCGCTGGCGAAAAGCGGCAGGTTGCCCAGCTCGGCCAGCATCCGGCGCAGCTCCGGCTGAAAAATCACAATCGCGCCGATGACGATGAACAGGGACGCGCTGCCGAGCATCCAGCGCAGCACCTCCAGCTTCAGCAGCGTCGTGGCCAGCGCCAGCGCCAGCAGCACGACGACAAACCCGATGACCACCGGCCAGCCGCGCGTGCCGCGCACAAACTTGAAGACGTAATAAATCAGCACCGCCAGGATGAAAATTTCCAGCAGGTGCCGCCAGCCGTTGGTTTCAAAGTAAAGCCAGATGTTATCCGCGTCAGCCATTATGATTTTTTCTCCGGGACAGCAGCGCTTCCGTCATCCGCACCGCCTGCACGGTTTCCGCCACGTCGTGCGTGCGGATGATTTGCACGCCGGCCTCAACCGCCAGAGTCGCGCAGGCGAGCGACGCGGGCAAGCGTTCATTCACGTCTGCGCCCAGCAATTTTCCGATGAAGGATTTGCGCGAGACGCCCAGCGCGAGCGGCCGCCGCAACCTTGTAAAACTCCGCAGGCCCGCGAGCAACTCCAAATTGTGCTCCGGCGTCTTGCCGAATCCGATGCCCACGTCCAGCGCCACCTGTTCGGGCATGATGCCCACGCGGTTCAACAGGTTCCCCATCTGCTCCTGAAAAAATTCGCCGACCTCACGCGTCACGTCGGCGTAAACCGGGCCGTCCGGCATCGTCGCCGGTCCGTCGCTGCGCGTGCATGCAGATGTAACCGGCCTGAAAATCCGCGACCACCCGCCACAGCGCGGCGTGGTCGCGGTTCGCCGAAACATCATTGACGATGCTTGCGCCCGCCGCCAGCGCGGCCCGCGCGACGGACGGCTTGGTCGTGTCAATTGAAATGGGAATTTTAATCTGCGGCGCGAGCTGCGCGATGACCGGAACCACGCGCCGCAATTCCTCGATCTCGCCGACCGGCTGCGCGCCGGGCCGGGTGGATTCGCCGCCGATGTCGAGAATTTCCGCGCCCTGTCCGGCCAGTTTCAGCGCGTGCGCCACCGCGGCACCGGCGTCAAAAAATTTTCCGCCGTCGGAAAAGGAATCCGGCGTGACGTTGACAATGCCCATGACCAGCGCCGGCCGCGGGAAAATAAATTCAAATTGTCGGGCGCTGAACAGCATTTACGATTTACGATTTACGATTTACGCGCCAATGGAAAGTTGAATCGTAAATCTCAAATCGCAAATTCCTTCAAACTTTCCGTTTGAAATAGGCGATGGTTTTTTCCATGCCCTTGGCGAGCGGCACTTTCGGCTCCCACTTCAGGATTTTTCTGGCCTTGGTGATGTCCGGTTTGCGCTGCTTGGGATCGTCCTGCGGCAGCGGCTTGTGGACAATTTTGCTTTTGGATTTGGTCGCGCGAATGATGACGTCGGCAAATTGCAGCATCGTCATCTCCGTCGGGTTGCCGATGTTCACCGGCAAATCGTAATCGCTCATCATCAGGCGGTAGATGCCCTCGATCAAATCCGAGACGTAACAAAAGCTGCGCGTCTGCCTGCCTTTGCCGAAAACGGTGACGGGCTTGTTTTTCAACGCCTGGCTGATGAACGCCGGCACGACGCGGCCGTCGTTCAGGCGCATCCGCGGGCCGTAGGTGTTGAAGATGCGGACGATGCGCGTCTCGACCTTGTGCTCGCGGTGGTAGGCCATCGTCAGCGCCTCGGCGAAGCGCTTGGCCTCGTCGTAACAGCCGCGCGGGCCGATGGTGTTGACGTTGCCCCAGTATTCCTCCGGCTGCGGATGGATGAGCGGGTCGCCGTAAATTTCCGAGGTCGAGGCGACGAGGAAGCGGGCGTTTTTGGTTTTGGCGAGGCCGAGCGCCTTGTGCGTGCCGAGCGAGCCGACCTTCATGGTCTGGATCGGAATTTGCAGGTAATCAATCGGGCTGGCGGGCGAGGCGAAATGCCAGACGTAATCCACCGGACAGTCGAGGAAAATGAATTCGGTGACGTCCTGCTGGATGAATTTGAAATGCGGGTTGCCGCCGAGGTGCGAGATGTTGTCCACCGAGCCGGTGACGAAATTGTCGAGGCCGATGACCTTGTGGCCGCGCGCCAGCAGCAGGTCGCTCAGGTGCGAGCCGAGAAAGCCGGCCGCGCCGGTGATGACGGACGTGGGTTGTTTGTTCTTCATCGTTGAATTGTTAAACCGTTGAATCGTTACATCGTATTGAAGCGCGGTGCCGATTCAACGATTAAACAATTCAACCATTCACATTTTCATTTGGCCCCGGTGCCGCGCAACACGACGGGAACGGTGAGCAGCAGAATTCGCAGGTCAAGCCAGATGGACCAGTGGTCAATGTATTCCAGGTCGAGCCGCACCCAGTCCTTGAAATCGGTGATCTGGTTGCGCCCGCTGATCTGCCAGAGGCAGGTGAGGCCGGGCTTGACGCTCAAGCGGCGGCGGTGCGCCAGGTTGTCGAAACGCCGGACTTCGTCCACGGGCAGCGGACGCGGGCCGACCAGGCTCATCTCGCCGTGCAGGACGTTGAAAAGCTGCGGCAGCTCGTCGAGGCTGTATTTGCGGAGGAATTTTCCGATGGGCGTGATGCGCGGGTCGTTGGTGACCTTGAACACCGGGCCGGACATTTCGTTCATCGCTTCCAGCTCGTGCTTGAACTGCTCGGCGTTGGTGTTCATCGTGCGGAACTTGTAAATCGTGAACGGCGAGCCGTTGATGCCGGAGCGTTTCTGGCGGAAAAACACCGGGCCGGGCGAGGAGAACTTGATGGCAAGAGCGATGGCCAGAAATACCGGGGACAGGACGACCAGCAAAAACAGCGCGCCAAATAAATCGAGCAGTTGCTTGGCGAGGCTCTGCCACGAGGCTTCGGGCGTGGTGCGAAACACCAGCAGCGGGTGCCCGAGCAGTTCGTCGAAGCTGGTGCGGGAAATCTGCGTGCTGAAAAAATCGGCGACGAGCCAGACCTCGATGCCCTCGAGTTCGCAGGCGCGGATGACATATTCGACCTGCTCGAAGTTGGTGTGCTTGGCGCTCAGGATGACGCCGAAAACCGAGTGGTCATGCAGCAGGTTGACGATCTGCTGGACCGGCGTTTCGATGAGGTCGAACTCGGACATGACTTCGACGCTGGTGTCGGTCTGTTGTTTCAATTCCGCCCGCATCCGGGCGATTTCCCGTGCCGTGCCGACGAGGACAAAGCGGCGCTTGGATTGCGACCGGGCCATCCGGCTGCGCAACGCCAGGCGCACGAGCTCTTCCTTCAAATAAATCAGGCCGAAGCTGATGACGGCGAAGAAGCCCATCATTCCGCGAGGCGTGATGAATTTGCAAATCCACATCACCAGCACCAGGCCGACGGTGGTGATGGCGCAGCCCTTGAACAGCGGCCAGAGAATCGCCCAGCGCGGACAGAACATGGGGCGGTTGTAAAAATTTTGCGATTCGAGGATGAGCGGCCCGGACGGAATCAGCGCGACCCAAAGCCAGAGGAGCTTCTGGGCGTCCAGCGTCTCGTTGGAAAGCGGGGGCAGATGCAGCCACGCGATGATCTGCGAATCCAGGCGCAACATATAAGCCACCCAGAAGCTTAACGCAAAAATGATGGCATCCGCCAACTGGTGAATCTGGGTCCGAATCTGTTGGTCGCGCCGCAACATGGTTTTACAACTTTAGCCGTTCAACGTCCAACCGGGGGATATTGATATTCCGGCACGGAATGGGCGATTAAATTTTTCATCCGTTCAAAGGTCGCGTCTTCCTGGCCCGGCGCGCAGACGGTAAAATAGGAAACGTAAGCCCAGCGTTGCAAAACGCCGGTGCGCAAGAGGTCGCGCGCCATCCACCACATCCGCTGGTAATTGTCCGGCGTCTGCTCGCCATCCGCGACCAGCCAGAATACATACAGACCGCTCACCGGCTGCTTCTGTCCGTCGGCCGTCGGGAAGGAATTGCCGATGACCCATTTGGCGACGGGCAGTTGATAGCTGTGCGCGCCGGCCACCGGAATGTTCACGACGGATTTTTGATTGATGGTCCAGCCCTGGCCCGGCAGGCAGTAATCCGGCTTGTGGATGCTGGTGCGGTCCGCGCCCATCAGGATGACCGTGGCATAAATCGGAAACGCCCCGTTGGTGCCGAAGTAGCTGCGTTCGGCGTAACTTGTGTCCGGCGGCAGGTAACCCAAAACGACCTGCGGCTCCGGCACGTTCGTGGAGGTGAAATCCGCCACGCGCTCCGGCAGGTTGATTTTCATCATCACGCTGCCGGGAATCGCCTCGGCCCTGATGCCGGGCCGGCCCAGTTTTTGGTGCGTCCGCAGCCACGTCAAAGCGCCCGCCGTGCCCGCGATCAAAACCAGCGCGACCGCAAGGATGATCCACTTTTGGAATTTCATTCGCGTTTTCCTCCGGTGGAATCATTGGATTTTTCCCTGGCCTCGCGTTTTTCCAGCCAGCGCCCGACCCAGAGCAGGCCGACCATTCCAGGAATGTAGGGCAGCAGGCTGATGATGCCGAACGGGCCGCCTTCGTGGACATAGTCGCCGGCGTGCTGCCCGCCCATTTCCGCCGCGAAAATGATGGCCAGCAACCGCAGCATGTTTCCCAGCACAGCCAGTGGAACCGCCAGGGCTATTAAAAAAATCCGGTTCCCTGGCGCGCGGAGCAAACCAAACGCCACCACCGTCGCGAGCAGGAAAACCGCGATCAAACTTCTCATGCCGCCGCACGCCGCCGCGACATCATAGCCGTAGGCTCCCGACGGATCCAGCAACTGCGTGCCCTGCCGCAGGACGCCGATGCCGATGAGGTGCGCCACCATTTCCACCAGCCACGTCACCAGCAGCCGCAGCGGAAACAGGATGAAATTCAGGTGCGCCGTCAGCGGAATGGAAAACACAAAGAGAAAAAACGGATAAGCGCTGTGCCGCAGCCAGGCCGGCCCCCACGCCAGACCCATCAAGGCGTAAATGCCCGCGAACAGCGCGACGATCGAAAACAGCGGCTGCTGGACGACGTAGCCAAAAACATGCAGCACCAGCGCCGCCGCCAGCAGCAGCAGCCCCGGCCACCAGAGTCGCAGCGGCAGCGCGAGCAGTTCCTGCCGCTTCCACCAGAAAAGGCCGACCACCAGAAACGGAATGAGGTTGCCGTAACTGTCGTCAGTCGCCGTATCGGCACCCCCGATGTTATAGAGATTGTAAAGCCACCCGAACAGCGACGACGTGTGGACATAGCCGAGGATGGAATTGCCCCAAAACTGAAACAGCAGCAGCCACGCCGCCAGCAGCGTGAAGAAAAACACCTTGTTCGGCAGGCGCTGCCAGCAATCCAGCGTGTCCGCCCGCCAGTCCAGCGGCGCTGCCTTGGTTTGATGCTTCGTTCATGCGTGCGTAATTCCAGTCTTCAGATAGCAGAACGGCCCGATTTGCTCAAACAAATTCGCGGTGGGACAAAACGGTTCCACCGTCATTCGAGCGGATATTTTTTCAGGCCGGAAAGCTGGCCGGCGATTTTCAGCGCGAACAGCGGATTGTTTTTCAAATAGCGTTTGCCCAGCCGGCGCGGCTCGCAGGCCATGCGGAACAGCCATTCCAGCCCGCTGCGCTGCATCCAGCGCGGCGCCTGCCGCACCCGCCCGGCGTGAAAATCGAACGCCGCGCCCACGCCGATCATCAGCGTCACATCCAGCTTCGGCAGGAATTCCGCCATGAACTTCTCCTGCTTCGGCGTGCTCAAGCCCACCCACAGGATGTCCGGCTTCGCGGCGCGGATCATTTCCTGCAACGCTTGTTCCTCCGCCGCGTTCAGCGGCCGGAACGGCGGCGTGTAGGCAGCCGACAATCTGCAGTTTCGGAAAACGCGCCATCAGCTTATTGCGCAGATTGCCCCGCCACGCCGTCCGACCCCGCCGAAAAAAAAGTGCCGGCAAGGATTGTTTCTCGCTCCACGCGCAGACTTCCAGCATCAAATCCGGGCCATAAACGCGGCTCATTTCGCGGTGCCCGTGCAGCCGGCCCATCCAGACCATCGGCATGCCGTCGGGCGTGCAGAGAAACGCGCCGTTCAAAATGTTGCGGAAATTTCGCGTCCTCCTGCGCCTCGCATGACGCCATGAACGCCGGTGACGCAGATGTAGCCCTTGCGCCGCGTGCGCACCGCCCCGGCGATGGCCGCCAGCGCGGTCTGCAAATTGAGCACGCTGATGCCGACGCCGAGGACGTTGACACGCTTCGTCATTTACGATTTACGATTTACAATTTACGATTTACGATTGGATGCAGTCTGGTCATCCGTTGAACAAATGAACTGCCACGGCACGATGCAAAAATGCGCGCAAGCTTGCTTCCGCATCGGAAGCCCGAATCGTAAATCGTAAATCGCAAATCGCAAATGAAATTGCTTGTCTTTGCCCACACGCCGCCGCCGCACCACGGCCAGAGCTACATGGTCAAGCTGCTGCTCGACGGCCTCGGCGGCGACTGCCGCCGGCCAAAAGGGAAACCGCCCAACCGCCTCGGCATCGAGTGCTACCACGTCAACGCCCGGTTCTCCAAAGCCCTTGAGGATGTCGGCGAATTCCAGGGCGGCAAAATTTTCCTGATCCTGTATTACTGCCTGCAGGCCCTCTGGTGCCGCTTCCGCCACGGCGTGACGACCTTTTATTACGTGCCCGCGCCCGGCAAGGCCGTCGCGGTGTATCGCGACTGGCTGGTGATGCTCATCTGCCGCCCGTTTTTCAAAAAAATCATCCTGCACTGGCACGCCGCCGGACTGGCCAAATGGCTGGAGACGTCCGTCCAGATCCGCTCGCGCGCCATCACCTACCGGCTTTTCAAGCCGGTGGACTTGAGCATCGTGCTTTCCCGCTACAATTTTGCCGACGCCGAAAAACTGTTGTCGCGGCACATCGCCGTTGTGCCCGTCGGCGTGCCGGGGCTGGACTCGGAGTTCGTGGCTGAAATCCTGAAACAACGCCGCGCCCGGATTGCCGTCCGGCAAAAAATCCTCGCCGGCGAAACTTCGCCCGCCAATGATGCCGCAAGAATCGTCAGCGTCCTTTTTCTCGCCCATTGCACGCGCACGAAAGGCGTGTTCGACGCGGTCGAAGGCGTCGCGCTGGCCAACGAGCAGTCCGCCGCCGAAAAATCGCCGCTGCAATTCCGGCTCACGCTGGTCGGCGCGTTCGCCTCCGAGGATGAGGAAAAGGAGCTGCGCGACTTCATCCAGCGGCGCGGCGTCCAACCTCTCGTTGAAATTCTCGGCTTCGTTTCCGCCGAACGCAAGATGCAGGCGCTGGCCGTCGCGGACGTTTTTTGCTTTCCGACCTATTACCTGGCGGAAAACCAGCCCGGCAACCTGATCGAAGCCATGGCTTACGGCCTGCCCATCGTCACCACGCGCTGGCGTTCCATCCCCGAAATGCTGCCGGAAAATTATCCCGGCCTGGTTGATCCGAAGTCGCCACACCAAATCGCCGGCGCGCTCCGGCGGGTGGCCGCCAGCGACTTCACCGGCCCGCTCCGCGAACTGTTTCTCCGCAATTTCACGCTGGAACAGCATCTCGCCCACATGGCCGCCGCCATCCGCAGCATCGAAACTTTGTAAAGCGTTGCGAAACCGCGGGCGCTGCGGCTATTCTGGTTCATTGAAAATCGGCCTGCTCCAGCTCAATTCGACCATCGGCGATTTCGCGGCGAACCGCCGGAAACTTCTGGCCGGTTACGCACAGGCCGTCGCGCGCGGCGCGGAATTCGTCCTCGCGCCGGAATTGTTTCTCTGCGGCTACCCGCCGCGCGACCTGCTCCTGCGCGCCGATTTCATTGACGCCAATCTCGCCGCCGTTGAAGCATCCGCCAGCGGCGTCGGCGCGGTCCCGCTGTGCGTCGGCTTCGTCGAAAAAAATTCCGAGCGGCCCGGCCGCGCGCTGAACAATGCCGCCGCCGTTCTGCAAAACGGGAAAATCATCTGGCGCACGGCCAAAAGCCTGCTGCCGACCTACGACGTGTTTGACGAGGACCGCTATTTTGAACCGGCCAAAAAAGTCGGGCCGTTCGTTTTCAACGGGCGCAGGCTCGGCATCACGATCTGCGAGGACATCTGGAACGACGAGGATTTCTGGCCGGAACGGATTTACCGCCGCGATCCGGTCAAGGAATTGATTGCGCAGGGCGCGGAAATCATCCTGAACATTTCCGCGTCGCCGTGGCACGACGGCAAGGAGCGCACGCGGCTGGAAATGCTCCGGCGCGTCGCACGCGACGAAAAAATCCCGCTCGCCCAGGTCAACCTCACCGGCGCGAATGACGAGTTGATCTTCGACGGCCACAGCGTCGCGCTGGATTCACGCGGCGAAGTGATTGCGATGGGCAAGGGATTTGAAGAGGAAGTTTTGGTGGCGGATTTGTCGCCAGAAGCCAGAAGCCAGAAGCCAGAAGCCAGAAGCGAATTTCCGCCGCGCGAGCAGCAGATTTTTTCCGCGCTCTCGCTGGGCATCCGCGATTACGTCCGCAAGTGCGGCTTCAAATCCGTGATTCTCGGATTGTCCGGCGGCATTGATTCGGCGCTGGTCGCGGTGCTGGCCGCCGACGCGCTCGGCGCGGAAAATGTCCTGGGCGTGGCGATGCCGGCGCGCTATTCGAGCGCGGGCAGCTTGAGCGACGCCGAGGCGCTCGCGAAAAATCTCGGCATCCGCTGCGAAGTTTTGCCGATTGAGCCGCCGTTTCTCGCGGTGGAAAAACAACTGGAGAAAGTTTTCGCCGGCACGAAGCCGAACGAGGCCGAGGAAAACGTCCAGTCGCGGCTGCGCGGCGTGACGCTGATGGCGCTGTCGAACAAGTTCGGCGCGCTGGTGCTGACCACCGGCAACAAGTCGGAGATGGCCGTCGGCTATTGCACGCTTTACGGCGACATGGACGGCGCGCTCGCGCCGATCGCGGACGTGTTCAAGACGGACATCTACAAAATCGCGCGCTGGGTCAACCGCGGGCGCGAAATCATCCCGGAAAATTCCCTTGCCAAACCGCCGAGCGCGGAGCTGCGGCCGAACCAGACCGACCAGGATTCGCTGCCGCCCTACGAAGTTTTGGACGCCATTCTGGACGCCTACATCGTCAAAAATCTGGGCAAGGATGAAATAATCCGTAACGGCTTTGCAGCGGCAACCGTCAATGACGTGGTGAACAAAATTAATTTCAGCGAATACAAGCGGCGTCAGGCCGCGCCGGCCTTGAAAATTTCCCCGCGCGCCTTCGGCATCGGCCGGCGCATCCCGGTGGCGCAGAAATTCCGGGCGACGGCATCTTTTTGATTTTTGCAATTCTCTGGACTCGGTCACGCGCAATTTTTACACTTAATTTTTTCTCAAATGTTGAACGAGTCCCCAGTCTTGGTGGTTGGCGTTTTCCGTTCGGGCACATCCTTGTTGTGTTCGCTGCTGAACCAGAATCCCACAGGTGGCGTTGATGTATGAATGCGACGTCTGGAATTTCCCGCGCCTGCTGCTGGCGCAGAGCGTTTCCGGCGCAACTGGGCGGCGCGGATGGAATTTTACAACCAGGCGCTCTCCCGGCACCGGTTGGCCGCGCCCGAACGATCTGAAGGGGCTGGACGAAAATCCGCACCCCGCTGGATTTATATCACGCCTTCGGCAGGGTGAAGGGCGCGGCCGTCAGCGGGGAAAAATCGCCGGTTTATTGTTCCCGGCTGGAGCAGCTTCACCGGGAGTATCCGCAGGCGTCTTTCATCCTGGTGTGGCGTGATCCGGTGGAAGTCTATCGCAGCGTGCTCAAGGCCGGCCAGACTTCGCGCTATTTTGGCCGGCCCGGCATGTTGAGCCGGATGATTTACCAGCAGGAACAGCTCATCCGCCAGGCGGGCCGGATCGAAAAAAACGGCGCGCGAATTTTTCGCGTGTCCTATGCGGCCATTGTGGATGAAACCGAAGCGGTGTGCCGGAACCTCAGCGGCTTCCTCGGCGTGCCCTTTGACCGGCGGATGCTCGAATTGAGCAAGGCGGATTTGTCCGCGATTTACCCGTCGCCCCATCATGATTATCTCCGGCGCGGCATCATCGAGCGCCGAAAATACTCCGAGGAGCTTGTGTCGCCGGCCGTCGCCCGAAAACTCGGGCGCTTCCGTCACCACTGGGAGCAGCAGCAGGCCGGCTGGCTCAACCCCGCAGCCACGCCGGCGTCGCAATCAAAACCGGGACCGGTTGAATTTGCCTGGCACAACGGGCTGGGCCGGGCCTTGACCATTTACGATTCGCTGGTGCGGGCCGTCTTTGAATTCATGCCGCTGACCTGGATGCGCGCCTACCGGCTGCTCAAAAACTGGGTGGTCAATCCGCCGTCCGGCGCGCTGGATGAAAAAACCTCCCTGATCAAGGATTTCAAGCAGCATTGGTTCACGATTCTGTCCGCGACGGCGCTGCTGGGCGTCATCGTCTTTTGTCATTTCCACGCCAACCCGCATTTGATGTTCATCTTGTTTTACGCGATTCCCTGCGTGTTGCTGGCGCTGGTGGTCAACACGCGCTGGGCCACGTTGTTTGTCCTGGCCTGTTCGTTCATCTCGCCAATCGTCCAATACGACGGCGATTCCGATTATCGTTCCACAGGCGTCTTTTTGTGGAATTTTTTCAGCCGCTTCATCCTGCTGGAAATCATCACCCTGACCCTGGGCCGGATCCGGATGGAATTCTCCAAGACCGGCGACCGGGCGGAATAAGATATGCCGGCACAAAGAACAGCAAAGTTTGACAGCACTGAATGATTTTATCAGTCTCATTGAACCAATAATCCGATGGCCGAACCGGAAAATTCAAAACCTGTCTCCATGAAGAATGCCTCCAGCTCTGACGAAATGAAAACGGCGGACATCCCAAAGGCGTCTTCGGCACCGGGCGGACACCGGCTGAAATTTTCCATCATCACCCCGAGCTTCCGCAATTCCAACTGGCTCAGGCTGTGCATCGCGTCCGTGGCCGACCAGCGGGGCGTCGAGTTCGAGCACATCGTGCAGGATTCCTGCTCCGACGACGGCACGCAGGACTGGCTGCCGCACGACCCGCGCGTGCGGGCGTTCATCGAGAAAGACGCCGGCATGTATGACGCCATCAACCGCGGCTACCGGCGCGCGACCGGCGACATCCTCGCGTATCTGAACTGCGACGAGCAATACCTGCCCGGCGCGCTGCAAGGCTGTCCACGAATTTTTTGCGGCCAATCCGGAGGTCGAAGTCGCGCTCGCCGGCACCATCGTCACCGACGGCGACGGCAAATACCTGTGCCACCGGCATTCGCTCGTGCCGCACCCGCAGAAAATCTGGTTTCGCTTTCCGGTGCTGACCAGTTCCGTCTTCATCCGCCGCAAGGTCATCCACGAACGCGGTCTTTACTTCGACACCAAATGGCGCGACATCGGCGATCTGCACTGGGTGCGGGCGTTGATGGAAAACCGGGTGCCCATGAAGGTGTGCGATACCTTCACGTCCATCTTCGCCGACACCGGCGAAAACATGATGCTGAAACCCAATGCCCTCCGGGAAAAGGCCGAGACCGTCCGGATGATTCCCGGCTGGGTGCGGACATTGAAACCGGTCTGGATCGTGCAGCACCGCCTGCAACGACTCGCCGCCGGGCATTTTTCCCTGAAGCCCACAAGCTACTCCCTTTACACCAAACAAAGCCCTGAAAAACGCGTGACGATTGACGTGCCCAAACCAACCGCCGTCTGGTGGAACCGGCTGTAAACCCGGCGGACAAAAATATTCGTTGTCAGCGGAAACGCGTTTCACAATCATGCCCGACCGCCATGCACCCCAAAAAAGTTTTTGTCAGCGGCTGCTTTGACATGCTGCACAGCGGCCACGTCTGCTTCCTCAAAACGGCGGCGGATTTCGGCGACCTGCATGTCTGCATCGGCGCGGACCAGACCGTCCGCGATTTGAAGGGCCGCTTTCCCGTGAACACCCAGCACGAGCGCCAATACATGCTGGAGGCGCTCAAATGCGTCAAAGCCTGCCACATCGGCAGCGGTTCGGGCCACCTGGATTTTCTGGCGGAATTGAAACGCGTCGCCCCGGACATTCTCGTCGTGAACGAGGACGGCAATTCCCCCGCCAAGGCAAAGTTGTGCCGCGAGCTGGGCATCAAATATGTCGTGCTGAAACGGATTCCCCACGCCAGCCTGCCGGCGCGTTCCACCACCAGCCTGCGCAAGGAATGCCTGATTCCCTACCGCCTCGACCTCGCCGGCGGCTGGCTGGACCAGCCGTCCGTCTCCAAATTCGGCGCCGGGCCGGTGCTGACCATTTCGCTGGAGCCGACGATGGAATTCAACGAGCGCAGCGGCCTGGCCACCAGTTCGCGCAAGCGCGCCATTGATTTGTGGCAGACCGACCTGCCGGGCGGCGACCGCGAGAAGCTGGCCAAACTGCTTTTCAGCTACGAAAATCCGCCCGGCACCACGGAATTTTCCGGCTCGCAGGATCCCATCGGCATCGTGTTTCCCGGCCTGAACCGGCTGGATTATCGCGGCGGCTTCTGGCCGGAAAAAATCACCTCGGTGAACGACCCTAAAATCCTGCGCTGGCTCGAAAAGCATCTGCATTTCGTCACGCTCGGCCCGCGCCGCGACGGCTTCCACGTCCGTGCCGGCGGGCGCATCACGCCCGCCAATGTGCGCGCACTGGCGCGGGCGGCCGGCCGCTGCTGGCAGGCCATCTTGAAAATGGACTTGGAGGAATTCGGCCGCCAGTTCCGCAATTCCTTCGAGGCGCAGGTCCGCTTGTTCCCCAGAATGATGACGCCGGACGTGCGCGCCGCCATCCGGCAATACGCCGCGCAGGCCCTGGGCTGGAAACTGTCGGGTGCCGGCGGCGGCGGTTATCTGGTGCTGGTCAGCGAACGGGAAATTCCGGGCGCGATCCAAATCAAAATCCGCAGCGAGCCGCGCTAGTCCCCGGTCACGCGACAAAATTTAATTGCCGACGCTGCCCCGCGTTGGACAGATTTTCTATCCTCACGAAAACAACTGCTCGAACTGGCTGTGACGAATTACGGGCCGGCCAGCCGCATGATGTAAACATGGGATTGGGAGCTGTCATGACCTTTTTCCTGAACGGTTAGTTCCGCAACCAAACTGGCATGATATTGCGCCATCCATTCGTCTATGCTGCAATGAAGACTGGGATAATTTTCGATGACGACATAATGAATGCCTTGTTGGGCCAGTTGGCCGGGCGAATCCGCCTTGGTTACCCTTTCGACCCGGCGCACGCCAAAGGGCAGCCATAATGCCGGTTCAAACCGCGCATTGCCGGTGGCGGCATAGCCCACCAGCGGCTCGTCCGGCGGCATTTTCTCTTTTATTTGCCGCTCGGCGTCCTGAAATGAGCGTGATACTCCGTAGGCGTTTTTTAGCGCGGAGATGATTTTGGATCGCGGGTGTTCTGCGGCCAGTTTTTGCGTGAGTGTCACGGCGGGGAACAGCGGACGCGGCATGTTGACCACGAGCAGCAGGGCGGAAATCACCATGCACAGCAGCGCCATTTTTTGCCACCAGCCCTGCCGGACCAGTTTTTCCTGCCCGGTGCCGGCGAGCAGCGACGGGAAAAAGAAAACGTAATATCCGGCCAGAAACCTCACGTTTTGAATCACCCCGACCTTGGCCATGAAGATGACCAGCAAAATCCAGGGACACAGTCGCAACGCGAGTTGCAGTCGCGGGCATCGGATCCGGGAGCCGGCTTGATATTTTCGCGCCGCACCCATGGATATGGCGGTCACCATAATAATTGCCAGTCCGATGCCGGCGGAAGTTTCGGTAATGCCGGGATCCACCCTGCCAAATTCTTCGAAGGATTTGAAATGCGCCCCGAAGGGGGTCGCCACAAAAACATCCATCGCATGATTCCACGCGCCGCTCCACGGAAAAAACGGGGGTAAAAGACTCAAGACCGGAATGTAGAATGCGTTGCCGGCAATTCCCCAAAACGGGGAATCCAGTTGGATGTGCCAGTCCGGATATTCAGCCTGCAATGCATTGACCCCGTCCCACGTTCCGGTGTGCAGGAAGTTGGAAACCATGATTGGAACCCCTGATACCAGCAGGGCTGCCATGACCATCACCAAAAAGGTTTTGGGTGCGGCGAAGGCGGTGCGCCGCGCCGGCCAGGCAGCCAGCAGCCATAGTGCGATGAGCGGGATGGCGGTCTGTTTGACTCCCGTCAGCAGGCCGGCGGCCAGCAGTGAAATCCAGAAGTCCCCCGCCTTTCCTGTTTCCCCGGCTTTCATCACGAGCCCCACGGCGGCAAGCGCATAGACGACCACCATGCCGTCGTTGGCCACCGACGCCGATTGCATGATATAGCACCAGCCGGAAGACAGCAGCCACGCCCACCACCACGCCACCCGCAGCCGCAAACCTGAATGGCGAAAGACGCAAAAGATCAACCCCGGCAGCATGAGATAGGAGATCCAGTTGATCAAAAACAGGCAGCGGGCCGAGCCGGTAAAAAGCAGGACCGGGGCGACGAGCCATTCATAGCCGCAACCCGCCACGTTCATTCTCATTTCCCCCGTGTGAATCCAGTGCCATTGCCCCTGCCCCAGCCAGTGCAACACACGCGGAAACCGGTAGGCATAGGTGTCCGAATTATAAGGAGCGTAAAGCACGCCGGAAACAAGGGACATCAAGGCCAGTATCAGAAACAGCAGCGGGGCGGGACGTTTGAAGCGGCGCTTGAGTTTTTGGATACCGCGCAGCCATCCAATACGCGCCGGCCATGGGGGTTTTCCCAGACAATAAAAACCGGCCGTTGCCGCAAGTGCAAAAACGATGCCATAACCCGTCCGGTTGAGTTCATGAAGCGCCGACAAAATCCAGCCGGCCCCGACAAGCATGGCGGAAAGCAGGATCCAAAGGCGGACAGCCCAGAGCATTTGATAAAATTGGATTGCCACGCCGCCGCCTGTCGAGCAATTTGTTGTTTCTCATGCAAAACAAAATTTTAGTCGCGGGCGCGGGCGGGTTCATCGGCGGCCATCTGGTCGCGGAACTGCTCCGCAAAGGGCACACGGACGTCCGCGCGGTGGACATCAAGCCGTTCGGCGAGTGGTATCAGAAATTTCCGCAGGCCGAGAACATGCCAGCTCGATCTGCAGCTCAAGGACGCCTGCGAAAAATGCCGCCAAGGGCGCGCACATGGTCTACAATCTCGCCGCCGACATGGGCGGCATGGGCTTCATCGAGAACAACAAGGCGCTGTGCATGCTCACCGTGCTCATCAACACGCACCTGCTGCATGGCCGCACGCGCAGCCGGCGTGCAGCGGTTCTTCTACGCCTCGTCGGCCTGCGTTTACACCGCCGACAAGCAGACCGACCCGAACGTCACCGGCTTGAACGAAGCGGACGCCTATCCCGCCATGCCCGAGGACGGCTACGGCTGGGAAAAATTGTTCAGCGAGCGGATGTGCCGGCATTTCCGCGAGGATTTCGGCCTCGCCACGCGCGTGGCCCGCTTTCACAACGTCTACGGCCCGCACGGCACCTGGGAAGGCGGCCGCGAAAAGGCCCCCGCCGCCATCTGCCGCAAGGTGATCGAGGCCAAGCTCTCGGGCAAGCACGAGATCGAAATCTGGGGCGACGGCCACCAGACCCGCAGCTTCATGTACATCGACGACTGCCTCAAGGGCATCGAGCTGATCATGCACAGCGACAGGTCACGTCCCGATCAACCTCGGCAGCGCGAAATGGTCACCATCAACCAGCTGGTGGACATCGTCGAGGACATCGCCGGCATCAAGCTGAAGCGCCGCTACAACCTGGACGCGCCCAAGGGCGTCAACGGCCGCAACAGCGACAACACGCTGATCCAGAAGACGCTCGGCTGGGAGCCGAATCTGCCGCTGCGCGACGGCATGGAAAAGACCTACGCCTGGATCTACGACGAGATGACGAAGCGGAAGTGACGCGGTTTGGTAGGGACGGCGCGCTGCGCCGATCCCCGTCGCCGAGCGCAGCGTCAGGCGACGGAATCAATCGCGGTGTGACACACGTTGTGAAATGCAAATGGCTCGCGTGGCCTGTTCCGCCCTCGCTTCGCTGACGGGCGGGGTCGTCGCAGCGCGACTGACCCTACCTTAAACAGCGCAGCGCGATGTGCCAGATGTGGCTTCAATCGCGAAATTTCGGGCGTTGGCCGTCGGCGAAATAGGCGAAGGGCCAGTCTCCGGGTCGAGCTACAAACTTCTTGCGGACGGGATTTTGCAGGATGTAATCCGCTTTCTCCCGCCGGCTTTCCTCATGTCGCAACCGGTGCTCAAAGAAGTCGCGTTGCCAATGGATGCCGATGGTTTTGGCTGTCCATTCTTTCCATTTACGGACGATCCCTTTGACCGGCTTGTCAGACGGCGGGAAGTAGATCAACGCGTGAAGATGATCGGGCATGAGCAGAAAAATGTGCGGCCACCAAAACCCCTGTCCCTGCCTATGGGAAATGGTTTCAAAGAGAGCCGCTGCAATCTTTTCCGTTGCAAGCTGGTTTGCAATGCGCGCTTCGCAATTGATGGTGATGAAGTATATTTCCTTTTCCGGGTCAACCCACGGCGGGATTTCGTGCGGCAACGATTTTCTTCGGGGAACGTCCACGGAGAACAGAATACACTGGGTAAATATGCATGCCACGTTCCAAATAATCTTGAATAAAGAATGGCTCGCGGGGTCTGTTCCGCCCTCGCTTCGCTGACGGGCGGGGTCGTCGCAGCGCGACTGACCCCACCTTGGACAGCGCAGCGCGATGTCCCTGCTTTTTTTGGTAGGGACGGCGCGCTGCGCCGCTCCCCGTCGCCGAGCGCAGCGTCAGGCGACGGAATCAATCGCGGTGTGACACACGTTGTGAAATGCAAATGGCTCGCGGGGTCTGTTCCGCCCTCGCTTCGCTGACGGGCGGGGTCGTAGCAGCGCGACCGACCCTACCTGGGCCAGCGCAGCGCGATTCCTCTGCCATGATTTCACACACTGGCGTGCAGATGCGCGCCGAGAAATTTTTCGACGCGGCCAAAGACTTCCTCCTCGCCGAGGTTCCACAGGCAGAACGGCGCGGCGAACCGGCAGTAATCCGAGCACGGCTTGTAGGGGCACGCCTTGCCTTCCATCCATTCCGACGCCGGATGCAGCGGCGCAAACCATTCCGGCAGTTGCGGGCCGAACAGCGTGAAGGTCGGCACGCCGCACATCGCCGCCAGATGGCCGGGGCCGGAGTCGTTGCCGATGAACGCGCCCGAATGGTCAATCAGCGCCATCAGTTCCGTCACGTTGGCCGGCGTGGCCACGCCGCCTCGCCGGCCCGCCGCCACCAGTCGCGCTGGTCGGGGTCGCAGGCGATCTGCACGCGGAAATTTTTCCGCCGCAGACGGGCCGCGAGCTGCCGGTAATGTTCCAGCGGCCAGACGCGGATGGGCTGCCCGGCGCCGGTGTGGATCAAAACCGTTCCGCCGTCGCGCCCGGCGGGGATGGAAATTTTTTCGCGCGGCGGCAGATCCAGTCCCAGTTCGCGGGCGAGGACGCGCCAGGATTCGTAGCGGTGCGCCTCCGGGTGCGGCCGCGCGAGCGGCCGCGTCAGAAAAATCCCGCTGCCCAGGCGCGGAAAGCCGAGGCGGTTTCTCACGCCGAAAATTTTCAGGAGCAGATGGTCGCGCGGATCCCAGCGCGCGGAAAGGCCGAAGTCAAAATGTTCCGCCGCCAGCCGCCGGCGCAGGCGGACCATGTCCCAGAACGGCCAGCGCCAGAAATGGTATTTGTGCTTGAAGGCGGTCCACGGCGCGGTGAAGGTCTCGACCTGGACTTCCGGCCAGAGGCGCGGCTGCAGTTCCAGCGCGTAAGGCTTGGCGAGCAGGGTGACGTCGAATTTTTCGGCGGCGGCGCGCAGGAACGGCGTGGCGATGGCCAGGTCGCCCAGCCCCCACAATTCCACGATGAGCAGTTTGGGTTTCACGCTGGCTTATTTTCCCCGGGGTTGGGACAGCGCGCTGCGCTGTCCCCGCCCGTCAGCGAAGCGAGGGCGGAACGAGCGTGGTGGGGCAAGGTTTTCATTGGATTCGATCGTCGCCTGACGCTGCGGTCGGCGACGGGACGGCGCAGCGCGCCATCCCTACCAAAATGAGCAGTTTGGGTTTCACGTTCCATCGGCACCCATGCGTCAGGCGTCAGCGCGGATAAAACGGCTGGAACCGCGACCGGGCCAGCGGGACGTCGCTGTTCTTGTCCACCACCCGCACCGGGGCCTTCGCCGGCCGGCGGATCCCTCCGTTCAGGCTGACGCTCAAGCCGACGATGGCGGTGAAGATGAACATGTCCGAATAAAGCGCTGCCGAAAATGAACAGAAACAGGAGAACTATTGCTGAAGAAATAGACCAAGAAAAAAGTGTTATAGGTATTGAGTGCCGGGTCGCCGTAACGGTAGTTGAGCTACAGCGCGCGCAGGCAGGCAATCCAGAACCACAGAAGGGCGATGACGCCCCAGATGCCGAAGACGGGATGACCACCGACAGCGGGCCATTATGATAATTGCCGGCAATCGGCGCCGTCGCAATTGCATGGCATCGGAACTGATGGCCCAGCTTGAGTTGATTTTCGAAGTTCGTCGCCGTCAGAGAATAGCCCTTGCCCAACAGCAGATGTTCCGGCACCTTGCGGAAACACCGTCCGCCAGATCTGCAGCCGCCAGTCGCAGCTGGCCTCCGCATCCTGGCGCACCATCGGATCAAAGTTTAACAAGGGCACGAGCGCCAGGGCCCGTTGGAAAGTAGAGCGGCAGTTTGTCGGAAAACGGGACGATCAAGGCCGTGACGACCAGCCCCAGCAACACAAAGACCATCAGGAGCTTGGTCGCATACAATCGCTCCATGTAAAACAGAAAAAACGAATACAGTCAGATACATGACGCATCGAGGTCCGAAAAGCCGCCCAGGATATTGGGCCCGCAAACAGGCTGAACAAGGCCCAGCGCCACGGTTTGCCCGAGAGCAAAATTCCCCTCAGCCCATACAAGGCCAGCATCCAACATGCTCCGGCCGAATCCGGCCGGGCCCAGGCCGGCATAACGGGGGGCGTGAAAATCCGTCATTCCGGGAGCTGCCTCCACAGCCGATAACCGGTCACCGGAAAGAACGCAAAGATAATGGTTCAGCGCCGATGGCAGATGACCATAGAGATCCCCGACAATCTGGCTGAGACTAACATCAGAAAATACAGGCTGATATAGAGCCTTACATGTTTGGGCGGAATCCGGGGAGCGGGCAGTGGCAAAATAGCCAGAATCGCGAAAAACAGGGTGACATAATTTTTTTTTCCCGCCGGAAACACGCTCCATCGAATGCAGCCCGATTCCGCCCGTCAGCTTGGCGGTGAAGAACAGCACCGCCAGATGAAAAATAACAGCGGCACGGACAGGCGAGAGGGGCGTCGGAGAGGAAGCGTGACCTTCCCATTGATGGTCCGCTGCAGCAGGGAAATGCCCAGGCTCAGGGGCGGTAAACAGAAGCAGCCAGACGGGCGGGCGGCCCGGCAGAAAGAAAATGGTGATGCCGGGGAGGTTCCAGGTGACAATCAGGAGAAAATGATGCCAGCGGAGCAGGATGGGGGCCAACAAGCAGCAGCGCAAAGATGCCGGCATAACTGAAGGTGGCAAAATCGAACGGATTGGCCAGGGTAAACCCGATCCAGATGGCGAGCGGCACGCACATCGCATAGATGATGAGCGACCTTAGGAGGGCGGGCGTGTTGTTGCTGTTCATTTGGGCTCGGCGGCGCACCCGCACTGTAACCCAAACCGCAATTCATCGGCAACCGGATTGTTTGGTTTGTCTCCCTCTTCTCGGAGGAAGGAGCGGGGTGAGGACGGTCGTTCAATCTACGTTAATTTGTTTTAACGCTCGCCCTCATCCTGACCTTCTCCCCGGGGAGAAGGAGTAGCAATTGCACGTTTCGGTTTTGGTCGGTGGCCTGTTCGGCAAATCCAGTCGCTTGAATCTTCAAAGAAGCAGCGAGCGTTTCCCCCTCTCCTCGGAGGAGAGGGCCGGGGTGAGGACGGTCGTTCAACTAACTTTCCTCCGCCGATTTCATCGGCCGCGTGTATTCCGGCAACGGATGCGGCGCGCGTGCCTGCAATTCATTGAAGATCGTGTCACGGATGCTTTGCGCATTGCGGCGCAGATGCGAATTCCAGAACCGCAGCGTCTTGATGCCGCGCGATTGCAGGAATTTTTCCCGTTCCAAATCATGTTTGCGCTGGTCGGGAAAACCGTGCTGGCTGCCATCCAGTTCCACATTCAATTCCGCCTCCTCGCAAAAGAAATCGAGATAGTAAATGCCGAGCGGATGCTGGCGGCGGAATTTGTAGCCGCTGAACCGCCGGTCGCGCAGCCAGCGCCACATAGTTTTTCCGCCCAGGTTTCAACCTTGCGAAGCTGGCGGGCGCGGGCGATGTCGGCCATGACGGGAATTTAGAAGATGATGGGAAGACTGGAAAGTTTGTTTTGACCTCGCCCTGTCCCTCGCCCGTCGGATGGGAGAGGGTGGCCGAAGAACGGATGAGGGTTCGCCCGCCCTCACCTTAAATCCTCTCCCCCGGGGAGAGGAGATTATCTTTGCATGATTTTGTTTTGCAACGGCCGCCTGATAAATCCCGGCGCGCAAGTTTCTTCCAGGCGACAGCAAACGTTTCTCTCTCTCCTCGGAGGAGAGGGCCAGGGTGAGGACGGTCGTTGATCTAACCCTGCAGAATGGATTTTTGCCCGGTGCGCCCGGCCCGTCCTCTTACTTCTCGTGTTTTCCGGATGGCGGCTTGCGCAAAACCAGCTTGAAGTTCGTGGCGTCACCAAAGGCCCCGGCGGCCCTGCGCATCCAGCCCGTGCGTCCTCCGGCGTAGCGGTCATGTTGCACCACCTCGTAGCCCACCTGGCCCAGCAATGTCACCAGCTTTTTGTCGTCAATCCCTTTTTCAACGTGATATTCCGCCAGCATGCCCATTGTGGAGGCATCCAGCGCAACGTCCGCCTTTTTGTCCGCCGACACCCCGGCAAAAATCCGCCGCAACCGCCGTCCGACGGCCTTGGGCAGGTCCGTCCCCTGGTGCAAAATTTTGAAGGCATAATAATCCACCCGCTGGATGATGCGGGTGACCGCCCGCAGTTGGGAGCGGTCGGTCGGGTCAAACAAGGTGAGCAAAAGGCCGCCGGGAGCCAGCCGTTCAAACGCCAGTGTCAGCACGCCTTCAATATTTTCCAGGTGATGCAGGGCCGCCGAAAAAACAATCAGGTCAAATGTCCGGCTGGAGTCGGACAGGAACGCTGCGATTTCTGTGCAAACCACTTCTGGTTTGTAGCCCAGGCCCCGGCACTTCCCTTGAAATATGTTTATGAGATCGGATGAAATGTCCGCCAGGGTGACTTTCGCGCCCTTGCGCAGCAGCATGAGGGAGACGCTCCCCGATCCGCCGCATGCGTCCAGGGCCCGGACTTCAGCCGGCTTCCCGCCCAGCAGCGCCAGCGCCCGGTCCAGCTCGTTTTCCAGGACCGCCGTTTCATGCAGGTTCACCACCGAGCCTTCCGTCTTGTCATAAAGGCCCGCCAGTTGGTTGTAAAAGGAACGATTGGCTTCCGCAATCTTCTGATAATTTTCAGACGGTTTCCACATGTTCATAAGTAAAGTCCCGCCGCAATTACCGCCCGTTGGATTGGGCCGCATCAGGCTGAAACGGCATCGTTTGACATGGTCAGTTTACAGGCAATTCCCGCCGCAAATCAACAAACTTTCCGGCCGGCACGCAGCGCGCGCGCGGTGATGCCCGGATTGGGAGTGCGCGGGACATGTCCGCGCTTTGGTGTTGCGAGACATGTCTCGCCGGGTAAAAGCGGTGTCATGCCACCGCACTCCAAATCAGGACACGGCCAAGTTTTTGCTTTGTTTGCCTGCGTTGTCCGCCTATATTTTTTGCCCCGTGTTCAATCATCCTAAAAATCCCTGGATCCAACACGGCGCGTGAAAGTTTTATTCAACTATCCCGCCGCGTTTTCGCTCGCGCATGGCGGCGCGCAGATTCAAATCGAACAGACGGCGGAGGCGCTTAAAAAAGCGGGGGTGGAGGTCGAGCCGCTCCGCTGGTGGGATGCCGCCCAGCGTGGCGACCTCATTCATCATTTTGCCCGGATGCCTGCCGAGCACATCCGGCTCGCGCAGCAAAAAAACATCCGGGTCGTCATCGCCGAACTGCTCACCGCGCAGGGGTTGCGTCTCCCTGGCCCAGTTGCGCCGGCAAAAATTCATCAGCCGCACCGTGGAACGCCTCGCGCCGCGCAGTTTCACCGCCGCATTTGACTGGGATGCCTACCGGCTGGCCGATGCCTGTGTCGCCCTTACGCCGTGGGAAGCCCACTTTCTTGACCGACACTACCTCTTTGATGCGCCCAAAGAGCGCATTCACGTCGTCCCCAACGGCGTTGAGGAAGTTTTTCTCAACTCCCCGCCATCCGTGCGGGGCCGATGGCTGGTCTGACCGCCACCTCAGAACGCAAACGCGTTTTGGAACTGGCGCAGGCCGCTGCGCGCGCAAACACCGGTGTGGATCATCGGCCGGGCTACCCGGAAATGATGCCTATGCCCCGATTTTTAACACTGGCAAAAAAACATCCGGCCATCCTTCGCTACGAAGGCGCAGTTTCGGACCGCGCGGGCTGCGAAATTTACCGGGAGGCGCGCGGCTCGTGCTGTTAAGCGCCATGGAAAGTTTGAGTTTGTCGGCCCGGAAGCCGGGGCTTGCGGCTGTCCGCTGCTCTTCAGCGACCTGCCTTGGGCGCGCAGCACGTTTGACGGGAACGCCACTTTTTGTCCGCTGGCCCCCTCCGTCGAAACAACCGCAAAAGCATTGCGGGCATGTTACGAAGACGCCCCGAAATCCCCTTCCCGCCACAAACCGACGTGGAATGAAAATCGGCCGAGGGCTCAAATCAATTTACGAACAGGTGCTGAACCAAAGCCGAAGCAGTTGAACAGGAGTTAACGGAGCAAACAGAGCCCAAAATGGGATGGCAAACGATTGCTTCTCCGCTGTCTCCGTTGCCTCCTGTCAAGTTGATTACTTATCAAGACCATTTACGAACAGGTGTTGAACGGGAACCCTGAAGTTGAAACCACGGATGGACACAGATAAACACGGATTTTGAAACCGCTAATCCGCGCTCATTCTCATTAATCCGGGGCGCTTGAGTTGCATCTGAAGCAGAAGACGTCAGGAGGCTCATTTTCAAATTCGGAATTTTAAATTTTGAATTAAAATGGTCAAAACAGGCGTAGCGGCTTTCGGCAGAAAGCCGCATTCTTTAATTTCCAATGGTTTGCGGCGCTCTGCCGAGACACCGCTACGATGGTTGCACTCTGAAAGCGGGCTGGTGACTCCGCGAGGTTTTGAATCTGCGGCAGCCCTCTGCCGCTATTCCACCGCAAAGCCCGCGAAATAAACTCATATTCAAATTTAAAATTTAAAATTCAAAATCAGCCACCCACCCGCCCGGTGTGGCGCGGATTGGGCCGGAACATCGGCCACGACGTTTGGCGGGCGGCGGTAATTCCCCCGGCGGCCGGATCGCATAAAGCTTATATCCCGCGCTCACATAAAGGATCCCTTCCGTATTCACGGTCAGGGATGAGGACGCATTGTCCTTCAGGGCCGCCTGCCAGAGCCGCCGTTGCCAGTCCGTTCCCCCGGCACCGCCAGCACGGATCGCCACGGGGCGGAAAAATAAAACCGGTTACCGGCCGCCACGGCGGACACGTCAATCGGCACCGCCGAACCGCAGCGCCACCGTTCCCGGCGATCCCCGGCAATGACAAAAATGTATTGTCCCGTCCGATGCAGATGTCTCCTTCTGCGCCTACTATGGTGATGATTCCGTCGCGCTATCCGTGTGACAACGCCAGCGCTCCGAGCCGTCCGGATTCACCGCGTAAAGATTGCCGTCCATGGAGCTGAAATAGACCGCGCCGTCCGCCCCGATGGCCGGCGAGGAGACCATTTCCCCGCCCGTCTGAAAGGTCCAGCGCACCGATCCATCAGGTCGGAGCACGTAGAATTTCCGATCGTGCGCGCCAAAATAAATGGTTTCGTCGCTCGCGATGGCCGGCGAGGAATCCACGATGGCGCCCACGGCGATCTTCCATTTGAGCGAGCCGTCCGGGTTTAACGCGTAAAAAAATTTATCCCAGCCGCCAAAATAAACCGTGCCATCCGTCGCGATGGCCGGCGAGGAATCCACCAGGCTCCGGTCGCAAACGTCCATTTGAGCTTTCCCGCCGGGGTAAGGGCGTAGAATTTCCGGTCGCGCGATCCGAAATAGACCGTCCCGTCATCGGCGATGGCCGGTGACGATTTAATTTCCCGCCCGGCCTTGAATACCACTCGGTGGCGCCGTCCGGCGTGAAGGCCAGAAAATCCCCAGCAAGGTGCCGGTATAAATGGCGCCGTCCGGCGCCACGGCCGGGGTGGAACTGCTGCTGTTCTGGTAGCCGGGAAAGATCGTCGCCCACATGTTCGTGGCGGCGGGAAGCGGCGTTCGCCCGCCATCCTTCCGGTCAGCCCGTGGCGATTACCAGCGCCAGGATCTCGGCCGGATGAAAGAAGGATTCATCGCCGCAGTAAACCAGCCGATCCCGACCGGGGCGAATGGAAACCTCCCGGACGCAGCAGGTGAGAGCCGGTTCAAAAAAATTCCGTGAGTCCAGTGGGAGACGATGTGCGGAGGCTCTGACGACTGATTTGCGATTTTGGATTTACGATTTACTAGTGCGTCCGCGTTTTGATGGCAGCGCGTAAATCGTAAATCGAAAATCGTAAATATAGAGCCCCGTCACCTCGTCTCCTGCGGGGGGCTTTAACGCTGACCCTCAACTCCATCTTCTATCTTCCAGTATTAAGCACTTCCCGGTATATCTCCAGGTGCCGCCGGGCGATGACTTCGGGATGATAACGGTCCCGCATGATCCGCGCGGCTTCAACGGGACGCGGATGGCCGTGCCCGATCCCGGCGCGATCGCCGCCGTCAGCCCGGCCCAGTCATCCTTGTCAAACAGTTCCACCCCGGGCACGCCGTCCGCGATGTCCACAATGCCCCCAGCCGCGCGCCGAAAAATTTAAAATCCCGCGCCAGGGCCTCCACCACCACGTTTCCGAACGCCTCTTCCGTGGGAAAATGCACCAACCCCGCCACGGCATCAAAGTGGCCCACCAGTTCCGCATCCGTCGGCGCCCCCAGATAGCGGGCGTAACCCGCCGCCGTCATCGGCTTGATTCGTTCCTGAAAGGCCCGGACATGCCGGCCTGGGGATCATGGGTGAAGCCGATGAAACGGAATTCAAATTGCAACCCCTGGCGGTGGAGCGCCTCCGCCACGTCCAGCAGTTCATCTGGCGCTTTCGTTCGGTGATGACCCCCGTGACCAGAATGGAACAGGGACGCGGCCCGGCATCCGGCGGCGGCTCCATGAACGCGGGCCGCATGGCATGGGGCATCCGCCAAACCCGGCGGGTGCGCGGCCGGGCAGAGCCTCCGTGTAGGCCGAGTTGCACAGCACGCCCGCGGCCCGGGGCAGCGTGAAATTTCCAGCCGCGCGGTCAGCCAGCCGTAGCTCCCTATGCGCGCCCGTTCCAGCCGGGCCAGCTCCGCCATGTTGCCATGAATCGTCACGACATTTGGAAAACCGGAAAGCACCGCGCTGATGGCGCAGTCGCGTTCGGTGCCCTGGCCATGAACGATGCTCCGGTTTCATTTCCTTCAATTTTTTCCGCGTGGCCCGGATGCAGCCCTGATAGCCCGTGCGCAGCCAGCCGAATTTAGGCACGTGCAGGCTGTGGAACCAGATGTTGTCCGCCAGTTTTTCCGGCGAGCGCATCGGCTGCTGGGTGCAGGAAACGACATGCACCTCCAGGTCCGGAAGCACGGCAAAGCCCCGGAACAACGATTCCGGCGCTGTGCAGAATTGCGGCGCGGGGATTGGTGTAATCCTTGAAATGTTCCCGGTTGTCTATGGTCAGAATGGCGATTTTCAATCGGGCGTCCCATGACAGGTTCCGAAGGGATTTTGCGGCTTTGCCCTCCAGGAAGGGAAGCAAATTTGGGAGCACGCAGGGCCATGGCTACGCCCTTTGGAGTGCGCGGACACGTCCGCGCTTTGAGTCTTTGCGAGCACATGTCTCGCCGGGAAAAAGCGGTGTCATGCCACCGCACTCCAAATTTCGTACCTGGTTCAGCCGCCGAGGCAGTACCTCCGCCACCAGCCGGGCCGCCGCCGCCTCGGTGGAATACGCCTTCAGCAACGCCGGGGCCGGCAGGGAAAAGTGCGCGAAATTTTTGAGCGTGTCGTCGTAATAATCCACGTCGCGACGGTATTTGGAAACGGCGTCGCCCGCCGGGGAAAAGGGCGAGATGCCCTGTGTGAGGCAGTCGAGGTTGAAATGGCGTGCGAGCAGGGCCGCCAGGCTCAAGGTCTGCCCGCGAAAGACGCCGATCTCCAGAAAACTTTTTGGCGAAAATTCCCGGAACAGCAGAAACCACATCACATGGAACGCCTTCTCGCCAAAGCCGCGTCCGCCGGTTTCAAAATAGGCGCGGTGCGCGCGCAGCGGCTCCGGCAGGCGCGTATGAAAATAATGGAAGCAGCGCGTATAATATGCCGTCGGATTTTTCAGGCTCTCATCCCACTGCGACCGCGTGATTTCTTCCGCCGGTGCGGCAAACCCGGCCAGCAGCCGGCGGTGCGCGGTGCGCTGCTGCCAGCCTCGGTAACGACCTTGAATGAACCGGATGATTTTCATTGGCTGCGGGATACTATCAGAAATGCGGCCTCACTTTGAAAGCGCAAAGCGAGATTTCCAGGATTGATACGCCGGCGGATTTGGGTTATTGAGTAAGCGTGGAACAAACAGAAACAGCCACGCCGGATTTTCCGGCGGAGAACTCACCCTGGCGCAACAGGCGTTCCGGGAATTCCATGCCCGGTGTTTCTGGTTCATGCGGCGGGATGCGGAAATCGTCGCGGAAGAACTTCCTTATCTCTGCGAACGGCTGCGCGCGGATGGCGGACGGCGCGGTTTCAAGATCGCCGCCGAATTATGCCGCTAGGCGCCTTCGAGAAATCCATCCTGCGGCTGCTGGCAGTCAATCGCAATCCCGAAAGCTACATCGCCGGGGCGACCGTTTTTTTGCGCCGGGAGGATTCGTTGCGGCAATCCCGGGACATTGACGTTTTCCATGACACCGTGAAAAGTTTGCAGCTGGCGGCGTTGCAGGACGCTGCCATGCTGGCACAGAACGGTTATGTTTTGGAATGGCTGGACCAACAGGAAATGTTCCGTCGCGCCGTGGTTTCCAAAGCCGGTCAAGCGACCAAGATGGAATGGGCTTACGATTCCGCGTTTCGTTTTTTTCCGGTGCAGGCCGATGCCGAACTTGGTTTTGTGCTGCACCCGCTGGATGGGGCGACCAACAAGGTGCTGGCGCTGGCCGGCCGCGGCGAGTTGCGCGACTATTTGGACGTTCTGTTTTTGCACCGGAATGTTTTGAGCCTTGGAGCGCTGGCGTGGGCGGCTTGTGGCAAGGACGCAGGATTCACTCCGCAATTTCTGGTTGAGGAGGCGCAACGGCTCGCGCATTACCCGGCCAGCCGGTTGAAAACCCTGTTGTTACGCGAACCCTTGGATCTGGTCGAATGTAAACGGCAATGGCTGCAAGCTGTGGCCGGGGCCAAAACCTTGTTCGATCAACTTCCGCCGGAAGAAGTTGGCTGCCTTTATTTGGACGCAAACAATCAGGCCGTCAATCCCGACCCATCCTCGCCGGATTTTTCCCAACTGCGCCGCCACCCTGGCTCCGTCCGCGGAGCCTGGCCAGTCATTTCAGAAAACCTGGGTTAACGGGCTGACTCGCCAGCGATTCCAACTTCGCACGTCGTTTGATCTGCTGATGTCCGCTCCATGCTGGCGGGATGTCCCGGCTGCGACCGGGTGATCTCGCCAGCCGGCGTTGCGCTGAACGCTGCCGCCAGGAACGACCGCGACCCCGAATGGACCGGATGATTTTCATTGGCTGCGGGATACCATCAGAAATGCGGATTCATATTGAAAGCGCAAAGCGCGCCAGACCGGTCGCGCGCTTTGGGAGTGCGCAGGCACGACTGCGCTTTTGCCGTTGCGAGACACGTCTCGCCCGGGGAAAAAGCGGCAACGTGTTGCCGCACTCCAATTTTACCGGTTCAGCCGCCGGGCATATTCCGCCAGCAGCCGGTCGCCGTAATCCTGCCAGGTGTTTTTTACCGCGCCCTTCTGGTGCGCCGCCTTGCCCATGCGGCAGCACAGTTCGGAATCCCGCGCCACCAGATGTGTGTTGCCGCAGATGGTTGGCATGTCTGAAAAAACGATTTGCTCCAAACGATCATGAGCATTGCGATTTTATCCCGATCCTTGTGAGATTAGCGATGAAATTTTCCTCGAACTGCGGAAAGCCCAATAGTTTTACGAGTTCCTCCCGGCCACCGATACGTTCACCTTTGCGCAGGCGTTCCCACCACTTCAACGCAGCTTCGGCCAGCGCGGGTGCGTTGCGGATGGGCACGACTTCCCCATTGACACCTGATTTCACAAGATCAGAAGCGCCAGTGTTTGGCGTTGTAATGACGGGTAATCCGCAGGCGAGCGCTTCAGCCACCACGAACGCATAGCCATCTTCGATGGACGGAAACAACAATAAATCCGAAGTCTGATAACGCCGCACATGGCCCGCCAAATCGAGATTTTCTGACCATTCTATCGGTAAATCAGAATTTCTTTTCACGATGTCTTTCACATCATCACGCAAATGACGTTTGATACGCAATACGGCATCTGGCACTTCCTTGCGGATGATCCGAAACGCTTCAAGCAGATAGGGCGCGCCTTTGCGCAAGCTTAAACCGCCGGTATGCACGATGGTGAATGGCCGGTCGAGGGGACGTGGTTCCTTTGAGTCGGCGAAGACTTTCAAGTCCACGGGATACGGGCAGAACAAAAGTCTTTCCGGCGAGTAGCCACGTTTCAAAAAGGAGTTCCTTACAAAGTCGCTGGCAACACAAATATAGTCGGCGGCTTCGGCCGATTTGACTGCGCGTTCTTGATAGTATCGGGACGACGGCAGGTAATGCGATCCCCATAACCGCTGTTCTTCGCTAAGTAAATCCCAAAACTGTTGTGGATGTGATGTCCATGATTGCAGAAAAGTCATGCCGCCGTTTTTTTGCACCCAGCGCATGGCGTTTGGGGCAAAAGCTGTGCCAACAAACAAGTGCTGGCCGGGCGTTAACAAATTTTGAACCCAGCGATCAAACAATCCAAACGTGCGAAAGCGCAACGACTCGGCGGTGAACGTCGGCAGAGTTTTGACGGCCAGATAATTCAACAAGCCAAATATCGGCTGCAACCTGGTGCGCTCGGGTGGAACGCTATTCGTCCCTCTCCGAGTTCCTAAAGCATATAAATCCAGCAATTTTTGGCGCTCCAAGACTCGGACAAAGCTGTCATCACCCGGGTTGCGACTAAACCCCGCCGCTACAAAACGGTGGTTTTTCGGCGTTGAGATTTTTATTTTCATTTACAAGGTCTGACTGGGTTAGGGGCACAATAAAAGAACCTGAAATTATCCCTAAAAAGAACACATGACAATCCTTAATTGCCACTTGCATTTCTAAATGAGTTAATGTTTTGAAATGCTATTGTTGTCAACTGCTTGACAATTAATCAGCAAAAAATCAATCTTTCTAAAATGTTTAGAAAGATTCTTGCCAAAATGACGGACATCATAGCCTATCCAGTCGGTTCAATCATGAATCGCGTCGCGATGCGGCAGGCAAGAGACGTTCTGTTGGAACGGCAAAGGCGCGCATTGGTTTCGACTGTGGATTATATTCAGACACACATGAGCGATCTGAGTCCAGTCGGCCAAAAATTTCAATTGCTCAGCCTAGCTTTTGATAAAGCAGATGTTTCCGGGGACAGGCTCATTTGCGAATTCGGCGTTTACCAGGGAACAACCATCAATCACATCGCCCAAATGACTTCCAATAGGATTTTTGGATTTGATTCATTTGAAGGCTTGCCAGAAGCTTGGGGTTCGATGTTACAACGCGGGCATTTTGCTGTAAAAAAATTACCCGCAGTCCACAGAAATGTCACTCTGATCAAAGGCTGGTTCCACGAAACGATCCCCGCTTTTATGTCCCAGAATAAAGGAAATTTAGGTTTTCTCCATGTAGATTGTGACTTATACGTCTCCACCAAGATTATTTTTGACATGCTAGAATCACGGCTGGTCTCCGGCACCGTCATTGTATTTGATGAATTTTTCAATTATCCCCATTGGGAAGAGGGCGAAGCCAAGGCTTTCGATGAATTTTTGAAGCGGACGGGATTATCCTGTGAATTTCTTGGTTATTGTGGCCAGCAAGTGGCCGTGAAGTTGAAATAAAATTTATTATTAACGGTGGAATCCTGCTTTTGACGGAAGCGAAGCGTTACAAATGGCTAATTGCAATATGGCTGTGTTCCCAAACCATGCCACCCCTGGGATGACCAAAACAACTTGCATTGACCGTTGATTTTCAATAATCAAACCGGCCAATGCAAGATGCTTCCCTTTCGCTGCCGCACCGGGTGGCGTTTGTAACCGGCGGTTTGAAGCTCGGGGGGGCCACGACTTTTCTGGTGAATCTGGCGGGTGAATTTGTCCGGCGCGGCGTGACCTCGGAAGTTTTCAATTTAGCGTTGGAAAATCCGCTGTCGGCGGAGTTTGCGGGCCGGAACATCCCGGTGCTGTGCCTGGATGAGCAACGGCTGATTTTTGAAGATCGTCTGTGTGCGGTGCTGAACGGGCTGGCACGGTTCAAGCCGACGACCGTGGTGGCCAATCTGGGAGGCGATTCCTTTGAAGCCCTCCGCTATCTGCCACCGGGCATTTTCCGGCTGGGCGTGGTCCACTCGGATGATGCCGTGGTTTATTCGATGGTGCGACACTACGTCAAGCACATGGACGGCCTGGCGGTGGTATCACGCATTATTCGGGAACGCCTGCAGGCGGAACCGGATTTGCCGGGCTGCCGATTCATCAGCTCACACTGGGGGTGACCATGCCGGACGCCGGCCAGGTAGTCCGGCCCGATGCCACCCGCCCTTTGCGTATTCTTTATCTGGGGCGGCTGGCGCAGGAACAAAAACGCGTGCGGCTCTTTCCAAAAATTTTTTCACAACTATGCGCCAGCGACATTCCGTTCCACTGGACGATTACCGGTGAGGGGGAGGAACGCGCATTTCTGGAGACGAACTTGAAAACCGTTTCCTCCCTTCAGACTGTTGCCTTCACCGGGCCGGTGCGGTATGCCGACGTGCCGTCAATTTTGCGGGAGCACGATGTGTTCCTGCTGGCATCCGATTTTGAGGGCCTGCCCTTGAGCCTGCTGGAAGCGATGGGCCACGGCCTCGTGCCCGTGGTGAGCGATTTGAAAAGCGGCATCCCGGAAGTGGTGGACGCCAGCACGGGCATTCTTGTGCCCGTGAACGACGTGGCCGGCTATGCCCGCGCCATCATCCATCTGCATGAACACCGGGATGAGCTGGCGGCCAAATCCGCCGCCGCTCGGGAGCGCGTGCAAAGGGAATTTTCCGTGGCTGCGATGACCGACCGCTGGCTCGCCGCCTTCCCAGCCCCACCCGCCGCGACGCCGATCTGGCCGCAGCACTGGAAAATCTCCGCCCCACTGTCGGCTGATAATGCTCTAATGTTCATGCCTCCGCTTCGAACGGTCCGCCGGTTGCTAAAAGCGCGTTCTTTTAGGAAAAACCAACTTAACCCTTAGCAACATGAATTCGGATAAAATTAAAAGTTGGGAGATACTTCCGAGCACCGGGCGACATCTTGATTTGCTGGACGGCCTCCGGGGCATTGCCATTTTGATGGTTGTTTGTTTTCACAATTTTTATGTTAATCCTCAGGCTGGCCTGCTGGTTCGGTGTTTGGGGTGGCTCAATGGGCGGGGGTCGGTGGGAGTGCAAATATTTTTTATTCTTTCAGGTTTTTTGATTTCATTGCCGTTTTTCAAAATGCGGGGGGGGGGGGCAAATGGTATGTCCACGGTTATGGCCGACGAAGAATCGCCAAAATCGTTCCGCCATTCTATCTCTCCCTAGTGGTTTTGACGGCGTATTACTTGTTGCGATATTCAAATCCGGAATACGTCCGGGTTTCATTAGGATGGGCTGCCGGCATCTATAATTTCATCCCCCAGCCCCTTTATTTTAATGGGGTTTATTGGAGCCTGATTGTAGAGGTTCAGTTCTATCTGCTTTTACCATTGTTGTTTTGGCTAACTCGCAGTTTAAGCGTCCGTAATCGGTTGATTTATCTCTTCTACCTGCTTTTCATCATTCCTTTGCTTGTGCGTGAATTAACTTGGCCATCGAATATTATTTTGGGTGGAGTCAAAGCCCAAGTGGGGTTAACACCCTTCGAATTCACCGGATTCTTGATGAGCCGCCTTCCTTGTCAGCTTGATTATTTTGCCTGGGGCGTTTTATTCGCCGGAGTTTGGTCGGCAATGTCGTTGGAGTTTTTGCAAGCAAAGAATGAATTCAGATTTTTGTGCGTCTTCGGATATGTGGGTGCCATAATGATGATAACCAACATAATCTTGGGTGCGGTTTGGATGGCTCAGTTTGAAATCATAGATCATCCGTCAAAATGGATGTTGGAAAGCGACCATTTATTGATCGGTGTTTCTGGTTTCCTGCTATTATTTTTCCTTTTTGACCCGCAATGTTTTGGAGCAAGAATATTGTCACTCCAATGGCTTCGTTTTGTGGGTGTAGTTAGCTATGAATGGTTTTTGTTCCATCAGCCAGTAATTTTTCTGTTTCGGGAAATCCTGCCTCAAACACATGGCAACATGGTTCTTTATTTGGTCAAAACATTTACCCCAGCAGGACTATCTTTTCTTTTTGCTGTCTTGTTATATCGATATTTTTCACTGCCCATCATGAACCGGGTGCGGGCCGGAATAAAATTTCCAAGAAAACCTGGATAAAGTGGTCGACAACTTTGCCGCCCATGCGCATCTTGCGGCGGATGGCGGCACGATTGCGACGACACCAACTGCCAGATTGTTTTTGAGGCTTTTAAACTTTTTGCAGATGGGTGTAGATGCTGCTGCCCCAACGCGGGGCAATAAACTTCATGCCGGTTTTCCGGTAGATCAAGGAAACAAAATGAGGCCATGTGTCTTTCCGGTTGCCGGGGCGTTTGCCCAGGACGGCGGCCAGCCGCTGGTGCAACCGTATTTTCTGCTCAATTTCAGTTCCCAAAAGAATATCGCCACCCGACTTCGCCAACCGCAGGCCCGTCTGCCGGGACAAGGTTTTGAAATCCTGAAGACACCAGCGGCTGATGTGGTGCGGCGGCCATTGGGCTGGGTCCCATGGGACAAACCGATAGAAACCGGATTTGGAAGGCACGGCGATTGAGACATATCCCCCCGGCTTCAAGCGGGCCGAAGCCTGCTTGAGGATGCCGACCGGATCCGGGACGTGTTCCAGCACTTGGAAAAGGGTGATGAGACCGAATCCGCCGGGACAGGCATCCGCAGGCACGTCAGGCAGCAGTTTGTCGAAAATGTTGTGTCCCTTGGCGCGGGCTTTTCCGGCGGCGGTGGGATTCAATTCCAACCCAAAGGTTTTTAACCTAGCGGTTCTGGCCAGATCAAGAAAGCTTCCCGCCCCGCAGCCCACGTCCAGAACAGTTGTCAACCCCTCGCCGGTGGCAAACCGGATGGCGCGGTGGAACTCCGGCCGGTCGGGAGTGTAATATTCGCCGGATTCCAGGCATTGATAAAACAGGCTGTTGCCTGCGAGCTTGGGGTCAAAGAATTCAAAGCCGCAGCCGGCGCACCGCCATAAAACGATATTAGCATTGTCATCAATTCCCGCCAGTGCTTCCGGCGGAAAATCCCTGCCCAATTCGCGCCAGAGGGAACGGATTTCCCAGCCTTTCAAACTTGCCGCCGTCTGCAGACGGTCTCCGGCACAAAGCAGGCACTTTAAGGAAGTATTGTTGGAAGGCATGGTGCAAGTCTAACAGGGTTTCATAATCTGGTTCAAGGCGGGGATCATCCTGCGCGGCGCGCGGCGCAAAATTTCGCCGGCGAAGGTCTTGGGAATCCCGAATCTGAAAAAAAGAACCGCTCCAACAATGGCAGAAACCGTGGCGAACGCAGCCATCCGGAGCAACTCATATGGAATGAATTTACCCAGGAAATCCGCAGCGACGGCGACTGGCGCAAAAATGCATACCAACTTCAAGGCCGGACGCAACCAGTCAACGACCATCTCACGCACCCGCATTCCAAAAAATTTACCTACGCGAAAAGTGCAATAGGCTCCGCTGAACAACACGCTGCAAATGATTGAGCAGCCAATAATGGCAGGCAGGCCGCCCCATCTAGCCAATAAAAATGACATGGTAATAAAGACAACGCCCTCCACGAAATAAATGTAACGCATGAAGCCAATCTGCTTGGTCGTTAGGATAAAACCGTTATGACAATGAACCACGGCGGAGAGAATCATCCAGACCCCCAGCAGCCAGTCATTGGCCGCCGGCCAGGAAGTTTTGCCATGTGTCCACAGCGGAATGAAGAGGCTGTTGCAGAGCGCGAAGGAAACCGCCGCCCAGCCGGCCGCCGAAAAGCTCAAGATGGCCACGCTGCGGTAACGGTCGCGCAGCCGGGCGAGTTCGCCGCGGGCCATCATTTCCGCGAAGGCGGCCCCGGACATGTCATAAATGCGCCAGATAAGCTGGTTCAACAGGTTGAACACCCGCACACCGACACCCCAGACCGCCGCTTCTGCCGGTCCCAACATGCGGGTGATGACAAAAACCTGGCTGGTCATGATCAACTGCGTGCCGACGGACACGAGAAAGACATCCTTGCCGTAGTCGAACAGCTCCCGGAAATGCTGCATCGAGATCCGGCCCCAGCCGCCGGCACCGGGAAAAAGTTTCAAGTAAACGCAGGCCGCCGTCGTTAAGATTACAATCAGCAGGGTCGAGACGAGCGACCCCAGCGCCAGGCTCAACACCCCGAACTGGAAATGGAAAAAAATCCATTGCGCCGCAAAATTCACCGCCAGCCCGCCGACCCCGATGTAATTGTTCAGGTCCATCCGCTGGTGCGCGTTGAGCACCAGGCCCAGCATCCGCGTGGCAAACATCAGGGCCACGACGGCGGACTGCCATTGGACCAGCCGGATGAATTCCGGCTGTAGTACCTCGTCTGTAGCCAGCAGGCGGGCGAAGATTCCGGCCAGGAAAAAACCGATCACAAAGATGATGATCCCTTGCAAAACAGAGACCAGCCAGCCGGTCTGGATGAGGCTGCCATAATTCCCGCCCTGCCGGTCATCCTTGTGGTCAATCAGGAGGCGCGCCGCCGAACTGGTCATGCCGGCATCTATCAGGTTCAGATAACCCGCCAGTGTGCCCATGACAATCCACAGCCCGAACCGCGGGGTGTCCAGGTAATGCAGCGCCACCGGCACGGAGGCCAGTGAATAAAAGGCGGTGGCCCCCAACTGGACATAGCTGGAAACCACCCCGTGAACGGCTCGGCGAAAGCGGGACATCAATGGCCGCATTCTGCCGCAGCCGGCCCCGGCAACTCAATGCAATTCCCGCCGGCCAGCCCCCGGTCGCCGCTTTTCCTGGATCCGACACTTCAAATTTTCAGCCGGATACTCCCCGCATCGTCCGCCACATCATGCGTGGCCGCTTTAGGAGCGGACCCGGACGGTTCCGCAGCAACCCTTCACGAGACCGCTGCAAAAGGTGCAGGGTCGAGGCTGTGCCTCGATTTCTCCGACCTGAATCCTGCTGTTCCGGCCACAGGCCGGACACTACACCCAGACGAAGCGCCTTTTGTGAAGATTTTTTCACGATTTGGCAATTCTCAACTCCCCGTGTCCAAAAATGTTCGTGTCTTTGGCATGGTTTGCGGTTCACCTCATCCGGCCTTCCGCCTTCATCGGATTTCGGCTCTCCCCGGCGCGGAGAAGAAATTCAGGCTCACGGGACGGTAAGCTCGCGACGTTTGTTTACCAACACGCGACGCGAGACGGTAAGCTCGTGACGTTTGCTTACCAACACGCGACGCGAGACGGTAAGCTCGCGACGTTTGCTTACCAACACGCGACGCGAGACGGTAAGCTCGCGACGTTTGCTTACCAACACGCGACGCGAGACGGTAAGCTCGCGACGTTTGCTTACCAACACGTGCCGCGAGACGGTAAGCTCGCGACGTTTGCTTACCAACACGCGACGTTTTCTTACCGTCTCGTCCCGTTTTCTTACCTTCTCGCGGCGATTTCTGCGCGTGGAAAAATCCGCGAAATGCGTCTGTCTGGCACAGCGTTTCGGGCCATCTGCCTGTTCCATAAGCACCTGGTTCAAATTGGTCTTTAAAGTTTATCTGTAAGTGCTGTTGCACCATTTACAGATTTCGTTGAAATGGCCTTTCCGGCAGTAAACCTGCATTTGGTTCGGGCGTAACACGGGTGCAGCGCGAAGCCGGGTGGGCTTCCTCCAACTGGCCCCGATTTTATCAACAATGAACCAAAAGGTTATCATATGAAAAAATTAGTATTCAGAGTCAGCCTGGGCTACAAACGGCTGCCGGTGGAGGCGATCCCGCCCTTTGCGGGCTGGATCGTCACCTGCCTGACGGGAAGCGCGGTTTTCATCAACCCGCCCGTCCCGCTGGTGCCACCGGTGCCGCCCGACCCGACCGGCCCCGTGGACATGACCACGCGCATCACGACCCTGCAGGTTGCCATCACGAATTACCAGGATGGCGGACAGCAGGCGAAGACGGCGCGGGATGTCGCACTGGAGGCGGTCATCGAGGGGCTTGACGTGCTGGCGTTTTATGTCCAGACGATCGCCCGTTTCGACCGCGACCTGATGCTCACCTCCGGCTTTGTGCCGATGAGCACCAATCGCGGACAATCGAAACTGGACGACGCCGTCCATCACGGGCATCGGCAACGACACCTCCACGGAGCTGGACGTGCATCTCACCGCCGTGGCCAATTCGCATGGCTACGAGGTGCAGATCAGCACCAACGGCACCGACTGGAAGACCGTCAAAAACTCGGGGCAGGCCCGCACCATTCCGCTGACCGGTCTGACGACCGGCACGGTGTATCAGGTGCGCGCCCGCGCGCTGGGCGGCAGCACCGGTCAGAGCGACTGGTCCATGCCCGGCTCCAGCATCGTGGACTAAATGGTAGGGCGGAGCTGCTGCTCCGCCGGATATTGGGGCGGCGCGGCAGCGCCGCCCGGCCAGGGCCACCAGGCTGACAGAAATCAAGGCCGGAACGGGAAACCGTTCCGGCCCCTTTTGTTGGCCGCAGGAAACTCTGGCGCAAATTCAATGGCGCTCGTCGAGCAGGAACGGATTTTCCAGCAAAAACCGGGCGGTGCGCCGGATGCCTTCCTCGATGGAAATCTGAGGCTGCCAGCCCATCGCCTTCAACTTGGCCGTGTCCAGATGCACCAGCGGGCTGTCACCCACCCAGCCGCGCTGTCCCCCCGCATATTCCAAAACGACCTCCGTCATCCCCAGCTCATCCAAAATGACCCTGACGACCTCGTTGACGGTGATGAAATAATCGTGTCCGAGGTTGTAAATGTTTTTCTGCACCGGCGCCTTTTCGATGCCGAGCATGATGCCCCGCACGCCGTCCTTGACGTAAAGATAGGATTTTTTTTGCGTGCCATCGCCCAGCAACGGGAGCCGCTTGCGGTCGTTCCGGAGCTTTTTCATCAGGTCGAAGACAATGCCGTGGCTGTAACGCTCCCCCACCCAGCTCACAAAACGGTAGATGAAGCAGCGCATCCCGAAGTATTCGCAATAGGCCTGGATCATCGCCTCCCCGGCATATTTGCTGGCCCCGTAAAGCGAGGTCTGCAGCGGGGCAAAATTTTCCGGTGTGGGAAAAACATCCGGCTCGCCATACACGGCGGAACTGCTGGCAAAGGCAACCGCCTTGACCCCGTTGAGCCGCATCGCCTCGAGGACATTCCAGGTTGCGATGGTGTTTTGCTCCAGGTCAACGCGGGTGTTGTCCCGGCCGCCCCGGACATCGGCATTGGCCTGAAAATGGAAGACAAAATCACATCCGGCCATGGCCTGTTGCAATTTGGGCAGCTCCAGCACATCACCCTCGATGATGGTCAATGATCCGCCGGCGGCAGGCAGAAACTCCTTCCGCCCGGTGGAAAGATTGTCGTAAATGACCACGGTCGTTCCAAGGGACAGTAAATAATCCACCAGATGACTCGCAATAAATCCCGCGCCACCGGTGATGAACGCCCTGCGTATTTCAGTTTTCATTTTTCAAGCCGACTGTTTCTCAAGCTTTCCAATCCGTTTGGAGACATTCGCCAAATTCTGGCAGCAATCGCCCCTTCGGGACAAGCCTGCAGTTCAGTCTCCGCCCTGCTTCGAACCTGTTGGGTCCGCAACCGTGAATGGGAAAATTTGTTTCAGATGAATTCAGAAATGCAAAATGTCTTGAGTTGCGGACGCGGCGCGTTTCTACTCGCGCCTCGAATATGCACTGCGTCATCGGTTCCGGCCCGGCGGGCGTCGCCTGCGCGAGGGCTTTGCTCGCGCGCGGCGCGTCCGTGCTGATGCTCGACGCCGGCCTCGAACTTGAACCGGACCGCGCGGAGATCGTCCGCCAGTGCGCCGCCGTGAAACCGGAGGCGTGGAGCGCAGCGCAGCGCGCGGCGTTGTCGGCCGGCATGGACGCCAACGCGAAGGGCGTGCCGCTCAAGCTCGTCTTCGGCTCCGATTTTCCCTACCGCGAAACGGCGGAAAAAATCCCGTGGCGCAACCACGGCGCCGGCCTGAAGCCGTCGCTGGCGCTCGGCGGTTTGAGCAACACCTGGGGCGCGGCCATGCTGCCGTATCGCGACGGCGACATCGCCGGCTGGCCGGTGGACAACGCGGCGCTGGCGCAACATTACCGCGCGGTGACGGCAATCACCGGCCTCGCCGCCCGGCGCGACGACCTGGAGGAAATTTTTCCGCTGCACTGCGACCAGCCGGGCACGCTGCAATCCAGCCGGCAGGCGGATTTGCTCCTGGGCAGTTTGAAAAAACACCGGGACGAACTGCGCGGGCGCGGCTGGCATTTTGGCCGCGCGCGCGTGGCGGTGCGCGCCGCCGACAATGCGCAAGGCAACGGCTGCGTCCACTGCGGCTTCTGCATGTCCGGCTGTCCCTACGGCTGCATCTACAATTCCGCCGACACCGTCCGCGAACTGCGCGCGGAAAAGAATTTTACCTACCAGCGCGATGTCGTCGTCACCGCCGTGCGCGAAAACGCGGAAAAAGTTTTTATCACCGGTTTTCACCGCGGGACGCGCGCGCCGCTGGCGTTCGAAGCGGACCGGGTTTATCTCGCGGCGGGCGTGATTCCCACCGCGCAGATTGTGCTGCGCTCGCAAGGTGCCTACGACCGGCCGCTGATTTTGCGCGACAGCCAGTATTTTTTATTTCCGCTGCTGCTGGCGCGACGCACGCGCGGCGTGCAGGCCGAGGCGCTCTACACGTTGAGCCAGTTGTTCATCGAGCTGAACCGCCCGGACATCAGCCGGCCACAGCGTCCATCTGCAGCTTTACACTTACAGCGACATCATCGGCCAGGCCGTCCGCAAATCGCTCGGGCCGTTGAAATTTTTCGCGCCGCCGCTTGAGGAGCGCATGGTCATCGTCCAGGGCTATCTGCATTCGGACGAATCGCCCACCATCGCGATGACGTTGAAGCGCGACGGTGAAAAGGATTTTCTGCAACTGGACGTGCGGCCGAATCCCGCCACGCGCCGCACGGTTAAAAAAGTTTTGCGCGAGCTGTTGTCGCAGACGCGGCGGCTCGGCGGAATCGTCGTGCCGCCGATGCTGCAACTGGCCGAGCCGGGCCGGGGATTTCATAGCGGCGGCTCGCTGCCGATGCGCGCGTCGCCGGGAAATTTTGAGAGCGACACGCTGGGCCGGCCGCGCGGCTGGTCGCGCGTCCATGCGGTGGACGCAAGCGTGCTGCCGGCGGTCCCGGCCACGACCATCACTTTTTCCGTGATGGCCAACGCACACCGCATCGGCTGGGAATCGGCGGGAAAATTTTAACCACGGATTAACACAGATCGACACGGATTTGGCGGGCGTGAATGATGCCGGATTCTTTTCGCCGGAATTTGATTCGTGCAAATTGGTGAATTTTTTGCCTGACTTTGTTTTAATCTGTGTTCATCCGTGTCCATCCGTGGTTAATGTGAATGTATGAAACCTGTGTGTGCCATCACCGGCAGCAGCGGCTACGTCGGCGGCTGCCTGAAAAATTATTTTGCCGCGCTCGGCTGGGAAATTTTGGAGCTGACCCGGCAGCCAAAACCCGGCACGCGGGCGGCCGCGTTCCAGCTTGGCGCGGAGGTGTCACCGCAAATTTTCGCGGACGTGAATGTGCTCATCCACTGCGCCTACGATTTCACGCCGCTGCGCCGGGACGAAATCCACGCGGTGAACGTCGAAGGGTCGCGAAAACTTTTTCTGGCCGCGCGCGCCGCGGGCGTTGAAAAAATTGTCGGCATTTCCTCCATCAGCGCCTACGCCGGCTGCCGTTCGCTTTACGGGCAGGCGAAACTGGAGATTGAAAAAATTGCGCTGGACTGCGGCGCGCTGGTGATCCGGCCGGGACTGGTTTATGGCAGCGGATCGGGCGGGATGTTCGGCAAACTCGCCGCGCAGGTGAAAAAATCGTCCGTGATTCCGATGATCGGCGACGGCTCGCAAATCCAGTTTCTCGTGCATGAGGAGGATTTGTGCGCATTCATTGCACGCTACGCGGGCGGCGAGGTGAAAATCCCCCCGCAAATTTTGACGGCGGCCCATGGACAACCGTGGCCATTCAAGAAACTGCTGCTGGAAATCGCGCGCGGGCTGGGGAAACGGCCGAAGTTTGTCCCGCTGCCGTGGCGGCTGGTCTGGGCGGCATTGAAATCGGCGGAGCTATGCGGACTGAAATTGAATTTTCGCAGCGACAGCCTCGTGAGCCTGATGTATCAGAATCCCCGGCCGGATTTTTCCGCGAATGCCGGTGTGGGTTTGGTATGCCGGCCGTTTGAGATCGAACAATTGAAATAAGGAAATTGTCCCAGATTCATTACTACAGATGCACCAGGTAAAGCTGTCCAGGTGGCGAACCGGGTTCTATTGCAAAATCCAGTTCCTTGACCACCTCGCCGCGATATTTCCCGGCCCACTGAGCAATCGTTTGGTTGACGGCCTGCAAGGCGTCATCTTCGACGACGACATAATGAATGCCCATCTGCCGCAGTTTCTGCGGGTCGGCGGCGGGAAGAATGCGTTCAACCTGCCGCTGTCCGAATGGCAGCCACCAGCCGGGTTCGGCGCCGGTCAAACATTGGCGCAACCAATTTTTCTTTCGCCGGCCGCCCTGGTGTTTGCGAGAAAGTTTCGCTCGGATTCGAAGGTGGCGCGGGCCGAATAATAATTTGCAAAGACGGACGCTAGCGCAGCCGCACAAGGTAAAGTTGGCGGACATTGCCGCCCGGGCTGTAGTAGTAGTTTGTTTGGCCAATCAATTCGCCGTCGTTATTCTTCAACCATTGCTCAAGGATCCTTTCGTTCGTCGCTGGAAAAAATTCGTCGTCAATGACGAGGTGATGCACGTTTTCTTGCCGTAATTTTTCAACCGGTTCATTTGGCAGAAGACGTTCCACCTTGCGGCTTCCCAATGGAAGCCATAATCCCGGCTCGAAGAATCCGACGACCGTGGCATAGCCAACAGCATGTTCGTCGGACGGAATTTCCTGCTTTAGTGGATTGACAACGATGGCCCGCAATGAAGAAAAATAAGAATAGGACTGGTCAATTTTTGTTAGAAACGATGAGTTTGGGTGATGGGATTTCAACGCAGCAATGATGCTTTGAGCCGGGAACAGCGGCTGGCTTCGAGATAAAATCAATAAAAATGCCGTCAACAACATCACGCTTATGCCAAGCCGCCGCCACCAATGTTGTCGCACCAAATGAGAATGTCCGCCGCCCACCAACAACAATGGAAAAAACAAAATGTAATACGATCCCAGCTGGCGCGCATTGGAATGCGACCCCACTTTGGCCATGAAAATCAGCAGCGCCAGAAATGGCGTCCAACGCAGCAGGCGCAAAAAAGAATTTTCCCGGATCGCCTCACTGGACTGGGAATTTTTGCGCCCTTGTGCGGCCAAGGCGGAAATTAAAACCAGAAGACAAATCCCCAGGCCGATGCCGGCGGTTGACTCGGTGGCGGCACGACCGAGAAGTCCGAAATCTTCGAAGGAGGTGAAATGTGCGCCCAACGGCGTTCCTAAAAAATGTTTCATCATTCCATTCCATTGATCAGCCCACGGGAAAATGGGCGGCGCCAGATTTTGCATGGGAAGGCAGAATATATTTCCGATGATTCCCCAGAGCGGGGAATCGGGCTGGCATCTCGCCCAAAACATCGCCTGTGGACCGGTATTGGGCGGAATGCCCAGCCAGGTTCCCGTGTGCTCATGGATCAAAATCATCAGCGGCAGGGCGGAAATGAACAAAGCGCACATCAAGACGACCGCGGTTCCGATCAATCGTTTCCGCAGCAACCCAAGGCTTGGAATCATGGCTGCCACGCAAACCAGCGTGAGCGGAATGATGGTTTGCTTTGTGCCGGTCAACAACGCCGCCGCCAAAAGCGAAAGCCACAGGTCGCTTACGTTCTTTCTTTCCCTCGCGCGCAGGGCGAAATCCACCGCCGCCAGTGCGTAGACGGCGGCAAAAGAATCGTTGAGCACCGACCCCGCCTGCATCGCGTAACACCAGCCGGAAGGAAGCAGCCACATCCACCACCAAGCCACGCGCGGACGCACTTGCAGGCGGATGAATACGGAATAAATCAGGCCCGGCAGCAACAGGAATGAAATCCAATTTATAATAAAAATGAACCGAAATGAGCGGGTGAACAAAACCAACGGGGTGGAGAGCCACTCAAAATTACAGCCTGCAATGTTCATTCTTATGTCAGAAGCATGAATCCAATGCCACTGGCCGGCTCCCAGCCATTGCAGCACGCGTGGAATCCGATACGCGATTGAATCTCCGTCCGCTGGAACGTAGAGCAGCCCCGCAAACAAAGACATTAATGCCAGCAAAAGAAAGATCAGCGGCGCCGGGCGCGCGAAACGTTTTTTGAATTTGAACCAGGTGCGCGATGGATTGAATTGCGGACGCCAGTGAGTTTTCCACGCCCAAAAAATCAGAAGCAGGAAAGCGATTGCAAAGCTGGCGGCGTAACCAGCCCGGTTCAGCGCGTGCGCCACCGACAAAATCCACCCGCCACCGACCAGCAACGAAGACAGCAAAATCCAGATGCGCACTGCGGCCGGCATAATTTCAATGCGCTGGTGGCTGCCGCTTCACGGTTTTCAGGCCGAGCGTGCTCATGAAGAAGCTGGAAAAAATTGTCTGGATGCCGAGCACGACCAGCGTCGTCGCCGGGATGAGCCGCCGCAAATTGTCCTCCATGGACGGCAGAATCCCGAAATCCGCCCGGTGCCAGATCCAGACCGAGCGCGCGAGCAGAATGATTCCGCCCAGAAAAACGAGCAGTGCCGAGTATGATTCCTTTTTCGAGCGTGAAGATTTTGAAAACTCGCGACAGTTTTGGATCATCCGGCAAAAGTCCTTCGGCGATGGCAAACACCTTGGTGAAGAAGGCGAACGCGACGAGCTGGAAGCCGACGATGACGGTCATGCACGCGACGACGAGCGTGCCGACGTTAAATTCCACCTGGCCGAGCCGGAAATTGCCGAACGCCAGCGCGGCGGCGAAAATAATTCCCAGCGCCGACAGCGCCAGCCCCGGCACGAGGAACAGCCAGCGCGGCGAAAAGAGCAGCATGAAACGCAGGTGCCGCCAGCCGTCGCGCCACGGCTTGAGGTGCGGCGGCCGCGAGCGTCCGTCCTTGTGGAGCGTGACCGGCACCTCGGAAATTTTCAATCCCTTGAGCGTGGATTTGATGACCATCTCGGACGCGAACTCCATGCCGGTGGTCTGCAAATCCATTTTTTCAAACGCAGTTTTGGTGAACCCGCGCAGGCCGGAATGGAAATCGTGCGCGGGACATTTGAAAAACAGCCGGCCGATGAACGACAGCACGGGGTTGCCGAGCCAGCGGTTTTTCCACGGCATCGCGCCGGGCGAAATCGTTCCGCCGCCGGCGGGCAGCCGGCAGCCCATGACCAGCTCGTCGCCGGCCTGGAATTTTTTGACAAAGCCGGCCACGTCGGAAAAATCGTAGCTGTCGTCGGCGTCGCCCATGATGATCCATTTGCCGGCGGCGGCGCGGACGCCGCCGGTGAGCGCGCTGCCGTAGCCCTTTTCCTTCACCGGCACCAGGCGCACGCCGGCCTTTTCGGCGATGGCCTGCGAGCCGTCGGTGCTGCCGTTGTCGGCGATGACAATTTCGCCGCGCACGCCGGAGCGCTGGAGCCCGACCTTGGCCTTCTCGATGCAGCGCGCGAGCGTTTCCGCCTCGTTGAGGCACGGCATCAGGATGGTCAGTTCAACGGGTTCACTCATAGAAAAAATTTACCAAAAAACGAAGCCGCTTGGCGAGCGCGAGTTTGGAAGGTTCAATTCAGTTTCACCAGACACCAGTCGAGCGGGCCGGTGGAGGCGCGGAGGTCGAGCGGCATTTTCCAGACGACCTGCGCGTTCATCCGCTGCAACCAGTCGGCGAGCGGGCAATGGAACCATTGACCGACGGCCTGTTCCCGCACCAAAACATATTCGATGCCGCGCGCCTTCAAATCCGCCGCCGTGTCACCGGGACAAACGTGCTCGATGCGGCGCGAACCGAACGGGCGCCAGAGCGAAGTTTCCGGGTCGTCAAACGTGACCATGCCCAAAACTTTCAGGCCCGGCGGCAACTGGTCGCGCGCGGGCGCGAACGCGTCGTTGCGATGTTCATAGACCGAATAGACCTCGTTGGCACGCGCCAGCATTTTGGAGTTGGGCGCACGCGCGGCAATATTATTCAAAATGGTCCGGACCGGAAACAGCGGGCGCGGCGGGGAAAGCACCAGCAATCCGGCGGCCGTCAGAAATACCGCGCACGCCGCCGCGCGCCACCAGCTTTGCCGGACCAGCCGTTCGTGCCCCGCCGCCATGAGCAGCACCGGCAGCAGCAGCAGATAATACGGCGACAAAATGCGGCCGAGACCTTCCAGGTTGGACTGCGTCATCACCGCCAGCAGCGAAATCACCGGCGACCAGCGCACGCAGGCGAGCCAGAACGAACGGCCGGCGGATGATTTTTCCTTTCTGACATAAACGGCGGCAACCACGCTTGCCAGCAAAAGCATGGAAACGCCAAAGCCCAGCCCGGCGCTCTCCTCCATCTGCATTTCCTGCGCGGGAAAATTTGCCGCCGCCGGTTCGACCATCGCCTCCCCCAGCCGCTCCGTGACGCGGCCCGGAATGAGATTGGTCACCTCGCGGTCCCACGCATTGGCAAACGGAAAAACGGGTGGTGTGAAATTGTCCACGGCAATCAGCCCGGTGTTCACCGCCGTCCGCAACAGCGCCACGTGCCTGGGATTGTTCCCGGACAGGCCCGCGCCGGACCAATCGCCGGAATAGTGAACATTCAAAACCATCGTCGGCAGCACGGAGGCGAAAACGGCGATCACGCAGACCGCCAGCATTTTCACCGGCCGGCGGAAAATCAAATTCAGCGATGGCAGCAGGGCGACGGCCCACGGCAGCAGCAGCGGCAGGCTGGCCGTTTTCGCGCTGGTCATCATCGCGGCGGCCAGCACGGCCGCAAAAAAATCGCGCGGCGAGCCGGAAATTTTTGCGCGCAGCGCGAAGTCCACCGCCGCCAGCGCGAACACCGCGCCGAACAGGTCGTTGCCGATGCTGCCGGCCTGCAACAAAAAACAATAGCCCGTCGGCGCCAGCCACATCCAGTGCCACGCCACGCGCCGCCTCACGCCGAGCCGCGTGAACACGCTGAACACCAGCCCCGGCAGCAGCAGAAATGAAACGATGTTGATGAGAAACAGCAGCCGGTCGGATTTTCAGCAGCGCGAGGAACGGCGCGGAAACCCATTCGATGCCGCACGAGCGGTTGTTGATGCGCGGGAAAAACGTGTGAATCCAGTGCCATTGCTCCGCCGCCAGCCAGTGCAAAATGCGCGGCAGCCGATACGCCAGCGCGTCGTAATTGGTCGGCGGATACAGCGCGCCGCCGGTGAACGCCATCGCCGCCAGAATCAAAAAGGCGAGCGGAAATGGTTTGCGGAAACCGGCGGAAGAATTTTCGCAACCGGAAATTGCCGCGACCGGGCTGCGAACGGTTCAGCCACCAGAACAGGAGCGCCGCGAAACCGAGCGCCAGCACGACCGCATAGCCACGCGCGTTCAATTGATGCAGCGCGGACAGCGCCCAGCCTGCGCAGTTCAGATACGCGCAGACCCAGACCCAGAGCAAAACCAGCGTCGGCATTTTGCCCGTGAGTTTCCGCGCCGCCGATTTTGAATGCAATCAAATTGGTTTGCTTGATTTAAGGTTTGCACCCGCGCCCGAAATCGTAAATCGTCAATCGCAAATCAAAAATTGAATTATGCCTTCATTCGACATTGTTTCGCAGGTCAACACGATGGAAATCGAGAACGCCGTCAACCAGGCCAAAAAGGAGCTGGCCAACCGGTTCGACTTCAAGGGCAGCAAATGGGAAATCGTGCTGGAGAAAACCGAGATCAAGCTCACCGCCGACAACGAGTTCAAGGTCGCCACGCTCAACGAAATCGTCGTCGGCAAGCTGGCCAAGCGCGGCGTGAGCATGAAAAGCATCGAGCAGTGCGACCCGGACATCTCGCCGCTCGGCCACGCGCGGCAGAGCATCAAGATCAAGAACGGCATCGAGAGCGCCGTGGCCAAGGAGATCACCGGCTTCATCCGCGACGGCAAGTTCAAGGTGACGACGCAGATCCAGGGCGACGAGGTGCGCGTGAACAGCAAGAGCCGCGATGAACTGCAGACCGTCATCGCCGCCGTGCGCGGCCATGAATTCCCCGTGGCCGTGCAGTTTGTGAATTTCCGGGATTAACCGCGGCGGAGGCGGCCGAGAAGCCGCCACGCCGTTTTAATTCACCAATCGAAGTTCGCAATCCGGCATTTGCCTCACTGCCGTTCGTATTCGCCCTTGCCGAGTTTTTTATAGACCTGGAAACCGGCCTTCTTGGCGTCGGTGATGGAGACCGGCTTGAGCTTGTGCGGCGTGCTGAAGCCGGAAATGATTTTGCGCACCGGTTTTTTGCACGCCGGACAATGCGTGAGCGGCTTGGCCGACAGCGGCCGGTTCAAGGTGAACTTCCCGCCGCAGACCTTGCAGCCGCCTTCGCACAGTTCGTATTCGTAGAGCGGCATGGGACAAATTTCGAGTGTCGGATTCGGATTGTCGAATTGAAGCTATTTTTTCAAAAACGCGCTGAACAAATCAATCGGCAGCGGCAGGAACGTCGTCGTGTTGTGTTCGCTCGCCATTTCGCGCATGGTCTGGAGATAGCGCAGTTGCAGCGCAATCGGCTCCCTGGCGATGAGCGCGGCGGCCTGCACCATTTTTTCAGCGGCCTGGAATTCGCCCTCGGCGTTCACCACTTTCGCGCGGCGTTCGCGTTCGGCCTCGGCCTGCTTGGCCATCGCGCGCTTCATGCTGTCGGGCAGCGAGACTTCCTTCACCTCGACCGACGTGACCTTGATGCCCCACGGCTCGGTCTGCTTGTCAATGATCTCCTGCAATTTCTGGTTGATGACATCGCGCTGGGACAGCAGTTCGTCCAGCGCCGACTGGCCGAGCACGCTGCGCAAGGTCGTCTGGCCGATGAGCGAGGTGGCCTTCCAGAAATTTTCCACCTTCACCACCGCCGCGTTTGGATCCACGACGCGGAAATACATCACCGCGTCCACCGTGGCGGGCACGTTGTCCTTGGTCATGATTTCCTGCTTGGGCACGTCAATGGTCACGACGCGCAAATCCATCCGCACCATTTTGTCCACGATGGGAATGAGAAAAATGACGCCCGGCCCCTTCGCGCCCTGCAGTTTGCCGAGCCGGAAAATCACGCCGCGCTCGTATTCGCGCAGAACTTTGATCGCCGAGGAACAAATGAAAAGTCCGACGACGATGACCGGGATGATGATTGCCAGTCCGCCGCCGATGAGATGTTGGATTGATTCGGTGTCCATGGTTTTTCGTTGAATTGTCAAATCGTTACATTGTTGCATCGTCAGTTCCGTTTCGACGATTCCGTGAACATCCGACGGTTTAGTTTTTCGGTTTCACTTTCAAAGTCAGTCCTTCGATGCCGGTGATTTCAACCGGCTGTCCGGCGGCGACCGGCGTTTCGCTCACGGCGTTCCAATGTTCGCCCTCGATAAACACCCGCCCGCCCGCCGGGTCAATCCGCGAAAGCGCGTTCACCGTTTTGCCAAGCATCGTTTCCGCGCCCGCGCTTTTCGGCAATCGTTGCGCGCGGATTCCCTTGCTGACGAAGAACACGAAAAACGCGGCGGTCACGAGCGTCGTTGAAACAATCCAGCTCATGGGCAATTGATAAACCTTTGGCGCATGATTGAAAAGCATCAGCGCGCCCAGAAAAAATGCGATGATGCCGCCGCCGGTCAGCACGCCGTGCGTCGGCGCAAAAACATCCATGACGAACAGCGCCACCGCCAGGAGAATCAGCGCGAGCCCGGCGATGTTCAGCGGCAGCGTGGCCGACATGTAAAGCAGCAGGATCAGCGCGAGCGCGCCCGCGACGCCCGGAAAAATCGCGCCCGGATGGCTCATCTCGGCGATGATGCCGTAGATCGCGACCAGCATGAGCAGCATCATCACCTGCGGCTGCCAGAAGAGCTGGAAGAATTTTTCGCCCGCGCTCATCGGAATTTCCACGACGCTGGCGCCGGCCGTTTGCAGAATTTTCCCGTCCACGGAACGGCCGTTCAATTTTTGCAGCAGGTCGGGAACGTTCGTCGCGATCAAATCAATCACCTTCATTTTCAGCGCTTCTTCGGAGGTGATGGCCTCGCTCGCGGTGACGGAGGATTTTGCCCATTCGACATTGCGATGCCGTTTCTCGGCGATGGTCTGCATCACCTTCGTGTAGGCGTTTCCAACCTTTTGCATCATGATGCTGTTGGTGGTTTCGCTCTCGTCGCCCATGCTCACGGGATGCGCCGCGCCGATGGTGGTATGCGGCGCCATCACCGCAATGTCCGCGGCCAAGGTGATGTAAACGCCCGCGCTGCCGGCCATCGCCCCTTCCGGCGAAACGTAAACAACCACCGGCACCCGCGACGCATAAAATTCCTGGACGATGTCATCCATGGAATTGGCCAGCCCGCCGGGGGTATTGAGTTCGATCACGAGGCACTCGTCGTCCTGGGCGGTCGCGGTGTCAATCGCGCGGGAAATGTAATTGGCCGTGGCCGGGCCGATGGCGCCGTCAATTTTAATCAGCCCGACTTGCGCGGCGTTGACCGCCACGCCGAAGAAGATTCCGACCACCGCGATGAAACGCCAGTGCCGCATAAATTTTCCGATCCGAATGCAGCCTAACAAAATTCAACGGCGCTGCAAAGGATACTTATTTGACAACCATCATCGCAAGTTCCAGAACGTCAAAGCTGCCGCGGCGTTCGCAGGCTGGAGCTGTTGAATTGTCAAATGGTCGAATCGTTAAATCGGTCATGTTCTTTTCAACAATTTAACCGTTTACGATTTGACAAAACCCTCCGCCATCGCGATCGCTTTGCGCATCGCCATGGATTTGTTGACCGTTTCCTGAAATTCGCCTTCCGGCGTCGAGTCGTTCACCCAGCCGCCGCCGGCCTGGACGTAAGCCTTGCCGTCCTTGATGAGCGCGGTGCGGATGGCGATGCAGGTGTCGAGATTGCCGTTGAAGGAAAAATAGCCGACCGCGCCGGCGTAAGGGCCGCGCGTGGTCTGCTCCAGTTCGGAAATAATCTGCATCGCGCGGATTTTCGGCGCGCCGCTGACCGTGCCGGCGGGAAACGTCGCGCGCATCAGATCGTAATTCGTTTTTTCCGCCGACAATTTCCCCTCCACCTGCGAGACGATGTGCATGACGTGGCTGTAACGCTCGATGAACATCAAGTCTTTGACCTGCACGCTGCCGAAATCACAGACGCGGCCGATGTCGTTGCGCGCGAGATCCACGAGCATGACGTGCTCGGCGCGTTCCTTTGGGTCGGCGAGCAGTTCTTTTTCGAGCGCGGCATCTTCGTCCTCGTTTTTGCCGCGACGCCGTGTGCCGGCAATCGGGCGGATTTCGACTTTGCCCTCCTCGCAGCGGACGTGTAGTTCCGGCGACGCGCCGACCAGCGCAAAGCCGTCCAGCTCCAGCAAAAACAAATACGGCGACGGATTGATGTTCCGCACCGCGCGGTAAACATCCAGCGGCGACGCCGTGACCGGCGCGGAAAAACGCTGCGAACCGACGACCTGGATGATGTCGCCGCCGGTGATGTATTTCTTCGACGCCTCGACGTTGGCGAAAAACTTTTCCTTCGACTGGTTGGATTCAAATTCGACGGCGGGAAAATCATTGGTCACACCGACAGCGGTGTGTTCGCCCGGCTGTTCCAGCAGCGAGATGATGCGGTCAATCTCGCTCGTCGCGTTTTCGTAGGCATCGGTGGGTGATTCCGCGTCATCGAGAATGGCGTTGACCAGAATCGTGATGGTCTGCTGCACGCGGTCAAAAATCAAAAGCTGGTCGGCGACGAGAAAATACATGACCGGCGTTTTCAATTCATCCTGCGGCGGGCGCGGGACGACCGGCTCGACGTCGTGGATGAATTCGTAGCCGATGAAGCCGAGCGCGCCGCCGGTGAAGCGCGGCAGGCCCGGCACCGCGACCGCGCGAAATTTTTTCATCACGCGCTCAACGACTTCGAGGCCGTCACGGACGGTTGCCGGAGCGCCGGTCTCCGATCCGGCGCTTTGAAAATTAGAAACCGCTGGCCGGGCCGGGCCGGAGACCGGCGCTCCAACCATGAAACTTTCCGTGACGCGGCCGTTTTCAATCATCTGGACGTGCTGGCCGTCCTGCCGGATGACCGCGCGCGGATTGCAGCCGACGAACGAGAAGCGCCCGATGTGTTCGCCGCCTTCGACGGACTCGAAGAGGAACGATTCGCCCGCGCCGCGGATTTTGCGGTAGGCGGAGAGCGGCGTTTCCAAATCGGCGAGAATGCGGCGCGTGACGGGAATGAGATTCCCCTGCGCGGCAAACTTCAGAAATTCATCAAGCGACGGTGAATACATGGCAAATGAAGAATGAAGAATTTTGAATGAAGAAACAACCAGATTGAGCGCGTTTGCGACAATTCTTCATTCATCGTTCCGCCTGCTTCATTTCTTTTTATACATCTGCTCCGGCGTGAGGATTTGCGGCTCGGTGGTCTTGAACGTCTCGCCGCTGCCTTCGATGGAGCGGAAGAAGCAGGAATTGTAACCCTCGTGGCACGCCGGGCCTTTTTGCTCGACCTGGATGAGCAGCACGTCGCCGTCGCAGTCGAACGCGATGTCCTTGACGGTTTGCGTGTTGCCGCTTTCCTCGCCCTTCATCCAGTATTTCTGGCGCGAGCGGCTCCAGAAGTGCGTCTTGCCGGTCTTGATGGTGTCCTCCAGCGAAGCGCGGTTCATCCACGCCATCATCACCACGCGGCCGGTTTTCTGTTCCTGGATGATTGCGGGAATCAGGCCGTTGGCGTCAAATTTCAATTTGTCGTAAAAGCTCATGGGCGGATTATAACACCAGAACGCCGGCAAGACACAAAGCGGATTTTGTCCAATTGTTTACGGTTTTTGTCCGCTCGCCAGCGGCACCGGCGCTTGCAATTCGGTTGTCTTCGGAACAATTGGCGGAACGTTGGACATGGCGGTGACGATATTCGATGAAAAAACCGGCGGATTCGTGAGCGCCGGCAGGCCGTTGGTCAAGACCGGCGGCCGGTTGGTCATCGCGACCGCACTGTTCGTCGAAATTTCGGGAACGGAATTGGTCGGCGGAAACTCGTGGTCGTGCAGGCTGCGCCGGAGCCGGTTTTTCATGTCAGTCAGCGCGATGTTGGTCACGCCGTCGAGCTGCGCGCGGGCCTCGTCGTATTGCCCGATGGCAATTTTGATGCGGGCGAGGTGAAGATAGACGCCTTCGCGCTCGAGTTCGTCGCCGGCGATGTTCAGTGCGTTGGTCCAGGCGACGAGCGCGTCGTTGGTGCGCAGCGGGCGGATGCCGTAGTAGCTCTGCGCAAAATCGGTCGCGAGCGGGAAATTTTGCGGGTCGAGCTTCATCGCCTGCTGGTAAAGCGCCAGCGCCTTGTCGAACACCTGCTGCTCGTTGATGTGGAAAAACTCGCGCGCGTCCTTGCGGTAAAGATAAACCGTCGTCGCCATGTTCTGATAATAAATCGGCTCGGCGGGATTCAATTCAATCGCCTTCGCATAATCAATGAAGGCATTCGTGAGCGGGCCGTGCTCGCCGTAATAATTCGCGAGGTTGTTCCAGACGGCGGGATTTTTCGGGTCGAGCTGGCGGGATTTTTCGTATTGCTCCACGGCGGCCTCCTCCTCGCCGATGTCGTTGAGAAAACTGCCGTAGGCCAGGTAGCCGTGCGCCGAATCGGGATGCCGCTTCAGAAAATCCTCGTAGCCTTTGCGGACCGACGCGAAGCGGTCCATGATGCGCTTTCTCAATTCCTCCTTCGGCACGCCGGCGCCCTGCGCGTAGAAATCGTTGTTGTCGCGGATCCATTTGTCCACCTCGGCCGAGGCCGCGTCGTCGTCGGCCATCAACTGCTGCAGCTCCTGCTCCGCCGGGTCGTTCGCGGCCGGCACGGTCACGGCAATGCCTGTCTGCTGCTGGACCAGGTTGCTGACGGCGAGCGGCTGGTTCGTGGCCAGCACCGCGCCGACGAGGCCGATGAGGAGGTCATTCACGCGGATAAAATATCACTTTGAGGGTGTGAGTCGAGGCGAGTTGTTCTGGAAAAAATTTCCAATCAAACTTCCTTCACCACGCCCCAATAAACATCCAGCCGTTTGCCGAGATACAAGTTTCACGGCCTTGACGAGCACGCCGGCTTCAAGCTGCTGGCCGCGCGCGACGAGATCCTTGAGCGCCATGTCTGGCCGCGTATGAAACGCGCCCTGCGCGATGATCGGGCCTTCGTCCAGCCGCATGGAAACAAAATGCGCCGTGACGCCGGCAATTTTCACGCCGCTTTCGTAAGCCTGCCGGTAAGCCTGCGGGCCGGGAAAACTCGGCAGCAGCGACGGATGAATGTTGATGATCTTGTTTTTGTAGCGCCACACGAAGTTCGGCGACAAAATTTTCATGAACCGCGCCAGCACGATGAAATCAATCTCATGTTCCTCGATCAGTTGCAGCGCGCGGTTTTCGGCCTGCGCGCGGTCGTTCCAGTTGATGTGCGCGAACGGCAGCTTGAATTTTTTGGCGCGCGGCGCGAAGTCGTCGTAATTGCCGATGACGAGCGCGGCGTTCGGCCTTCAATTTCGCGGCCATGAGCGCGTCGAAACAATGCGTCTCCTTCGTGACCATGATGGCGAACCGCTGGCGGCGTTTCGGGTCGGTCAGGCGCAACTTGATTTCCATGCCGAGCGCCTTGGCCAGCGTGTCCAGCCCGGCGCGGAGCGATTCGCATTCAATTCGCTGCTTTTCCACGAAGCCTGGAGCGTCATGCTGAACTGGCCGCGCGTGACCTGCTCCTCCAGCGCCTCGATGTTGGCGTGCTGCTCGAACAGGAAATTCGTGACGCGCGCGATGACGCCGGTCTTGTCGCGGCCGATGACGGTGATGGTGGCGAATTGTTTCATTCCGAACACGAATAAACAGAAATGGCCGTGAATTCAAAGGAATTCAGTGCCGGATCTGGCGCGTCGGGCTTCGGCGGCGTCCGTTCGTGGTTGAATTTGTTGCGATTTTCTGCAACTTTTCGCGGCTCCGGTTGTTGAAACAGGGGTAACAAATGGCATTTAACTCGGTAAAAAATCTCGTCGCGACGGTCGCCGAAGCGTCGCCGGCCCAGTTTAACGACTGGCAGAAGACGTGGCGCACGGCGGCGGACGGCGGCTCGACCGAACCGCTGCTGACGTTCGTCGCGCGCGAACGCGGCGTGGGCGAGGACGTCTTCATCGCAGCGGCTCGCGGCGGCGCTCGGCTGGCCGTATCTGGATCTGCCGAAACTTTCCATTGCGACCGAGGCGCGCAACAAACTTTCCACGAAGATCGCGTTTCAATATTCCGTCCTGCCGACCGCGCTGGAGAACGGCACCTTGCAGGTCGTCGTGAGCGACCCGTTCGACGCGGCGATGATGAACGCGGTGAAGTTCGACGCGCACATGCCGGTGCAGTTCGCGCTCGCGACCAAGGCGGAAATCGAGAAGGCGCTGAAAAAATATTACGGCGTCGGCGCTGAAACGCTCGACGAAATGGGCGAAGAGATCCATGGAGCTGGAAATCGCCGCCGACAAGGAAATCACCGAGGACGACCAGGAGGCGAGCGTCATCAAGTTCGTGAACCAGATCATCTGGGAGGCGTTCAAGGACCGCGCGACGGACATTCATTTCGAGCCGGCGGAGGATGAATTGCGCATCCGCTACCGCATTGACGGCATTTTGCACCAGACGCCGATGCCGCCGCAGTTGAAGCGGTTTCAAGCCGCGCTCATTTCGCGCATCAAGGTGATGAGCGGAATGAACATCGCCGAAAAAAGATTGCCGCAGGACGGCCGCATCAACGTCCGCATCAAGGGCGAGGAAATTGACATCCGCGTTTCCACCGTGCCGACGGTTTATGGCGAAAGCGTTTCGCTCCGCTTGCTGACGCGCGGAAAAATTTTCCTGTCGCTCGACAAGCTCGGTTTCGCGCCCGCCGAGGAAAACGCCATCCGCGAAATCATCCTCAAGCCGCACGGAATTTTTCTCGTCACCGGCCCGACCGGTTCCGGCAAATCCACGTCGCTCTACGCTTTCTTGAGTTCCATCAACTCGGTCACGAAACGCATCATCACGATTGAGGAGCCGGTGGAATATGAATTGAAAGGCATCAATCAAATCGCCGTGCGCTCGGACATCGGGCTGACGTTCGCGATGGGTTTGCGCCACATTTTGCGGCAGGACCCGAACGTCGTGATGGTCGGGGAAATTCGTGATTCGGAGACGGCGGAAATCGCCATCCGCGCATCGCTTACCGGCCACCTGGTTTTTTCCACGCTGCACACCAACGACGCGCCGAGCGCGTTCACGCGGTTGATTGACATGGGCATCGAGCCGTTTCTTGTGGCGTCGTCGGTCGAGGCCGTCATGGCGCAACGGCTCGTCCGCACCATTTGCAAGCACTGCAAGACCGAGCAGGTGGTGTCGCGCGATTATTTGCGGAAGATCGGCTTTCCGGCGGCGGACATTGAGACGGCGAAAATCTGGCACGGTGCCGGTTGCGAGGAATGCCGCCAGCAGGGTTATCAGGGCCGCAAAGGAATTTACGAACTGCTCATCGTCACCGAGGCCATCCGTCCGCTGGTCATGAGCCGCGCGTCCGCCGTGGCCATCGCCCAGCGCGCGATTGAAGCCGGGATGCGCACGCTCCGCGACGACGGCTGGATCAAGGTCAAAGGCGGCGAAACGACCATCGAGGAAGTTTTGCGCGTGACGCAGATGGAGGAACACCTTGAATCGCTGGCCGGCGGCGAACACACGCAATTCATTCCGCGAAAAATGAATTCACGCAACATTTATCGATTTGCGATTTACGTTGTCATCGTGCGCCAATGTAAATCGTAAATCCAATCGTAAATTCCATGGCCCGCTGGCATTCCTGCAACATTCTGCACACCGCGCCCGACGCGAACCGCCTCTGGCAGTTCGACGCCAAAGGCGGCGCGCTGAACCGCGAGACCAGCAGCGCGCCCGGCCAGCCGCTGCCTTCGGCGGTTTCCAAATCGTGGACTTCCCTGTGGCAGCCCCGGCTGAACGTCGCCTGGCTGCCGCCGGAAAGCATTTTCCTCCGCGTCATCGAACTGCCCAAGAGCAGCTTCGGCGAAACGCTTTCGATGGTGGAACTGCAATTGGAAAAACTGTCGCCGGTGCCCGTCACGCAAATCGTCTGGACGCTCCAGATTTTGCCGGACGCGCCGGCGGAAAATTTGCAGACGGTCATCGTGGTGATTGTCGAGCGCAAGGGGGTTGAGGAATTTCTCGGCAAGCTGGAGACGCAGGGGTTTCTCGCCGACCGGCTCGAAGCACCGATGCTTGACCAGTTGGCGGCGACGCCGGCGACCGATGACGGCGCGTGGATTTATCCGGCGCTGTTGAACGGCCAGAACGCCGCGCTGGTGGCGTGGTGGTTTGGCGGCGCGCTGCGCAACTTGAGCTACGTCGTCCTGCCGGCCACCGGCGACCGCGCGAAAAGCCTGCGGGAACAGCTCGCGCATCTGGCTTGGGCGGGCGAACTCGAAGGCTGGCTCACGGCGCAGCCGAAATGGCATCTGGTGGCCGACGGCGGCCTGGCGGACGACTGGAAAACATTTTTGCGCGACGGGCTGGACGACCCGGTGCCGGTGGAAAAACCGCTGCCGTTGCCGGAACTGGCGGCGCACACGGCGCGGCGCGCGACGACGGCGGACGGGAACCAGGCGGTCCTGCTGCCCGCCGAATTTTCGGCGCGCTACCGGGAGCAGTTTTTTGACCGGCTGTGGCTGCACGGCCTGTTCGCCGCGGGAATTTTATATGCGGCGTGCGTGGCGGTTTATTTTTGCGCCACCTTTTTTCTCGGCATCCAGACCGCCAAGGTCGAGCAGCAGGCCGCGGCGCTCGGCGGCAGCTACACGAACGTGCTGCAGCTCAAGGCGCGTTACGAGGTGCTCAAGAAGCGGCAGGATTTGAAATACGCGGCGCTGGACTGCTGGAAGCTCGTCGCGGATCTGCTGCCGGAAGGAATCACCCTGCAGCGGTTCAGTTTTGGCAACGGGCAGAGGCTTTCGCTCAACGGCACGGTGGCCTCCGACCAGATCACCGAAATCACCGATTTTTACGACACGCTGCGCAAGGCGGACTTGAACGGCCAGCCGGTGTTCAACACCGAAGGCAGCGATCAACTGGTCTATCACCAAAGCGGCAGCCAGGCCTCCTGGAATTTCAGCCTGGAACTGCGGCACACGGAGGAGACGCCGTGAAAAAATATTTTGCGCAACTGCAGCCGCTGGAGCGCCGGCTGGCCATCGGCATCCTGGTGGTGGTTTTTCTCGTGCTGAATTATGTGTTCATCTGGCCGCATTTTTCCGACTGGGGAAATTTGCGCAACCGCCGGGGCGCGGCGGAACGCAAATTAAAACTATACCAGGGGGCCATCGCGCAGACGGACACCTACCAGAAGCAGGTGAACAGCCTGCAAAGCCAGGGCGAATTTGTCGCGCTCGAAGACCAGTCCGTCAACATGCTGCGCACCATCCAGACGCAATCCGCGCAGAGCGGCGTCAGCATCGTCAACAACTCGCGCCAGATCACGCGCACGAACGACGCCTTTTTTGTCGAGCAGGTGCAGAACATCAACGTCATCGCCGACGACAAGTCGCTGGTGGATTTTCTCTACAAGCTCGGCTCCGGCGCCTCGATGATCCGCGTGCTCGACCTGGAACTGCAGCCCGACGGCGCCCGGCAGCATCTCAACGCCAACATCCAGCTTGTCGCCAGCTACCAGAAAAATGACAAGGCCGCCAATTTGAAACCCGCAACCGCAAAGGCACCATGAAAACGACCACGCTCCTCCTGATTTTATTTTTAACCGGACTCAATCTTTGGGCGCAAACCATGCCGGTCATCCGGCAAACCACCAACCGCGTTCCTGCCGCCACGCCTAACAACGGTCCGGCGGCGATGCCGGCGACGCCCGTTGTGCCCGCGCCAGCGGCCCTGCCCGCCGCGCCCGCAATTCCCGCCGCGGCTCCGGCGGCTCCGGCCGCCGCTCCCGATGACACTGCAAACGCCGCCCCGCCACCGGAAGAAATGATTCCGGCGGGAAACATCAATTTTCAGGGCGTGGACGTGAGCCAGGTGCTGGAAGTGTATGCGAAGCTGGTCGGACGCACGCTGCTGCGTGCGGGACTGCCGCAAGCCTCCATTATTTTGAAGACGGAAACGCCGCTGACCAAAACCGAGGCCATCCAGGCTTTGCAGGCGGTGCTCGCGTTGAACGGCATTTCGGTCATCAACATCGGCGACAAATTCGTGAAGGTCCTGCCGGTGGACCAGGCCGGCACCGCCGGGGCGAGCTTCAGCGACGCCACCGCCAGCCAGTTGCCCGACCTGGGAACGTATGTGACGCGCATCGTGCAGTTGCGAAACGTAAAGCCCAGCGAGATGGCGCCGCTCCTCCAGCCGTTCGCAAAGCTGCCGAATGCCATCGTGCAGTTTGATAACAACGGCATCCTCGTGCTGCGGGACGACGCGGAAAATGTGAAACGCATGATGGAGATGATTGATCGCGTGGACGTGTCCGTGCCGACGGAATACATCTCGGAAGTCATCCCGATAAAATACGCGCTGGCCGAGGACATTGCCAGCGCCCTGAACAGTCTCGGCGGCACCGGCGGCGGCAGCACCGTCAGCATCGGCGGCTCCAGCTCCACCGGCGGCTCCGGCAATGGTTTCAGATCTCCGAACGGCGGCGGCGGCTCCGGCTTTCAAGGCACCACGCCGGGCGGAGCCAGCACTTATCCGGGCGGCAATGGCATGAATTCGGGCGGCGCTGGCATGAACGGCCAGCAGCGCAGCACGATTGGCGGCATGGGAAGCACCACGGCCAACGGCACGCCCAGCGGCGGCGCCTCGACTTTCCAGCAGCGGTTGCAGTCCATCATTCAGCGCGCGTCCACCGGCGGGCAGCAGGATCAAATCCAGATTTTCGGCCAGACAAAAATCGTCGCCGACCAGCGGAGCAATTCGCTTCTGATTTTCGCGACGCGTCCGGACATGGAACGGATCAAGAACATCATCGACAAACTGGACGTGCTGCTGTCCCAGGTGCTCATCGAGTCGGTCATCATGGAGGTGTCGCTCGGCCATCAATGGAATCTCGGCGTTTCCGCCGTCCAAAATCCGAGCGCCATCAACACGCCCAACTTTAAGGGCACGGGTGGTTACAATAACGGCCCGTCATTCTTTAGTTTTCTACCCGGCGCATCCAACGGTTTAGCCAACGCCGTCAGCGGGACCAACAGCGTGCTGTCGAGCGGATTGAGCTACTTCGGCCAGATTGGAAACTCCGACTACGATATCGCGCTCCAGGCGGCGGCTTCCGACAGCTCGATCACCATCATCCAAAAGCCGCGCATCCAGACTTTTCAGGCGCAGCCGGCCTCGTTTTTCGTCGGTAGCACGGTGCCGTATGTGAACAGCACTTACAACGGTGGCTACTCGGGCATCGGCTCGTCCTATTCGCAGCTCTCGGTCGGCGTCTCGCTGAACGTCACGCCGTTCATCAACCCCGACGGGTTGGTGGTGATGCAAATCCAGGAGGAGATTGACGACATCTCGGGCTACACGACGATTGACGGCAATCCGGTGCCGGATACGGCCACCAAGACGCTTTCATCCAATGTCGCCGTCAGAGACCGCGACAGCATCATCCTCGGCGGCGCGATTTATTCTGAAAAAGACTTCAACAAGAGCGGCGTTCCGCTGTTGCAGGACATCCCGCTGCTCGGCGCGCTGTTCAGTTCCCGCTCCAGCAACAAGACCCGGAACGAGCTGCTGGTGCTGATGCGGCCGACGGTTTTGAAAACGCCGGAGCTGGCTTCCTTGCAGGCCAAAACGGAGGAGTCCCGTTTGCCGGGCATCGCTCACGCCGATTCCGAAGACAACAAGGAGGCGCTTAAAGAAGTCAAGGCTGAGGAAAATGTTGAACAAATTGAAGCTGACAAAGAAGCTAAGGCCGCCCTGCAAGCCGCCCGGCACAACAAGGGTGTTTCCACCAACCAGCCGCCGAGCCAGGTGCCCGACGCGAACGGAATGCCGCAAAACTGATCCGTTCAGCGGTTGAATTCAATTCCCCGCCGGACGGTTCGAGAAGGAATCGCCGCCGGGAATGATGTCCTCCAGCGTGCGGATCGGGTGCAGCGGCAGCAGCAGCAGTTTCGGCAGCACAAAAATCGGCTCGCTCCTGGGATCCTTGAGCGAACCGGTGATGTGATATTCAAACAATTTGCTCACCGGCCACAGCACCGTGCTGAACAGCGGCCCAACCAACGGTGTGTCGCGCAACAGTTGCGCGGTGACATGGGCGTTCACGTTCTGATGCAGGTCAATCGTCCCGACATATTCCAGCCGCGTCATCGTCGAGCGGATTTCCAGCGAGTCGGAAAAAATCAGGCCGTTGGCGACCACAAATTTTGCCGACGCCTCCGTCGCCCGGCTGTTACCCAGGCCCGGCGAAACCGTGTTCAGCACCGGCGACAAGATGCTCACGATTGGAATGTCCCAAAGCAGCCCGTCGCGCAATGTCACGTGACCGTAACCGCTCAACGTCCGCCAGTCCTCCGTGCTGGCATTGGTCACGATGAGCTGTCCCGCCACAATGCCTTCGAGGTGATTCGTCGGGTTGCCCAGCTCCAGCGCCAGCGTGTGCAAATTCACGTTCGTCACGTTGACTTCGTATTGATAATCCGCGCCCTCATGCGGCACGCGAAAATCAAAATAGGCACAGCCGTCCGCCGTGCCGCCGTAAAACGCCGCCACCGCATTCGTCAACAACAGCGTCTGACCGCGCCAGTGAAGCGTCCCGACGATGTTGGTCGTCTTGAGCTTTAGCCACTCGAACGGCGCGCCCTTGATGACGTCAAAGCGCATGTCCACATCGCCCATTTCGCGCCCGCCGTTCATGTCGCGCAACGGAATCTGGCCGTTCACCCGCGCCGTCGGCGGTTGCAGGAAATGATACGGTGCCACGAGCTTGCCCGTCTTCGGCCCGATGGCGCGCGCCACCGGCTCCGGGTCGGCGATGCAAAAAATGTTGGTGAAATAAATCAGCCGCGCATTGAAATCCAGCGTCACGCTGTCCGCCGTCGCCATCTGCGCGCCGGTGTGCATCCGCGGCTGCAAAAACGCCAGCACCCGGTTCGTGTAATTCACCACCGACGTCACGTCGCCAAATGCTTCACCGCGCACCGTGAAATTTGTCACCGCCACGCGACCGCCCACCGCGATGCTGTCGTAATCATACAAACGCCCGCTCACGTCCACATCCAGCGCCAGCGGCCCGGACAGTTTCACGATCGCCAGACCGCGTGCCGCGTTGCTGTCCGTCAAAAACGGCCGGGCCGCTTCCGGGTCAAACGCACCGTAAATCTGCCAGCGGTATTTTTTCGTCGCGTCATCCTCGTAGCCGCTGATTTCCAGCCTCGTCTTGGCCTGCGCTACCGCGAGATCGGGCAGTTGCCAGATTAGATCCAAATAGGAAAAATGCGTGCGAGCCGAATCAATCTGTGCGCCCATCACCGTGGCGTTGTTAAACGCCAGCTCGCCATCCAGCCGCACGGTTTGCCGCACTTCACCGTTCCAATCCGGCTGCGCGTTGGTCCACGCGGGCAATTTCAGCGAGCCGTTGATTTGCAGCGCCGGCGGCTGCGTCCAGGAAAAATCCGCGAGCCGCTCGACAGTTTTTTCCGTCAGCAACGCATAGACCGCGTGCAGGTCAAAATCCGATGCGTTCGTGAATGCCAGTTCGCGCGTGGCAACATTTAAATTCAGCCGGGCATCCAGCCGTCCGCCGCCCAGTCTGACCGACAGGTTGGTGACGGCGAGTTCCGGCGCGCGCCAGAATCCGCCGCACACAACCGAGTCCGCGTTCAATTTTTCCGACCGCAATTGCGCGCCGCGCGCCGACCATTCCAGTTGATACGGCTGCAGGTTTGTCCAAAAACTCCACGAGGAATCAAAATTGGTTGGCACGCCGGCGGGCGCGGTCAGATTCGCCGTGAGCTGCAAATCGCGCGCCTGAAACCACGGCGTCTGCGCGCCGGCGGCGTTGGCGTTGAGATGCACGGCAAACGAATGAATGTCCCGCGCGTCACCGTCCAGCGTCAGAATCAATTGCGGCGACCCGTCGAAATGAATCCGGTTGAGCGTGTCGGAAAGTTTTTGCAGTTGCGCCAGCACGTCGGGGAAATTGGCGGAATTGTGGCCGTGAAAAACCGCCCAGTTGCGGATTTCCGGCGCGTGGGCGACCTCCCCGGACAAGGTGAGTTTCGCGCCAGCAAGGTTCGCTTGAAAATTGTCGAGCGACCAGGTGTCGTTGGTATGAAAACGCAGGTCGGTCTGGATGCCGTCGAGCCGCAAGGTGTTCGTCGGTGAAACCGGCCAGAGAAATTTCCCCTGGCGCAAAACCAGTCCGTCCACCTGCAATTGCCGCCGGAGCAGCGCGCGGAAATCGAGCTGCAATTGCACCTCGGCGAGCGTCAGCACCGGGCTGGCGGCGGTTTGCGGGCCGCCGATGCGGACGTTTTCCGCCACGATGCCGCGCTCGAAGCGCAGCCGCAGCCGGGAAAATTCCAGTTCGATGCCGCGCTCGTGCAAAGTGGTGACGAGCCGCGTTTTCAGAAAATCCGGCAGGCCGATGCGGTTGAACCACACGACGGCGCACACGACGGCAAGCACCACCAGCCACGCGCTGATGCGGCACCAGCGGAAGCCCACGCGGCATTTGCGCCAGAACCCGGGTCGCATATCAGGGAACGTCCGCCGGAATGGTGAGATAATTCAGGACGAACTGGTAGAGCGTGGGCGGAAAAACATACGCCCAGCGTTCGCCGTCAAGCGTCACGGCGGCCAGCGCCGTGTAGCGCTTCGTCAATTCCGTGCCGAAGGCCGTGGACAATTTTTCGCCGCTCTTGAGTTCGACGGTGATTTCAAGGTTGTCCGGGTTCAAGCCGAAATTTTTTTCCGGGTCGGTCACATCACGCGCCACCCAGCCGAGCGCGGTCAGTCCGCCCAGCCGGTGCGCGGTCTCCTCCAGCGCGGGCGGATTGATGATGCCCTGCGAGCCGGCGGCGAGCGACCACTTGTTCGCGCCGTTGCGGACCAGCACGCGGGTTTTGCCGCTCTGGTGCAATGTGATTTGCGCGACATTGGTCTCGCTGAAATTCCAGATGCGGCGGTCGCGCAGTTCCCAGCCCGATTCCGGCAGCCGGTTGAAATCCTCCGGCGAGATGGAATAAATGGAATCCTCGTCCGCACGGCGGACAAAAATGCCGTTGGTCTGCACGGCGAAGGCCAGTTGCACGATGACGGCGTTGGTGTCACCCACCGCCGAGCGGAGGGTGATCTGGAATTGCGGCGCCGCCAGCCCGTAGGCGGGCAAATCCGGCGCGGTCACGGCAGCCTTGACAAATTCCGCGATGCGCAGGCCCGCCAGTTCCTTGAAGAACTGCTGGACGCTGTCGGCGTCCGCCGGAAATTTTTCGCCGACGATTTTCCAGCCGTTCGTGGCCTGCTGCACGGTGAAATTGTGCGGACCCTGCACCACGATTTCGGCTACGGGCGCGGCGAGTTCGAGCAGGTGCGGATCGCGGAAATCATTCACGGAGCCGCGCCACAGCGACAGCGGGTCTTTGGCCGTCGTGAATACAGCGTTCCAGCCTTCGCGCTTCGCATAGACTTGCGCCGCGTCATTCGTCGGAGCTTTTCCAATGTGGAGGGCGGAAACAGGATTGGTTCCGCGATTGAACCACAAATCAAGGTCGGCCGGCTGCAGGCCGAACGCCGTCAAATCCGCCGCGTCGTCGGCGACAAACTGCGCGACCTGCGCGGTCTGCAATTGTTGCAGCGCGTCGGTGATGCGGTCGCTGTCGGCGCGCGCCTGCAACGGACGGATCATGCGCCAGAGGTGGTTCGTCGCATCGCGGCGCAGCTCGATGACTTTTGCGCCGTTGGTCAGCACGATGGCGTCGCAATTGTTTGCGTCCGCCGACACCAGCGCGGTGCTGCGCCAGTCGCCGGCCGAGCGCGGCAAAAATTTGAGCCAGTCAGCATCCGTCACGAACGCGCCGTCCACGCCGACGACGCGCAGGAAAACCTGGTCGCCGGGCGCGGTCCGGTTGCCGGCCAGCAGTTGCCAGCGCTGGTCGCCGGACTCGATCACGAGTGTGGTTTGCGGCGAATCAAATCCGTAATCCGCCGAGGTCGTGCGGTGTTCGCGGAGTTCCGCGGCGCTGATGCGCGTGGCAGGCGTGAGTTTTTGGAGCGCGGCGAGCAGGGCTTCGATGGCAGCCGGTTGCGCCGGGTAAGCAATGGGTTTTGACAGCACCCAGGAATTGTTGGTGCGGTCGGCGCGGATTTCCAGCGCGCCGGCGGGAATCACCTGGAGGCTCGTCACCGCCGAAGGCTGCAACCCCGGCAGAACGCCAGACGTTGCAACGGCGGGCGGGCGCATGAACTGGTCCATAACATAAATGGACGCGAACAACAGCGCAGCGACGACAAACCATGTCCATGTGTTTTTCGAGTTCATTATCTTCGGCGCACCAGCCAGACCAACCAGCCGAACGCCAGCACGCCGCCGGGCAGCGCGCCAAGCAGCAGCCAGCGGACTTTGATCTGCTGGTCATGCGTCATCGTCAGGCGGAATTCCGTGACGGGCCGCGGCCCGATGCCTTCGAGCAGCACGGTGCGGTCGAGCAGCCAGTTCGCCGCATAGCCCAAAAAATCCCGGTTCGCGCCGGATTCAATCAGCCGGTTGCCGAGAAAAAAAGAATCGCCCACGACAATCATGCGCGTGGTGCCGCGCGTGTTGGCCACGCCGGGGACGGACTTTTGCTCGACAGCCGCCATGAGCGGATAGCTGCGCGGCGCGGCGGTGGGATCGCCCAGGAGCGTTGACTCCGGGCCGGAAAACGCGAGTTCATCCACCTTCGGCGCATCGGTGGGCGGATTTTCCCAGTCCACCCGGGCAACCGGGCGCGGCAAAACCAGATCAACCGCGAGCTGCGTGAGCGGATTGACGGCGGGATGCGAGCTGAAGTTGAAGGTGTAAACGTCCTGGCCGTTGATGGTGTTTTTGGGGTCATGCACCACGTCGGAAATCACATTGACGCCCCACGGCTTGAGAATCGGTTCCAAGCCGGTCGGATGTTTGATGGAAAAATAGTTGAACAGCACGAACAGCCGGCCGCCCTGCTTCAGGTATTGGTCAATCTTCTGAAGTTCCTCCGGTTTCAACTCCGTGCGCGGGCCGGCGATGATGAGCAGGTTGCAATCATCGGGCACGGCGGTGTCGCCGAGCAACTGCAACGGTTCGGTCGCGATGTAGCTTTCGGCCAGCACCGCGCCGAATTTCTGGTAATCCGTCTCGCCGGAATCGGACAGCGACGGCTCGCCGTGGCCTTGCAGGAAATACGCCTTGAGCGGTTTGGGATTTTCCACCGCGAGCAACATCGCGGTGAACATCATTTCACCGTTGAACGCAATGGGCTTGCGGCGGAACTCGCGTTCGGTGGCATTGGGCACCTGCTCCAGCTTGACCTGCGTGAGTGCGTCGCCATTGACGACTTTCACATGGCCACCGCTGTCAAAAATCACGAGGTCCTTGTCCTTCGTCGAACTCAACTTGTATTGATCCTTGATTTTTTGCGCCTCGCCCGCGTCGCGCAGGTAATCCACGGTTTTGACGGAAATGTCCGGGTTCGCCGAGCGGTATTCGTTAAGCAGCGCGATGATGGTCGGATACCAGTCGTCGGTCTTGTCGTAATAAACCGTCACGACGACTTGGTTTGTGATCGAACGCACCACGCTCAACGTGCGCGGGGACAATTTCACCTGCGTTTGTGAACTAAAATAAAACCGTTCATAAAATTTCGCGCCGAGATAATTCACCATCACGACCACCGCCAGCACCAGCGCCGTGCGCACGACCACGTCGAAGCCGATTGTCCAGCGGCGGCCCGGCGAGAAACTGGGTTGGGATTTGGCGGCCATTTTATTTCCAGCGGCGGCTTTCCACCGCGCGCAGGGTCAGGAATAAAAAGAAGAAAGTGGCGCTCATATAAAAAACCACCGTGCGCGTGTCCACCACGCCGCGCGTGAAATCCTCCATCTGCTTGAATAAATTGAAATACGACAATACAAACTGTGATTGCCACTGGTTGGTTGCCGGAATCGTTTGTGCCAAGTAAGCCACGATCAGCAATATCACCCCGGTTGCCAAACTAACCATTGCCGCCACCGCTTGGCTGCGCGTCAGCGAGGAGGCAAAACAGCCCATCGAGAGAAACAGACCGCCGCTCAATAAAATGCCCAAATAAGTTCCGCCTAATGTCCCCGCATCCAAAGCACTCGTCTGATTCGCAAAGTGTCCGACAATGAACAGGCACCCGAGCGTCGGCAACCACATTACCATGTAAAAAATCGTTGCTGCCGTGAACTTGGCCAGGACCACTTCCGTGTCGCCTACCGGTGTCGTCATCAGCGTTTCATAGGTTCCAGAAGCTTTTTCCAAAGCAAACAACCTCATGGTGATGACCGGCGCCACAAGAATCAGGACGACCCAAAATAGCAGGCTGTTAAAAAACAATTCCGTGACCGGCATCAAGAATGGGTCGGTGCCTAGATTCCTTATAAACATTCCAAAGCTTGAGCCGATCAACAGCGTGACCGCCGTGATGATGACATAGCCGGTAATGGACAGAAAAAAACCCGCCAGTTCCCGCCGCAGGAGGGTTAAAAAGATGCGCATCAGTTTTCCTCCTCCTCGCCCGGCTTCGTGACCTGGACGTAAATGTCCTCCAGCGAATGGCGGCTGCGCGTCAGCTCGCGCAGCACCCAGCCGCGTTCGCGCGCCAGCATGAAAATCGCCGGCCGCAAATCATAGCCATCACGCGGCGTCAAAATGCACCGTTGAAATTCGGCCTCGCCGGCCGATACGTCGAACTGTTCGATGCCCGGCATCTGCGCCCACGCGCTGCGCAATTCGTCCGCCGGCGCGTCAATTTCCGCGACAATCTGGCTGCTGCCCTGCATCAGCTTCTGCAAGTTTTCCGGCGTGTCCGCCGCCAGGATTTTTCCGTCGAACATGATGACCATCCGGCTGCACATCATTTCCGCCTCCGGCAAAATGTGCGTCGAAATCAAAACCGTGTGCTTCTCCGCGAGGCTTTTGATCAATTGCCGCACCGAGCGGATCTGGTTCGGATCGAGGCCGATGGTCGGTTCGTCCAAAATGATCAAATCCGGTTCGTGCACCAGCGCGTCCGCCAGGCCCACGCGCTGTTTGTAGCCCTTGGAAAGCTGGCCGATGATGCGGCGGCCCACGTCCGCCAAGCCGCATTGCTCCATGACCGTGTCCACGCGCTTGCGCGAACGCCGCCAGCCGAGGCCCTTGAGCCGCGCGCGGAATTTCAGATACTCGCGCACGCGCATTTCCGGATACAGCGGATTGTTTTCCGGCATGAAACCGATCCGCCGACGCACTTCGGTCGAATCGTAAAAAACATCGAAGCCCGCCACGCGCACCGTGCCGCTCGTCGCCGGCATGAAACTCGAAAGAATCCGCATCGTCGTGCTCTTGCCCGCGCCGTTCGGGCCGAGCAGGCCGACGATTTCGCCGCGCGCGACCGTGAACGAAATGCCATCCACGGCCGTCCGGCCCGGGTAGCGCTTCGTCAAATCCGACACTTCAATCATCGCGTTCTCGCTCATCAATACTTGGCGTCGAGTGTAAACAAAAAATGCCGCCGACGGCCAACAAAAACTCCGGCGCACTTTCCCTAAACTGTCCGGGTTGCCGCTGGCCGTGTGCGAAATGTTTTCCGGCGACTTGACTTTGACACGAAACCGGCGCAAAAAATTCAGAAAGTGTTCCCGGCACCCGAAAATTTTTACGCCGCCTGGCGGACGCAATTCGCGGCACCCCAATTTTTGCACGACGGCAGCGGCGTGCCGTCCGAGCGGCTGCTCCAGGCCGTCTGGCAGCACCAGCGCCTCCTGCGCGACCAGCTCAAAACCGCCGACGGCAAACCCGTCCGCGTGGTTCATCCCGGATTCATCAGCGTCGAAGGCGGGCCGGATTTTTGTGGTGCAATCATTCAAATCGGCGGCGGCGCGCCGTGTTCCGGCGACGTGGAGATTGATTTGCGTTCCGGCGGCTGGCGCGCACACGGCCACGACAAAAATAAAAATTTCCAAAACGTGATGCTCCACGTCGTCTGGGACGAAGCCGTTCAAGGTTCAAAGTTCAGCGTTCAGGGTTTGCCGGAAGTTCTGTCCCTGAAAAATTCCCTCGACGCGCCGCTGGCCGAATTGAGCCTGTCGCTTGAAAACGAGCCGCTGCGTTCGCTGCCGGAAAATTTGCGCGGCAAATGCTCCGCGCTGCTGCGCGAACTGGACGGGGCGCAGCTCGCGGAGCTGCTGCGCGCCGCAGCAGAAATCCGTTTCCAAAGCAAGGCCGGCGCGATGCTGGCCCGCGCCAGGGATTCCGGCTGGGAGCAGGCGCTGTGGGAAAATCTGTTCCGCGCGCTCGGCTACAAGCACAACGTCTGGCCGATGCAAAACCTCGCCGAGACAAAATCGCGCTGGTCGCGTGGTGCAAATTCCGCGTTCGAAATTCAGGCGCGGCTGCTCGGCGTCAGCGGCCTGCTGCCGGCGGAATTGACACGGTCGCAAAAATCTTCGGACACTTTTTTGCGGCGCGCGTGGGATTGCTGGTGGCGCGACCGCGACGAATTTGAAGGCTGCGTTTTGCCGCGCGCAGCGTGGAAATTTCACGGCCTGCGGCCGGCCAATCATCCGCAGCGGCGGCTCGCGCTGGCGTCGCACTGGCTCGCCTCGGAAAATCTCGCTTCCAAAATCGAAGACTGGTGCGCGGCGGATTTGCCGGACCAAAAATTGCCGGCATCGCTCCACGAAATTTTTCAAGTTGAACGCGATGAATTTTGGTCGTGGCATTGGACGCTCAAGTCGGCGCGGATGAAAGCGCCGCAGCCGCTGCTGGGCGCGGCGCGCGTCACCGACCTGGCGGTGAACGTCGTTTTACCATGGCTGTGGATCCGGGTAGCAGAGGGCAAAAATGAAAAGCTGCGGCGCGAAGTAGAACGGCGGTTTTATGCGTGGCCGGCGGCGGAAGACAATTCCGTGCTGAAACTGGCGCGGCAGCGTTTGCTTGGAACTTCCAGCGCGCGCTTCTTGAAAACGGCGGCGGCGCAGCAGGGCCTGATGCAAATGATGCGAGATTTCTGTGAACACTCAAACGCGGTCTGCGAAAATTGCCGGTTCCCGGAGCTGGTGCGCGGCTGGAATGCGCGGGCGGCTAACTGATTTCGAGCTTTGAAAACGCGTCGTTGAGTCCGCCGGTCTGCGGTTCGCTGGCGACGGGAACCTTGGGCTTGGGCGCGGGTTGGGCCGGAGCCTCGTGCACGCCCGCCGGAATCTTCGCGCCCGCGCCTTCCACCTGGTTCGGATTTTTGGCGCGCTTGTTGCGCGGCAGCGGGCTGATCATCACGTTGATGCCCTTGCCGATGAGCTTGGGCGGAAAATCGGGATGGCCGTAGGGGGCGATGTCGGCGAGAAATTTGTTGAGGACCTGGAAGCCGACTTCGGTGTGCGCCATTTCGCGGCCGCGGAATTTCAGCGCGATCTTCACCTTCATGTCCTCGCACAGAAAATTGATGGCGTGCATCAGCTTGATGCCGAGGTCGTGCGGGTCAATGCGCGGGCTCAACTGGACTTCCTTCACGATGGAGGCGTGCTGGTGCTTCTTGGATTCTTTTTCCTTCTTGGCGATTTCGTAGCGGTATTTGCCGAAATCCACCAGGCGGCAGACGGGGGGCACGGCGTTCGCGGCGATTTCCACGAGATCCACGGCATGGTGGCGCGCGAGGTTGATGGCGTCGGTGAGCGGCAGGACGCCGAGCTGGTTGCCGTCCACTCCGATGACACGGACTTCGCGGGCGCGGATTTTGCCGTTGACCCGGACGAACGAAGCAGGCGAGGAATTGCGTGGAGAATAAGGGCGGCTCAAGACACCCTCGTTGGTTGTGACATGACTTTAAATTTTAGCATCAAGCAGACTGCCGCGTCGGACAGTTCATAATTCTGCACTGTTAATAAGCGTTTTTCGACCGGGACGCAAGTAAAATTTGCATGAACTGGCCTAATGGTGATGATGCCGAAACAGCCAGCTCCGGTTCGCGTAAAGATACCAGACGATCAGCACGTTGAAGGCGAGCACGCCAAACACAACCCACCGCGGATGACGCACCAGTTCATGCACTTCAATGGGGATGAAAAAGGCCGACTCGCCGATTGCCAGCCAGCCGGCCCACGAAAAGCGATACATCAGGCCAATGCCCTCGACGAACGAAATCAGGCTGTAAACAAACGTGGCGACGGCGACCCAGCGCACGTTGGTCGGCGTGACTTGATCCAGCCGGTCGCCAATTTCCGCAAAAAAACGGTTTTCCGGATCCAGATGCACCCACGTCACCAGCCGGTCGAACAAATCCGACAAGTCCTGTCCGGCCAGCTTCAGGACGCCAAACGCCAGCGCCAGCGCGAGCGTGCCCTTGATCAATTTGCCGGTGATGATCAAATACAGCGTCGGCGCGCGGCGCTTCGGCGGATCGGAGATTTTTACGTCTTCACGCATCAACGAATCTTTGACAGCAAAAAATCCAAAAGTTCAGAAATTTTCAAGCGTTCCTGCTGCCCGTCGTCACGGTAACGGACCGTCACCGTGTCCAGCAGCTCCGGTTTTTCGCCGAGCGTGTCAAAGTCAACGGTCACGCAGAACGGCGTGCCGGCCTCGTCCTGGCGCGCGTAGCGTTTGCCGATGCTGCCGCCGTCGTCGTAAACCGCCTTCAGGTGCGGCCGGAGCAATTCATAGACGGCGCGCGCTTTGACCACCAGTTCCGGTTTGTTTTTGAGCAGCGGAAAAACGCCGGCCTTGACCGGCGCGACGCGCGGATGAAATTTCATCACCACGGTCGTTTCGCTTTTACCCTTGTCGTCGGTTTTCGTGACTTCGGAATAGGCTTTGGCGATGAGCGCCAGGATCAAGCGGTCCACGCCCGCGCTCGGCTCGATGACGTGCGGGATGTATTGGCCCTTCGCCAGGCCGTTCGCGTCGTCCGTCGCCTGCTGCGAAATCTGCTCCGGCGTTTCGTCGGGCTTGGCGGATTTCGTCAGGTAATTTTTCCGGTTCTCGTAATAACGCTTCCACAGCGCATCCGATTTTTCCTTCGGCAATTTCGCCCACGCGGCGCGCAGCTCCTCGTCAAACACGCCCATCGGCTTGCCGGAAAAACGCTGGTGCTGGCTCAAATCAAAATCGCTCCGCGCGGCGATGCCTTCCAACTCGTCGCCGGTCACGTTGCCGTCTGCGTCCTTTTTGCTGAACGGGAACTTGAACAAAATATCCGTGCAGGCGCGGGCATAATGCGCCAGTTCCGCCGGCGTCTGGTGGTGAAATCCCAGCGTCTCCCGCGACAGCCCGATGCCTTCGTAAAAGCGCACGCGCTCCTCGACCCAGTATTGATGCCACGCCTGCCAGCCCCAATTCGGTTGGGGAGTTTCCAGTTTCAAGTCTTCAGTTTTCAGTTCCGCAGCTTCCGGCTGAACACTTGAAACTGAACACTTGAACACTTCTCCATGAATCGCCTCGATGACTTCATCCGGCTTGATGAAAAATTCCAGTTCCATCTGCTCGAACTCGCGCGAGCGGAAGGTGAAATTGCGCGGCGTGACCTCGTTGCGAAACGCCTTGCCGACCTGCGCGATGCCGAACGGCACCTTCTGCCGCGATGTGTCCAGGACATTTTTGAACTGCGCGAAAATCGCCTGCGCGGTTTCCGGCCGCAGATACGCGATGTCTGCTTCTGTCGCTGTCGGGCCGACGTAGGTTTGAAACATCAGGTTGAACGGGCGCGCCTCGGTTTTTTCACCGTGACATTCGCTGACGCATTTGCTGGGCTTTTGCGGACAGGAAATCTCTGAAATTTGATCCGCGCGAAAACGGCCCTTGCACGTTTTGCAGTCAATCATCGGATCGCTGAACGTCGCGACGTGGCCGCTGGCCTTCCAGATTTCCGGTGACATGATGATGGTCGCTTCGAGGCCGGCGACGTCGTCGCGCTGGCGAGTCATGGCGTGCCACCAAAGCTCCTTGACGTTGCGCTTGAGTTCCGCGCCGAGCGGGCCGTAATCCCAAAAACCGTTGATGCCGCCATAAATCTCCGACGATTGAAAAATGAACCCGCGCCGCTTGCACAGCGACACGATTTTTTCCATCTGCAAATTCTCTTTTGGCTCGGCCATAGTTTGTTTCAAGTTCAAGGTTGAAGGTTCAAAGTTGATTCCGAACGGCAACGATGAAACGTCAATTGAGTCGGGCAGTTTCGCCGATTGCGCGCGGAAATCAATCACGAAGGCGGAAAAGTGACGGGTGGCATGACCGCGCCGGCTGCTTTTCCTGCCACTCGTCACCCGTCATCCGTCAATTTTCCAATGTGAACAACGTTCCCGCCGGCGCGTGAACTTCACGCATTATGCGTGAAAATTTCACGCGGTCCAGCCTCGCGGGAGAAATGATCAGGCGATTTTATTGGCATTCGAGCGGAAAAAGCGATTGGCATCGGTAGTGCTAAACGAATTCAGAAATCCGATTGACATCAGGCGCGATTCCTTTAAAGTGCGCAGATTGTCCCCGGACGAACAAACAACAACTGAAACTGTCAACTTATGAAAAAACTTCTCAAACAAAAGTCGGCGTTCACGCTCATTGAGCTGCTCGTCGTCATCGCCATCATCGCCATTCTCGCCGCCATGCTGCTGCCGGCGCTCGCCGCCGCCAAGCGCAAGGCGCAGCGCATCAACTGCGTCAACAACCTCAAGGAAATCGGCCTGGCCTTCCGCGTCTGGGAGGGCGACAACAACGACCAGTATCCCATGGCCGTCAGCACCAAAAGCGGCGGCGCGCATGGAATTGTGCGCCAGTTCCGGCAGCACCGGTTACAAGGGCGGATTCGTGGGTGCCTTTTTGTGCATGTCCAACGAGTTGAGCACGCCCAAGCTGCTGATTTGCACCTCGGACGGTGCTCGTTCGACATCCCACAAATTTTTCCCTCAAGTCTTACATTCCGTCTGGACCGCCGGTGCGACCCCTACCATGCTTACACGTGCAACCAAAATCTTGCAGCCAGCATGACGAGTTACTTCCTGTGCGGTGACGCGGCGGAAGCCTATCCGCAGATGATTCTTGACGGCGACCGCAATATTGGAAACCTAGGAATCACCAGCATCCGGCCAGGCGGCCTCCGCTACCGGCATTTTGGAACCAACAATGTTGCCTGCACCTCACAAGCTGGTGTGAACGGTTGGAACCTTATGGGGAAAATATTTACTTGGGGTTGGACAGCCAACGATTTGCACCAAAAGGCGGGCAACCTCGGCATCGCCGACGGCAGCGTCCAGCAGACGACCTGTTCCGGCCTGATGTCCTCCTTGCTGAACGCCACCAACGGCGCGGCCACGATGAATCCGGTTTACAATATTCCCTGATCCGGCAACCAGCCGGTTCTGACCAAACAGGGCGTCCGCAAGGACGCCCTGTTTTTTGCAACCGGCGCAAGCCGGCTCATTTGAAACAACGGCGCGGCTTCCGGCTGGCTGCTACAATTCCGCCGGCGGATTTTCCCCGTTCTTTTTCGCCGCGCGCTGCCCGGCAAAAAAACTTTGCAGCAAGGCGCGGCATTCCTCCAGCCGCACGCCGGACGTGATTTCGCACCGGTGATTCAACGTGGGAAACTGCAGCAGGTTCAGCGCGCCGCCCGCCGCGCCGCCTTTCGGATCCGGCGCGCCAAACACCACGCGCGCCAGCCGCGTATGCACCACCGCGCCGGCGCACATCGGGCACGGCTCCTTGGTGACGTAAAGCGTGCAGTCCGTCAGCCGCCAGTCGCCCACGGCATTTTCCGCCTGCGTGAGCGCGAGCATCTCCGCGTGCGCCGTGGCGTCCTTCAGCGTCTCGACCTGGTTGTAAGCGCGGGCAATGATGCGTCCTTCGCGCACGACCACCGCACCGACGGGAACTTCCTCGCATTCGCAAGCCTTTGCCGCCTGGCGCAAGGCTTCGCCCATGAAATAATCGTCGCTGTGCAGGTCAATGATGGGAGCTTCGGCCATAATATATTCGTAGCAGCCGGCGTGAGCCGGCTCATTTCAATGATTTTAGAGCGGACTCACGTCCGCTGCTACAAATTCTTCCAGCGTCCATTCATTCCGCCCGTCCGCGTGGCAATGGCAGTGCGCCGCGAAAAAACCGCCGCGAAACTGCCAGAACCACGGCCAGATTTGCTCGCGGTCGGTCTGCGGAATTTTCAAACCGGAAATTTTTTCGCGCGGGAAAAATCCAAAGTGGCCTTCGCTCATCGGCGGCGGGAGCGATTTCAATTTCACCTTCACCTCGAACAGAAACATCAGCCAGTGCGTCTGGCCCTGGTAGCCGTGCTCGCTGATCAGCCCGGCCAGATGCAAATCCGACGGCGCAAGCTCCAGCCCGATTTCCTCGTGCGCCTCGCGGCAGGCGCAAACGTAGGGCGATTCGCCAAGATCCATTTTCAGTTTGCCGCCGCACGGACTCCAGAAGCCGCGGTTCGGCTCCTGCGCGCGTTCGAGCAGCAGGATTTCTTCCCGCTCGTTGAAGCAGTAAAGCAGCGTGGCGATTTTGTAAGGCAGCGGCATTGGCGATTTTGGATTTACGCGCGACACAATTTTAGGAAATGGCTCGTAAATCGTAAATCGTATATCGTAACTTATTCCGCGATGAACTTATTCAACATCGCGGCGCTCGCGGGCGACGGCATCGGCCCGGAAGTCATGCGCGAAGCCATCAAGGTTTTGCGCGCCACGGAAAAACGCTTCAACTTCAAACTCGAAATCACCGAGGCGCCCGTCGGCTGGGCGGGCATTGACGCCGCGGGAAAAGCGCTGCCGGACGCCACGCTCGCGCTGTGCAAAAAATCCGACTCCATTTTGTTCGGCTCCGTCGGCCTGCCCGACCGCGATCCGACGATTCCCAAGGAGGAACGGCCCGAACGCGCCGCGCTGCTGCGGCTGCGCAAGGAATTCGGATTGTTCGCCAATCTGCGTCCGGTGAAATTGCCGAAAGTTTTGTCTCACGCCTGTCCGCTCGCGAAGGAACGGCAGGGCGACGGCATTGACATTTTGGTCGTGCGCGAACTGACCGGCGGCATGTATTTCGGCCAGCCGAAAAAAACCGAAGATTTCGGCGGTGGCAATTTCCGCGCGATTGACACGATGGTTTACACCACGCCGGAAATCGAACGCATCGCGCACGTCGCGTTCAAGGCCGCGCAGTTGCGCCGGAAGAAATTGACGAGCATTGACAAGGCGAACGTGCTGGAAAACGGAATTCTCTGGCGCGAAGTCGTCACGCGCGTCGGCAAGAATTATCCCGACGTGGCGCTGGAACACATGTTCGTGGACAACGGCGCGATGCAGCTCATGCTCAAGCCGACGCAGTTCGACGTGATGCTGTGCGAAAACATGTTCGGCGACATCTTGAGCGACGAGGCGGCGGCGCTGGGCGGTTCGCTGGGAATGCTGCCGAGCGCGAGCCTGGGTGCGACAAACGGAAATCAAACCTTCGGCTTTTACGAGCCAGCCGGCGGCACCGCGCCGGACATCGCCGGAAAAAACCTGGCGAATCCTATCGCGCAAATTCTTTCCAGCGCATTGATGCTGCGGCACAGCTTCGGTTTGAACGATGCCGCGGCGGCGATTGAAGCGGCGGTGGCAAAAGCCATCGCGGCGGGCAACCGCACCGGCGACATATTTCAATGTGAACGAAACCGGCGCAAAGCGCGTGGGCACGCGCGAGATGGGCGACGCGATTGCGGCGGCGGTGTGAAATTACAGTAGCCGACGCGAGGAGTCTCAAAATTTAGTTTGAAGCAAAAGATTCCGCCGTGGCGAGAAAAAGGGCGGAAAAACAAGTTTTTGAGCTGCCGGCGAAATGGGCCAAAACCCGGTTCATAAACCTGCCTGCACCGCCGGACTGTCTTCGTTCCTTGGGTAATTCCGCCGGGAAATTGGTTAATGATCCGGCACAATTACCTAATTTCGGCACTTCATCAGGTAATGTTGCCACAAAATTAAGCAACTGTGTGAAAACAAAGGGTGATGTTGCGACGACATTAGGTAATTGTCTCACGACATCAGGTAATTGTGCGACGCCGTTAAGTAATGTTGCGACAATATTAATTAATTGTCTGACGAAATTAGGTAATTTCCCAACGCCGTCAGGTAATGTCGGGGCAACTTCGACCAATTTTGAGACATGCTCGATGTCTTATAGCAGGACAATGGGGAGCACGAGCGTCTCGCCTGCCGTGTTCGGCGTCGCGCCCCGAATACATTTTACCCACCAACTCCGTCCAACGGACGCCTGAAGGTCGCGCTACCCTTCCAGCCCAAGCGTCTCACCAGCCAAATGGAGTCAGATGGCCCGCTCTCTGGCGTAGCGGCGGCACGGCAGAGCGCCACTGATTGAAATGCGGCTTTCTGCCGAAAGCCGCCACGCTCCCTGAAAGGTTCCAAAATGTCTGCCAGCGGCGATTTGGACACGAGGCTAATTACTCAACCGGTATGGCGCGTCCCAAATCACATCCGGCAGCAAAGGTTCGCCCTCACCGCCGCTGGATTCAACACCATTATTTTGAACATAGCTGGTCTTGAAAAAGGCGGCGTGGCCGTCGAGAAAATTGATGATTCCGCCTTTGGCATGACGTGAGGCGAAACTACGGTAGCGGGCCGCCGGATTGACCGAGTTATACTGGGGCGAACTATTGACGGCTTCAGTGACTGGATCAAAAACCTGGTCAAACATGAACACCGTGCCGGAAGTCTTCATAAATGAAGTCAGTTTGGGCATAAGCGGGTATGGCATGGGGTGGTTCCATCACCCTCCCTTTTCAGGTCAATGTTCATGACATAACTGAAAAAACCCGTGCCCCCGGGACCAGGGTCATTAGGTGGTGGATTGTCGCATTCTGCCAAACCGCCATTCAAAATGGTTGCTAGGGACATGGTGGCGCTGGGACATTCCCAAATCGGCCCTTTGCCGCCGGGGAAAGGCATATACTGCGTAGCTTTGGCCGCGCTGATTCCCCGGTAGTGCCACCGGTCATGGCATTATAATAAGTTGCCAGGGTTTTTTCGGACAAATACGGCGGCAGAAGGTTAAACCATGCGAATTGGTCGGCAGGCGTGCCGCTCGGCCCAGGCCCGCACCAAGAAGAGCCGCTTCTGCCGCCTGTGTCAGACGAATAACCATCTCGCGGGATGGCATCGCTGCTGTCCGTGGCATACATTTGGAGTGACAGCCCCCATTGCCGTAAATTGGAGACGCAGTTTGCCCGTTTGGCCTTCTCCTTGGCCTTGGCCAGTGCGGGAAACAACATGGCCGCCAAAATGGCGATGATGGCAATGACCACCAGCAGTTCAATAAGGGTGAAGGCACCCGTCCGGAGACCGGGTGCCTTCACGTTGAATTTCTTAATTCGTATAATGTTTCTTTTAAATTACAGAATCAAGGCGAGCTGACTTTGTAGAACTTGGCTGGGCAGAGTTGGTGTCGGCTAATAAGCCTGTGCTTGGATAATATCTCAAACCAAAGATTATTGTTCCACGGACCAGTCAGATTCGTCGAGGCATAAACACTGTAAGTTGAGCCAATTTGTGCCGGCCAACTGACAGTGGAAACATTTTTTGTCCTCGATGAGGTGACGGTGAAAGCTGACGGTGGATTGATGACATAATCCTGTATTCGAGACGGCTCAAATTCAGGTGTTGTTCCAGTAAGTTATTATAAACGCCGGACAACTGATAACAGTGGGTCGGAATCGGCTGGCCACCAATGGTGGTTTTTGCAAACGGGACGGATGCCGTTGATGGATAATTATAGGCAAATTGATAAATTTCAATCGTATTGGCATTGGTGACGGCATTGTAGGGTGATCCCACAGTAAAATAAAGATAGGAATAACTATTTGAATAGAAAATGCCACCAACTCCAGAGTGTGTGCCATCATTGCCAAAGGTCTGGCCATTTGGACCTCCGTAAATATAGACATTGGTAAATGTCACCAGCGACCCGCCGGTCAGCATTGAATTGGTTCCGGTAAAATTGGTTGCCAGGTCGTTGAAATCGAAATTACAAAGCCGGGGTGCGAGCATCTGGACGGGACGCGACGTTCGTCACGATGGCAGCAAGTGAGAGAGGCGTCATCTCCATTCCGCCATGGTATACCTCAAGAGGCGCGCTGATCGTCACATAGGTTCCAACAGGCGGTGTGTTTGTGTTGCCGCCCTCACTGGCGGGAAATCCGGTTGTCCCGGTTCCCGCATACACCTCAACTCCGTATCCCCCATTTTGAATGTAATATTCAGAATAAGAGCTGCCAAAGCCGTTATAGTTGGGCTGCCGAAGGTCGTCACATAACCGCTGATTGTAACGTTGTTTGTATTAATGTAATAGAAGCCGGTTAGTTTCGCAGCATACAGGTTGCTTGATGCAATCAGCAGATTGTGCAACTGCAACATCGTGGCGATGGTCGGAGACAGCTCCGTGAGGTTGTTGGTCGGGCCGAAAGCGATGCTTCCTCCAGCGATGGCATTGGACGCCACGACAAAGTAACTTCCCTGATAAGTATAATCCAGCAGGCTTAAAGGCAGGCCAGAGTTGGTTTGTCCGGCCAACGGCGCAAAGTTGGTTGTGAAGTTTATGATTGTATTACTAATCGTGGTATTGGCCGGAGCAAAATACCATTGATAGAACAGCGGTCCAGTGCCCAAGGCTGGATTGGTGATACCGGTGTCGACGAACAGGTTGTTGGTCAGATTAAGAGGGGCTGTCGGTGAAAAACGGCGCGGTGGGCGTGGTGATGACCGTGTTCGTAGCCGTGAGGCTGGTTGCCGTCAGGTTGTTGGCGTCGGTGACCACAACATAATAATTGTCGGAGGCCGAGAGATTGTTCAAAGTGAGAATATTGCTGGTGGAGCCGGTGAAATTCGCGTTATCGCTTAAAGCGCCGTAAGTCGTGCGAATACCATTGATAGGCCAAGTCCACACCGGAAGCCACTGCATAAAAGGTGGTGCTGTTGCCGGAATAATTCGTGCCGGACTGCGGCTGGATGCCAAACACCGGAGGATTTTCACTGTTTACATCAGTGAAATCGGTGCCAGCAATGACGTTGCTGATGCCGGCATTGATGTAAGGCGAAAAACCGATTTGGGAAATAACAATATTAAGGAGGGCTGGGCTGGTGGTAATGTCAAACGGGTAAACATAAGACTGACCATAATATGTGTCGGTCATACCGTCAGCATCATTGATAAAATTTTGATAATCCTGAGAGGAGGGGTTTATCATGAGCGTGGCGCCCACCGTCGGAGAGTTGACATCCGTATCGTATGCGATAACCACATTGTAGGTTATGCCCGGGGACAGATCCAAAGGGAAATACACCGGAGGGCTTAAAGAGGCATAAGAAGTGGAGAAGTTGGCGATTCCCAACCGATAGGTTCCCGGCACGATCGTTCCCTGTGTTGCCGCGAACATGTGGCAGCAATCGTTGGTGTCGTTAATGTTTTGAAACTGCCCGAACCAACTTCCGTTAAGCGAGGGAAGTTGGTTGGATACGATATTGATGCTAAAGCTGGCATAGGTAATCGTGCTTGAGGCGTTTACCCAGCCATTGCTAGGCGCGGCCACTTCATCATGATTGGTGGAAACCAAAAGCAAGATGTTGTTGGTCACCAAGGCGTCAAGATAAGGCGTCTCTGGATAATACGGAAAATAACAATACCACTGGCCCTGGCCTTCAATTGACCCATTCACATAGGGGTAGTTTAAAGAATCTTGAAAAAGCACTGTTGCCTGCGAGGACAGTGCGGCAAGGAATGCAAAGGATAGTAATGCGAATATTTTTTTCATAACGGGGGGGGGGATGTTTTTGTTTCTAATTTTTCTTAATTAACAAGCGATAATCAAAACATGGGTTTATTACAACAATGCGGCGGTCAGGTGAAATTGAGCTGAAGCCAACAGACAAGCAGGGCGGACAATACGTCCGGCTTTCATGTCCGCACCAAGCGCGGGCAACTGAAGTCTTTCCTGTTGCTTAACAAACATATTGATCATCAAATAAAATAGCTTCACAATTTTTAAACCGAAATCATTTAGCCGCTCCCTGTTTACGACAGGCGGATTTTTGCACAGCGGCAATTTTCTTACAAGCATTTCCCCGAAAAGTTATCCACATATTCACAACCGTCATATGTGCGTCAGAAACAGGGCGCGGACATTGGGAAAATTTCATGTGAAAAACGTCGCTTCCCAGGGTTTCATTAAAAATCCAGCCGCAAACAGCCGCGCTCACTGTCCGGCTTCCGGTTTCAAACAGCATCTCTCTCCACAGCGGTCAATTCACTCCGCCGTTCTTTATCAGCCCGCCGCGTTCCAAAACAATGCCGGTTTTTTGACCCATATTCCCGATCAGACACTTCTGCGTGCGTGTCCGTTTTCTCACAACCTTCCACGGCTGACTAAACTTTTTTTGCCGGTTTCTAACCCTATTTTGCGAAGTCATTAAAAGTCACATTAAACACACCAGTCCGTCACCAAACCGTCACCGGACGACCTTGCAATTTGATTCCGCCAGCAACTTAATGGATGAGCCGGTAGAACCTGGCCGGACTGTCAATCGCATTCGTGAACGGGCTGAAGGCACCGCTCACGTTGGTAAACAGGCCGGTCGCGGTGGGCGCGGCTTGCAGCGTGAAGGTGGAATCATTCCAGGTCAGCACCGCATGCGTGCCATCGGTCTGGATGAGCAGCGGAATTGCTGTCGCGGATGCGGTTGCGGCAGCGTAGTTCAAAACAAAATTATCCATGCCGAAAGTGTCGCGACTGCCAGAGGTTCCCGTCGAGGCCGACAACGCCGTGATGCGGATCCAGACATTTTGCGATTGGTCGTTGGCGTCCGCGCCCAAGCTGTATGTTTGATTGGTCGTGCCAAAAATTCCCGGATCGGCGTTGGTTCCCAGCAGCGTGAATGACGCCGGTGAATCGCCGACGGCATAATCCACCGTCCAGACGGTGGAATGAGTTTGAACACTTAGCATGTTCAAATCCACGCTGAAGACAAGGTTGCTGAAACCGGTGGTGTTCGCGATTTGAAAAACAAACGCCGCGCCCGGATCGCCAAAAGCGGCGGTTTGCCGGATTGCCAGGCTGCGATCGGTGCATTTACCCTGGATGGTGGTGCTTTCCGCGCCGTTGAAATTCGTGCCTGAATTGCTGATTGTCGCGGCGGCGTTGCCGAACTGGCCGGTTTGAGTGCCCCAACTGACGGCGTTGGTATTAAAACCAGCCGGCGTGCCAAGACTGGTCGCGGTCGCGTTGGTCCGGACCGACCAGCCCGGCGGCAGGCCGTTGCTGATCGTGTTGAAATTTTGCGTGTAGTTGGTTCCGGTCAATGTGACCTCGGCGGCTGCGGAAACAACCAGCCCGGTTGCCAGCCCGATAACCCCGACGAATGTGCCCAATCTGCGAATGTTCATAATGATTTTCCTTAAGATTAATTTTTCATAACGGCCGACAGGCATAAAAATATCTGCCGGCCAATTTTGTTTACAGAAGTGTTTCTTACATTTTAAAATAAAAATGTCTAACTTTTTCTGTTTGAAGTTATTCACAGCCTGCTGACAATTGAAATGCGCCGCCGAAAATTTCGTGGTCTCACAATTGCAAACGGGCTATCGTCAGGCGGATTTCACGGACAACTGAATTATGAAAAACATCCTCTGGATTTTGCTGCTGGCCGCCACCAGCCTGCGCGCGGCGGAAGCCGCGACGAACAATTCGCCCGCCACCAACGCGCCCGCCGCTAAAAATGAAGCCGCAACAATTCCCGACGCGACGCACAAACCGGTCTTCACGACCAACACCGTCACCATCGCCGGCGAGCGCGTGAAATATATGGCCGAGACGGGCATGTTGCCGATCCTCAAACCCGACGGCACCACCAGCGCCTCGGTTTTTTACATCGCCTACACGCGCCTCGGCGAGACGAGCACAGCCCGGCCCGTCACGTTTTGTTTCAACGGCGGACCCGGCTCCTCGTCCGTCTGGCTGCATCTCGGCGCGCTCGGACCGCGCCGCGTGAAGATGAATCCCGACGGCACGCTGCCGCCGCCGCCGTTCGGCCTGGTGGACAATGATTATTCCATCCTCGGCGCGAGCGACCTGGTTTTCATTGATCCGGTCGCGACCGGTTTCAGCCGCGCGGCCAAGGATGAAAAGGACGATACGTTTTTTGGCGACAAGGCGGATTTGGATTCCGTCGGCGAATTCATCCGGCTCTGGACGACGCGCCACGAGCGCTGGCTCTCGCCGAAATTTCTTTGCGGCGAAAGCTACGGCGTGTTCCGCGCCGCCGGCCTGGCCGACCATTTGCGTTCGCGCTATGGAATGTATTTGAACGGACTGATTCTCGTCTCCGGCGTGCTGGATTTTGCGACCATCTGGGACAACGCCGGCAACGACCTGCCGTATCCGCTGATTCTGCCCGCTTACACGGCGGCGGCGCATTTCCACAAAAAACTGCCGCCGGATTTGCAGGCCGATCTGCCCAAGGCGCTCGCCGAGGCGCGCGCATTTGCCAAGGGCGATTACGCCTCGGCTTTGCAAAAAGGCGATGCGCTTTCCGCCGACGAACATAAAAAAATCGCCGCCGAACTCGTGCGGCTTACCGGCTTGAAACCGCAGGTCATCGAGGACAACAATCTCCGCGTTGACACCGGGGTTTTCCGCAAACAACTGCTCCACGACGAGGGCTTGATTCTCGGCGCTTACGACGCGCGCATCACCGGGCGCGACGATGACGCCGCCGCGCCGTATCCTGATTTTGACCCGTCCGACGCGGCGGTGCATGGGCCGTTTGCGGCGGCGATCAATAATTACGTCCGCAGCGAACTGAAATTTGAGGACGATTTGCCCTACGAAATCATCGCCGGTGTCCAGCCGTGGAATTACGGCGTCCACAACAGCTATGCCAGCGCGGGCGACAAGCTCGCCTCCACGATGAACCAGAATCCTTACATGAAAATCCTCGTGCTCGGCGGCCGGTGCGACCTCGTTTGTCCGATTGACACCGTGCATTATGCGCTCGACCACATGGCGCTCGACCCCGCCTATCGCACAAACATCACCTACGCCGAATTCGACGCCGGCCACATGATGTATATCAATTTGCCGGATTTGCAGAAGATGCAGACGGACGTGGAAAATTTCCTCAAACCTTGATTCCGTGGCAGGTGCCGTGAGTCGGCTCATTCTAAATCTTTGCTGAAATTGGAGCGAACTGACGTTCGCTGCTACGATTTATTCGTGAACTTTAATGAGCGTTTTGACAGCATGATTGCCCGCCGCCATTGACTTGAACAATTCCGGCAGCCGGCTTAACGGACATTCGCCGTCCACAAAATCCGCCGCGCGAATCACGCCCGCCTCGATGAACTCCAGCGCCCGCCGGATCGTGCGCGGCGTGTGATGAAAACTCGCCAGCAGCGTGAGGTTGGAATAATGGATGAGCGTCGTGTCGAGCGTGATGCTCGTGCCGGACGGACAGCCGCCGAAAAAATTCACCGCGCCGCCTTTGCGCACGAGTTGCACGGCGGCTTCCCAGGTTTCGGGCCGGCCAACCGCTTCAATCACCGCGTCGAAATAATTGTCGATTTCCGATCGCCGCGCTGCGATTTTTGCACAGCCGCAAATCGTCACCGTCGTCCGATGTCAATCACTTGCGCCGCGCCCAATTGTTGCGCCACCTGCAACCGCGCTTGCTCGCGCGTCCGGCGACCTGACTTCGCAGCCCAGATTTTTTGCCAGCGCGACGAACATCAAGCCAATCGGCCCCGCGCCGAGCACCAGAACATTTTGTCCGGCGCGCAGTTTCAAATCCTCGACGCCCTGCACCACGCACGCCAGCGGCTCGGTGAGCGCGGCATCGCGGAAATCTGTTTCCGGTTTGAGCCGCAGCAGGTTTTTTTCCACAAGCCGCGCGGGAACAACGATGGATTCCGCGTAAGCACCGTTGAGGAACAACAAATTTTCGCAGAGATTTTCCTGGTTGTTTTTGCAGAAGAAACAATTGCCACACGGCGCGGAATTAGCCACGACCACGCGATCGCCAACTTTCCATTCCTGACTTCTGACTTCAGAAATCACGCCTGCCAGTTCATGGCCAAAGACAGCGGGCGGCACGATCATCTTTTCGTGATAGCCGCGCTTGAAAACTTTCAGGTCGGTGCCGCAGGTGAGCGCGGCCTCGATGCGGACGCGGACTTCGCCCGGCTGGAGCGCGCGCGGCGCGATTTCCTCGACGCGCACATCTTCTTTTCTGTGGAGAACGGCGGCTTTCACGCGGTCAGTTTAGGGATGCGTCGCGAAAGCTCAAGCAACCATCGTTCGCGGCGGCGGTGCCTTCACAAAATTCGTCTCGCGCAGATAAATCGGCTCCAGCTTTTCGCCGGCGACGAAATTCGTGCGTGTCGCGGCCAGCGTCGCCAGCATCGCCGCTTGTGGAAATAAAACTTTTCCCGACGGAAACCGCTTCGTCATTTCCGGGCCAATCAAAATTTCCCCCGCGCTGGCGTGCGTTTCAATTTCCGGCACCGTCACAATTTTCAGCGGCGAAATTTCCCGCGCGCCTTCCGCCGTAATTTCAAAAGTCGCCAGATAAAATTCGCCGCGCTGCGCGTCAATCACCACGTTCACGCGCCCGAACATTTTCTCCGCCTGCGCCTGCGCCGCCAGACATTCCGCGCTGCCGATGCCGAGCAGCTTCACGCCGGTCGCCAGTTGCCAGCCCTGCGCGATGGACAATGCCACGCGGATGCCGGTGTAGGAACCCGGCCCCAGCCCGACCGCGAGGCATTCGATTTCCGCGCGCCCGATTTTTGCCGCCGCCAGCACATTTTCGATCATGCCAAACGCATGAGTCTCGCGCCCGCCGGTTTCGGAAGTTTCCGCCAGCACGCGCCCGCCGCGCGCAAGCGCCACGCTCCGCTGCGACGAGGAAAATTCAAGCGCCAAAATCGTCATAAATAATTTTCCGTTCCGACTCGTTCACAATTTCAATTTGCACTTTCTTCAAATCGTAAATCGTAAATCGTAAATCGTAAATTCTCTCCGCCCATTCAATCACCGCTCACGCCGTCCGGCGACAAAAATTCCTCGATGCCCGCCGACAAAATCTGCGCCGGCGTTTCCAGCCGGTATAAATCCAGGTGAAACAGTTTCAGCCGCCCGCCGCCGTATTCGTTCACCAGCGTGAACGTCGGCGAATGCACGCGCGCCGTCATGCCCAGCCCGCGCGCGAGGCCTTTCACAAATTGCGTCTTGCCCGCGCCCAGATCGCCGGACAGCGCGAAAACAAATCCGCTTTGCGCCGCGCGGCCCAATTTTTCGCCGAGCGCTTCCGTCTCCGCCGGACTATGCGAAATGAACGTAGCCATGCGCGTTGAGTTTGTGCGAGCCGCTTTTGTCGCGGATCAAAATGCCGTCGCCCGCGACAATTTTTCCGATGCAGCTTAATTTCAATTTCGGAAATTTTTTCTTCCAGGCGTCCAGCAGTTTCACCGCGTCCTTGCCGGCGACCGTGAACAGCAGTTCAAAATCCTCGCCGTCCGTCAGCGCGGCGGCGAACGCGGGTTTGGCGGTGGAACTTTTCTTCGCGCGCAATTTTGCCGCGCGCGAAACCGGCACGGCCGATTTCAAAATTTCCGCGCCGACGCCGCTGGCCTCCAAAATGTGCCGCAAATCGCCGGCCAGCCCGTCGCTCAAATCAATCATCGCGTGAATGGAAAAATGTTCCGCCAGCCAGCGCGCCTCGGCCAGGCGCGGCTCGAAGTCCAGATGCTTTTCCGCGAGCGAGCCGCCGAGTTCGCCGGTCACAAAAATCGCGTCGCCGGTTTTTGCGCCGCTGCGCAAAATTTGTTTTCCGCGCGGCACGGTTCCGAGCAGCGAAATGGAAATCAAAATGCGTTCGGGATTCGTCGTCGTTTCGCCGCCGACAATCGCCACGCCGTGTTCGCGCGCCAGAGCGTTCATGCCCGTCATAAATTTTCGCGACGAATTCCGCGTCGAAATTTTCCGGCAGCGCGATCGTCACCAGCGCGGCGGTCGGCGTGCCGGCCATCGCGGCGATGTCGCTCAAGCAGCGCGCGAGCGCCTTGCGCCCGATTTTTTCCGGCGGCGTTTCGCGCGTGAAATGAACGCCTTCGACCACCGCGTCCGTCTTGAACAAAATCAATTTGTCCGCCGCGCCCAAATCCAGCACGGCGCAATCGTCGCCCGCGCCGGCCACGACGGATTCGTTCGTCGGCAGCGCGTGCGTCAGTCTGCGCGATGAGTTCAAATTCGTTCATGTCAGTGCTGACGGTGACAGTTTTCAGCAACTGGTTATTGCCAGCAAATGCGCGACAAGGTTCGACCGCGTTGAACAGCGCGTGCGCGGTGATCGGCGCGAGCAGGTTGTCCGTTTGTTCGTAAAGCCAGGTCAGCGCCAGCGCGAACACGAACAGCGGCACAAATGTCGGCGCGTTCAAGTGGATCAGCGCGAACAAAAAGCTGACGCCGAACCACGCGAGCTTGGGCCGGCCAAGCTGTTTGACGAACGGAAACAGCATTCCGCGAAAAATAAATTCCTCCGCGACCGGCGCCAGCACGACCGCGAACACGCCGAGATAGACGGTTGTCCAAATTGATTTTGCATTCGTCAGCAGTTTTACGGCGGCCTGGTCTTCGGGCGGAAAGCCGAGTTTTTCCAGTGCGTTGATGGACGCGTATTGCAGCAGCAGCACGACCGGCAAAACAACGACGATGAATCCAAGCGCCGTAAGCAGGGCGCGTTTCAATCCTGGCCCGCGAAAACCGAAGGCTTCGCGCCAGCCGACGTGATGCTGCCGCAAGAAAAACCAAAATCAGCAGCCACGCCGCGCCCTGAAATGAAAGCGTGCCGAGGAAAACATTGCCGAAACTTTCCTCCTGTTTGAAGCCGGTGACGCCGAATTTGTGCAGCAGGCCGACGGCGACCATGCCAAGGCACAGGCAGACGATTTGCGCCGCGCAAAATTGCATCACGGCCTCGATCCGCCACGGTTTTTCCGACAACATGATTTCAGTTTATCGCGGCGGCGCGGGCGAGACGATGCAAAATTGAATATGCTACAAACCCGGCACGACAAAGGCAGACTAGGGAAATAATGTCGAGGTCGTGAAAGCAATAAACTGTGAGGTGCGTGCCCATGAATTTCCCGCTGCCGGCCTGTTTGTTAATTTCAGGGATTAACGCCAAGCGATAATACTTGCCGGAAAATGGCAAAAATTGATATGCCATAACCAACATGGAAGCAAAATTCGAGTCCGCGACCCTATTACGGATTTGTGTTGTTTTGTGCCGTTAAGATACCGCATAAAGCAAAAGCAATAAAAGGATTGTTTAAATCCTTGAAAAAATCATGAAAACGACACTTTGAAATCCGCTACGATCGTTATGCGTTAATTGCGGAATTGGCCCATCGCTCATCTTCGCTTGGACGCACAGCACTTCAAAAGAAAATTTATCTGCTACAAACTCTTTTTGACGTCAATCTCGGATATGATTTTTCGTTGTATACGTATGGGCCGTTCACATCGGAAATTTTATCTGAATTGGACGTAGCGGAGGCAATGGGAGCTGTTCGTGTTGGAAGTGTTGCTTCAAGTTACGGCGGTTATGAAATTAAACCGGGAGATGAAAGCGACCGGATCGTTTCCAAAGCGAAAACCTTTCTCCAAGAAAACCAAAATAAATTGGATCAACTTTTCAAGGATTTCGGCAACTATAATGCCAAGGAATTGGAATTAAGAGCCACCATTGTTTATGTTGATAAAGATTTGGCAAAAGTTGATTGCCCAACGGACGAATTGATTGAAACGGTTCACGAAATCAAGCCGGGTTTTTCTTTAGGCCAAATTAAAACCGCTATCAATGAATTAGCAGGGGAAAAATATATTCGTCCGGTTGCTTTGGCTGCTTAACAAATTGCTCGCTTTATCCCGCCGCATCCAGCCGCAGCAGGCAATGGCCGAAATCCACCACCGGCTGGCCGGGCGTCGGGAAAAAACGCTTGGGAATCTGATAGAGTTTCCCGCGCTCCTGCACCACCAGCCCGGCTTTCTTCAAAATCTGCAGATGCCGGATGGCGTTGTCGTAGTGGCAGCCGGACGCCGCCGCCACCTCGCGGATGGTCTGCGGCTCGCCATTGCCCAAGGCCTTCAACATCTGCCATCGCGTCGGATGGCCAATGGCCGTCGGGAATAGTTTTATGTCCGGCAATGGAGTCACCGAGGTCGAATTCATGCAAAACAGCCTATTATACAGGCAATTCAAATGCAATAACGAACTAAATCATCAGTCCGACGGTTAAAATTGTCTTCTAGACGGTTGTTTCCATAAGTTATACAATCGAATTCGTCTGTTTGACTGTCGATTTGATCAGTTTGACAGTTAAATTGATATGTTAAACCGTTGTTTTAATTCGTTTAACAGTAGAATTCCTCTGTTTAACCGTCAATTTAATCAGGGCGCGATGTGAAATGATGCGGGTTCAAATCTCCACCGCCTGCTTGTATGCCGGCACGATGACTTCGGCCTTGGGCTTCATGGCGCGCAACGTTTCCGCGTGGGCGAGGCATTGCGTTTCTTCGCCGTGGATGCAGACGATTTTTTTGATGTCGCCGGACAGCTTCTGGACGTAGTTCTTCAATTCATTTTTGTCCGCGTGGCCGGAATAGGTGTCGAGCGAAACCACTTTTGCGCGGACGTTGTAAGGTTCGCCGAAGATGTTCACCGGAGTTTTGCCCGCCATGATCATGTTGCCGAGCGTGCCTTCGGCGCAGTAGCCGATGAACAGCACCAGATTGTTCGCGTCGCCGATGTTGTTTTTCAGATGATGCCGGATGCGGCCGCCTTCGCACATGCCGGACGCGCTGATGATGATCATTGGCTCGTGCCGGTCGTTCAATTGTTTGGATGTCTCGACGTTGCTGATGTAGGTGAGATTGCCCATGCCGAACGGATTTTCCTGGTTGCACATCGTGTCGTTGATGGTGGGACGCAAGGATTCAGGATGTTTCTTGTAAATGTCGGTGGCGTTCACGCTCAACGGGCTGTCCACAAAGATTGGAACTTTTGGAAGTTTGTTCGCGCAGGTCAGCTCGTGCAGCACATAGACAATCTGCTGCGTGCGCCCGACGGAAAATGCGGGGATGATGATTTTGCCACGCTGCTTGAGTGTCTCGCCCACGAGCTTGCCGACGAGTTCGTCGGCGTCCGGGCGCTGTTCGTGAACGCGCGCGGCGTAGGTGGACTCGATCTGGAGATAATCCACGTTCTCGACGGGAACCGGGTCGCGCAACAATTCATCGCCGCCGCGCCCGATGTCGCCGGTGAACAGCCAGCGGAATTTTTTGCCGTTTTCCTGAATGTCCAGAATCACCTGCGCGGAACCGAGAATGTGTCCGGCGTCGCGGAAGGTGACGTTGACGCCGGCGACGGGCGAAAAAGTTTTTTCGTAATCATGCGCGACGAGCTGGGCCACGCATTTCTGGGCGTCAGGCGTGGTGTAAAGCGGCTCGACCGGCGGCTGATGTTTTTTGACGCGGAGTTTGGAGACGAACATCGCGTCCTGCTCCTGAATGTGCGCGGAGTCCAGCAGCATGATGCCGCACAAATCTTTTGTCGCGGAAGTGCAATGGATCGGGCCGTCATAATTTTTGCAGAGGCTCGGCAGTTTGCCCGCGTGGTCGAGATGCGAATGGCTCAGGACGACGGCGTCCACCTGCCGCGTGTCGAACGGCAAAATTTTATTGAGCGTTTCCGATTCCTGGCGATGGCCCTGGAACAATCCGCATTCGAGCAACAGCTTCTTGCCGTTGACCTCGATGAGATACATGGAGCCGGTGGTGGTGCGCGCCGCGCCGAAGAAGTGGATTTGCATCGCGTGAAAGAAAACGCGACGGACGCGAAAAGTCGAGCGCAATTGCCAGCAGGAACAATTTCAAACCTGAATGCGCGCTTGTCTCGGCAGGCATCTTCGGCAGACTTTCGCCCCGCGTGACTCCGTCCGAAACATTTTTGCAATCTGCTCCGCGCGCCGATGCGCCGCTGCTCGCGCTCGCGCCGATGCAGGACGTGACGACGCTGCAATTCATGCGCGTCATCGCGCGTTACGGCGGGCCGGAGGTTTACTGGACGGAATACTTCCGCGTCCACGGCGATTCACGGCCGGAAAAATGGATTCTCGATTCCATCACCAAAAATCCCACCGGCAAACCCGTCGTTGCGCAGATGATCGGCAACGACATTCCCGCGCTCGTCCGCACGGCGAAGCTGCTGCAGCAATATCCCGTCGCCGCGATTGACCTGAACCTTGGCTGTCCCGCACCGATTGTTTACCGCAAATGCGCGGGCGGCGGGCTGCTGCGCGCGCCGCAACGCATTGACGCCATTCTCGGCGCGCTGCGCGATGCGGTGACAATTCCGTTCACGGTGAAAACGCGGATTGGTTTTGAATCGCCGGAGGAATTTGACGCGCTGCTGAAATTGTTCGCGAAGCATCCGATTGATTTGCTCACGGTTCACGCACGCACGGTGGCGCAAATGTATCGGCCCGGCGTGCGCTACGATTTGATTGCGCGGGCCGCGCGCGACTTAAAATGTCCGGTGCTGGCGAACGGAAATGTTTTCAGCGCGGCGCAGGCGCAACAACTGCTGGCCGAGACCGGCGTGCGCGGCTTGATGATCGGTCGTGGCGCGATCCGCAATCCGTGGCTGTTCGGCCAGATTCGCGCGCAGTTGCGCGGTGAAAAAATAAATTTTCCCGCGGGCCGCAAGGTTTTGAATTACATCCACGAACTCTGGGAAAACGAAATCTCGCCCGGCGTGCGCGAATCCGCGCAGGTGATGCGGATGAAAAAATTCATGAACTTCATCGGCGAAGGCGTCGGTGAAAAATTCCTGCACGACATCCGCCGCGTGACGACGACGGCGGATTTCTGGCGCGTGTGCGGGGAATTTCTAAATCACGACGAGCCGATGACGCTGGAACCAAAGACAGTTTCGGAGGCCGCCCTGGATTTGCCGGCGGCGTTTTGACCGCGCGCCGGCGGGCGAAACTTGTTTGCCTGATTTGGAAAAAGTGCGCATTTTACCGCCATGACTAAAGAAACTTTGAAGCGGCTCGAACGGCTCGAAGCCCACGTTACCCATCTGGAACACCAGGTCGAGCAATTGAACGAAGTTGTGATCGAGCAGGACAAGCTGGTCGAGTTTTTGAAAAAACAGTCGAAACGCCAGTCGAGCGCCCTGGAAAACATCGAGCTGGAAACCATCAAGGCCAACAACGCCCGGCCGCCGCACCATTAGCGCCGGGTCGTTTCTCGACTTCGAGCGGAATTTGGTTAAATTGTTTCCGTGAGTTTTGTCTCTGAATTCAATTCGCTGCCGCTGGACGCGCTGGTCAAAAAATCGCTCGCCACCGGCACCGACGCCGCGCACGAAACGCTCGGCCGATCCAACCTTTCGCTGGCCGACTTCGCCACATTGATTTCGCCGGCGGCGGGCGAACTGCTGGAGACGATGGGCCGCCGGGCGCACGCGATGACGCAGCAGCGCTTCGGCAAGACCATCCGCATGTTCGCGCCGCTGTATCTTTCCAACGAATGCGTCAACAACTGCTCCTACTGCGGCTTTTCGCGCGACAATCCGATTTTGCGCGTCACGCTCTCGCTCGATGAAATGCGGCAGGAGGCACAGGCGCTCAAGGCGCAAGGCTTCCGCAACATTTTGCTCGTGGCGGGCGAACATCCGAAATTTGTCTCGAACCATTATCTGCGCGACTGCATCGCCGCGCTGCACGCCGACTGGCCCAGCGTTTCGCTCGAAGTCGGCCCGATGGAGGTTGAGGAATATCGTCCGCTCGTCGCCGCCGGGGCGGACGGGCTGATCGTTTATCAGGAATCTTACAACCGCGAAGTTTATGCGGAGATGCACACCGCCGGGCCGAAGCGGAATTTCGACTGGCGGCTCGAAACGCCAGAGCGCGCCTACGCCGCCGGGTTTCGCCGGCTGGGCATCAGCCCGCTTTACGGACTGGCTGACTGGCGTTACGAGGCGTTGAGCGTGGCGGCGCACGCGGACTATTTGTTGCGCCATTGCTGGAAGGCGGCGCTGACGATTTCCACCGTGCGGATACGTCCGTGCGCCGGCGAGTTCGAGCCGCGCACGCACATCAGCGACCGCGAACTGGCGCAATTGATTTGCGCGCTGCGCCTGACGTTTCCCGATGCCGGCATCTCGCTCTCGACCCGCGAAACGCCGAAGCTGCGCGACGGGCTGATTCCGCTCGGCGTGACGACGATGAGCGCCGGCGCGCGCACCGAACCGGGCGGTTACACCGGAGCGGGCCGGGGAAAAATCCATCACACCGAGCGCGGCATCATCAAGGAGCTTGCGTCCGGCTCCAGCGAATGGGCGCCGCAAACCAACCGCCCGACGAACGCCACCGGCCAGTTCAACATCGGCGATGAACGGTCGCCGCAGGAAGTCGCGGAGCTGATCCGCCGCCTTGGCTACGAACCGGTCTGGAAGGATTGGGACGCGGCGCTGACGATGTGAAACGGGATTATGGACAAACCGAAAATCAAGCTTTCGCCCGAAGATTCAGGGAAGCCAAAAATTCGTTTGTCACCCGAACCGAAAGCCGTCGGCGGAAAAACTGTCACAGTTCGTCCAAGCAGAAATTACTCGAGCAATTTGTTGCGTGAGTTGATTAAAATTGCCGCGGTTTTGGCCATCGCGGCGGTGGTTTTTTATCATTACGTCCTGTTGCCGGTGAAAAATCTGACCGGCAACCAGACCATGCTCGCGATGTGCGACTGGGAATTGACGGCGTGGAAATCGTATCAGGCGAACCGCCCCGGCTTCAATTTCAACCAGCTTTCCGACGACGAGAAGCGGCGGGTGATCATGTTCGGATTGAACGAGGATTTTTTGATCCGCACCAACTTCCTCTGGGGCACGGCCACCAACCGGGAAATCGTGATCGTCTGCCCGTGGCAGTTTGACAACGTGCCCACGCCGGCACCGTGGAATTTGTTTCATCGCAATCCGGCGCACGTGGTGGGCTATTCGGATGGCACGACGGGGTTGGTTTCGCCGGAGCAGTTCAACAATCTTTTTTTATACGGCTTCGCGTCGCTGTGGAGCCTGGCCACCAATGCCGATTCCAATTTCAAAATTTTCAAGCCATGAAACCGGTCATCACCGCCAACGGAAAAATAATCAAGGCAAAGCTGCCGTGCTCGATCGAGGAATTTCTGGTCGCGCAAAAACTGCCGCCACGCAGCGTGGTGGTGGAGCACAACGGCGAGGCCGTGGCCCCGTCGGAATTTGCCAGCCGCTCGCTGCACGCGGGCGACCGGCTGGAGATTGTCAAAATCGTCGCCGGCGGGTGAACTGCGGCGGCGGCGAACCGGCGGCGGTTACTTTTTAAGCCCGGCGACGGTTTGCGGCGTGATCCGGTATTTGTTCAGAATCTGCTGCTGAAATTCCGGGTGCGCCTGGCCGTAGGCGACGAGTTGTTTGACGAAAGACTGGATGACCGGCAGATCCTGGGTGTAGGTCTGAATGACCAGCGTGGCCTGCGGTTTGATGGCGGCGATGTCGCGCCGCGTGAGGCTCGCCTGCCGGTAGAGAAACACCGTGAGCGTGCCGCTGACAATGATGAGCGCAAGCAGCAGGGTGAACGTCTGGCGGCGCAGCGCGTCAATCTGCTGCGCCAGTTCGGTGTTCGTGGGAGACTCGTTTGTCGGAGATTCGTTCATGGCGGTGAATGCTTGAGTTTAGTGCGTCGCGGGTTTGGTCTGGACGGATTGCAGCGCCTTGGTGAGTTCCAGGCTGGGATTTTTCTGATTGTAGCCGGAAACATCGGCGGCCAGCGCCTGCGCCTGGAGAATACTGTTGTTGGCAAAAGTGGCTTGGACGGACAATTGCCGGAATTCGCGTGTAAGGAAAATGGTCTGCAGCGCAAAAACCACACCGGCCACCGCAAGCACGCCCAGCACAAAAGTCAGAATGGCATTCATTGTGTCACATTTCATAGTTTCCCGCGAATTTAGCGGAACGGCGGCGGATGTCCACTGTGTTTTTGCGTTTGTTCAGTTGAAGTCAGGCGTCGCTATCGGCTAGCTTCTTTCGATTATGACGTTGACGGAAAAAATTCTCGCGCGCGCCGCCGGCAAAACCTCGGTCCAGGCCGGCGACAACATCTGGGTGAATGCCGACGTGCTCATGACGCACGACGTTTGCGGGCCGGGCACCATCGGCGTGTTCAAACGCGAATTCGGCCAGGACGCGAAGGTCTGGGACAAAAACAAGATCGTCATCATCCCCGACCATTACATCTTCACCGCCGATTCGAAATCCAACCGCAACGTGGACATCCTCCGCGATTTTTCACGCGAGCAGGGCATCGAATATTTCTACGATGTGATTGACGACGCGAAAGGCCACTGGGTTTTCGACGCCGCCAAGGGCAACATGAAGCGCCAATACGGTTCGCGTTACGCGGGCGTTTGTCACACGGCGCTGCCGGCGAAAGGCCACACGCGGCCCGGTGAAATTCTTTTCGGCACCGACTCGCACACCTGCATGGCCGGCGCATTCAACCAGTTCGCCACCGGCATCGGCAATACGGACGCGGGTTTCGTGATGGGCACGGGCAAATTGCTCATCAAGGTTCCCGAGACGATGCACTTCCGGCTCGAAGGCAAACTCCAGCCCGGCGTGATGGCGAAGGATATTATTTTGCATTGCATCGGCGAAATCGGTTTCGACGGCGCAACCTATCGCGCGATGCAGTTCGACGGCGAAGGCGCGTTGAACTTGTCCATTGATGATCGCATGACCATCGCCAACATGGCCATCGAGGCCGGCGGCAAGAATGCGATGTTTGAATTCGATTCCCGCACGGCGGAATATGTGGATGCGCGCGTGAAATTGAACGGCACCAAATCCACCTACCAGCCGGTCGAGCGCGACCAGAACGAAAAGTTTGTTTACGAACTCGTCGTGGATTTGAGCCAGCTCGAACCGACCGTCGCCTGCCATCCTGATCCGGGCCAGCGCAAAAAAGCGAAGGACATGGACATGAAACTGGATCGCGCGTATGTCGGCTCCTGCACCGGCGGCAAGACGAGCGACTTCGTGGAATTCGCCCGCGTGCTGCGCGGCAAGAAAGTGGTCATTGACACCTTCGGCGTGCCGGCGACGCCGGAGATCGTGCGCGATTTGCAGTCCACTTATTGGGGCAACCAAACCATTTGGAACATCCTCGTGGACGCCGGCGTGCAGATGACCGAAAACGCCGGCTGCGCCGCGTGCCTCGGCGGTCCTGTGGACACGTTCGGCCGCATCAACAAATCCGGCATCAAGTGCATCAGCGCGACCAACCGCAATTTTCCCGGCCGCATGGGCGACAAGGAATCGCAGGTGTTCCTCGCGTCGCCGATGACGGTGGCGGCGAGCGCGCTGACCGGCAAGGTCACTGACCCGCGCGAGTATTTGGGGAATTAAGCCGGCCCAGTAAAACAATTCCACCGCTTGCGCCTCATGCTCAAGCGGTGATTTTTTTTGAAAATAAAATTTACTTCGCCAGCTCCGCGCCCGGCAGATAAACCGTGAAGGTCGTGCCTTCGCCGGGTTTCGTGTGGCAGTGCAGCGCGCCGCGGCCCTGCTTGATGAGCCGCTGGACGATGTTGAGGCCGAGGCCGGTGCCTTCGCGCGGGCCTTTGGTGGTGAAGTAGGGCTGGAAAATTTTCGGCAGCATTTCCGCCGGGATGCCGGGGCCGGTGTCGCGCACCCAGAATTTCACCAGCGGCGCGGTGTTGTCCAAGCTCTCGACATTCAACATCCGGTCGTTCGGGCCATCCTTGAACATCGTCAAATCCAGCGGCGCGCGCAGCACCTCGCCGCCCACTTCCACGCGGTGCGGCTGCGGCGAGCATTGAAAGGCGTTGACCGCCAGGTTCCGCAAAATCTGGATCACTTCCGTGCCGTTGGTCTTGACGCCGACGTCCGCACCGAAGGATGCGAGGCTGAAATCATTTTGATGCGCGGCGGGGTGCGCGTGCAGAAGCGGCTCCAAATCCTTGAGCAACTGGCTGACGCTGACGCGCGGTGCGCCCTGGCCGGGCCGGTTCCGCATGCTGTCGAGGTAGCGCCGGGAAATCTCGATGCAGCTCGTGGTCTGCCGCGTGACGATGTTCAACTGGTGCTTGACGAATTCCAAATCCTCCAGCTCCATCCGCGTCGTGCGATTAAGCCGCTGGTTCAGCAGTTGCACGAAGCCGGAAATGATCGTGAGCGGGCCGTTGATGTCGTGAAAAATGTGCGCGTAAATCTCGCCGCGCTCCTTGGCGATTTTCTCGGCGACGCGCTGGTTTTGCAGTTCGGCGAGCAGCTCCTGGATTTTTTCCGCGCTGCTGTTGATTTCGCCTTCGAGCGTGCGGCGCTGCATCGCCTTGCCGACGGCGGAACGCATCGTCGCGAGGTCGAAGGGCTTGTTGATATAATCGCACGCCCGCAGTTGCAGCGCCCGGCGGATGGTGTCGGTCGTCTCGAACGCCGTCATCATGATCGCCTCCATGTCCGGCTTCACAAATTTGAGGCGCTCCAAAACTTCGATGCCGGACATCCCGGCCATGCGGATGTCCAGCACGGCCACGTCAATGTCATTTTCCTGCGCGAGCTTGATGGCCGTCGGCCCGTCCTCGGCCATGAGCAAATCGTATTCGTCCTTGAAAATTACGCGCAACGACTGGCGCGGCCCGTCCTCGTCGTCCACGACCAGCAGCGTGCCGCGACGCTTCAGCACCGGCGCGTGCCCGTTCACTTCGGCAACCCCGTTCACCGCCGCGGGCAATGGTTCTTCAGTCAAAGGCATTTTCTAAAATTATTTCTGAATCGGACTCCGCCATCTTATGCCGAAAAGTTCAGGCCTCAAGCAGAAATCGCAAGTTTCCGCAGCATTTCCAAGGCCTGCTGGGCCGTCACCTGCTTAAATGCCTCGCGCTCATACGGATTTAATTTGCGTTCAACCACCGTTCCTGACGCACCGGCCAGTGCGATGAAAACCGTGCCCACCGGTTTGTCCTCCGAGCCGCCAGTTGGTCCAGCGATGCCCGTGACCGCCAGCGCAAAATCCGCGCCGAATTTTTCCCGCGCGCCCGCTGCCATTTCGCGCGCCGCGGCTTCGCTCACCGCGCCGTGCCGCTTCAAGGTTTCCGTGCGAACGCCTAGAAATTTTTTCTTCGCCGAATTGGCATAGCTAACCACGCCGCCCAGAAAAACCGACGACGCGCCCGGCACATTCGTCACGCGGTTGGCGATGCCGCCGCCGGTGCAGGATTCCGCCAGCGCCAGGGTCTGTTTCTTTTCCGTCAAAAGCCGGACGACGACCTGTTCAATTTCCTCGTCATCGAAACCGTAAATGTTTGCTCCGAGAATTTTTTGCACGACCGCTTCGCCGGCGCGCACAATTTTCTCCGCGTCCGCGCCGCGCGCCGTCAGCCGCACATCCACCTGGCCGGGCCGCGCGCAATAGCCGACCTCCAAGCCGTCGCCGACGAGCGCCGCCAGCAGCGGCTGGATTTTTCCCTGCACGGCGGATTCGCCGATGCCACTGGTCCGCAACGTCCGGCACACGAACGGAGCTTCCAGCGGAAATTCGCGCCGCAAAATCGGCGTGATAAAATCGGCGAACATCGGCCGCAATTCTCGCGGCGGACCGGGCAGCATCACGAGCCATTTCGGATTTTCGATTTTCGATTTTCGATTTTCGATTTGAAATTTTGCGTTTGGAAGAATTGGGATCGCCAGCCCCGGTGCCGTGCCGTTTGGATTTGGCAAAACCAGCGCGCCTTCCGGCACCATCGCCTGCACGTCGTTGTTCGCCGGCATCGGGCGTTTGCGCGCTGCGAAATAATTTTTAATGTGCGCAAAAACTTTTTCATCGCGCACCAATTTTTTGCCGAGCATTTCCGCGATCAAATCGCGCGTGAGGTCGTCAGAAGTCGGGCCGAGGCCGCCGGTGACAATGACCAAATCCGCACGCGCCAGGGCTTCGCGGGCGGCCTGCTGAATGGCCTGCGCCGTGTCCGGCACGGCGACCTGCCGCGCGACGACGTGGCCGAGATCGGCGAGCCGGCGGCAAAGCCATTGCTGGTGCGTGTTCAAAACGCGGCCCAGCAGAAGTTCGCTGCCGGTGTTGATGAGTTCGATTTCCACGCGATAAGATTCGGACGGGTTCAAGTTGCGTCAAGGATGCGAAGCGGAGATTTTACTGCGTCTGCTTGGGCTCCTTGATTCGGGCTTTGAACTCTCCCACGACGTAGCTCCTGGCGTCGTCCGGCGTGCAGAGATAGATTTTTCCGGGGACATGGTCGCCGTCAGGCTGGCCAAATTCGATTCGCAGCGCGTAACCGCCGTTGACCGGCTGCTTCGCTTCCTTGCCTTGCGCGTCCTTCCAGCGCAGGTTGACCAATGGCGCGTTGGCCGCGTTGGTCTCATAAACCACCGTTTTCCCGAAGAGGCTTTCAATCGGATTGGGCCGGAGATAAATCGTGACGCCGGCTTCCGGTGGAAATTCCGCGGTGCGGATCGTCAGCCCGTCGGCGTTCAAAATCGCCCGCTGCGCGGTGAAAATTTTTCCATGCACCTTTCCGGCGGCGGACATGGCCGGAATGCCAAAGTCACCCACATTCAAGGTCCAAAGATTTGTGGTGTCGGGCGGCGGCAGATTTGTCTTGGCTGGCGAAGGTGCGTTCGCGTTTGGTGAAACCTCCAACTTCACCTGGTCGAATTGTGCCGGCGACAAAATCCCCGCCTTGTGCGCGCACACGACCAGGCCGATTTGCGTGTCCGGCGCCATGTTGATTGTCTGCGTCGCGCCGAGCTGCGCCCAGGCGTCACCTTCATTCACCCGGTAATACGCGCTAAAGTTGTTGCCGCTCCGCTCGATCTTCACCCATTTCGGGAAACCCGTGCCGCCCTCCAGGGCCGAGGCTTGCGCTTCGTCGCCCGTGGCACCGCGCCAGATGGATTGCGCCTGGCCGTCGGAGCGGATGCTGGCCAGCATGAACACCGAACTGTCGTTCGTCGTCTCCCGGATCATCACGCCGGCCTTGGCCCATTCATCGGTGTCCTTGAGGTTCAGCACCTGGGCCGTGAGCGAACCGTCGCCGTTCAGCGGTTGAAAAACAAAATAAAAACCATCGGCCCGGTGCCAGATGTCCGCGCCGGAACCAACGATGGTGAACACGCCGTTCGACTGGTTGACTGATCCGGCGGCACCGGCCGCACCGATGTCGCCATGCCGCCATGCTGCCAGGCTCGCGATGCCCGGATGTTTCACAAACGATTTTTTCCCGTTGAAGAAAAAAACGCCCGCGCCCGCCGCCGCCAGCAGGACGATGACGAGAAGAATAACCGCAATTGGAGATTTTTCTTTCCGCGCAACCACGCCGCCCGTGTCAATCGGCAGGGAATATTTTTTCTCTGACACCTTCGAGCCGGTGAGGATGAATTTCTGCTCGTCCGACGAGGGCGCCTGCGGCACGGTGATCTTCTGGAAGCACGTCGGGCATTCCATCACCGAACCGCTTTGCGACGAATCGCATTTCATGTGCTGGCCGCAAACCGGACAGGCATATTTAAACTCGCTCATGCTGTGACCAAAACATTTCATATTCGCGCGCCGACGGCAATTAGCTTTTTCAGGCGTTTAATTCCGCTCTTTGAGATTGTATTTTGCCGCCACATCTCAAAATCTGTGTTCATCCGTGTTCACCTGCGGTTAAATCATAGCGTATGAAGAAAAAAACTCCCGTTTCACGCAGCGGACGCTTCGCCGGCGGCCCCGCCGCCGACGTCGCGCAATTCACCGAATCCATTTCCTTCGACTGGCGGCTATGGCGCCACGACATCCTCGGTTCGATGGCCCACACGCACATGCTCCACAAAATCGGCGTGCTGACCCAAAAGGAATGCACCGCCATCATCCGCGGACTCGACGCCATCGGCAGGGAAATCCGCGCCGGCAAATTCAAGTGGAAACCGGAACTCGAAGACGTTCACATGAACATCGAGGCGGAACTCACCCATCGCGTTCCCGCCGGCGCGAAATTGCACACCGCCCGCTCGCGCAACGACCAGGTCGCGCTGGACATGCGGCTCTGGCTGCGTGATGAAATCACCGCGCTGCTCGGCGACATCGCCAATTTGCAACGCACCCTCGTCTCGCTCGGCGAGAAGAACGCCGACGTCATCATCCCCGGCTACACGCATCTGCAACGCGCGCAGCCCGTTTATCTCGCGCACCATCTGCTCGCCTACGTCGAGATGCTCGAACGCGATTGCGAGCGGCTGTGGGACTGCCACTCGCGCGTGAACGTCTGCCCGCTCGGCAGCGGCGCGATTGCCGGCTCAACCTTGCCGCTGAAACGCGAACTCGTCGCGAAGCTGCTCGGTTTTGTTGATGCGAGTGGCAAAGTCCAATTGACGCAAAATTCCATGGACGCCGTGAGCGACCGTGATTTCGCCGTGGAATTTTGCGCCGCCGGTGCATTGCTGGCCGTTCACATTTCGCGGCTCGCGGAGGACGTGATTCTCTGGGCCGGCGCGGAATTTAATTTCATCAGGATCGCCGACGCCTACACCACCGGCTCGTCGCTCATGCCGCAGAAGAAAAATCCCGACATCGCCGAACTCGCGCGCGGCAAGACCGGCCGCGTCTTCGGCAACCTGATGTCGCTGCTCACGCTGCTGAAGGGATTGCCCATGACCTACAACCGCGATTTGCAGGAGGACAAGGAACGGCTCTTCGACACCGCCGACACCGTGCGCGCCACCACGCGCCTCATGGCCGCGATGTTGAGCAACACCAAGGTGAACAAACCGGTCGTGCCGCCTGTGCCGCCGCCGCGAGCGACCCGGCGTTGCTGGCGACCGACCTGGCGGATTATCTCGTGCGCAAAGGCATGGCGTTCCGGCCGGCGCATCATGTGGTGGGCGCGGTGGTGGCGCTGGCGGAAAAAACCGGCAAACGGCTGAATCAACTCACGCTCGCGGAACTGCAAGGTGTGAACCCGACATTCGGGCGCGACGCGCTGGGCGTGTTCAATCTGCAAACCGCGATGGCGAAACGAAACCTGACCGGCGCACCGGGAACGAAGGAAGTCGCGAAGCAACTGGCGCGCTGGCGGGAACAGCTTTCGTGAAATGCCTCTGAACATTTCCATTGATGTTGATGGCACATTGCTCGATGCAAACGAGAATGTTCACCCACAGACACGCCAACAAATTGAGCAACTCAAAGCCGAAGGTCATCGCATCCAACTTTGGTCAACTGGTGGCGCGGATTACGCATTGAGGCGAGCAACTGAAAAAGGTTTTGCAGATTTGTTTGATAGTTTTGGCACGAAACCAGATGTGGCAATTGACGATATTCCTGAATCGGTTCATCCGGTTGCAACTTTGAAAGCCGATAAATTTATTGATTTGGTTGATGCAATTAAAATTCTTAAGCTGAAGGTTGCAGACTGCGTGGAGTCCGCGTTTTGTCCAAGTGAAGCACTCGTCAACTACGTCGCCAGAATTCAGGGACGAACCGAAGCCGCCAAAGAAACTTATCAAGCAATCCTGCGGGAGAAAGTTCCATTTCACCCGATTCCGTTTTTCGGAAATGTTTCAGCCGCCAGAATCATAACAATCGGACTCAACCCTTCGTCTGGAGAATTTGAGCCGTGGCGATGCTGGCCTGAAAAACTTGACGCGCAAGATCTGACATTGCGCCTTGTTGGATATTTCCGTCATGCACATCCGCGTCCGCATCCTTGGTTCTCCGAATTGCAGGAAGCCTTGAGCATTGTCAATTGTCCCTACACTTTGGCTGCGGCTCATGTTGACGTTTCGCCTTGGCCTACGCTTTCACCAAGAGCTTTGAAACTCCGTCCGAATAAAATTCAATTGCTTGATTTGTATAGAAAAATGCTCGAGGCGGAAGCGCCGCAACTGCCAAATTTTCAGGAAAGATGTAAGAGCCTAAAGCTTGTCATCATCATCGGAAAACTGGAATGGGCTGGTTTTATCAAGCAAGCTGTTAAAGAAAAATTTCGTGGGCGCATTGAAATTATTGAGAAGAATCAATTGCCGAAGTGGGTTTCAAAGAATAAAGAAGACATTCAAAAACTCATTGATTGGTCACCGAATATTTACTAAATGCCAAACTTGTTGCTGAAAGACTTAAAAAATTTGAAACTCGAACTGGCGGTGCACATTGAATTCTGAAAATGGGTCTGTCTAAAAATGCCAACGGCGTCAAATGATCTGCTCAAGACGCGCGTTTCCATCGTCCCTTCAGGACGCATTGGTTCGCGCGGCAGACGGAATTCCCGAAGCCATCGGCGGCACGGCTGACCATGTTCATTTGCTCGTCGGTTTGCGCGCGACGCACGCGTTGGCGTCGTTCGTGCAAGACATCAAACAAACCTCGTCGCGTTGGATTCACGAAACCATCGGTGTGAAAAATTTCGCATGGCAACCGGGTTACGGCGCATTCACGGTAAGCGTTTCAAATTGCGACGCGGTCAAGGAATACATTACGAATCAGCCAGAACATCATCGGACAAAAACATTTCAGGAAGAATACGTGGCGTTTCTCCAAAAACACGGCGTGGAATATGATGAAAAATATTTGTGGTGAATTTACAGAATTAAACAAAATTTGAAACTCGAACTGGCGGCGCAAATTGAATTCTGAAAATTGGTCTGTCCAAATATGTCAGCGGCGTTAAATGTTTTGCTCCCGTCGCCGTCGCGCCCGGCTCATCCCAGCGCATCCAGCCGGAGCAGGCAGTGGCCGAAATCCACGACGGGCTGCCCGGTCACAGGAAGGTAACTCTTGGACAATTCATAAAGCCGGCCGCGCCGCTGCACCGCCAGCCCGGCCTTGCGCAACATGGCGAGGTGCTTGAAGGCGTTGTCGTAGCTGCAGCCGGCAACCTTGGCCATCTCATCAATGGTGCGCGGTTCGCCGTCGCACAATTCCCGGAGCATCTTCCAGCGGGTGGTATGGCTCAGGGCGCTGACGAGCCGTTTCAAGTCGGGTCGCGGTGGTTCAGTGGCTGTTTTGGGCGGTTCAGTGGTCGGATTCATGCAAAACAGGCTATTTCAAGGCAAAATGGCTGTCAACATGGAATCGGCACTCCATATTTTGGAGCGGGCAATAGCAAATTTGGATTTGTTATTACCTGAAGTGGACTTCGCTGTCATCCAAGTGGAAGCGGCATTTAGTCAAATGGACTTCACAAGAACTAAAATGGAGTTCGCAATATCAGATTTGGACTTCTTCGTAGCTAATTTGGATTCTACAATTTGTGATTTGGAATGAGGAGTTTGCCATGTGGAGCAGGCATTACGCCGGTTGGAGCGGGTGGCCGCAGAAAGGTTTTGCAAATCAATGCTGACATTTGGGGTCGTTGGGTGTTTCATGCAGGCGATGGCCGATGCGAACCAACCATTGCTGGAGGATCTGCTCAAGGCGACGTCGCGCTCGTTTTATCTGACGCTGCGCGTGCTGCCGGCGGCGGTGCGCCCGCAGATCGGCCTCGCGTATCTGCTCGCGCGCACGACCGACACCATCGCGGACACGGAAATCCTGCCGGTGGAACAACGGCTCGACGCGTTGCAAAAACTCCGCGAACGGATTCTCGGCCAGTCTTCCGCACCGCTGAATTTCGGCGGGCTGGCGCAGCAGCAGGGTTCGCCGGCGGAAAAATTGTTGCTGGAAAAGACCGAGGCGGGGTTGTCGGTGTTGCAAAGTTTTTCGGCGGATGACCAAAAACTGATCCGCGACGTTCTGGCCACCATCACGCGCGGACAGGAAATGGATTTGTGGCGGTTCGGCAGCTTGGGTCCGGCGGGATCCCGCCCCGCCGGGCAGCAAATCATCGCGCTGGACACGTCGGCGGAACTGGACGATTACATCTATCGCGTGGCCGGCTGCGTGGGCGAGTTCTGGACGAAGATCTGCCGTGCACATCTGTTTCCGCACGCGAAGCTGGACGACGAGCAGTTCATCAACGACAGCATCCGGTTCGGGAAAGGTTTGCAGCTCGTGAACATTCTGCGCGACCTGCCGGCGGATTTGAAAAACGGCCGCTGCTACCTGCCGGCGGAGCGGCTGGAACAGGCCGGGCTGTTTCCTGAAATCCTGCTCTCGCCGGCGGCGGAGTCAAAATTTCTGCCGCTGTTTCGCGAATATCTCGACAAGGCGGAAGCGCATCTGGCGGCGGGCTGGACTTACACGAACACTCTGCCGTTCGGACAATTCCGCGTGCGGCTGGCGTGCGCGTGGCCGGTTCTGATCGGCGTGCGGACGATTGAGAAGCTGCGCGCGGCGGACTCGTTTGCATTGCGGGAGCGGGTGAAAGTGTCGCGCGGCGAGGTGCGGGGAATCATCTTCCGCTCGCTGCTGGCGTGTCCGCTGCCGGCCGCGTGGCGGAAATTATACGCTGCAAAAGCAGTTGCATCCGGCGGCAAATTGGCGTAGTAAAGCGACATGCAAGTCTTCAAGTTTGTGCTGGCTGTTTGCGCGACGACTGTTTGCGCAGGTTTTATCTGCGTACAGGCGCAGGACACTCCGGCGCAGGCCGCCGCGCGCGCAGCGTTGATGCAATCCATGGGCGAACCGCCACCGGCAGCTCCAGCGGCTCCCGCAACACAATCGACGCCAGCGGCAGCGGCAGCGCCGGCAGCCGAGACCAACGCACCCATTCTGGTTGAATCGTCGGGCGTCGTGGCCCAGCAGACCAATGCGCCGGCAGAGACTAACGAGATTGCAACTCCCGCGCCAGCGGCACCGGCGGCCGAGACTAACGCACCGGCGGCGACGACTGCCGCGCCGGTGGCCGCAACATCCGCCGCAGCTTCGCAACCGGTAGATCCCACCGCCCTGGCCGCCGCACGCGCAGCCTTGTTGCAAGCCATGGGCCAGCCGGCGGAAACGGCCCCCGCTACAGTTGCCACGCCGGCGGCGGCCAACGCGACGGCTCCAGTCGTTGTGGCGCCGGCACCAGCGCAGCCGGTGGCGCCGGAAGTTCAACCCGTCGCGCCGACCCCGGCCAAACCAGGCACGCCGAGCAGTTTCGCCAATGCGCCGGGCTTCACGCCGATTGTCGCGCCCCCGCTGCCGATTTCCGCAGCCAAGCAGCAACAGCTCGATGCGCTGCTGCGTTAAATACCAGGCCGACCAGATTTCGCCGGAAGAATATCACACGCAGCGCGCGGCGATCCTGGCCGAACCGTAAATCAAAATCTTTTCGCGCGCCCGCCGGACAACCAGCTCCGGCGGGCTTTTTGTTTCGCGAACTTGAACTTTGCCCGTTGAACCTTAAACTCATCCGCCATGCACGATTTTCGTTACGTCGGTAAAACATTGTTTTGCGAAGGCGTCGCCGTCGAAACGCTCGCCAAAAAATTCGGCACGCCGCTTTACGTTTATTCGCAGCGGACGCTGACGGATCATTTTCAGAAACTCGATTCCGCGCTCGCGCCGCTCGACCATCTGGTCTGCTTCGCGATGAAGTCGAATTCCAATCTCGCCGTGCTGCGGACATTGGCGGATCTCGGCGGCGGCTTCGACATCGTGAGCGGCGGCGAACTGCAGCGCGTCATCGCGGCGGGCGGCGACCCGCGCCAATGCGTTTTCGCCGGCGTCGGCAAAACGGAGGCGGAAATCGAATTTGCGCTGCGCAAAAATATTTATTGCTTCAACGTCGAAAGCGAACCGGAATTGCAGCGCATCAACAAAATTGCCGCGCGGCTGAAAAAAATCGCGCCCGTCGCCGTGCGCGTGAACCCGAACGTCGCCGCCAAAACGCACGCGAAAATCACCACCGGCACCTACGAAAACAAGTTCGGCATCGCCTTCGAGCAAATCGAAGCCATTTACGCCCGCGCAGGCAAATTGAAAAATCTGCGGCTGCGCGGATTGCAGATGCACATCGGCTCGCAAATCACGGAAACGGCGCCGTTCGAACAGGCGGTGAAAAAAGTTTTGCCGCTGGTCGAGAAACTCGCGGCCAAATACGCGCTGGAATTTTTCAGCATCGGCGGCGGGTTGGGCATCGTTTACCAGCCCGCGCTGGCGAGCGGTTCGGAAAGCTGGTGGAAATCGGCCGCGGCCAAAAACATTTTGACACCGCAAAAATATGCCGCCCGGCTCGTGCCGCTGCTCCAGCCGCTCGGCTTGAAAATCCTGCTTGAACCGGGACGATTTATTTCCGGCAACGCCGGGATTCTGGTCACGCGCGTTGAATATGTGAAACGCACCGGCAAAAAGAATTTCCTCATCGTGGACGCGGCGATGAACGATTTGATCCGCCCGGCGTTTTACGACGCTTATCACGAAATTGTCCCGCTGACAAAAAAAAGCGGCATTCAGATTTCGTCCGACGTCGTCGGACCGATTTGCGAATCGGGCGATTATTTCTGCAAAGACCGTCCGCTGCCGAAGCTCGGTGAAGGCGACGCCATCGCCTTGTTGAGCGCGGGCGCTTACGGCTCGGTCATGGGCTCAAATTACAATGCGCGCCCGCTGCCACCGGAAATTTTGGTCAGCGGCAAAAAATTCGCCGCCGTGCGCGAACGCCAGCCCGTGGATAAAATCTGGGCGGGCGAAAAAATCGCGCCGTGGCAGAAATAAAAAGATTTACTTCGCAATCTGCCCACGCGTGACGCCAAGCTGGTTCATCAATTTCAACTCGCGCCACAGTTGCGTCCCGTCAATTTCACCGCGCAAAAGCTGGCGGTATTTGGCGATAGTGCGCCCGACGGTTTCCGGCGTTTCGTCCAGAAATTCCACGCGGAAATGCCGGACGCCGAGTTCGATCATCTTGGAAACATATTCCGCGCCGGTCTGCGTCTGCGAGTTGAAGACCGTGTTGCGGCAGCCGGCGTCCGCCTTGAGCGCGTGTTCCGCGCCGACGCGGTCGCGCAGCTTGACGACGCGCGTGTCGCACGGCCGGCCGCAGTTCGTGTAATCCGTGCCGCTGGTCAGAAACGCGCAAAACACACAGTGCTCCATGTGAAACATCGGCATGTGCTGGTGAATCGTGACCTCGAACCATTCCGGCGGCGCGGCGCGCAGCAAGGCTTCGAGCTGCGTAAAATTCAAGTCGTAGGACGGCGTGATAAATTCCAAGCCGAATTTATTTTTGAAATAATCCGCCGCGAGCCGGTTGGCGATGTTGAGCGAATAATCGCCGCGCATCCGGCGGCCCGCGAAAAATGTCAGGTGGTCGTAATTGCGGACGAGGTAGCCGTCGGCATTCGACGCAAGAACCTGTTTCAAAATCCATTCCTCGCCGATTTTGAAAATGCGCGGCGGTGCAACGAAAATTTCCGATTTCCGATTTCCGATTTCCGATTGGCAGCCATGCGCCGTGTGAAACAACGTCACCGCCTCGCGGTATTTTTTCGGGTCTTCAAATTCGCAGTAAACCGTCTGCACGCCGCATTTCAGCGCGGCTTCGAGCTGCGGCAGGCTGCGGACGAGAATAATTAAGTTCGGAGTTCGGAGTTCGGAGTTCGGAATACCGGATGCGAACGGATCGGGTTTCACTCAGCATTCCGCATTCCGCATTCCGCACTCGTGAAGCTGCCATCGTTTCGGCTGCGCGCGGAGATTTTCCAGTTCGGTGACGAATTCACGGCGCAGCCGGTTCAATTCGCTGACCGGCAGCATCACTTCGCCGGAAAGAAAATTTTTCAGTTCGCCGAGCTTGAACGGCGTGCCGCCGAGCCGGCCAAGTTGTTCGCGCAATTTTTCCTCTTTGAGCGGAACTTTTTCGGCCTTCGCCAGCGGCATTGACGGATTCGACTTTCGCGACGTTTCCAAATTCATCGCGCGCGATGAGCGTCAGCGGTTTTCCGCCAAGGCCATGAACTTCGATTTCAACCGGCCGCTGAAACCGTGGCGCGTCGCCTTCAAAACTCTGGCGCAGTCGTTTGTCGAGTTCCGGGTCGTTCGTTTTCCAAAGCTTGTCGCCAACGTGAACGCGCAAAAAATCAACGTCGCCGTAGCCGAAACGCAGTTCCGTGGGTTTCTCGCCGGGAATTTTGAATCGCGGTTCCTGAATTTCGTAAATGCGTCCGCCTTCCTCCTTTTCATCCGGCTTGCCGGCGTCAAAGACAATTCCATCGCCGGGTTTGACGGGCGCGGCAAGATTCACGATGACGCCGTCGCGGACAATTTTTTTGACCTCGCCGAGGAACACGCCGCGCTTTTTCCCGAAGCGCGCATGGACGAGCCGCTGGTTGTTGACGCCGCCAAACCAGCCGGTGAAAAGGCCGCGCGAAAACGCCATTTCCATTTCATATTTGCGATTAGTGATTTCGGATTTACGAGCTGACTGATTTGCGGCGCGTAAATCGTCATTCGCAAATCGTAAATCGTCCAAAGCATTGCGGTAAATCCGTGTGATGTTCGCGACATATTCCGCGGATTTAAGCCGGCCTTCGATTTTCAGCGACGCGACCCCGGCGCGCACCAGGTCCGGCAAAACTTCCAGCCCGGCCAGATCCTGCGGACTCAATAAATATCTTTTGTCGCCGAGCGGAACTTGTTTGTCGTCGGCAATCAAATCATACGGCATCCGGCAGGCCTGCGCACATTCGCCGCGATTGGCCGAGCGGCCGCCGAGCGATTCGCTGGTGAGACATTGGCCGGAATAGGCAACGCACAACGCGCCGTGGACGAAAACCTCCAGAGGAAGCGCGAAGTGCGAAGCGTGAAACGCGGAATTCATTTTCTCGATTTCGGCAATCGAACATTCACGAGCGAGCACGACGAGGTTGCAGCCGAGTTCGCGGGCAAATTCCACGCCTGCCGCGCTGGTGACGGTCATTTGCGTCGAAGCGTGAATCGGAAAATCCGGCGACAGCTTCCGGATGAGCCGGCAAATGCCCACGTCCTGCACAATCGCCGCGTCCACGCCGGCGGCAATGATGGCGCGCAGATAGTTTTCCGCGTCGGCCAGCTCGTTTTCAAAGACGAGGGTGTTGAAAGTGACATAGCCTTTCACGCCGCGCCGGTGCAGAAATTCCATCAGCCTCGGCAAATCGGCCTCGGTGAAGTTGTGCGCCCGCATCCGGGCGTTGAATTTGTCCAAGCCGAAATATATCGCATCCGCGCCGTTTTCGACGGCGGCTTTGGCGCATTCCCAGTCACCGGCGGGCGCGAGCAGTTCCGGCGGGCGCGGCGTTGGGGCCGGGCTGCGGTCATTGTTTGCGGATTCAGTTGGAACGGTTGAAACCATCTGGCAGAGAGCATAACCTTAAATCCGCCAAATAAAATCCGTTTCTGCGCGCGGAAAATTTGCATTCGCGCGCGGCGGCATTAAACTGGAGTCGTGAACAGTGAATTTTCCGCCGCCGCCCACTGGCAGGACGACTTTGATGAAGCCGGCCTGCGCGCCTGGGCGGAGCGTCTGCGGAAGCAGCTTGGCGACCGGCCCGTTTCGCTCGGCCTGGTTTTCATGTCGCCCAATTTTTTCCCGCACGCGCAGGCGACGCTGGAGATTTTGCGCGTCCACGCGCGGATTCCGCTGCTGGCCGGGCTGTTCAAGCGCCAGCCTCGTGGCCGGTTCGCGCGAGATTGAAGGCGCCACCGGCATCGTGCTCGCGTTGTATTCGCTGCCCGGCGCGGAGCTGAAAGGATTTCGATTTTCGCAGACGCAGGTCGAGGAGGCGGACAGCGCGACGTATTGGCCACTGGAATCCGGCGTCGAGCCGAAACGCACGAACGGCTGGCTCGTGTTCATAGACCCGTTTCATCTCGACGCGGAAAGCTGGATCCGGTCGTGGAACCAGTCATTCGCGCCACTGCCGGTGTTCGGCGGACTCGCGAGCGGTGTTTTTTCCGAACAGGCGACGCAGGTTTATCTGAACGGCGAGGTCTTTGACGACGGCGGCGTGGCGGTATCCGTCGGCGGCGCGGTGAAATTGTCCGGCGTCATTTCGCAAGGCTGCACGCCCATCGGCGAAACGTGGACGCTCACGCGCGTCGAACAAAATTTGATTCATCAGATTGCCAACCGGCCCGCCTACGCCGTGCTGGCGGAGACGGTGCAGCAGCTTTCGCCCGCTGACCAGCAGAAGGCGCGCGGCAACCTGTTCATCGGCCTGGTCATGAACGAATATCTCGAGGATTTTCGCCGCGGCGATTTTCTGGTGCGCAACCTCATCGGCGGCGACCCGAATTCCGGAGTGCTGGCGGTGGCGGCGCTGCCGCGTGCGGGCCAGACCATCCAGTTTCACCGGCGCGACGCGGCGGCCGCGAACGAGGACATGGGCGAACTGCTCGAACATGCGAAGGAAAAAATCGGCGGCGCGACAATTTACGGCGGCTGCCTGTGCTGCTGCAACGGGCGCGGGAAAAATCTTTTCGGCGTGCCCAATCACGACGCCGAACTGGTGCAAAAGGAGTTTGGCCCAATTGGCCTTGCCGGATTTTACGGTAACGGGGAAATCGGGCCGGTTGGCGAAAAAAATTATCTCCACGGCTACACGGCGTCGCTGGCGCTCTTTGTGAAAAAATAGAATAAAAATCCCCGCCGTTTCAGATTCTTTATTGCAATTGCCCGTTGGGGCGTCATGCTTGTTTCTAAATGTCAGAGGAACTTCAGCCGGAATCAAACCAGCCCGCACCCGTCAAAGGCGTGCCGCCGCGCCACCGCCGCGGACATCGCGGTGGCCGTGGCCGTGGCCCGCGGCTGCCTGCCAAGGGCGGTTTGGCGGAATCTTCAACGGCGACCGGTTCACCCGCGCACATTGAACCCGCCGCGCCGATGGAATCCGCCAAACCGCCCGCAGGCTTTCCGCCCAATGTGCCGGAACCACCTGCACGTCCTTTGCCAAGACCGCAGCCGCCCAGACCAAAGTTCGAGCCGGCGGTTCCTCACCCGCCGCGCGTGCCGCGGACGGACGGCTCGGCCATCAGCCAGGCCGTCAACGAAGTGATGCAGATTGTCGAATCATTGAAGCAGACGCTGGAGCAGATGGAAGAAGTTTTGGAACTGGTCGAGCTGGCCGAACGCCAGAAGCTCACCGACGAACGCGAAATCGAATCATTGCTGCGCGCGCTGCGCCAGTTTCATTCGCGCGGCGACCGGCCGGAGCGCGCTGAATCTTCCGAACGCCAGGAACGGTTCAATCGTCCCGAGCGTCAAAGCCGGCCGAACCGCCCGGAGCGGCCCAACCGTCCACCGCGTCCGGACCGGCAGTCTCCGCCCGAACGGGCGGAACACTCCGAGCCTCCGAAACCACCGGAACCGGTCGAGCCGCCGGAAAGCAGAGAATCGCAATCGAACGACTGATCGCTCGAACGCGGTGCCGGAGTTTCACTGCCGGTGCGAGGTAAATTGATTGACGCCGGCCATCAGCTTTGTTCACTTATTGGCACGCATGAATTTTCTTTTTCGTTCCGCAGTATCGTTTTTCTCCGTCGCGCTGGTTGCTTTCATTTTAATCTTTGCGGGCCGGACTCCGGTCCAAGCCGCCGGCGGCGCATCTTCCTATGAAGAGCGCATCGCCCGGCTGGAACATCTGGCCGAGCAAAATCAGGCGGCCCAATCCGGCACCAATTCCGGCGACAACGCGTGGGTGCTGGCGAGCGCGGCGCTGGTGCTGATGATGACGGCTCCAGGGCTAATCCTTTTTTACGGCGGCCTGGTGCGCAGCAAAAACGTCCTCGCCACGATGATGCACAGCCTGGTGCTGATGGCGCTGGTGTCGGCGCTGTGGATGGTTTTCGGCTACAGCATGGCGTTCGCGGAAGGCAACGCGTTCGTCGGCAATCCGTTCACCTATTTCATGCTGCGCGGCGTGGGCGGCGCGCCGAATCCGGATTACGCGGGCACAATTCCGCAGGAGTCGTTCATGCTGTTTCAAATGATGTTCGCCATCATCACGCCGGCGCTCATCAGCGGCGCGGTGGCGGAACGGATCAAATTCAAAGGCTACGTGCTGTTCGTGATCCTTTGGGTGACGGTCGTTTATTTCCCGCTGTGCCACATGATCTGGGGCAAGGGCGGACTTTTCAACTGGGCGCTCGGCGGCAAAATTCCGGTGCTGGATTTCGCCGGCGGCACGGTGGTTCACATCAGCTCCGGCGTCTCGGCGCTCGTGTGCGCGATCACGCTCGGCAAACGCGCCGGCTATCCGCAGGAGCCGATGATTCCGCACAACGTCGTGCTGTCCCTCATCGGCACGGGCCTGCTGTGGGTGGGCTGGTTCGGTTTCAACGCCGGCAGCGCGCTGAATTCCGGCGCGCTCGCGACCAGCGCGTTCGCGGCCACGCATTTTTCCGCCGCCGCCGCCGCCATGAGCTGGGCGCTGGTGGAATGGCGGCACAAAGGCCGACCCAGTGTGCTCGGCGCGGCGTCCGGCATGGTCGCCGGTCTCGCCACCATCACGCCCGCGTCGGGCTTTGTCACGGTGCCGGCGGCGTTCGGCATCGGGCTGGTGGCTGGGGTGGGCTGTTATTTTGCGGTGACCGAGTTGAAGGCCCATTTTGCCTACGACGATTCGCTCGACGTTTTTGGCGTGCATGGCATCGGCAGCATCATCGGCATGTTGATGCTCGGCTGTCTGGCCAGCGCGGCGGTCAACCCCGCCATCGCCACCACCTTTCAAGTCAACGGCGTGGTGCAGTCACTTGCGGGCAGTCTCAAGCAGTTGGGCAACCAAGCCATCGGCGTGCTGGTCACGGCGGTGTTCGCGGGCGGCGCCACCTTCATCCTGCTCAAAATCGTGGACGTGCTGGTCGGTCTGCGCGTGGACATCGAGGATGAAAGCACCGGTTTGGACCTGACGCAGCACGGCGAACGCGCCTACTCCGAATAATTGAACGAAATTTATTTATGAAAAAAATCGAAGCCATCATCAAGCCGTTCAAATTGAGCGACGTCAAAACTGCCCTGAACGACATCGGCGTCCAAGGCATGACCGTCACCGAGGTCAAGGGCTTCGGCCGCCAGAAAGGGCACACGGAAATTTACCGCGGCAGCGAATACACCGTGGATTTTTTGCCGAAGATAAAAATCGAGACGGTGCTGCCGGACAATCTCGCCGACCAGGCCGTCCAAGCCATCATCAAGGCGGCCAAGACCGGAAAAATCGGCGACGGAAAAGTTTTCGTCTGGCCGGTGGCCGAGGCATATCGCATCCGCACCGACGAACGGGACGACAACGCGGTGTAGCCGCGCTACCGGAGCATCGCTTCCAGCCGCGCCGCGTCGTTCGTCGGCGGCAGACACGCGGTGCCGGTGCAAAGATACGCCGCCGCGCCGTTTTTCGCGGGCAGGGTCCGGGCAAATTCCTGCACGGCACCGGCGTTTCCTAAAATGATTTTGTTCGGCTGATAAACCGAGTGCGCGGCGCGGAGCAATTTTTGAAATTCGGCGGAGTCGTTTTTCCCGGTAATGACGACGCGGCGCGGTTCATCCAACCAGAAATCCAGCGCCTGGAGCATATATGACATCGCTGCGGGCTGGCTTTGCATCTGGTGCGCGAACAGTTGCAGCGTCGCCCCGGCGGGCCGGTGGAAATCGTCGCGGCCCGTGATCGCGGCGAGTTTCAGCAGCGCCAGCGCGGCGACGGAATTGCCGCTCGGTTCTGCGCCGTCGTAATCATCCTTCACGCGCAGGATCAAATCATTCGTGCCGTCCGGGCTTTGCCAGAATCCGCCGTTTGCCGCGTCGTAAAATTTTCCGATCATGGCTTCAGCCAGCTCAATCGCAAAATCCAGAGGCTTCGGTTCAAGCGTCGCCTCGTAAAGTTGCACGACGCCATCGAGCAGGAACGCGTAGCCTTCGAGCAATTGGACGCCGTCCCGTTCGCCATCGCGCCACCGGTGTGAAAGCGACCTGGATTTTTCGTCCCACAGTTTTTCGCGGATGAATTGCAAATTTTTCTCCGCCGCCACGCGATATTTTTCATCGCCCAAAACGGCGGAGGCCCGCGCGAACGCGCCGAGCATCAGCCCGTTCCACGATGCGAGAATCTTGTCATCGCGCTGCGGCCGGAGACGTTGCGCGCGGACCGCGCACATTTTTGCCTTGGCGGATGCGAGCAATGGCTGGTCCGCGGCGGACACGTCAGGATTGACGACGCTCAAAACATTTTGGCCCGGCAACGGTTGCGGATGGCTGTGGTCAATGAAATTTCCCTCCGCCGTGATGCCGAAATATTTTGCCGCGACGTTGAATTCATCAACCGCGAGCAGCCTGGAAAGTTCATCCTTCGTCCAGCAATAAAATTTCCCCTCGTGGCCTTCGCTGTCGGCGTCCTCGGCGGAAAAAAATCCGCCGTCCGGATGCGTCATGTCGCGCGAGACGTAATCCAGAATATCGCGCACGACCTCCGCATGGCGCGCGTCGCCGCTGACCAGAAACGCGGCGAGATACAGCTGCGCGAGCTGCGCGTTGTCGTAGAGCATTTTCTCGAAATGCGGCACCAGCCAGCCGGCGTCCACGGCGTAGCGCGCGAAGCCGCCGCCGAGCTGGTCGTGAATGCCGCCGCCGGCCATTTTCCCGCAAGTGTGCAGAACCATGTTCACCGCGTCGCCGTCGCCGAAGCGTTTCGCCGCGCGCAGCACCAGCGATGGCACGCTGGGCTGCGGAAATTTCGGCGCGCCGCCAAAGCCGCCGTTGGACGCATCGTAAGCCTCCTTGAAAGTTTCCGCCGCGCGTTTGAGAATTTCCGGCGTGAGCGTAACATTTTCCTTCGCCGCGCGGGCGGTGATGAGCTCGAGGCGCGCGTGCAATTCGTCGGCGGACGCGACGATTTCCATTTTTTTTTCGCGCCAAAGTCCGGCGATTTGTTCCAGCAACTGCAAAAAAGCCGGCCGGCCATGACGCGCGTCCGGCGCAAAATAAGTGCCGCCGAAAAACGGCTTCAAATCCGGCGTGAGAAAAACATTCAAGGGCCAGCCGCCGCCGCCGGTGGTGGACTGCACGAACGTCATGTAAATCTTGTCCACGTCCGGGCGTTCCTCTCGGTCCAGCTTGATGCTCACGAAATGTTCATTCAAAAAGGCGCCGATTTTTTCGTCCTCGAAACTTTCGCGTTCCATGACGTGGCACCAATGGCAGGTCGAATAGCCGATGCTCAGGAAAACCGGCTTGTTTTCACGACGCGCTTTGGCAAACGCCTCGTCATTCCACGCAAACCAGTCCACGGAGTTGTGGGCGTGCTGGAGCAGATATGGCGATTTTTCGCGGGCCAGACGGTTCGTGTGCATGCCGCCACGAAGATAGGCGGCGGCGCGGGCGGCGGCAATGAAACAAGCGCGCACCACCGCCAGGCAGGTTCAGGCCCGCAAAAAGATCTGATTTAATTTTGAATTCATTTTTGACGAAAACTGTCCACTAGATTAGCCTATTAAGTTGTAAATGGCCCTCCGCCTGCCACAATTAAAAATGCCGTTGCTGGTCGCTGCAATGGGCGCAATGGTTTTGTCCGCCGGGGCGCAGTCGTCCGACCGGTCCATCATTTTTTCCACGCCCAAAACCGACGATGACCAGGCCGCCACGCCGTCGCTGACGCCGCAGAATTCGCAGATGCCGGTCCTGCCCGACTCGCTCCAGGCACCGGACCCGGCCTTGAATTTTCAGGCGCCCAACGATCTTCCGCAACCGCCGCCGTCCGGGGCAGTCACCCCGCAGGATCAGCGGATGAAAAAAATTCTGGATGAGCGCAAGAACTGGACGCTGATGACACCGGAGGAAATCATGGGCGTGACCCCGACGGACGAACTGCTCCAGCCGCCGGAGCGCGACGCGATGGGACGCGAGAAAAACACGACGCAAATGGAGCGTTTTTTGGACCGGGAAAACAGGATGCGCGGCGGCCTGACCAACGACTGGCAATCCGACCGGGGAAATTCGGCGTGGAACCTGTCGCGCAACCAGGACGCCCTGAACGCGCTGGATCCGGGGCGCGACAGCACGATGGACGCGGTGCAGCGGTTGAACGAATTTCTCAACAGCCGGCGCATCGGCGAGGGAGCCGTGAACCACAATGACAAAATTTTGAGCTGGGATTCGTTCGATCCGCCAGCGCCGCAAACCCCGGAAAAACAGGATTTGGAACAGCAGGCGGCGATGGAACGGTTCCGGCAGTTGCTGCAGCCCAGTCCGGCCCCGGCGACGGGATCATCGCCCGACAGCAAATATTTTCCCGTGCCCAAAACCACCGCGGCGGCGGATCCCTACATGACGCAGCCGGATTATGTGCCGAATCCGGCGGGCGCATCCTACACGCCGTTGACGACCGGATTCGGGAAGCCGACGGGATTGACGCCGCTGCCGGGCGTGGTGAATTCAGGAATTGCGCCGGCCGCGCCGCCTCCGGCCTGGGCACCGCAGCCGGCCCCGTGGCTTTCGCAGGGACCGCAGCCGTTTGTCATGCCGCAACGAAAATTTTGAAGCGGCTCAGTGCGCAGACGTGACGACGAGAACCTGTTCCAAAGTCGAAACGCCTTCGCGCGCGCGGTCGAGGCCGACCATGCGGAGTGTTTTCATTCCCTGATTGACGGCGACCTTGGCCATTTCGCGCGTGCTGGCGCGGGCGATGATGAGTTTGCGGATCTGGTCGTTGATGTTCATGGCTTCGATGATGGCCATGCGCCCGGCATAACCGGAATTTTTGCAGCGGTCGCAACCGCGTCCGCGATAAAGCTGCACGCCGCTGAATGAGGCCGGCTCAATCCCCAAATCCTGGAACATTTTGTCGGGATATGTCACCGGCTCCTTGCAATGCGAACAGATGCGGCGCATGAGCCGTTGCGCGCAGGACAAAATCACGGAGGACGAAATCAAAAACGGCGCGATGCCCATGTCGTCCAGGCGCGCAATGGCGCCGGGCGCGTCATTGCAGTGCATCGTGCTCAAAACCTGATGGCCGGTGAGCGCCGCTTCGATGGCGATTTCCGCCGTCTCGGTGTCGCGGATTTCGCCGATCATGATGATGTCCGGGTCCTGCCGCAAAATGGAACGCAGCGCGTTGGCGAACGAGAGGCCGATGTCTTTCTTCGTCGGCACCTGGTTGATGCCGGGAATCTGGAATTCCACCGGGTCTTCGACGGTGATGATGTTGTAAATCGGATTGTTCAGCTCGTTGAGCGCGGAGTAAAGCGTGGTGGTCTTGCCGGAGCCGGTCGGGCCGGTGACGAGAATCAGCCCGTGCGGCGCGTCGATGGCGGCCTTGAAATTCTTGAAGGTCTCCGCATCAAGCCCGAGCTTGTCAATGCTCGCGGACAAATTGGTCTTGTCCAGCACGCGCAGCACGATTTTTTCGCCGTGAACGGTCGGCAGAACGGAGACGCGCAAATCAAAATCCTTGCCGCCGACCTTGACGCGGATGCGGCCGTCCTGCGGCAGGCGGCGTTCGGCGATGTCGAGGCTCGACATGATCTTGAAACGCGAGGCCAGCGCCAATTGCATCTGCTTGGGCGGCGGTGTGGCGTCAATCAGCACGCCGTCCACGCGATAACGCAGCCGCATGGTTTTTTCAAACGGCTCGAGGTGAATATCGCTGGCGCGGTCCTTGATGGCCTGGACAATGATCAGGTTGGCGAGCTTGATGACGGGTGCCTCTTCGCCGGAAGCGGCGAGCTTGTCAATGCTGACGTCCTCGACCGTTTCCCGGATGTTCTCAACGTCATCGGCGTCGGCCTCGGCTTCCCTTTGTTTCTGGGCGTCCTGGATGATGTCTTCCATTGAACCGCCCTTGGCGGCGTCGAAGGCGGCGAGCTTGTCGGCGATGGCCTTTTCGGACGCGATGAGCGGCGTGATTTCCAGCTTGGTGATGCGCTTGACGTCGTCGAGGGCGAGGACGTTGAGCGGATCGGCCATCGCGAGGAACAATTTATTTTCCAGCCGCGAAATGGGGATGACGCGATGGCTGTGCATCGTCTCGCGCGGGAATATTTCCACCAGCTCCGGCAGGATGTTCACGCGGGCAAGGTTGACCGGCGTGACATTCAGCACGCGGCCCATGCAGACGGCGAGATCCTGTTCGCTGACGTAGGCTTTTTCGACGATGAGTTTGACGAGCCGCGCGCCGCCCTTTTTCTGCTGTTCCAGCAGCTCCTCCACCTGGTTCGCGCCCAGCAGACCGTCCTCGACGAGCGCGTCGGCGATGCGTTCTCCAAATGATTTTATTTTGGCCATGGAATTAGCGGAACGCTTTGCGAATGTTTGACAACAAGTCGGCCGGCGGCACGAGATACCACACCAGCCGGTGCGACGTGGTCTCGGACAATTCCTTGACCGCCTGTTGATTGAATGGATTCGCCGTCGCGACCAGAATCGCCTTGCTCATCCGGTCGAACGGCAGCACGCACCAGCGCCGGCAGACCTCCGCCGGAAAGCCGCGCGTCAAATCAATGTCCACGTCATATTTTTCCAGCGGCAGATACGCGATGCGCGATTTGTCCGATATCAGCTTCAGCGATTTTTCAATCTGCATGATCCCTTTATCATGCAAAACCTGGATGAACGGCTCGGCCACGTCCGTCGGCGGAGCCGTCAAATCCACCGCGCGCCAGCACAAATCAAAATCGCCCGCGCTGATGGCCTTGCTGTCCACGAAAATTTTCCGCAGCATCGCGCGCCCGTCGTCAATCTCCCCGGCCAAGGGATGCGATTTTTTGGGGGCCGTTCTCGCCACGTCCGGCGCGGGCGTCAACGCCGCCGGTTCCGCGCCCGCCGGTTCCGTGCCGCCCGCGTTGCTTGCCTTGCCTTCAATTTCCCGGAGCGCCGACTGCACCTCGGCGTCCTCCGGGCAGCGTTGCAAAACCGTCTCAAATTCAAGGATCGCCGAGGACAACTGCCCCGTCTGCATATACGCATTGGCGATGCGCTTGGACGTATTGATGACATCCGGTTCGCGGCCCAGCTTGGAATACGCCTCCTTGAGAATTTCCAGCGACTGGCAATCGTTCGGCTGCGATTGCACAATGACCTCGAACATCTCAATTGTCTGCTGCAATTGAGCTTCTTCGCCCGGATTTAATGATACAACCGCCATAATTAAAAAATTCCCACCGGCAAAACCCAGCAATTTCGCTGCCAAACTAAAACGTCCGCCGCCCCAAAGCAACCCAAAGTAAATCGCTTTTGCGCTTTGCAGCCCGCCGCTTAATTGTAAAAATTTTCGCGTGGAGCCTGCCAGCCTGACCATGACCCCGGCCACCGGCGAACGCCTTGTGCGTTTCGTCGGCGACAGCATTCTTTTCTCCATCCGCGCCGGAACCATTCCCGCCGCGCAAAAAAATTGGTCCGCCCGCCTCCGCACCAACCTCGGCCGCGCCGCCGCCCGCCGCCGCGAAATCATCGCCGCCCACGCCGGGCAGGCCGTCGTCGCCAATTCGTCCTGGCGCGACGTGCCGATGCAGAAAACCGCCGGCGGCTGGCAGATCGAACTGCCGCTCGCCGAGGTCGGCTACTTCAAGGCCAAGGCCTATCTGCTCGACGAAAAAGACTGGCAGCACTGGCCGGATGGTTCGGACGTGGGCATTTCCGTCCATCCCAATTTCGCGCGGACGGCCAACACCATTTACTGCGCCTTCACGCGGCTGTTCGGCGCGACCAAAAATCTCGCCTCGACCGCCGACGAAAAAATGGAGGCGCAGCTCAAATCTCTCGAAGCGCTAGGCTACGCGACCTTGCCGCCGTCCGGAAAATTCCGCGACCTCACCAGACTGCTGCCGTTCATCGTGAACAAACTCGGCTGCCGCATCATCCATCTGCTGCCCGTGCATCCGACGCCCACGACCTACGCGCGCTTCGGCCGTTTCGGCAGTCCGTATGCCGCGCTCGATTTGACTGCCGTGGATCCCGCGCTCGTCGAATTTGACAAACGCACGACCGGCATAGAGCAATTTTGCGAACTCACCTGCGCCGCGCACTCACTCGGCGCGCGGGTTTTCATTGACATCGTCATCAACCACACCGGCTGGGGTTCCACCTTGCAGGAAAATCATCCGGAATTTTTTCTGAAAACCCCCGCCGGCGAATTCGCCAGTCCCGGCGCGTGGGGCACGGTTTGGGAAGATTTGGTGGAACTGGAACAACATGACGTCGAGCTCTGGGATCTCATCGCCGACTCGCTCATCACCTGGTGCCGGCGCGGCGTGGACGGCTTCCGCTGCGATGCCGGTTACAAAATTCCCCCGCCAGCGTGGCAATACATCGTCGCCCGTGTGCAGGACGAATTTCCCGAAACCATTTTTCTGCTCGAAGGCCTCGGCGGTTCGTGGGATGCGACCGAACTTTTGCTGACCGAAGGCGGCATGCAATGGGCCTATTCCGAGCTGTTCCAAAATTATTCCGGCAAGGAAGTCGCCGGTTATCTCGACTACGCCAACCGCCAGAACGAACGTGTCGGCAGCTACGTCCATTATTCCGAAACACACGACAACGACCGCCTCGCCAAAAAAGGCCGCGCGTGGTCGCTGTTGCGAAACCGGCTGTGCGCGCTCACCAGCCCCGGCGGCGGCTTTGGTTTCACCTGCGGCGTGGAATGGCTGGCGGCGGAAAAAATAAAAGTCCACGGCAACACCGGCCTGAACTGGGACAGCGCCGACAACATCGTCCCCGAACTCGCGCAACTCAATCGAACTCATCTCACATCATCCGTGTTTTTTCGACGGCGCAAAACTCACGCGCCTGAGCCCGCCGGATTCGCCGGTCTATGCGCTGCTCCGCGAATCCGCCGAAGGCAAGGATTCCGTTTTGATCCTGGTCAACACCGACGTTGTGGAATCTAATTTATTCGCGCTTGCCCCCGATAATTCGAAAATTCACATTCTAAATTTCAATTTTGATCTGCTTGGCGAGCCGCATCCGCTGCTCGACCGCGAAAGCGGTGAAATCATTTTTCCCCTCGCGCCCGGTGCGTGCCATTGCCTCGCACCCGCGCAAAAACCCGCCGGCTTGAGCGGCGACGATTACCGCCGCGTCCGCGCCCAATCCGCCTGGGCTTTGGAATCGCTCAACCAAATCATCCCCGCTGAAACCGTTGACGGACTCGACTGGCACTGGCTTGCGGAACAGGTTGCCCGGTCGCCAAAAAACTTTCTCGCCGCCGCCAGCGAGTTTGCCGCGCGGAACGCCAAAACACCGCTCGCCGAATTGCTGCGGGAAGCCGAAGCCGGGGAAATTTTCCCGCGCGTCGTCCCCTGGACCTTGCTCGACGCCCGCCGCGTCACGCCCGTGCCGGCCGGCCACTGGCTGTTGATTGAGGATTCCGCGCCGTTCCGCGCCAGCTTGGAAACGCGGAATGCAGGGTGCGAAATGCAGAATGGAAATGTGAACACGGTTCACGTTCAATCCATTGCCGCCGGCAGCCGGCAGGTCGCGTGTTTCCCGCCGCGCGCAACCGCCGCAGAAGCGGAGCTGACTTTGGAGCGCTTTGCCACGACCTCGCAAAAAATTTCGGCGACGGTTCGTTTTTTGGCGGTTGAACCGCAGCCACCTTCAGCCTTCCACCTTCCACCTTCAACCTTGGTGCTGCTCACCAACGGCCTCGGCGGCATGGCGCGCCTGTGCGTGGATCTGGGCCGGGTGAATTCCAAATACGACTGCGCGCTCGGCGCGAACCTGAATCCGGCGGTGCCGGTGGACCGCCACATTTTTGTGAAGCGCCTCCGCGTCTGGGTGAATGCCGACGGCTTTCTTTCGCCGCTGGATTTTAAAAGTCTCGCGTCGTTCAACGCCGGAGCGCCCGCCGTCTGGCATTTTGTCGCGAACGCCGGCGACGGCCGCACGGTGGAAATCGAACTGCACGCGGAAATGGTGGCTGGCCGAAACACGACGGTTTTTCACTTCCGCCGGCCGACGGAAAAACTGGCGCGCGGAAAACAACTGCCGGCCGGGACCGACGTGCGGCTCACAATCCGTGTGGACATCGAAGACCGGAATTTTCACAGCGAGACCCAGCGCAACGGCGGCGCGGATTTTCATTTCTCTTCAAACACTCGCGTTCTCGACGGAAAAACCGGCTTTGCGTTCACGCCCGCGCCGGACCGCCAGCTCCGCGTTTTTGCCGACGCGGGCGAATATCATCCGCAGCCGGAATGGTGCGAGAACATTCCGCATCCGGTCGAGCAAACGCGCGGCCAGGTTGGCAGCGGTGACGCCTACAGCCCCGGCTGGTTCGAAATTCCGCTGGCCAAAGGCGCGCACGCCACGCTGGTGCTGACGGCGGAGACGGAAGAAACAGACGGCGGAAAGCGCAGGGCGAAAAGCGGAAATTCTGAAAACAGTTTTGAAGCGCAACTCGCGCTCGCCGCACGGCAGTTTGTCGTCCGACGCGACGCCGGCAAGACCGTCATCGCCGGCTATCCGTGGTTTTTGGACTGGGGCCGCGACTCGCTGATTTGTGCGCGCGGACTTTTGGCGGCGGGAATGATTGACGAGGTGAAAGAACTTTTGCTCACGTTCGCCAAATTTGAGCAGGACGGCACGCTGCCAAACACGATTCACGGCAATGACGTTTCCAACCGCGACACGTCGGACGCGCCGCTGTGGTTCGCCGTCGTGTGCGGGGAATTTTCGGAAATCAAAAATTCAAAATTAAAATCTGAAAATTTCTTCGACGCCCCCGTGGCCGAAAACGGCCGCACCATCCGCGATGTGCTGGCGAGCATCGCGGAAAATTACGCGCGCGGCACGCCGAACGGCATCCGGATGGACGCCGATTCGGCCCTGATCTGGAGTCCGAGTCATTTCACCTGGATGGACACGAATTTTCCCGCCGGCACGCCGCGCGAAGGCTATCCGGTTGAAATCCAGGTCTTGTGGATCCGGCTGCTGCGCCTGCTCGAAAACGTCTCCCCGCCCGCCGAACAAAAAAAATGGCGCGACCTGGCCGGCCACGCGACCGCCTCGTTTGATAAATTATTCTGGCTTGAAGACAAGGGCTGGTTCGCCGATGTGCTGCTCGCCGGACCGCGCGTCATCGCCCGCGACGCGACACCGGGCGACGCGCTTCGCAGCAATTGTCTCTTCGCCGTCAGCCTCGGCCTCGTCACCGGCGCCCGCGCGAAGCGCTGCGTCGAGGCCGCGCAAAAATTTCTCGTCGTGCCCGGCGCGCTGCGCTCGCTCGCGCCGCTGCCGGTGGCCGTTCCGCTGCCGGTTTCACGCGACGGCCATTTGCTGAACAATCCCATCGAGCCGTATTGGCCGCGTTACGAAGGCGACGAGGACACGCGCCGCAAGCCGGCGTATCACAACGGCACGGCGTGGACGTGGACGTTTCCGATTTTTTGCGAGGCGCTGGCGGCGCGCGTGGGATTTTTCACCGGAGGCCGTTGCGGCGGCGAAATGTTATCTCGGCAGCGCGGAAAAACTGATGAGCGAAAGCTGCCTTGGCCAGATTCCGGAAATTCTCGATGGCGACGCGCCGCACACCCAGCGCGGCTGCGATGCGCAGGCCTGGGGCGTGACCGAGGCGCTGCGCGTGTGGAAAGAACTGTCGCGAAGGCCGCATTAATCAACGAACGGAAACAATCCCGTTTTGCCGGCGGATTGATCCCGGAAAAGGAGTTGACCCGGCTCTCCATTTGGAACAGTTTTAAAATGCTCCACAAGAAAAACACGTTCGCAAAATCAAATTATGAAAACCACAAGTTTATGCATGGTGGCCGTGTGCCTGGCCGCGCTGTTTCAGGGCTGCGACAACCAGGGCAGCAACACATCGGCCGGTGCCGGCCCGCAAAAAAAACTGCGGCTGGCGTTTGTCGCCAACAACGCCAACGATTACTGGTCCATCATGCGCCTGGGCTGCGATGCGGGAGTGCGACAGGCTGGCGACGTGGATCTGGACTTCCGCTCCCCCGGCGAACGCACCGCCGCCGGCCAGCAGCAAATTTTGAGCGAACTGGTCGCGGCTGGCGTTGACGGCATTGCCATCAGTCCGATTGATGCTGGGCAGGAGACGGACTTTCTGAATTCCATCCCCACCAACGTGCTGCTGGTTTGCGCCGACAGCGATGCGGAAAATAGCCGCCGCGTCTGCTACATCGGCACGGATAATGTCGCCGCCGGCAAGCAGGCGGCGGAGCTGCTCAAAGCCGCGCTGCCGCAGGGCGGGAAAGTTGTCCTGTTTGTCGGCTACCCCAACGCGCAAAATGCGAAGGAGCGTATCGAGGGCATTCAAGGCGAATTGGCCGGATCAAACCTGCAGATCATTGACACGTTCGCCGACGACTCGAAGAGCACGCTGGCCCAGAAGAACGCCGAGGAGGCGTTGGCGAAATATCCCGACCTTGCAGGCATGCTTGCCCTGAACAGCTACAACGGCCCGGCCGTGCTCATGTCCGTCCTCGGGGCCAACAAGGCCGGCCAGGTGAAAATTGTCTGCTTTGACCAGGACAGCGACACCATGACCGCCATCACCTCGGGCAACATTTACGGCACGATCGTCCAGAACCCGTTTTCCATCGGCCGGCAAACCATTCTGTGCATGAGCAAATGTCTGCACGGCGACAAAACCGAGCTTGCCGCCGGGAAAATTTTGATTCCCGCGCAGGCCGTGACCAAGGACAACATCGCCGCCTTTCAAGCCGCCCAAAAAGACATCCTCCAGTAATGCGCGGTTTTTGTGAAAGGCACCGGCCGGGAACTCCGGGCGGATGGCGCGTGAATTCAGCGGTTGCCAATCCGCCGGGCGCGGGCAAAATATCGGCGTGAATTTCCGCGACAAACTCATCGCCTGGGAAAATTTGGCGGCGTGGCGAAAAAATTTCCGCGCGACCGGCAAAAAACTCGTTGTCACCAACGGCTGTTTTGACGTTTTACACCTCGGCCACGTGACGTATCTGGAAAACGCGCGCCATTTTGGCGGCGCGCTGCTGGTCGGCGTCAACGGCGACGCCGCGACGCGGCAATTGAAGGGCGCGGGCCGGCCGGTGAATTCCGAAGGCGACCGCGCCGGCGTGCTGGCCGCGCTCGCAAGCGTGGACGGCGTCTGCATCTTTGCGGAGGCGACGGCCACGAAATTTCTGGCGGCGGCGCAGCCGGACATTTACGTCAAGGGCGGCGATTACACCCTGGACACGCTGAACCAGGACGAGCGCCGCGCGGTCGAGTCGGCGGGCGGGAAAATTGTGCTCGTGCCGTTTGTGCCCGGCAAATCCACAACGGCGCTGCTTGAAAAAATTTCCCGGCTGTGAAAATCCTGGTCATTTCACTCGCCGGCATCGGCGACACCCTGTTCGCCACGCCGCTCATCCACGAGCTGCGCGCGAATTTTCCCGACGCGACGATTGACGTGCTGGTCACTGGACAGGGGCGCGAAAGATTTGCTGGAAAACAATCCACACCTCAACCGCTGTTCTCACAAAAATCTGCTGCAGTCGGGCAAATTCGAGGCGCTGGGATTTCTGTCGGTCGCTGCGGCGAAGAAACGCTATGACGTTTCCATCAACACGCATCCGCAAAGCCGCGACAATATACCGGCTCGCGGCGCGAATCATCGGCGCGCCGGTGCGCATCAGCCACGAGTATGAATGCTTCGGCGCGCTAGACCGGTGGCTGGTCAACAGAACTTTGCCGCAGGATTATTCGCGGCATGCGGTGGAAAACAATCTGGCGCTGCTGCCGATGCTAGGCGCGCAACGCGGTTCTGCCGGCTCATGGTTACGAACTGTTTTTGACCGAGGCGGAACAGGCCTGGGCGGCGGATTTTGTCGCAACAGCAAAATCTTTCCGGGCGTCCGCTGCTTGGCATCCACGTCGGTTCCGGCGGCACCAAGAATCTCGCGCTGCGCCGCTGGCCGCTGGAAAATTACATCGAACTGGCGCGGCGGCTCCGCCAAGACCGGCCGGAACTCGGCTATTTTATTTTTCGGCGGGCCGGAGGAAGAAAACGACCACGAAAAAATCCAGCAGCAAGCCGGCGGCCAGAATTTATTTTTCCCGCGAACACGAAAAACCTGCGGCAAGCGGCGGCATTGATCGGTAAATGCTGCGGCTGTTTTTGAGCGTGGACACGGCATTGATGCACGTTGCGGCGGCGATGAAGGTGCGCGGGCAGATCGTCATCGAGACGCCGACTTGGAACAAGCCGATCGAACCTTACGGCAAACCCGTTCACGCTGGTGAAAAATCCGGCGGTGGCCGGGCGCAACCTGGATTTTTACCGCTACGACGGCGGCGGCATCAAAGGCAACCGCGAAAAACTGCGGCGCTGCATGGCGGCGGTGACGGTGGACGCCGTGCAGGCGGCGGTGGCAAATGCGCTGCCCAAAAATTAACCGCGGCCGGCGGCTTTTCACCCGGCGCTTTCGTGCATTGGCCGCCGGTCGGAATTTCAGGCGGCTGTGAAGTCCCTCAAATACTGCGGGTTTGCCTTCCCTCAGGAAGCCCGTTAACTTGGCACCATGCAGTCCAGCACCGACGACTTGACGCCGTTGCCGCGTGTCAGCTTCATCATCCCCACGCTCAACGCGGCGGCAATGCTCCCGATTTGTCTGCGCTCCATCCGTAATCAGGATTATCCGGCTGAAAAAATTGAAATCATCGTCGCCGACGGCGGCTCAAAGGACAACACGGTTGAAATTGCCAGGTCGTTTGCTGCGCAAGTCGTGCCGAATCCGGACCGGGTGGCGGAATCCGGCAAGCGCGTGGCGCTGGCGGTGGCGGGCGGCGAATATATCGTGTTCACCGATTCGGACAACGAACTCGCCAGCCGCGATTTTGTCCGCCTGGCCGTAGGCGCGCTGGCGGCAAACCCCCAGGCGCTCGGTCTGGAAAGTTATTATCCCGCCGCGCCAGGCATGAATTCCTTTTGCGCTTACTTGACGCAGACCTTGCACATCAGCGATCCGGTGACGTGGATGATGTGCGTCAATCCGCTCTGCCTCGGCACCCGCGGCGGGGTCGAGCGCTGGACGTTTCCAAAACAGAGCCTGGCGTATCCGCTCGGGGCGAACGGATTTGTTTTTCGCAGGACGGATTTGGATTCCGTCAGCGCGGCCGGGCAATTTGAGGACACGCACGTCGCGCTGCAACTGGTGCTGGCCGGCAAACGGGAATGGCTGCGGCTCGCCGGGCGCGGCGTGCATCATCACGTCGTCAGTGGCGTGCCGGATTTTCTCAAAAAACGGCGGCGGCAAACCTACCATTTTCTCACGCTCAAAAACAGAAGCCATTTGTCGTGGACGCGCATGAAACCACTGATGCCCGGATGGCTGGCGTGCGTTTGCTGCGGCACGCTGCTCGTGCCGCTGGCGCAGACCGCGCGCGGCCTGTGGCGGACGCGCGACCCGCGCTGGCTCTGGCATCCGCTGGCCGGTTTCGTTTCCGTGCTCGGCGTCGCCTGGGGCTGCTTGACCTTCATTTTTTCAAAGCGGACGGCAGATGCGGAGGCCAGTTTACAACCCGTTCAGCGCATCAAACAATGAACGCCCCCCCCAAACCACAGCGACGAATCGTTTTCATCGCCAACTGCGTCTATGGCGACCACGTCGCCGGCGGGGACATTCATTTTTTCCACATGGCGCAAGCGGCGATTGACGCCGGCTATCAAGTCCATTTCTTCGGCGGGCAGGCGTTAAAAAACCACTTGGAAAAACGTCGCGTCGCTGCCGGGCAAACCTGCACCGACCGCAAAAAAATGGGCGCGATCAACGCCGAATCGCTCCCGGGACAGTTGCGCCTGCTGCTGAATTACCTCGGCCGGTTTTGGCGCACCCTCTTCCGGCTGCCCGGAATCCGGCGCGACGACGCGGTTTACGCGGTCACGGACTACTGGTTCGACGTGTGGCCGCTGCTGTTTTGCAGGGCGCGGAAAAAACTGATGATTTTGGGCATGGACGCGCCGACGCTCCGGGAAATCATTTTCCGGTTGCGCCCGGACGTGACGGCCGGCCGGCTCAATTCCATTTATTATTGGGCGAGTCAGAACATTTCACTGCGGCTGTTCCGGCGGCTCGGAAACAAACGGCTGTTTTACGTCCACCCGGACATGAAACCGCGGCTGCTGGCCCTGGGCTACCGCGACGAAGAACTGGTTTTCATTTCCAACGGCATGAATTTGAAGGCCGCCGAACTGGTTCCGCCCCAAAAAAAGGAATACGACGTCGTCTGGCTGGGACGCCTGCACCGGCAAAAGGGCATTGACGGTCTGCTGGCAACGCTCGTGATGTTGTCGCAGGCTGTAAAAAATTTCCGCGCGGTGCTCGTCGGCCGGCTGGACGAACTCGCGCCGCGTCTGGCGGAAATGAATTTGTCAGCTTGTGTCACGCTGACCGGGATGGTTTCCGAGGAGGAAAAATTCCGGCTGTTCAAGGCCAGCCGCGTTTTTCTGATGCCGAGCCGGCAGGAAAGCTGGGGCATCGTCATCGCCGAGGCGCTCGCGTGCGACGTGCCGGTCGTGGCCTACGATCTGCCGGCGTATCGCCCGATTTTCGGCGGACTGATTGATTATGTGCCGGCGTTTGACGTTGAACTCTTCAAAAGAAAATCGCTGGAAACGGTGGAAAAAGCGCGGCGCGGCGAAATCGTTTTGGACGCGCGCGAACTGGCGGCGCTGAAATCCGAACACTCGTGGGCCGTGGCCGGCAATCGTTTCACCGCCACGCTGGACCGTTTTTAGCCGCGTTGCAGCAACTGCGGATTCTGCTTGAGATAACGCACCGTGCGGCGGATGCCTTCCTCGATGGACGTTTCCGGTTTCCACCCAAGTTTTTTTATTTTGGACGTGTCGAGATGCACCAGCGGGCTGTCGCCCAGCCAGCCGCGCTGGCCGCCGGCGAATTCCAGCTTCACATCCTTTGCGCCAAGCTCGTCCAAAACGATTTTCACGACCTCGACGACCGTGATGAAATAATCGTGGCCGAGGTTGAAAATGTTTTTCTGCGCCACCGCCCGTTCAATTCCCAGCATCACGCCGGACACGCCGTCCTTGACGTAAAGATAGGATTTTTTTTGCGTGCCGTCGCCGAGCAGCGGCAGCCGTGCGCGCATCACGCTGCAATTTTTTCAGGATGTCAAAAACAATCCCGTGCGTGTAGCGCTCGCCAATCCAGCTCACGAACCGGTAGCTGAAGCTGCGCAGGCCGTGGTATTCGCAGTAGGCCTCGATCATCGCCTCGCCGGCCACCTTGCTCGCGCCGTAAAGCGAGGTTTGCAACGACGCGCAATGTTCCGGCGTGGGAAAAATCTCCGGCTCGCCATAGACCGCCGCGCTGCTGGCAAAGGCGAATCCCTGGACGCCGTTCAGGCGCGCCGCCTCCAGCGCGTTCCAGGTGGCGATGGTGTTCTGCTCCAGATCCACACGAGGATTGTCTTTGCCGCCGCGCACGTCGGCGTTGGCTTGAAAATGAAAGATGAAATCGCAGCCGGCGCAGGCGGTTTTCAATGCGGGCAGATCCAGCACATCGCCGCGAACCACCTGCAGTTTCGGCGAGGCTTGACGGGAGAAATTCCGCGTGCCCGGTGCAGAAATTATCAAACACGACCACCGCCGCGCCCCTGGCCAGCAACGCGTCCACCAAATGGCTGCCGATGAATCCGGCCCCGCCGGTGACAAAAACTTTTTGCATTTGGTGTATTTTTATAACTGGCTAAAACCAGTCAATCGTGGACAAAAATAATCTTGCTGCCCTGCGGCTCGAAGCCGAATTTGACCGGGCGCAGCTCCTTTAATTCGCGCCGGATCGCCTCGTGGTTTTCCTGCGGCGCGTAAAACATCAGAAATCCGCCCGCGCCCGCGCCCAGCAATTTGCCGCCGACCGCGCCGGCTTTCCGCGCCCGCGCATACCAGCCGTCAATTGCCTCGTTGCTCACGGCGGTCGTCAGGCTGCGCTTGAGCAGCCAGTTTTCGTGGATGATTTCGCCGAAGGCCGCTAGGTTGTTCTTTTGCAGTTCCGCCTTCAACTGCCGCGCCAGCCCGACCATTTTGACCATCGTTTTCTGCTTCGCCTTCTGGCTGGCGACCGCGTTCTGCTGCGTTTTCAGGAGCGCCGACGCGCTGCGCGTGATGCCGGTGTAAAAAACGAGCAGATTGTTTTCCAACTGCCGCATCGTTTCCCGCTGGCAGATGACCGGCTCGACGGAAACGGAATCGTTCGGGTTGAACTGGATGAAGCTGAACCCGCCGAACGCCGCGGCATATTGATCCTGCTTGCCGATCGGCTCGCCACAGCGCTCGATTTCAATCTCGCAGCTTTCGCGCGCCAGCTTGTCGGCGGAAGCGTGGCGGTTCGCGAACGCGTGCAGCGCGTTCAGCAATCCGACTGTGAACGAGCTGGAAGACCCCAGGCCGGTGCCCTTCGCCGGGATGTCGGCGATGGAGGTGATTTCCACGCCGCCGGTGAGGCCGAGCAGCTTCAGGCTTTCGCGCACGAGCGGATGCCGGACTTTCTCGACCGACTTTGCCTCCTCGGTGCGCGAGTAGCTGATGCGGATTTTCTCGTCGAACTTTTTGTTCACCGTCACATAGACAAATTTGTCAATGGCCGTCGAGACCACCGCGCCGCCGAACTCGCGGTAAAACACCGGCAGGTCGCTGCCGCCGCCGACAAAGCTCATTCTCAAGGGTGTCTTGCTGATGATCATTAGATGAACTAGAAATGAAACTGCCGCCGGAAGCGGTTGTCAACGTAATTCCCCGATAAGTGTGTTGTTTTCCTTGTAAACCGATGGTAGGCTGCCGCCGATGCTTAAACCTTTCTTCGATTTCGCCGGCAAAGTTCGCCAGGGGCGGGTGGGAGAAATGGCCGCCAGGGTCTGGCACAAGCTGGCGCCGCCCATTCCAATTTGGAAAAAAATTTACGGGGTGGATGTTTGTCTGGATTTCCGGGACAGCCTCGTATATTGGGCGGCGGATTCCAGGCAGGTTGAGAAGGTCGAAGATTTTGACCGGATGCTAGAGAACATCCAGGGCAATGTTTGGGATGTCGGATGCAATGTCGGAATTTTTTCGCTTTACGCGGCATCGCAAGGCCGGCGGGTCACTGCTTTTGACGTGTCGCCCAGGGCAATCACCCTGTTAAAGAAGGGCGCCGTCAAAAACCGTCTGGCCATTTCCACCGTTACCAGGGCTTTCGCCGTCAACTCGTTCAAGTATGCCCCGCCGACCAATGCCGACACCCGGAATCGTCCGGACAAGATTTCAAGTCAGAACACCGAAACGAGCATCACCTATCTTGAAGCCGAAGCTGAATTTGGACGTCCGAATTTCATCAAGCTCGACATCGAGCATGCCGAGATTGATTTTCTGAAATCCGCCGAGTTCAAAAACTGGATAAAAGCCCATCGCATACCCCTGCTGATGGAATTGCACGAAAAACATTTTTGGGACCTGGTTTGGCCGGATGTTCCGCATGTCCGGTTTGATGAGAACCACGTATTATTCAATCCGGCCTAGCGCGTTCATTTTTCCCTTTCCGGCGTCCGATGCCTGCGGTTCCAGCAGGTGTTTCACGGCATCCTTCAGCGCATCAAAAGTCAAATCCGGCCGCGCATCAAATTTCCCGTCGCGCCCGCCCGCGCCCGTCCGCACCAGGATGGATTTCAGCCCGGCATTTTTGGCCGTCTGCAAATCCGTCGTCGTGTCGCCGATCAGCCACGACTGTTTCAAATCAATGTTCAAATCGGCGACGGCTTTTTGAATCATCCCCATTTTCGGCTTGCGGCAGTTGCATTCGATTTTCAATTCCGGCCGCTCGCCGGGAAAACCTTTCTCCGGGTGGTGCGGGCAAAAATAAATCCGGTCCAGAAACGCGTGTTCGCGGCCCAGCAGCGTTTCCAGCTTGTTGTGGATTTTCTGCAATCCAGCTTCATCGCAAAATCCCTTGGCAATCACGGGCTGGTTCGTGACGACAACCGTCCGCCAACCCGCGAGATTTAACTGGTGAATTGCCTCCGCCGCGCCGGGCAGCAGCTCCAGCTCGTCCGCCGTGCGCAGGCAATCCTTGTCGGGAATGATCGTGCCGTCGCGATCCAAAAAAACGGCCCGCTGCGGCGTCGCCAGCGAGCTGCGCTGGACGATGCCCGCCGCGAATTGCGCGGAAATTTTGTCGTAGCGCTCCGGCGTGCCGATGTCCTTGATGAATTCCGGTGAATTGTAACCGAGCAGTTTTTCGCCGCGCGCGATGAGCGCCGGAAAAATGTCTTTGCCAAAATCCACGATGGCGGCAGCCGGCGTGAGCCGGCCCTGATTTTCTCCGTCAGAAGATGGAGCGGACTGACATCCGCTGCTGCCGGCGCATTTTTGAAGCGCGGATTTTTCCAGAACGTAAAGCCCGGCGTTCACCAGGTTTTGCCGCCAGACATTTTCCGCGTGCGGCCGGTTGTGAAACGCCGTCACAAAAGAATTCGCGTCAATTTCCACCAGATCGGAATCGAACGGATGGTCGTTCGGGTGCAGCAGCAGCGTCGCGGCGGCCCCGGCTTTTTCGTGCGCGTTCCAAATCCGGTTCAAGTCCACATTGACCATCGTGTCGCCGTAAAGCACGACGAAGCGCTCGGCGAGCAGTTCCATGCCGGCCAGCACCGCGCCCGCCGTGCCGAGCGGTTCCTTTTCCAAAATATAGCGGATGCGGACGCCAAATTTATTGCCGTCGCCGAAATGCTGCTCAATCAGGTCGGCGCGGTAATGGACGAAGAAAATCAAATCCGTGAAGCCGTATTTTTTTGCCAGTCCGACCTGGTGTTCCAGCAGCGGCTTGCCGGCGACGGGGATCATCGGCTTGGGCAGATCGCCGAGCCGCGCGCGCAACCGCGTGCCCGCGCCGCCCGCAAGAATGATGAGCTGTCGCGCCATTTTATTTTCGATTTACGATATATGATTTACGCGCGGGTTTGAAATTTTGACGCGGCTCGTAAATCGTAAATCGCATATCGTAAATTTGTTCAAAGGTTTTTGAACTCCGCCAAAATTTCAGCCACGGCACGGTCAACCGCTTGGTTGGAAGTCAGGCGCGGCGACCAGCCGAGTTTTTTGAGTTTTTCCACCGAGTAATCCACTTTCGGCACGTCACCGACCCAGCCGCGATTGCCGCCGGTGTAGCGGATTTTCGCGTTGGGCGCGGCGGCGCGAAGGGTGGTTTCCGCGAGATAGCGCACGGTGGTGATGGTGTCGCTCGTGCCGATGTTGAAATAATTCAGTTTTTCCCCGGCGTGGTCCGTGATGAACAGCATCGCTTCAATCAAGTCCGCGACGTGAAAATACGGCTTCTCCTGCGTGCCGTCGCCGAGGACTTCGAGTTCGGCGGGATTCTTTTTGAGCTTGTGGATGAAATCAAAAATCGCGCCGTGCGTGGCGCGGCTGCCGACGACGTTGGGAAAACGGAAAATCCACGCGCGTTCCAGAAAACTTTCGGCGGCGGCGGAAATCGCGGCTTCACCCGCCAGCTTCATCGCGCCGTAATTTGAAATCGGAAACAGCGGGCCGATGTCCTCGGTCAACTTTTGCTTCAAGTCGCCGTAAATCGCCGAGGTCGAAGCGAACGCTATCCGGGGGATTTTGTGCTCGCGCATCAGCTTCAGCAGATTGTAGGTCGTCAGAAAAGTGTCGCGGAAATCCACGTCCGGGTCGGCGACGCCGGCGCGGATGTCGGAATTTGCGGCCATGTGCCAGGCGGCGGCGAACGGCGCGGATTTGGATTGTTCCGATATTATTTTTCCGCACCCGGCCAAATCGTTCACGTCGGCCTCGAAAAATGTGAAGCGCGGATTTTTCAGCGCGGGCGCCAGGTTTTCACGGCGGCCCAGCTTCAAATTATCAATGCCCGTGACGCCCGCGCCGCGCGCGAGCAGCGTGTCCACAAGATGGCTGCCGATGAATCCGGCGGCGCCGGTGACGAGGCAATTCGTTTGCATGATCCGGCGAAATTAAATCCGAGCCGCCGCCAAATGTCGAGGCGCGAAGCCGGGCGGCGGGAATGGGATTGAATCAAGCCCTCCGGTCTGGCACGTTTTATCCGCCAAACTTGAATGAACATCACGCCGCCAACGCCCGCCGTCAGCGTGGTCATTTTAAACTGGAATGCGGCTTCATGGATTCCGCGCTGCCTCGAATCGCTTCGCCGGCAGACCATTTTTTCGCAGGTCGAAATCATTTTTACCGACAACGCCTCCACCGACGACTCGGAAAACGTGGCGCGGGCGGCCATGGCGGGCTGGCCGAACGGAAAATTTCTCCAGACCGGCGGCAACTTTGGATTCGCCGGTGGCTGCAATCGCGGCGCGGCGGCGGCCACCGGCAAATATCTTTTTTTCCTGAACCCCGATGTCTGGCTGGAGCCAGATTGCCTGGAAGCACTGGTGGCGGCGGGCGAAAAATCCGGGGCAACGGCGGTGGCGGCGATGATTTTGAATTACGCCGACGACGCAGTGCAATGGTGGCTGGACGATGGCTTCGATTTCTCCGGCTGGGCGGTCAACGCCCGGTTTGACAGCGAACGCAAGACGAGTTTTTCCGGCGGCACCTTCGCTTTCATCCGCGCCGACGCCTTTCAAAAGTTAGGTGGCTATGATGAAGAATTTTTCATGTATGGTGAGGAGGAGGATCTGGCCTGGCGGATTTGGATCAGCGGCGGTTGCGTGTCAGCCGCTCCCGATGCGCGCCTCCACCACCGCGGCGCGGCGGCGGTAAACCCGCAGGGCGGCGAGCAGATCGTGGAACTGCGCACGAGCGAGCGCAAGCGGTTTTACGCCAACCGCAATCATTTGCTGGTTCTGCTCAAGCATTCGCAGCACATCCTGCTGCTGACGGCGGGCGCATTCGTCGGTATTCTTTTTTTGGAAAGCCTGTTCTGGCTGCTGCTCAAGCGCCGCTGGTCGTTGGTGCGGGCCACGAGCCTTGAACCGTTGCGCGAATGCTGGCGGCTGCGCGGCCATGTGTGCGCCAAGCGGGGGCAGGTTCGGATTTTGCGCCGGCACGGCGACTGGTGGATGCTTCGGTTTTTCTGCTGGCGATCCGGCCGGAGTGGGGATTTGAAAAACATCCTTAAATTTGGGCTGCCCAAAATCGGCGACAAATAATCCTCCTCGCCAGCCGCTGCATTGACAGGTGACCACTGTCACCTTCGGCATCACCGCCGCAGGTGCCACGGTTGAATTATCGGAACCACTCGTAGTTATCATCGCTCTCAGAGCTACGATAACCGTCAGAATTTAACCAGAGGTGCTACGGGTGACGCTTACCCTGGTTCTAGGACTGGTTAAAGGGTTGCTTTTTGAACTCATTTAAAAGCCTATTGTCCCGATAACACCCGGTAAAATTTTATCGGATTGTTTGGGGAAGAGGCGTCTGTGCTGATGTCATCCCAGTATTCAATCGGCTGTGTGAGGGTCAGATTTGTCAGGGTTACCCATGAATTGGTATTGCTCAAATCCGCCGTGCTTTGGATGATGTAGCTGTAACCGACCGTGCCCTGAATCACAACATCCGGACACAGTTTTATCGAAACATTGGCCGGGTTCACGACTACCTGTTCCGGCGTGTTGGTGACACTGCCAAGTGAGCTGCTCACCACCACGCTGTATAGTCCTGCGTTGGTAAATTGAATCGAGTCCAATATAAGCGTTGAACCCGTTGCGTCTGGAATTGAAACGCCATTGAAATACCACTGGTAAGACAGATTTCCGCTGCCCCATGCGCCCACGCTTAAAATGTTGGTTTGTCCCCAATAGGTAACTACGCCAGCGAAGGGCTCCGCCAAATACGGATACATATACAAATTGGCGATGCTGCTGGTGATGCTGCCATAGGCATTATTGACGATAACCGAGTAGCCGCCAAGGTTTGATGGGGTTATATTTGAGACAGTCAAGGTGCTGCCGCTCCCGTTCACAACATTTGAATTATTGAGCTGCCAGTCATATGTGAAAGGAGTTGTTCCACCGGCAGTGACATTGAATGCAGCATTGGCATAAGCATCGGCGTAAACATCTTGCGGCTGATTCACAATGGATGGCGGATAGAGTATGTTCAACGACACAACAGAACTGGAAATGCTGTTGGCACCATTTGATATTACCACATAATAGGTGCCAGCATTATTGCTGCTGGCATTGACGATGTTCAAGGTGTTGTTGGTTTGTCCGTATGCCAGTCCGTTTGGTGGATCAATCACCACGCCTGGCAAAGTGGAGTATCCACTTCCGGCATTGGTCACGGTGATTCCGGTTAAAATTCCATTGCTGGTTATGCCATACCCGGAAGCGCCACTGCCGCCGCCGCCAACAAATTTGACGGCTGGAACATTGCCATAGCCAAAACCGCCATTGGTGACGACGGCTCCAACAACAAATCCAGACACCGTTTGAGCATAAGCGCCGGCCTGATCTGAATTATTGGTGGGATTAAAATACCACTGGTAGGTCAGTGGCAATGTGCTCGTGGCAGATATGGTAAAAGATGTGTTGGAACCTATCAGCACCGCGGTGTTGGTGAGGTTATTAGTAATTACGACCGCAGCTGATTCAATGTAATAAAGTTGAACCACTTCATTGGAAGACAAAGCGCGATTGTAAAAGCGCACGTCATCAATTAAACCACCCCAATAATCAATCCCGTCGCTTCTGCCAATATATAAATCATTCTGAAATGTTGGAACACCGACTGAACCAACACCTGCAATGGTGCCGTCCACATAAATTGTTGAATATCCATTGGTCACCGCCATGACCACGGAATGCCAGATATTTTGTGGAAAGCATGGACTGGTTTGGAAAATAACATCCCCGATTTGATACCCTATCGGACGACAAGAGCCTGTTGTCTCAGTATAAAGTTCGTAGCCGTATGTTTCGTGCCAAGAAATTATTCTGGGGTTGTCAGGTCCTCCTTCAAACAAACACCAAGCCGACAAAGTGAAATTATTTGTGAACGCCAGATTTGCCGGTTGGCCAAGATCAATATATGAGGATGAACCGTCAAATAAATACGCTGAATTTGCCTGCCCGAAGCGATTTGTTGAAAGGATTGCTCCGTAAACAGTTCCGTTATTGGTTCCAATGGAATCATTGGCGTTCCCGTTGAATGGGTAGTAAGACACCAGTCCATTCGTGATAAACGATTGCGCCGGTGCGGTTATCACCATCGCCATCAGTCCTGCGATCCCGAGAATGATTTTTAATATTTTCACCTTGCTTCCTTTGGATGTAAATCGTTTCTAACTGGATGACTGATCTGACATAAGCAAACATTTAATCTAAAAGCAAAAAAAATCTCATGAAAAAGTTAATTGGGATTTTCCATATGATTTCTAGCCCACGACCCGCGTGTGAGCCTTTTAGTGATGTTCTTCCTGTTCCACAGGTTTGCAAAAACCATTTTCCAGCCCGTTCCGTTTATTCTCTGGCACGGGGCTGTTTCGATGAAATTTTGACTCCCAACGCTACTGCCGTGGAGAGGTGTAGTATGGCATAAAGTATGAAAAGGCATCTAACAAAAAGGAAGAGCCACCGGCAGCCGGTGATGTGGCCAGCCACGGGTGTTTTTGGTTGACGAAACGCCCCGCTGCCTGTTGGCTCCAGGCGACTTATTAGGCTGTAGCCGCTCTTTTACAACGAACAGCCACCAATGCAATCATTCCGAGACCAAACAACGCTATTATATTAGGTTCCGGAACGATCATGGCCACCCCATAGATGTTTCCAGCACTGCCTCCGCCACTGTTTGGAAGATCATTCCAAGTGCCGGGTAATGGTTGGTCGTCGGGGCTTCTCATGGCCGTGTAGAATTCCACACCACCAGTATCGTCCGGTTGTCCAGGATACCAATTGCTGTATGACACTGGTGTGCCATCAACCCATACGAAGTTTGAAACATGCGATCCGCCATTGGCATCTTGAGTCGGGTCATAAAGACCAATCCAAAGGGCCGTATCGGTTGTGCTTAGAGGTGTTAATGGAAAAAACGAGGAGTATATCCATTGGTTCAAGGTTGCATCGTTGACCGTCGCCAAATTACCACCCAAGGTTTGGGCAAAAGATTGTGAAGCCGTCCAGCTTGCTGGTGACAGAAGATCATAAGTGTAACCATTGGCCGGATTTTGAATTGATGCCATAACGTAAATCGCCTGTGCTTGGAAACAGATTGTGACCAAACCGGTGATGGCTGACAGTGTTGCTAGTGGTTTTAGTGATTTCATAGGTATAATGAATTGTTGAGAAGTTTTTAAATTTACTGTCCTTACAATTTGTAATTGTAATGAAAGCAGACGTCTTGTCAACACAAATTTCGGCAGTATCCGAGTGACAAACAATTTGGGTAAGGCGCGTCACTCCGTGCGCGCAGTCGGTCAAAGGGATTAAAAACAACGGAAGCAGCGATTTCACGGGGAGCGCGAAATCAATACAGAGAGTCCGCACTGTTCCCAAATTGAAGAGCATGTCGAAGAAATTATTCCGTGCTTGGCGAATTGCTGACCAAGCCGCGCACTACGCATCTGGCGCGCGCGCGCTAATCGGCCAGTTTTAGCGTAGGCTTAACCCTTCAGTATAAATGCTTAATACAAAACAGTCTAGATGACTCAAAGGCGAGGGAATACATTTAATTATCCCAAATACTATTCTTTTAGCATGCGCTCTGTAAATAGGGTTTTTAGTTCGGAAATTTTATCGGTATGACAGGCTAGAACGTTAAGGCCGTCGCAATGCAGTATCCGTTCCGCCCAGCTAAGTGGGGCCAGTGCGAGCACCTCATTTTCTTGATGAGGTGCTGGATCACTGTCGTCGCCGACCAAAAACGAGTTTTGCCCCGAAGCACGGAGCCAGCCGACATGGAAAAATTTATAGCCGAGGCTACTAAGCAAAACGAGCGGCTCGAGTGTGCTCCACGGATCGTCCATCCGGCGATTGTTTTCAAACACCAGCATGGGTTTGTGGCGTGCAAGAAGTTTTTCACCCCCTTTGAAAACCTTGATTTCGAAACCCTCAACGTCAGCTTTGATCAAATGTGGCAAAGGCAAATCCAGTGAATCAAGCGAGGCGGTTGGCGTGACGTTACGGCCGGAATTCTCTTCCATGATCGCTTGGCCGCTTTGAAATTTATCGGGCATCCGCATGGAGGCCAGACCGACCCGGTCTGAAAGCGCCAAACGGTGTGGATGAACACGGCCAGTCAAGCCAGCCTGCTCAATCATGCTGCAAAGATCTGAATAACTCGACGCGAACGGCTCAAAGGCGTGAATGCTGCCTTGAAAGCCCGGTTTGGAGGCGATATGCAATGCAAACCACCCCCAGTTGCTGCCGACATCATAAAAAACACCGTCATTGGGAAGTAAGGAATCAATTAGCGCGGAGGTTTGCGGCTCATAACCCATCAAAAACTTATCAAAATACAGGGCGTGAAACTGTGTGTTTCTAGCATTGAAAGTTATGTCTATTGCCCGCCCGTCGATTTTATATGTGAAGGTTCCAGAGGTTTTGAACGGCCAGAATTTTTGAAACAAAAGAAACAGAAAGAAATTTGGAGCACCAAAAAGTGCCTGCCGCCCCAGCGAATTCCATCGGTTGAATGGAGAAATGTAAAGCCGGACTATCCAAGGGATGCTTTTTATTTTGAATGGAATTCGCCGCTTGATTTCACGGCAATAGACTATTGGCATATCTTTGTCCAAGTTAATTGGAACAAACATCTAAAGCAAGCAAATAGTCCTAACAAACCGCAATGACTCTAAAAGTAAAGTCGGATAACCATGTGCATGCCAAGCGGCGGCAGGTTCGGATTTTTGCCGGCACGGCGACTGATGGATGCTGGCTTTTTCTGCTGGCGATACGGGCGTGGCGGGAATTTGAAAAACATCCTCAAGTTCGGCCTGCCTAAAATCGGTGACAATTATTCCTTCTCGCCAGCCGCTGGCATTGACAGGTGAGCGGGCCACCATTTTCCTATTTTGTCCTGTTTCAAGATATTAAATGGCTTTTGAGACAGTCCGCAGGCAAAACCGGGCGGATTCCTTCAAAGGTTTTTCCGGGAGTATGTAGTTAACGCAAATCGGATATATCTGCCAAAAGGTTTGTTTTTAAAACGTGCAATCGTGTTAATTGACACGTCGGGAAAAGGGACAGCCAGTTAAAGCCAGTTGCCGCTTTTGACATGATTAGCGTTATCTACATACTCCCGTTTTACGGTCAATTTCCCGGTGAACTGTATAAATTAAGCCATTTTTCTTACCTACAAAGCCTCTTTGCTTGGATGTTTGGTCTCTAAACATAGATGTTTCGTCCCTTTGCTTGGATGTTCCGTCTCTAAACATGGATGTTCCGTGGCTTTACTTGGATGTTTGGTCTCTAAACATGGATGTTTCGTGCCTTTGCTTGGATGTTTGGTCTCTAAACATGGATGTTTCGCGCCTTTGCTTGGATGTTTGGTCTCTAAACATGGATGTTTCGCGCCTTTGCTTGGACGTTTGGTCGCTTTGCTTGGATGTTTAGCCTCTTTGCATGGATGTTTTGTGTCCTGCTATTGGGCAAAAACCTATTTTCTTCACTGATGCCGTATGTTGTCAACGCCAGGTCGTATCAGGTGCAGATCAGTGCGGACGGCGGCAAGACCTGGCAGGATGCGATCGTCTCCCCGAAGGCGAAACCGGATCGTGATCCCCAATCTGGTTCCGGGCACGAGCTATCTCGTGCGGGCGCGGGCCATTGGCGGCAGCACCGGCGCGAGCAACTGGGTCATTTCCCACTCGATCATGTGCACCTGAACGGGTGAACTTCACGGGTGGTGGCGCCGGGCCGGCGGCTCGATCCATCAGCGCCCAGCGCCGACGCCACACCCTTTCATTTCAAAAGCGGATTTGTCCGGAATTAACCGGATGAACGGACGGCTCGCAGGCCTTTTCGAGTTCTCACCTGCCGGCCGTCCGCGTTTGCATCTTCAGCCGGTATAATTGGTGTCGGCATGGCGGTCCACGGCATCGGTGGCGGTGATGGTAAAATGTCACTTGTTAAAAAATTACTTGACATTAGGGTTTGTTTGCCATTTACTGCCAAAGTCAATCAAAAGGACTACCATGAAATGGAACCAAAAAACTTTTTAGCTTTTTTCCCCTCGCCTTGATTCTTGTGTTTGGCTGGTCCGCCAACGCCCAGCAAACAGCCACGGCAACGGCCACTTTATTCAATGCTTTTGTGGTTGGAGTTACGGTGACATCGGGTGGCAGCGGTTACGGCTTTGCCCCATCCGTTACGATTTCTGGCGGCGGCGGTTCGGGAGCGGGGGCGTATGCGACCGTAAGCGGGGGCTCGGTGACGGCCATCACGGTCACAAATGCGGGTTCCGGCTACACCAATACACCGCTGGTCACGATCGGGGCGCCTGTGAATACACTTTTCCCTTCCTCGTTGGTTTTGGATTTAACCTTCAATGGCAGCGTTGAAGATGTGGGGCCATACAACTTCCCGGTCACCGCCAACGGAGGGGGAACGTTTGTTCCGAACCGATTTTTGCAGGCGAATTCAGCCCTGTCGTTGGATGGAGTGAATCAGAACATGTCGATTCCCTATGATGCCCGGTTATTTCCGACCGAGTTTACCTTCAGTGCGTGGGTCAACTTGCAACAATTGACAACGAGTGGAACCTTTTGGCGCGCGGGAAATGGCTCCTCTGATAGTTGGCGGGGTTTTTCGCTTTATTTTAACGGGCCAAACACCTTTACATACAATGATTTTACCGGCAGCGGATATAGTGCTATCCTTAACATCTCCCCAACCAACTTTGTTGTTGGGACATGGTATCAAATAGTCATTACCAGAACGACGAATTCATGCTCCATGTTTATAAACGGAGCGAAAGTCGCTTCGCAAACAGGGGTAACACCTTACACGAAGCCTCAAACCACACCCATGAGTTTGGGAGCTAATGATGCAGATCCCACTGGATTTGATTATTTCTGCCCGGTTACTTTTGACACGATTCACATTTATAATCGCGCACTTGCCGACAGTGAAGTCCAAATGCTATATACCAATGAGGAGGCTGGAATCGTTCCCACGGTTGGCATAGTGGTCAAAACCGTTCGTGTAAACATGATGCAGCTTTTGCCGGGACAGACCTATCAACTGGAATCATCACCGGATTTGAATACTTGGACGAATATCGACGGATCATTTGGTGCGACCAATTCGACCGCTTTTCAAGATGTTGATATTCTTGGCACGGGGATGGGGTATTTCCGCGTGGTGGAACTGCCTTAAAGCTTTTCTGTGATGGAGGCTCCTTCAATCGGTGGTCGAATGAGTCGGAGAACTGGAAAAACATAACAAGGCTAGGTTTGGGCAGAAGCTTCAAGGCCGGGAATTTGAGAGCGTCTTTGTGCAAAGAATGGCCGCCGCATTTTGCGGACGGTGGCGAACCCAAAGTAGTTGCTCCCCGAAGGAAACCAATCCCCAAAAAACGGCCGGGTTGCGTTTGAGCACATGATATTCACCCCGCAACTTTTTTAGGCCCCAGCATCCCCATGACATCGTAGCCATGGTGTCTCATTTCGTCGACCTCCCAACCGGAAAAATGCGCCTGCAAATCGCTGCCGGCGGATTGTCGCTGCGGCAAAAATCCGTTGGGGTGAAAATGACGACCTTCTTTTTGGCAATCAATTCCATGTCGCGCATCAATTTCAACCCATCCGCCTTTGTCAGATGCTCAATGACATCCATCGCTATGCAGGCGTCAAATTGTCCCGGCTTAAAATGGCTGGTGAGTTCCCGGACATCGCCAAAGACCAATTCGTCCTGGGTGTTTAGACTCCGTGCCTTCTCGAATTCCGGGCGGTAACCCTCGATTCCGGCACAGTGCGGAACTTCCAGTTGGCGCAACGTCAAGGCGGAGCCGCAGCCCACATCCAACACCGCTTGGCATCCCGACAGCGCCTTGCGCGGGCAAGCTTGACCTGGATTTGGCCGGGGTCGGCACTTTGCATCAACAGCGACCAAGTCAAATTGATTCGGCTTTTCATTGTATTAAAAATAAGGGCAAACCAATATGCAGGGACTCTGCCGGACGGAAAAGGAAAATGCGTTGTTACCGAAAATGCAGCTTCCTTGACACCAACAGCGCCTCACTTGACAATGGCAATTCAAATTTGACCTTATGAAAACAGCAAAACCCGTGTCAGCAACCAAGTCGCCAGGATCGTCCGCGCCGTGGCTGCTGCTGGTCGTGCTGGCGGTTCTCTTCTGGCGGAGTTTCCTGCCCGGTTTTGTTCATTTTTCGAATGACGGCCCGCTGGGAATGCAAAATGCCGCCTGGATGCGCCTGCCTGAAGCCATGACCGGCGAATGGTATGATTTGAACAGCGTTGGCAACAATGCCGGGGCGTTTACACCCAGCCTCACCGCAGCAATCTGTTGGGCATTCGGCCCGGTCGGTTATGCCAAATTTCTTGCGCCAATCGCGCTGTGGATTCTCGGTGTTGGTGCATGGTTCCTTTTCCGTCAATTGAAACTGTCCCCGCTCGCGGCGCTCTTGGGCGGACTGGCGGCGGCGTTGAACTCGGACTTTTTTGCAACCTCATGCTGGGGCGTCGCCTCGCAGCAGATCGCCATCGGCATGGATTTTTTTGCGCTCGGCCTCGTCGCGGGCAATGCACCGGGCATGCCCGCGCTGACACGCTGGACGCGGCTTGCGCTGGCGGGACTTTGCGTGGGCATGAACGTCATGGAGGCGGCGGACATCGGCGCGATTTTCAGCGTGTTCATCGCCGCCTTCGTTTTTTTCAAGGCGGTGAATGAAAAGGGAATACGGCGGTGAAGAAAATTTCCGCCGGCATCGCCCGCGTGGCCGTGGTCGCCGTCTTTGCCGGATTTCTGGCGATGCAAACCGTCCTGGCGCTGGTCGGTTCCACCATCACCGGCATCGCCGGCACCGGACAGGACGCGGAAACCAAGCTGCATCATTGGGACTGGGCGACGCAATGGAGCATACCCAAGACCGAGACGCTCGGACTCGTCGTGCCCGGACTTTTTGGCTACAAGCTCGACACGCCGCAGGGCATGATGTCCACGTTCCAAGACGCCTACAAGGGCGGCAATTATTAGGCACATCGGGCGCGACCCGGCGATTGACCGTTATTTCGACAGCGGCCGGCAGGGCGACCAGCCGCCGGGCTTCATGCGCCAGGTTGGCGGCGGCGATTACCTCGGAATCCTCGTCGCGCTGCTGGCGGCATTTGCCATCGCGCAATCGTTGCGGGGGAAAAATTCCCCGTTCACTGAA
>CAVTWB010000011.1:0-162696 GCA_963738245.1 uncultured Verrucomicrobiae bacterium
CCGCGCGCGCATGGTAAATTTGAGCACACTCAACCCGCAGCAACGGCAGGCCGTTGAGACATCAACGGCCCGGTGCTGATCCTCGCCGGCGCGGGCACGGGCAAGACGCGCGTCATCACCTTCCGCATCGCGCAATGATCGACAAGGGCGTCGCGCCGGGCAACATCCTCGCGGTCACGTTCACGAACAAGGCCGCGCGCGAAATGCAGGAGCGCGTCACAAGCTGCTGCCCAAGCGAAGCAGAAGTTCGAAGGCCGAAGGCAGAAGGATGACAAAGAACCGCGCCCGACCATCTGCACCTTCCATTCGCTCTGCGTCCGCATTCTGCGCGCAGCACATCGAGCGGCTCGGCTACAAGCGCAATTTCGTCATCTACGACGAATCGGAGCAGCTCGGCGCGGTCAAGAAAATCTTGAGCGGCATTTCCGCCAAGGGCGAAAAGACCGATCCCGGCGGCGATCCTGGCGCTGTTGAGCAGGTTCAAGAACGGCGGCGAACGCTCGGCGGCGTTTGCGGATCCGAGCGTCCGCGCGCTGGCCGAGCACATCCGCACGCGCTACGAATCCGCCCTGCGCGCCTGCAACGCGGTGGATTTCGACGATTTGATTTTGCTGACGCTGCGGCTGTTCAACGAGCATCCCGACGCGCTCGAAGCCTGCCGCGCGAAATATCGCTACGTCATGGTGGACGAATATCAGGACACCAACGCCGCGCAGTTCCAGCTCGTCCACGCGCTCACGCACGAAGCATCGCAACCTCTGCGTGGTGGGCGACGACGACCAGAGCATTTACGGCTGGCGCGGCGCGGAGATCGCCAACCTGCTCGACCTGGAGAAGCATTATCCCGAGGTGAAGATCGTCAAGCTCGAACAGAATTACCGCTCGACCAACACCATCCTCACCGCCGCCAACGCGCTCATCAAAAACAACGCCCGCCGCCGCGCCAAATCGCTCTGGTCGCAGAAAGGTCAGGGCACAAAAATCCTGCTGCGCGCCTTCACCGATGAAGACGAGGAGGCGACGCAAGTGGTCGGCCAGATCGAATTCGCCCGGCTCGCCAATCGGATTTCGTGGAAGGAGAACGCGATTTTGTTCCGCACCAACATCCAGTCGCGGCCGATTGAAACCGCGCTGCGCAAGGCCGGCGTGCGCTATCACCTCATCGGCGGGCAGAGCTTTTTTGACCGGCGCGAGATCCGGGATTTTCTCGCGTATCTCAAGATGTTCATCAACCCGCACGACGACATCAGCCTGCTGCGCATCGCCAACACGCCCGCGCGCGGCTTGAGCGACGTGACGATGGAACGCCTGCTCGCCGCCAGCCAGGAGCGGCATTGCTCCGTCTTCGCCGCCATGAAAAATCCGCTCGTGCAGGCCACGTTCCAGAAGCGCACGCAGGAATGCCTCGCCGCTTTTCTGGAATTCATCGAACGCACGCGGGCGCAATTGAATCCCCTCACCCCGTCCCTCTCCCCATCGGATGGGGAGAGGGTGGCGAAGCCGGGTGAGGGGTTTTCGCTCGCACGTTGGGCGGACAAGTTTCTCGACGAATCCGGCTATCTGCTGGAATTGCGCCGGCAGGAAAAGGACGCCGAGGCCGGCGACGCCCGCGTCCGCAACCTGCGCGACCTGACCGCCACGCTGGACGGAAACTTTCCCGCCGGCAAGGCGCCGTTCGAGCGGCTGGAAAATTTTCTGGAGGACATCACGCTGGATTCCGACCGCGAAGAGGAGGAGGAAAAAGGCGACGTCGTGACGCTCATCACGATGCACAGTTGCAAGGGGCTGGAATTTCCGCGCGTGTTCATCGTGGGGCTGGAGGACGGTTTGCTGCCGCACACGCGCTCGACCACGGAAGGCACGCTGGACGAGGAGCGGCGGCTGTTTTACGTGGCGGTCACGCGCGCGATGCTGACGCTGACCATCAGCCATTGCGCGAGCCGGAAGAAATACGGGCAGTTGCTGCCGTGCCATCCGTCGCGCTTCCTCAAGGAACTGCCGGAGGAACTCGTGGAGCACGCCGAGGAGAAGGATAAAAAGCCCGTGAGCGCGGCGGTCGGGAAAAGCTTGTTTGACGCGATGCGCGAAGCGGTGGGGTGAAAATCTGGTAGGGATGCCGCGATGAGGCTAGCCCGCATAGATTTTATCAATGGCTTGGAGAGCCAATGTAAAAAACTGGCTTTTCTGAATGTGTGCCAAGCCATCAACAAGTCCGCTCTTGCGAATTTGGTCAACAAACTGCGGCTTGAAAATATCAGGATGAGTTAGCGCATGATAAATAATGAATACACGAAGAATCGGCGGCTGCTCTCCGGCAAGCTCCACATACCTGTCGGCAGCCTCCAAAATGTAGAAACGTGTGGCCTCTGGTGTAAATGTCAGCGTTGCTTCGGTGTCAATGTCGGCGTGCTTAAAAAAGTTTTCCGCATCGGCGAAAAGCTTGTGAACATGCTTCCGACCCTCTGGCCGGATCTCTGGCCTGTCTGCACCCATTGGCTCTCCACCTCTCTTTTTATTGATGTCAACCAACACCTGACGAGCAGCGGTAGCAAGAGTGTGAATCGAAACAGGATCAGCACTCTGAAACCAAAGCCTGATAGCTGTCTCAAAGTTGCCTCTTTGCGGCATCGAGTTTCGTCACCTGAAGCTTACCAATTGGTGCTTGTGTTGCCATGTTTGATGGTGCGGTCTAACAATCCCTCAATGTTGCGGACACTCACTCCTGTGTGACAAAAATCGCCGTCCCCGATGCTGTCTTGATATAAACTGGTGCGGAAACTGTGCTACCTGCCCCGTATGCAGTCACGCTGCTGCCGGTGCCGTAAGCCGTTGCACTTCCAAAACCATAGCCAACTGAACCAGCGTATCGGTCCCCTACACCGCTGAGAATAATTCCATTCGCTCCAAGCTTGGCTGCTTCCACCTTCAATCGCTGGATGGTGGCATCCAGCTTGGCTTGTGCTCCTCTTGCTCCCGCGTGCTTGCTATCGGCAGATACCAAAGCCACTTCCTCATACTTTGCTGGCGGTTGAAGATAAAGCTTCACCTGTGCTGGGTCTATCGCTGGCCGTTGAGTGCCGACAAGAACATAAGTGCTCGTAGGATGAGAAACGCAACCGCAAAAAGCTAAAGCCGTCAATGTGAGGCTAAATAAAAGCGTAAATGCTTTCATATTTCCAAACGGCCTGACAGATGGCGGTTTATTTTGGAACCTGTCCGATTTCATGAATTCGACTCTGGATTTACGAAACTGGTTTGTCCATCCAAAAAAAAGAACGGGGCGGCTAGTGGCCGTCCCGTTCGTGATTTATTTCGCTTGTTTATTTCGCCGGTGCGGCCTTGGTGGCGGCTTTCGCGGCTTTCGCGGCGGCCTTGGCTGCCGGTGTGGCCTGCGGGGACCCATCCACTTCAAAGCCCCAGACCGTGAGCTTGTGTTCGTTGCCCTTGTTCTGTCCCGCCAGCACGTCGCGGGCGGAGGCCACGAAGTAATGGGCGGTGCCGGGCGTGGTGGCATTTGGGCCGATCGCGTTGTCGCGGTTTTCGGTGGCGGTCTCGGCCTGTTTGTAGAGCGAGTCGGCCAGTTGGTTGTTGGTGTCGGCGGTGGTCACCTGCGCTCCAAAGTTGGCAATGCCGTCTATGCCATTGAGCGGGCTGTCCGCTCCGAGCTTGGTGTGTTGTGCAAAAACTGCCTGTGCCAGCTTGATGAAGTCATCAGGATTGCTGGGAATTATAATTCGCATGTTTTTATGTTTTTGTTTGTTTTACTGATTTGAGTCCCGCCATCACCGGGCTTTGAATCCACCCTGCCTGACGTTGAAACCCGCATCCAGAACATTGAACACTGGAATGACAGGCCGTTCTAACCGTATTTTGTTAAAAACCAACAGTTTGTTGGCATAATGAAGAATATTTGCGTCTGCAGGCTGAAGAACTGGTTTCAGAGGTTCAACCCGTGGATTCAAAAGTTGAATCTTTGGATGCAATTGTTGAGGTTTTGAACCATTTGTTGAAATCGTGAAGGCAAATGTTCAATCCGCGAGTCCGGGCGTTGACCATTTGGACGCCAGAGTTAAAGTCGCGGACGCAATTTTTGAACTCTTGGATTCAAAGGTTGAAGTCACGAAACCAGATATTCAACCTGCGGATGCAAACTTTCAAATCTTTGGACAAAAATCCGAAGGTTCAAAACGGCCAGTTGATGCCGAGGGAGACATAGACCTGGCCGCCCAGGTTCAACTCCGCCTGCCGGCCGCCGTTGCTGAAGCTGGCATTGCCGAGCGGCATGTATTGCGCGCTCAAATAAAAATCGGCGTTGTTCAGGACGTGATACATCAGCGTGCCGTTCACGTAGCCGCCGTAAATCACCCCGGTCGTGTTGAACGAGCCGGAGTTGCTGGTGTTGACGCCGTTGGCCGTGATGACCTCGTTGTATTTGTAGTTGCCGTTCACCAAGCCGACGGCGGGGCCGGCTCCCAGCGACATGCCGAAGTCCTCCGTCAGATCCCAGTAAAACGACGGCCCCAGCCGCAGCGTGTAGAGCATCTCATCCAACTGGCGCGAGCCGGTGACGGAACCGTTGGCGGATGACTGCGCAGTTGAGGATGGCGCAAGAGGAATAAGCACGCTGTTGCCGCTTGGTCCGGCCTGATAGGGTGCGGACGGGAAAAGGGTGATGCCGGCGGTGCTGAAAGTGGAAGCGGTCTGGTTGACCGTCGCCGTCATGGTGCTGTCGTCCTTGATGGTGACGGGCAGCAGGCCGAAGCCGAGTTCCCAGCCGACGCGGGCGTGCTTCCAATACCAGATGTTGTCGCCGTAAGCTATGTCGAAGCCCGGGAACGGCCCGCCATTGTCCGTGGATTCGCCGCTGGTGGCATACGACGACGAGGCGTGCATGGTCAGGGTCTGAAGGGCGGAATTATATTGCGACGCGTTGTTGTAGCCCCAGTTGCCCGTATATTTGGTGTCGCCGCTCTGGTCCGGCAGCACATAGCCGTCATCGTAAATCCCGCCCGCCGGATTGTTGCCGGAAACATTGAACAGGCCCTGCTCGTTGAATTTGGCGTTGATGTTCAGCCCCACCATTGCGCCGATGCGGAAATGGCGCGTCCAATCGCCCGAGTCCGAGGGAATCAGGATGAACTTGTAGGAATCCGGGTCGCCGCCGAACGCGTCCATGGAGGAGGCGTTTTGCGCCGGCTCAAACTGCGCGGAGGCGCTCATGGCCAGTCCGGTGAAACCGCAGGCGAGGCATCCCGCCTGGAAACGGGCGCTGCCGCAGAGGGAGAATTTGCGCGACGACATCATGGGTTTTGAATGACGCGGTAAAAGCGCGCGGTGGCGGAGGCCGGTGCGCTCTCGGTCGTGGGCGGGCCGTAATCAATCCATTGCGTTTGATTTGCCGGCGCCACGATGGACGGCGGCGCAATCATGGCGTTGGAGAACGAAACATTGTCGCTGTAAACAATGGTGTAAGAACGGCCCAGCGTGGAGGGGAATTCAAGGATCATGTCGCCGTTTGGCATCCCGACCAGGTGCGTGATGTTCAGGCTGGTGCTGACCGACGAAACGACCGGCGGAGTCAAGACCGGCGGCGGCACGGCAAACGCCTGCAACTGGGAATTGGTGAAGGGAAAGCCCAGCCGCGGGGAATACTGCAACAGCAAGCTCACGCTCTGATTTGTTCCCAGCGACAAAATATAGACCACGAAAGGATTGCCGCTGTTCGTGCCGGAGGCGTTGAACAGGCGGTTGCTCAAACCGGTCACGACGACGCGCACGGCGGGGACGGAATTGGTGCCGATGTTCGACAATAAAATGGACTGCTCGATCAAACCATTTTGCTGGTTGACGTTCTGCGCGGAATTGGTGACCGCCACCAGATTGCCCGGAAGATAACTGATGACGCTGACGCTGTTGCTGGCGGTGTTGTTGGCGAGGTTGGGGTCAGTGATCCCCGCCGCGCCGACGGACGCGAAGAAATTCAGCGTGCCCACATTGGTCGGCTGGATGCTGAACTGGAAATTGGTGAAGGTGCCGCTGGTCAGTGTGCCCAGGTTGAAGATCAGGTTGCTGCTGGCAACCGTGTAACCGGATTGCGCCGGCGAAATGCCCTTCAAGATCACGCCCGGCGGCAAGGTGTTGGTGAACATCACGCCCGGCGCGTCATCCGGCCCGAAGTTGGTCACGCTCACGCTGTAATTAATCAAATCGTTCGCGATGATGGTCGTCGTGGGCACGGTGATGCCGACGCCGAGGTCCGATTGAACCACGATGTTGGTGACCTGGACCACAACGTTGGTGGCGGCGGTGTTGGTCACGCTGTAAATGGGCGGAACGGCGACCACCACCATGTTGGTGATGAATCCCACCGCCGTCGGCTCCACGGTGAGGGTCATTTGCGCAACCGCAGGATTATAGAACGTGCCGATGTCAAACACCACCGAGTTGCCGTAAATAGTATAAGTGCCGCCGAGGCTTGGAGTGGCGCTGACGAACTGAACCGACGCCGGGAGCGTGTTGCTCACCACCGTGTCCGGCAAATAAGAACCGCCAAATCCAACCAGGTTGGTGACGGTAATGGTGTAAGTCAGGGAATTGCTGACCAGAATGGAGCTGGCCGAGCTGCTGACGGAAAGGCCAAAGTAACCAACGGACTGCGCCTCAAGTTTGGTTCCGGCGAGGAGCAACGCCACCGCCACTGCGGCGGGCAAACGAACCTTGTAGAAAAACTTCATGTAAAATTAAACCGCAGATTAAACGCCGGAAGACTGCATAAGTTTCGCAGGCTTGGCAATCTTCGTATTGGACAAACGCACCGCCATGAACCGCTTAATTGACGCGGCGTGATTCCAACGGTAGCTTTTTCCGATGACAGGTATTGCCGACATTGAACCGCTTGACACGAGCCGATTGAAGCTTCGCGAACCGATGCCGCGCGAGGAGTTCGCTCCGCTTGCGAAGGAGATCTTCACGCTCAAGAAACAGCTCAACGCCGTCATCCTCGCGCACAATTACCAGGTGCCGGAAATCCAGGACGTGGCGGACTTCGTCGGCGATTCGCTCGGCCTCGCGCAGCAGGCGGCGCAGACGAGCGCGGACGTGATTGTGTTCTGCGGCGTGCATTTCATGGCGGAGACGGCGAAGATTTTGAACCCGGACAAGATCGTCGTGCTGCCGGACAAGGACGCGGGCTGTTCGCTGGAAGAAAGCTGCCCGGCGGACAAGCTGGCGGAGTTGCAGGCGACGAATCCGAATTTCTGGACGATTGCCTACATCAATTGCAGCGCGGCGGTGAAGGCGCTGTCCGACGTGATTGTGACGAGCGGCAACGCGGAGAGAATCGTCAACGCCGCGCCGAAGGACCGCGACCTGCTGTTCGTGCCGGACGAAAACCTCGGCCAGTGGGTGATGGAGCAGACGGGCCGGCCGATGACATTGTGGAAAGGCAATTGTTACGCGCACGTCGAGTTTCAGCGCGACAATGTCCTGGCGCTGCGCGAACAATTTCCCGACGCGAAAGTGGTCGTGCATCCCGAAAGCCTGCGCGAAGTGCGCGACCTGGCGGACGCGGTCTGCTCGACGGAAAAGATGATCGCGTTTTGCAAAAACGATCCGGCCCGGCGGTTCGTCATCGTGACGGAGTCCGGCATCATCCACCGGCTGCAGAAGGAATGTCCGGGCAAGGAGTTTTTGTGCGCGCCGGTCTTCGACGCGATGCGCGCGCCGACGGACCACTGCCGTTGCAGCGAATGCAAATACATGAAGATGAACACGCTTGAGAAAGTGCGCGACTGCATGAAGAAACTGTCGCCGCGCGTGGAGTTGCCGGCGGAAATCATCCGGCGCGCGCGGCTGCCGATTGAGCGGATGCTGGAGATTTCCGCGAGGCCGTTGGAAAACGCGGGTTGATTTCTGCGATGAAGTTTAGCCTCATCATGGCCATGGCCATTCTTCCACTGTTCGCCTCCGCCGCCGAAAATCAGGAATGCGTCATCCTGCTTCACGGCCTGTGCCGCACCAGCCGCTCGATGGTGCCGATGGAGCGGGCTTTGTCGGCCGCCGGCTTTCGCGTTTTGAACGTGGATTATCCGTCGCGCACGGCCTCGATTGAACAGTTGAGCGAGGACGCGATTGGCCGCGCCGTGGCGGACTGCCAGAGGGCTGGCGCGGCGAAGATTGATTTTGTCACGCATTCGCTCGGCGGCATTCTGGTCCGCAGCTATCTGTCGCGGCACGCCATCCCGAATCTTGGCCGCGTGGTGATGCTCGGCCCGCCGAACCAGGGCAGCGAAGTCGTGGACAAGCTGGGTTCGCTCTGGCTCTTCAAAAAAATCAACGGCCCGGCGGGAAGCGAACTGGGCACGGGCACAAATTCCACGCCGAACAAGCTTGGTCCGGCGAATTTTTGCCTGGGCGTGATTGCCGGCGACCGCTCGATCAACTGGATCAACAGCCTGCTCATTCCCGGCCGCGACGACGGGAAGGTTTCCGTCGAACGCACCAAGCTGGCCGGCATGAGCGACCACATCGTCATTCACTCCGCGCACCCATTGCTCATGCGCAACCGGACAGCCGTCCGGCAGACGATTTATTTTCTGCGCGCCGGCCGGTTTGAGCTTCCGCCAGGAGCTTCCGCCGGGCGAGGTGTCACCTGATTGTAACATTGCCGCCATGCGGCGGTAACAGCACGATTTCATTCTGTGATTGCTATTGAAGCTTATCACCATGGAAAATGCAGCCGCGGAGCAAGTGCATCCAAATTGAACATGAAAAAATTTATTCCATCAATCTGCATGGCAGTTGCCATCACAGTTGCCGGCACCTCGGCGGTCGCCGGCAACATCACCGTCAAAGGTTCGGACACGCTGGTCATCCTCGCCCAGAAATGGGCTGAAGTTTACATGGATCAGCACACCAACACACATATCGAAGTCAACGGCGGCGGCTCCGGCATCGGCTTTGCCGCGCTGCAAAACCAGACCACGGATTTGTGCGACGCCTCGCGCAGGGCCAAGCCGGCGGAAATCATGAATTGCATCAAGGCGTTTCACAAACCGCCCACCGAATACAAGGTCGCGCTCGACGGCCTTTCCGTTTATGTGAACCCGGAAAATCCGCTGAAGGAACTGACCGAGGATCAAGTCGGCGGAATTTTCACCGGCAAGATCACGAACTGGAAGGACGTCGGCGGCCCGGATGCGCCGATCACCGTTTACAGCCGCGAAAACAGCTCCGGCACTTATGAGTTTTTCAAGGAACACGTTTTGAAAGGCCAGGATTTTGCCGCGAGCGCACAGACGATGCCCGGCACGGCGGCGATTGTGCAGGCGGTGGTCAAGGACAAAAACGGCATCGGCTACGGCGGCGCGGCTTACGGCGGCGGCAGCAAGCTGCTGGCGATCAAAAAAGACGCCGATTCGCCCGCCATCGAGCCAACCGAGGAAAATGTCGAAAGCGGGACGTATCCCATCTGGCGCTATCTTTATGTCTATGTGAACCCGGCTTTGGACAAAGACGAGGTCGCGGCCTATCTCAATTGGATACGCAGCGACGACGGCCAGAAATATGTCAAGGACATCGGCTATTATCCGCTGCCGAAAAATTTGCGGAGCAACTGATTTGACCGGCGGTTCCTCCAACGATGACCCGTCGCGGGCGGACGCAGATTCTCGGTTGAGATTCCCGCTCCGCCCGCGTAATTTTTCCGCCACGTGAAGCAATCGAGCAACAAAGAAGCGCGCCGCACGCCCGGCTGGATGGGCATTCATCGCGGCCACAAGGCGCATCCGCTCGAATGGCTTGCGGAAAAATTCATCTTCCTCGTCTCGCTCTCCACCATCTTGATGGTATTCCTGATTTTCGTTTTCGTGGCGCGCGAAGCCCTGCCGGTTTTCCTCGGCCAGACCGACACCGCGCTCGTGACGCCGGTCATTCCGCCGGACGAGATGGACAAACATTCGCCGGCGGAACTGGAAAAATATCTCGAACTGACACCGGAACAATTCAAGGCGATGGACAAGGACACGCTCAAATCTTTGATGGACGTGAAAGTCGAGGCGCAAAACGACATTCCCGAATCGTTCCGCAACAGCCGCGACGCGCGCATCAACACGACCGAATGGCGTTACCTGCTCCTGCCGCACCAGTGGGACGATTACCAGAAACCGGAATACATCTGGCAGCCCGTCGGCCAGATCAAAAAATTCAACATCATCCCGCTGTTCGTCGGCACACTGAAAATCACGTTGATCGGCCTGCTGTTTGCCGTGCCGCTGGCGGTGGGCGCGGCGATTTACGTTTCGCAGCTCGCGCGTCCGCGCGTCCGTGAAATTGCCAAGCCGGCGATTGAACTTGCTGTCGGGCATTCCCTCCGTCGTCGTCGGTTTTTTCGCGCTGCTCGTCATGGCGACGGTGCTGCAAAAAATCTTCGGCTATCAAACGCGGCTGAACGCCTTCGTCGCCGGCATCGCGCTCGGCTTCGCGGTCATCCCGATCATTTTTTCCATCGCCGAGGACGCGCTGACCAGCGTGCCGCGCGCCTACTCTCAGGCCGCGCTCGCGCTCGGCGCGTCGCGCTGGCAGACCGCGTGGCAGATTGTTCTGCCCGCCGCGCTGCCAGGAGTTTTTGCCGCGACCGTCCTGGGCTTTGGCCGCGCCATCGGCGAGACGATGATTGTGCTGATGGTTTGTTCCGCGAGCGTCATGTCGTGGAGCATTTTCGATTCGGCGCGCAGCATCACCACCACCATCGCCGCCGAAATGGCCGAGGCCGTCAACGGCGGGCCGCACTACCGGATTTTATTCATGCTCGGCGCGCTGCTCTTCGCCGCCACGTTCATCTCGAACATGATCGGCGACCTGGTCATTCATCGTTTCAAAATGAAACTGGAGGGCAAACGATGAACAAAGTCCAAAGCCGCCATTTCCGCGCGGAGAAATTCGATTTCTGGTCGTTCTTTTTTTCCGGCCTGACCGGGCTGGCCACGCTGTTGATCCTCGGCATTCTGGCGACGATCCTGATCAACATCATCGCCAACGGCTGGCAGGGTCTCTCGTGGCATTTCGTCTCGACCATACCGAAAAAAGATTTCTTCGACATCAACACCACCGGCGTTTTGCCGATGATCATCGGCACCACCTTCCGCGTTTTGGTGATGACCATTTTCGTCATTCCCGTCGGCGTCATCACCGCGATTTACCTGACGGAATATGCGCCGAGCAACTCGCTCATCACGCGCATCATCCGCGCCGCCGTCAACAACCTGGCCGGCGTGCCATCCATCGTCTTCGGTTTGTTCGGCCTCGGTTTCTTCATCAATTTCGTCGGCAAAAATCTCGATCTGGTGTTGCACAACACGAGCGCCGTCTGGGGCCAGCCCGCGCTCATCTGGGCGTCGCTTACACTGGCCGTGATGACCGTGCCGGTCGTCATCGTGGCAACGGAGGAATCGTTGAAAGCCATTCCGCCCGGCCTGCGCGAAGCGAGCCTCGCGCTCGGTGCAACCAAGCTGGAAACCATCTTGAAAATTGTCCTGCCGCAGGCGCTGCCCGGCATCATGACCGGCGGCATTCTTGCCGTCAGCCGCGCGGCCGGCGAAGTCGCGCCGATTTTGTTCACCGGCGTCGCGTATTACATGGCGTCACTGCCAACGCATTTGAGCGATCAGTTCATGGACCTCGGCTATCATGTTTTCGTGCTGTCCACACAGTCGCCAAACATCGAGCAGACGCGGCCCATTCTTTACGCCACCGTGCTGGTGCTGCTGCTGCTCACGTTTGCGCTGAACATCGTCGCGATCATCATCCGCGCCAACATCCGGCGCAAAATGCGTTCGCTCCACTGAATATTTTATGGCCGAGATTTCCATGCCCAGAGTAGCGGTCGCCGGAGCGAAGCCCAATGCGGCGCCTCCCGCGCCCTTCATCGAGATTGAATCGCTCTCGCTGTTTTATGGCGCGACCAGGGCGCTGAAAAACATCTCCGTCACGCTCGGCGAAAAAGTGGTCACCGCGTTCATCGGCCCGTCCGGCTGCGGCAAATCCACCCTGCTCCGCTGCTTCAACCGCATGAACGACCTGATTGACAGCGTCCGCATCGAGGGCGGGGTCAAAATCGGCGGACACGATATTTACGCCGCGAACGTGGATGTGATCGAACTCCGCAAGCGCGTGGGCATGGTGTTCCAGAAATCGAATCCCTTTCCAAAATCGATTTACGAAAATGTCGCCTACGGTTTGCGGCTGCACGGCGTGAAGAACAAATCCGAACTCGACGCCGCCGTGGAAAAAAGCCTCCATCAGGCCGCGCTGTGGGATGAAGTCAAAGACCGCCTGCACGCCAGCGCGCTCGGCTTGTCCGGCGGCCAGCAGCAGCGCCTGTGCATCGCCCGCGCCATCGCCATCCGGCCGGAGATCATTTTGATGGACGAGCCGGCGTCCGCGCTTGACCCGCTCGCCACCGCGCGCATCGAGGAGTTGATTTTGGAGTTGAAAAAGGATTTCACCATCGTCATTGTCACGCACAACATGCAGCAGGCCGCGCGCATTTCCGATTTCACCGCCTTTTTTTACATCGGCGAACTGGTTGAATTCGACACCACCGCGAAAATTTTCACCAACCCGACGAAGAAACAGACCGAAGATTATGTGACTGGCCGGTTCGGTTGAAATATCAGCCTCATGCTCTTCGTCATCCTGACAAGCCAAAATCGAGGATGACGGTGAGAACGAGGATGAGAATGCTAAAATCAAGCTATGGAAAATTATTTTGAAGTGGGACTGGACGCGCTGCGGCAGAAAATTCTGCTCATGGCCAGCCGCGCCGAGACCGCCGTCAACCAGTCCGTGCAGGCGCTCGTCCAGCGCGATTACGATCTCGCGGTCAAGGTCCGCGAGGACGACAACATCATTGACCAGTTCGAGGTCGAGATTGACGAGATGGCCATCGTGCTGCTGACCAAGGCGCCGCTCGCCAGCAACCTGCGGACGATTACGGTCGCCATGAAAGTATCGCAGAACCTCGAACGCATCGGCGATGAAGCGACCAAAATCGCCAAGCGCGCCCGCGACCTCGCGCAGGAGCCGCCGGTGAAAATCAACTTCGATGTCAACCGCATGGCCGGCCTGGCGCTCGCCATGGTCAAGGATGCGCTCGATTCGTTTGTGCATCGCGACTCCGCCGCCGCCCGCGCCATCGTCCCGCGCGACAAGGAGGTGGACGCGCTCAACAAGGAGATTCACCAGTTGCTTGCGCAATACATGACCGCCAACCCGGACACCATCGGCCGCTGCCTGCACTGGATTGTCGCCATGAAGAGCCTGGAACGCATTGCCGACCACGCCAAGAACATTGCCGAGGAAGTGGTTTATCTTTGCGAAGCGCAGGACATCCGGCACACCTTAAAACCTGCGGTCACAGCAGACTGATTTCCCGCACCGGCATATCACGCCAATGAAAAACCCGCGTGGCCTTCACCACGCGGGTTGAGTCTTTTCTGCCGCGGCCTATTTTGTCAGCGGCGGCACCACGACGATCACCGGCGGGGCGGACGGCTGGCTTTCGCCGGTGGCATTGCGGGCGCTCACCGTGGCGTTCAAAGTCACACCGGTGGGCACAGCGTCAAAAGTCGCCTCCGCATCCTGCGTCAACTGCGTCGCCACCACGGTTCCATCGGCGGCATTCGTCAACACCGCGCGGTAGCCGTCCGCGCGCCGCGCATCGCCCCAGTGGAAGAACAGCGTCTGCGAACCCGCCGCACCCGCCGTCACCGTGAGATTCTGCGGCACGTCCGGCGAACTCGGATGGCCCGGCATCTCGAACCCAAACGCCAGCCAGCGCGGGTCGTTGGCGTCCAGCAGTTGGCCGAGTTCCGCCAGCAGGCCGGAAGCGCGGTTGCGCGCCGTCGTGATGCCCGCCTGATAATTCGCCTGCGCCGTGCCGGCATCCGTGTTGCTCTGGTTGCTGGCCGATTCCGCCGTGCTGATGGCCTGGGCCGCCGTCTCGCACGCCGCCGCCGTGCAGGCCACGCCGTTGACGTTGGCCACCTCGCGCCCGGGATTCTTCTCGTAGTAACCGCGCAACTGCTGGAGTTTCGGCAGCGGGTTCGTGGGCACCGCCAGCGAACCGCCGATGAATCCCGCCGCGTTCCACGCGCTGTTCCATTGCGAGCCCAGCGCCGGCTTGAGTGTGCCGATGCACGTCATGGCCAGCGCGCGGCCGTTGCTCTGCGCCGAGCGGTAAGCGGCCGTGGCCATCACCTTGTCGCCCTTGGCCGTGTTCCACAAATTCTTCAGGCCCGGCACCGCCGGCGGCACGCCGCCCGGCCCGGCGGGAGTGCCGGTGAGCGCCCCCAGGTTCGCGCGGATGTTCGGCTCCGTATTTTGTTTCAGGCCGATGGCCGCGCCGTTGGTGTGGGCGCCGTCGGCGTTGTCTTCCAGCAACTGCACCAGGGGTTCGTAGGATGGGGGAATTAGATTGCTCATAATAATATAACTGCGATTAGTGAATTGGTTCGCGACTGTTTTATCATTGATTGGAATCAGGCAGTAAACGGATTTTGGTATAAAGTGGACATTCCTTGTGCATCAAATGAACGGCAGCCGGCAGGTTTGATTTGAAAATCTGTGTTTCATCTGTGGAAATCTGTGGCTAGAATCCCGGTGTGAACCGGCACAACCCTGCGACCCGACCGCCTCAAGCTTTGCTTATGGCGAATAGGCTTAAACTTTCATCCAAGTATTACGACTTGGACGATTACTTGTTCCGTTATGTTACGGCAAGGTTTGCGAAGCAAAAGACTCTTAACGCTTTTGATTTTTTCGCAATTGTCACTTGGAAATCGAATCGCAGCACCAGCAAAGTCAAAGACGGCTTGAAGAAAGCCAATCTCACTCCGAGAACATTGATGGCTAAAGTTTCAGCTTGCGCAAGCGACCGAGATAGATTGGTGGAACTAGATAAAGTTGCCGGCATTGGTGTTCCCATAGCATCGGCGATTTTAACAGTTTGTTATCCGAAGCATTTCACGATTCTGGATTACCGTGCATGGGATGCGTTGTTATTGCTTCATTTCAAAAAGACCAACAAGGGCGAGCCGATGCCGAACAACATTGATGATTATTTAAGCAAATATCTGCCAGCGTGCCAAGCAATGGCGAAAAAGCACAAGATGACGCTTCGTGAACTAGATAAAGCAATGTGGGGATTGAGCAAACAAAATAGCGTCATGAAATTGGCTAAATGATTGCGAAACCAAAATCTTTGAAAATAGCCCAGCCATTTATGGCTGGGTTCCGGGTTCGGGAATATCTCAAGTCCCGTCAGGGACGAAAGAAATATTCTGCCGTCCCTGACGGGACTTGGAAATTTTGATCGCCTTGTTCCCAGCCATAAATGGCTGGGCTATTGTCGGCGGACAAATTACCTTGAAACGACCATGCACTCCTTCAACTCCTGCCTGATGCATTGCGTGTTCTCCACCTCGGAACGGCGTCCGTGGCTCACGCCGGCCATCCGCGAACGGCTCTGGCCTTATCTCGGTGGCATCGCGCGGGAGAATGACATGAAGGCGCTCGCCATTGGCGGCGTGGCGGATCATGTGCATCTGCTTTTGAGCCTGCCCGCGACGCTCTCCGTTTCCAAGGCGATGCAATTGTTGAAAGGCAATTCCTCAAAATGGTTGCGCGAGACATTTCCCGAACTTCGGCCACAAGGTTTTGCGTGGCAGGAAGGGTTTGGTGCGTTCAGCATCGGCGTGTCGGGCGTGGAAGATACGGTTCATTACATCCAGACGCAGGAGGAACATCATCGGAAGAAAAGTTTCCGCGAGGAGTTGGAAGTTTTTTTCAAGAAGCATGGATATGATTACAAGGCCGAGATGTTGGATTGATGTTCTTTCGTCCCTGCGGGACTTAATTTGATGTTGATGACATTTAACCCAGCCATAAATGGCTGGGCTATATTCAAAATATTTACGATATGAAACCGCCAGCCGAAACCGTCCCCGTGTTCGCGCTGGACGCCGCCACCACCTGGGCGGATTTGGAAAATGACATGGCGGCCTGCGTGCAGTATCAGTCAGACAAGCGCGGCAAAATCATGCCGCTGATGTTCTTCGCCCCCCTGACGGAACCGGAAAACCTGGACGCCTGGGAGCCGATGAAGAAGCTGCCGGAAAACCTGCTCGTCGTCTCCATCGAGCGCAAGCTGGACGTGACCATTCTTCAGGCGATGGAACAGACGTCAACGGCCATGGGGGTGGCTGGTCCAGCCATCACCGCTCCCGCCGTCAGCATCAACTTCGATTTGCCGCTGGCCGACGTTTACCGGCAGATGACTGTCGCCGGAATCCCGACCCACACCCACACCCAGGCTCACAAGGATGATGCGTCCTTTTTCTTCCTGCGCGGCAGCGCCGCCGTGCGGGCTTTCTCCAAGGAACTGCGGGCTGTCACCAGCTAGGTCAACCGGGCAGAATTCCGGCCGATGAGGCATTTCCGGCGTAAAACGCTCATTTTGAGTCAATAACAGGCGTTCCAGCCCGTTTTGGAAGACCTAAAAATGCCGGTCGAGCCGCTAAACCTGTGCTAAAAACTCTTTTTAAGAGGAGTTGAGCCGATAAAGCTGCCCTAAAAGCTCTTTTTAGGAGGCGTCGAGCGGCTCGGGCTGGGCTAAAAACTCTTTTTAGGGGAGGTTGAGCGGCCCGGGTTGCCCTAAAAGCTCTTTGCAACTGGCGTCGAGCCGCCCGACCTGTGCTAAAAATCCTTTTTAAGAGGCGTCGAGCCGATAAAACCGCCCTAAAAGTTCTTTTTGGGAGGCGTTGAGCCGATCAGGCTGCCCTAAAAACTCTTTTTAACAGGCGTCGAGCGGCTCGGGCTGTCCTAAAAACTCCTTGCAACTGGCATCGAGCGGCCCGACCGGTTCTAAAATCCCGTCTTGAAAGGACTCGAACGGCTCGACCCGCTTTTTAAGCCCGTCGCAAATTCCGTCCGGCGGCGCGGGCGGCAACATTCCCCCTGCTCCACCGCCGGCGCTCAACCGGGACTGGATTTCTGGAAACAAAACTTGCCGCGCCGCCGCGCCCGTGGCATTCTCATTTCGTCATTTGACGAAATGTAACGAATGCGCGACTTCATGGCCATCACCAAGGCGCTGTCCGACCCGAACCGGGTGCGGATTCTTCTCGCGCTCCGGCGCGGCGAGCTGTGCGTCTGCCAGATCACGGAGCTGTTCGGCTTCGCGCCCTCGACGGTTTCCAAGCACCTTTCCATTTTGCATCACGCGCATTTGATCCTTTCGCGCAAATCGGAGCGCTGGGTGTATTACCGGCTGCCGGAAAAAAAGCCCGCGCCCGTCGCCGTGCGCGAGGCGCTGGTCTGGGTCCATAAATCGCTCGCCAAGACGGATGAGGCCGCCGCCGACGCGAAGAAGCTGAAGCAAATCCTGAAACTCGACCCCGTCATTTTATGCAAACGTCAAAAATAAAAGTCCTGTTCATCTGCATCCACAACAGCGCCCGCAGCCAGATGGCCGAGGCGTGGCTCAACCACCTTTGCGGCGATTTGTTCACCGCCGAAAGCGCCGGCCTCGAACCCGGCACGCTCAACCCGCTGGTGGTCGAAGTCATGCGCGAGGCGGGCATTGACATCGCGCACAAGCAAACCCAGGGCGTGTTTGACGTGTTCAAGTCCGGCCGGCTGTTCAACTACGTCATCACCGTCTGCGACGAGGCGAGCGCCGAACGCTGCCCGATTTTCCCCGGCATCACCAAGCGGCTGCACTGGAGTTTTCCTGATCCGTCGGTGTTGACCGGCACCAAGGAAGAGAAACTTGCGCAGATCCGGCCCATCCGCGACATGATCAAAAAACAGATTCAAAACTGGTGCGCCGAAATCTGCGGCGTGGAGACGTGCGGCCAAAACTGATTTCTCCCTTCAACAACATCACAAAAGGAAAATGTTATGAGCAATAACTCGGTGGTTGATCAAACCGAAGCGGTGCGCCGGCTCGTGCGCGAGGGCTACACCAAGATTGCACAGGAAACCTCCGCCGGGTGTTGCAGCCCCGGCGTATCCTGCTGTGGTTCCGCGCCGCCGGATGCCGACAAGCTGGCGCGCGAACTCGGCTACACGGTCGAGGAACTCAAGGCGCTGCCGGAAGGCGCGAACATGGGGCTTTCCTGCGGCAACCCCGCCGCGCTCGCCGCGCTGAAGCCCGGCGAAACGGTTTTGGACCTTGGCAGCGGCGGCGGCTTCGACGTGTTCATCGCCGGACGCAAGGTTGGCGCGACGGGCCGCGCCATCGGCGTGGACATGACGCCGGACATGCTGGCCAAGGCGCGCAAGAACATCGCGCATTACCAAAAGGAAACGAATTTGGACAACGTCGAATTCCGGCTGGGAGAAATTGAGCATCTGCCCGTGGCCGACGATTCCGTGGACGCCATCATCTCCAACTGCGTCATCAATCTGTCGCCGGACAAGGCGCAGGTCTGGCGCGAAATGGCGCGCGTGCTCAAGCCCGGCGGCCGCGTCGCCGTGTCCGACATGGCGCTGGTCAAACCGCTGCCGGCGGAAGTTTTAAAAATGGTCGAGGCGCTGGTCGGTTGCGTGGCGGGCGCGGTGCTGGTTTCGGAAACCGGGCGCATGGCGAAGGAGGCCGGCCTGTCCGACATCGTGCTCAAGGTGAAGGCGGATTATATCGAGGCGATGCTGAATTTCGAGGATCCGCTTTACAAAAAAATTATCGAACTGCTGCCCGCCGGTGCGAAGACTTCGGACTACATCACGAGCCTGGAAGTGCGGGCCGTGAAGCCGACGGGCGATTGCTGCGGAAACGATTGCTGCGAATCATGAGTGGCGAAATTCCAAATTCACCCAAACGCCTCGCGTTCTTCGAGCGCTACCTGACCGTCTGGGTTTTTCTCTGCATGGTGGTTGGCGTGGCGTTTGGCAAACTGGCGCCGCAATGCACCGGGTCGTTGAGCCAATTGGAATTTGTCCAAGGCTCGCACGTCAACGCGCCCATCGCGGTGCTCATCTGGCTGATGATTTATCCGATGATGCTCAAGGTGGATTTCACCGCGCTCGGCGGCATCGCCAAAAAACCGAAGGGCCTCGCCGTCACGCTCTTCGTCAACTGGCTGGTGAAGCCGTTCAGCATGGCGTTTCTGGCGTGGCTGTTCATGCAGCACGTTTTTGCGCCGTGGATTGCGCCGGAGCTGGCGAAGGAATACACCGCCGGCCTCATCATCCTCGCCGCCGCGCCCTGCACGGCGATGGTGTTCGTCTGGAGCTATCTCACCGACGGCGACCCGGTTTATACGCTCGTGCAGGTGGCGGTGAACGACCTCATCATGCTGGTCGCCTTTGCGCCCATCGTGATGTTTCTGTGCGGCGTGGCGAATGTTGTCGTGCCGGCGAAAGTGCTCATCACCAGCGTCGTGGTGTTCATCGTCATTCCGCTCGCGGCGGGCTGGCTGACGCGGACGGCGCTGTTGAAATCGCACGGCCAGGACTGGTTCGAACAAAACTTTCTGACGAAGTTTCAGCCGGTGACAATCTTCGCGCTGCTGCTGACGCTCGTTTTAATCTTCGCGTTCCAGGCGGAAAATTTGACGACGCGCTGGCTGGCCGTGCTGCTGCTGGCGGTGCCGATCGTGATTCAGGTTTATTTCAATTCCACGCTCGCCTATCTGCTGATGCGCAAGCTCCGCGTGCCGCACAATGTCGCGTCGCCGGGCGCGCTCATCGGGGCGAGTAATTTCTTCGAGCTGGCGGTGGCCGTGGCCATCACGCTGTTTGGCGCGGGTTCCGGCGCGGCGCTGGCCACGGTGGTCGGTGTGCTCGTCGAAGTGCCGGTGATGCTGTCCGTCTGCAAAATCTGCAACCAGTCGCGCGGCTGGTATCAAGGCGGAACAAACCAATGAAACCAACCATCTTGATTCTCTGCACCGGCAACTCCTGCCGCAGCCACATCGGCGAGGGTTTTTTGCGCGCCGCGCTCGGCGACCTTGCGAATATCCAGAGCGCCGGCTCCAAGCCCGCCGGTTACGTGCATCCGCTGGCCATCAAAGTGATGGCGGAAGCGGGCATTGATATTTCCGCGCACCGCTCGAAGCCGCTGGCGGAATTTCTGGAGCAGACAGTTGACACCGTCATCACCGTCTGCGGCAACGCGGACGCGGCGTGCCCGATTTTTCCCGGCCAGTTAAACCGGCATCACTGGCCGTTCTTCGATCCCGCCAAGGCCACCGGCAGCGACGAGGAAATTTTGCAATGTTTCCGCGCCGTGCGCGACGAGATGCGCCGGGTGTTTGAAGCTTACGCCGCCGGAATCAAGGACACGCTCAAGCAGCGCTGACGAATTTCTGTCCGGCTTTCAGCGGATGGCCGATGAGAAACTGCTCCGCCGTCAGCCGCTTGCCACCTTCGCGCTGCAATTCCAAGATGCGCAGCGCATTTTGACCGCAGCCGACGATGATGCCGGTTTTGTCCGCCTCAATTATTCCGCCGGGCGGCCCGGATTTTTGCACGACGTCGGCTTTCCAGATTTTTAGCAGCACCGGCTTTGGCTCGGCGTGCAAAAAAGTGAAGGCGCCAGGCCACGGTGTGAAGGCGCGGAGCCGGTGCCAGATCTTTTCCGCCGGCGAGTTCCAGTCAATCTGTCCGTCTTCCTTTTTGATTTTTGCGGCGTAGCTCGCGCCGGCCGCCGGCTGTGGCTGTGGCGGGATTTTTCCGGCAACATAATCGGGAATCGTTTTGGCGAGCAGTTCCGCGCCAAGCTGTGCGAGCCGGTCATGCAGGCTTTGCGAATCGTCCGCCGGCAAAATCGGCGTGCGGCGCACGGACAAAACCGGCCCGGTGTCGAGGCCGGCGTCCATTTTCATGATCGTGACGCCGGTCTCGGCGTCGCCGTTGGCAATGGCCCATTGAATCGGCGCGGCGCCGCGATATTTCGGCAGCAGCGAGGTGTGGACATTCAGGCAGCCGAAGCGCGGCAGGTCTAAAATTGCCGGCGGCAAAATTTGTCCGTAGGCCACGACCACGATCAAGTCCGGCTTCAGTTCGCGGAGTTCGGAAATGAATTTTTCATCGCGCGCCTTGAGCGGCTGGAGCACCGGCAAATTCAATTTCTCCGCGAGGATTTTCACCGGTGACGGCGCGAGCTTGAGTTCACGGCCTTTCGGCTTGTCCGGCTGCGTGACGACGGCGACGACGGAAAAGTTTTTATCACCGGCCAGTTTTTCCAGGCTGGCGCAGGACAGCTCCGCCGTGCCCATGAAAATGATTCTTAAGATGCTCACGCGTTAAGCGAAAACAAACCGCGCCTTCAAAGTTTGACAACGTGCCGGAGAATTTTCGCAAAGGTTTGCGGCGGCGAGCCGTCGGTGTTGATGCGGTGGACGATTTTCTTGCCGTAAAAGTTCAGCACCGGCTTGGTCTCCCGCTCGTAGGTTTTGAGCCGCTCGCGGATGACGTTGATGTTGGCGTCGTCGAGGCGGTTGTCCTTGAGCGCGCGGCGCTGCATCCGCGCGACGAGATTTTTGACATTGCCGCTGCACAGGTAGAAGACGGCGACGACATTGACAAACTTGCGGAGCATTTCAGCCTGGTGGACGTTGCGCGGGATGCCGTCCAGCACCAGCGTGTCGCGGCTGGAATGAAACCGCCCGGTCGCCGTGAGGCCGTGCGCGAACTGCTGCCACAACTGGATGGTCGGCTCGTCGGGCACGAGCTGGCCGCGGCTGGAGTATTCGACAAATATTTTGCCGAGCGGCGTTTCGGAACTCAAATTGCGGAACACATCGCCGCAACTGCAATGGGCGAAGCCCGGAATTGCGCCGAGGATTTTTCCGTGTGTTCCCTTGCCCGAACCGGGCGCGCCAAACATGAGGATGGTGCGGTATTTCAAGATTCCCTGGGTTTGAGTTGGATTTCCTGGATGTCGGTGAACGGCACCATGACTTCCTGACGCACTTCGCCAATCACGACTTCCAGATGCACATCGCTGCTGGCAATGCGCGTGATGCGTTCGACCACAAACAATCCGCCGCCGGTTTTCACGAGCAACGACATTTCCTTGTCGGCACCGTGCCTGACCACACCAAAATAACCGGAAAATTTCGTCTCGAAAAAGCGGCGGTTGAAGGTGAACTGGCCCCGCTGAAAAACTTGCCCGGCGGCCTTGCCGGCGGCCGGCGGCGGCGACGAACCGGGGTTGACCTGAATGTCATCTGGAACGGTCGCCTGGCCCGGCACGGCAATGGGAGCTGTTGCTTCACCTTCCACCGATGCCGCTTCGGGAACTGGTTCAGCCGGCAGCGGCATGGCCAGAAAAATAATCGGCCCGATAATCGGCAGCACGGCCGACACGCCCATCACCAGCGCCTTGGGCCGGACACGGACGACGGCGATTTCAAATCCGGCATAAATGTTCGCCGCGTAAATCAGCAGCAGCGCGAACAGACCGACCGAGGAGGAAGCGAGCGCGGCGAGCAGCGACTGGTTTCGCGGCACTTCCAGGCGGGTCACGTCCTGAACATTCACCTCCGGTTTTTGCGGGCGGGCCGACGCCGGGACTTCAATGAACGGCTCGACGAGCGGCTTTATTTTCGGATTGTTTTCCAACTGCTTCAATCCGTCCTGCGAAAATTTTGTCCACGCGACACGGTCCGTGTAACTGCCGTCGGCCAGCCGGAATTTGACGCCGATGTCGTCGAACGAAACAATGTCGCCGGTCAACGACGTTCCGTCGGCCAACGAATAAGTGTCGGCCCGCGCGGAGATGATCAATCCGCAAAGCCAGAGAATTAAAACTATCCAGAAAAATCTGCGCACATGATTGTTTTAACAAACCAATGCGGGCCGTGAAAGGAAATTCAGAACTGGTTTTGTGACCGGGAGCAGCGCACCGTCCGGTGCAGTTTATCCGGGTCCGGCCTTGTGGGACGTGCAACTATTTGCGATTTGACACTGCTCTTTTTTAAGACAGATTCTGTCTAAATTAAACTTATCAAAAATGTGACAGCGTGTCCGAAATTAAATCTTCGAGGCCGGGCATGTTTTTATTTCATTTAGAACGGAGCAGTTTGGCGGACGCTTTGTCTGCAAACGGCAGTCCAAATATTTGTCACTGAATTTTTCAACACCAAAGATCAGGTTGGCAAGCTTTATGCGTAGATGCCTGCCAAGATGTTTTACAAGGATGCTTTTCGCTGGTCCGGTTGCGGTGGGATTTGCTCTTTTTTCCTCGGCGTATTGATTTCAATCATACCTTGTTCGGGATTTGCAGAGGCAAATGTAAAATTAGCGTGGAATCCGATCTCCGACCCGATTGTCGCGGGATTCAATATTTATTATGGCGGAGCAAGCGGCGTTTACACCAACGAAGTTGATGCCGGGACCAATACAAGTTTGACGATTTCAAATTTTGTCGTCGGTGCCACCTATTATTTTGCCGCGACAACTTACAGCGCCGTCGGTGCGGAGAGCTCAATGTCCAGCGAAGTGTCTTATACGGTTCCAGGCAGCCCCGTCAACCAGCCGCCGACATTGAATCCCATCGCCAACCTGACTATCAATGAAAACGCCGGCCCGCAGTCCGTGCCCTTCGCCAACATCACTTCCGGCAATCCCGGCCAGGGCCAGACGCTTTCCGTCACTGCGTCCTCCAGCAATCCGGCGCTCATCCCCAACCCGACCGTCACCTACACCAGCCCCAACGCCTCCGGCTCGCTCGCGTTCGCCCCGGCCGCCAACGCCTCCGGTTCGGCCGTCATCACCGTCTCCGTCAACAACAGCGGTGCCAGCAACAATGTCACATCCCAGTCTTTTACCGTCACCGTTGTCAATGACCATACGTTACCCACCCTGAGCATCACCTCACCGACCCTCAACCAGCAGTGTTCCAACGCCACTTTCACCGCCGCCGGCCGGGCCGCCGACAATGTCGCCGTCGCCTCCGTCCTTTATTCCCTCAACGGCGGCCCCTGGACCAACGCCGTCACCGCCAACAACTGGACCAACTGGTCGGCCCCGCTCCCGCTCGTCCCCGGCACCAACACCCTCCAGGCCTTTGCCCTGGACACCTCCGGCAACGCCTCCACCACCAACTCCGTCCGGTTCGAGTATGTCGTGCTCACGCCCCTCTCCGTCCAGGTCTTCGGCCTGGGTGTCCCCAACCCCAAATGGGGCTTCTTGAGCTCCGGCTATTACCCCGGATGGGGCTGGCTCCCCGGCGACACCAACGGCACCCGGCTGGCCGTCAATGAAACCTATGCCCTCACCGCCGTCGCCTCCCCGGGCTTCGCCTTCACCAACTGGTCTGACGGCAATGGCAACCGCCTGACCAACGGGCCGACCCTGCGCTTCACCATGGCCACCAACCTCGCCCTGGTCGCCAATTTCGTCGATGTCACCAGACCCACCCTGAGCATCACCTCACCGACCCTCAACCAGCAGTGTTCCAACGCCACTTTCACCGCCGCCGGCCGGGCCGCCGACAATGTCGCCGTCGCCTCCGTCCTTTATTCCCTCAACGGCGGCCCCTGGACCAACGCCGTCACCGCCAACAACTGGACCAACTGGTCGGCCCCGCTCCCGCTCGTCCCCGGCACCAACACCCTCCAGGCCTTTGCCCTGGACACCTCCGGCAACGCCTCCACCACCAACTCCGTCCGGTTCGAGTATGTCGTGCTCACGCCCCTCTCCGTCCAGGTCTTCGGCCTGGGTGTCCCCAACCCCAAATGGGGCTTCTTGAGCTCCGGCTATTACCCCGGATGGGGCTGGCTCCCCGGCGACACCAACGGCACCCGGCTGGCCGTCAATGAAACCTATGCCCTCACCGCCGTCGCCTCCCCGGGCTTCGCCTTCACCAACTGGTCTGACGGCAATGGCAACCGCCTGACCAACGGGCCGACCCTGCGCTTCACCATGGCCACCAACCTCGCCCTGGTCGCCAATTTCGTCGATGTCACCAGACCCACCCTGAGCATCACCTCACCGACCCTCAACCAGCAGTGTTCCAACGCCACTTTCACCGCCGCCGGCCGGGCCGCCGACAATGTCGCCGTCGCCTCCGTCCTTTATTCCCTCAACGGCGGCCCCTGGACCAACGCCGTCACCGCCAACAACTGGACCAACTGGTCGGCCCCGCTCCCGCTCGTCCCCGGCACCAACACCCTCCAGGCCTTTGCCCTGGACACCTCCGGCAACGCCTCCACCACCAACTCCGTCCGGTTCGAGTATGTCGTGCTCACGCCCCTCTCCGTCCAGGTCTTCGGCCTGGGTGTCCCCAACCCCAAATGGGGCTTCTTGAGCTCCGGCTATTACCCCGGATGGGGCTGGCTCCCCGGCGACACCAACGGCACCCGGCTGGCCGTCAATGAAACCTATGCCCTCACCGCCGTCGCCTCCCCGGGCTTCGCCTTCACCAACTGGTCTGACGGCAATGGCAACCGCCTGACCAACGGGCCGACCCTGCGCTTCACCATGGCCACCAACCTCGCCCTGGTCGCCAATTTCGTCGATGTCACCAGACCCACCCTGAGCATCACCTCACCGACCCTCAACCAGCAGTGTTCCAACGCCACTTTCACCGCCGCCGGCCGGGCCGCCGACAATGTCGCCGTCGCCTCCGTCCTTTATTCCCTCAACGGCGGCCCCTGGACCAACGCCGTCACCGCCAACAACTGGACCAACTGGTCGGCCCCGCTCCCGCTCGTCCCCGGCACCAACACCCTCCAGGCCTTTGCCCTGGACACCTCCGGCAACGCCTCCACCACCAACTCCGTCCGGTTCGAGTATGTCGTGCTCACGCCCCTCTCCGTCCAGGTCTTCGGCCTGGGTGTCCCCAACCCCAAATGGGGCTTCCTGAGCTCCGGCTATTACCCCGGATGGGGCTGGCTCCCCGGCGACACCAACGGCACCCGGCTGGCCGTCAATGAAACCTATGCCCTCACCGCCGTCGCCTCCCCGGGCTTCGCCTTCACCAACTGGTCCGACGGCAATGGCAACCGCCTGACCAACGGGCCGACCCTGCGCTTCACCATGGCCACCAACCTCGCCCTGGTCGCCAATTTCGTCGATGTCACCAGACCCACCCTGAGCATCACCTCCCCGACCCTCAACCAGCAGTGTTCCAACGCCACTTTCACCGCCGCCGGCCGGGCCGCCGACAATGTCGCCGTCGCCTCCGTCCTTTATTCCCTCAACGGCGGCCCCTGGACCAACGCCACCACCGCCAACAACTGGACCAACTGGTCGGCCCCGCTCCCGCTCGTCCCCGGCACCAACACCCTCCAGGCCTTTGCCCTGGACACCTCCGGCAACGCCTCCACCACCAACTCCGTCCGGTTCGAGTATGTCGTGCTCACGCCCCTCTCCGTCCAGGTCTTCGGCCTGGGTGTCCCCAACCCCAAATGGGGCTTCCTCAGCTCCGGCTATTACCCCGGATGGGGCTGGCTCCCCGGCGACACCAACGGCACCCGGCTGGCCGTCAATGAAACCTATGCCCTCACCGCCGTCGCCTCCCCGGGCTTCGCCTTCACCAACTGGTCCGACGGCAATGGCAACCGCCTGACCAACGGGCCGACCCTGCGCTTCACCATGGCCACCAACCTCGCCCTGGTCGCCAATTTCGTCGATGTCACCAGACCCACCCTGAGCATCACCTCCCCGACCCTCAACCAGCAGTGTTCCAACGCCACTTTCACCGCCGCCGGCCGGGCCGCCGACAATGTCGCCGTCGCCTCCGTCCTTTATTCCCTCAACGGCGGCCCCTGGACCAACGCCACCACCGCCAACAACTGGACCAACTGGTCGGCCCCGCTCCCGCTCGTCCCCGGCACCAACACCCTCCAGGCCTTTGCCCTGGACACCTCCGGCAACGCCTCCACCACCAACTCCGTCCGGTTCGAGTATGTCGGACAACAGTCTTTGGTAGCACAGGCGGCGAAGGTCATTGCACCGCTAGAATCCGCCGTATTATCTCCGGCGAGTTTTGCGAATGGTCAGTTTGCCCTGACGGTTTTGGGCGACACGAATGTCGAGTGTGTTGTTCAAGCCTCGACCAACCTGGTGGATTGGGTGCCTGTCCTTACCAATACCGCTCCGTTCACTTTTGTGGATTCCAACGCCGCCCAATTCAGCCAACGTTATTATCGCACGGTGTATGCCCAATAAAGCCGTTGGATCTCGCTAAAATCGTGCAACAGGTTTTAAACGCCGGGACAAACCGGATTTCTGGAAATATTAATCGGCACAAATCATCCCTGTTTCATTGATTAACTCCGCCACTCGAATAAAATGCGGGCGTGAAATCCAGAGGCAGAGTTTATCTTGTCGGCGCGGGGCCGGGCGACGCGGGTTTGCTGACGTTGCGCGGCGCGGAATTGCTCCGGCGCGCGGACGTGGTCATTTGCGACGTGCTGGTGAATCCGGAATTGCTCCGACTCGCCCCGCCCTCCGCCGAAATCATAGCGCGCGGCAACCACAAGCGCGACGGCGGTCTTTCGCAGGAACAACTCACCGAACTCACACTCGCCCGCGCCAGCGAAGGGAAAATCGTCGTGAGACTCAAGGGCGGCGACCCGTTTACATTTGGGCGCGGAGGCGAGGAGGCCGAAGCTCTCGCGGCGGAGAAAATTCCATTTGAAATTGTGCCGGGCGTCTCGTCCATCACGGCGGTGCCGAACTACGCGGGTATTCCACTGACGCACCGCGCGCATTGTTCTAGCTTCACCGTTTTTACCGGCCACAGCGATTCAACCGAAGCAGCCACGGCCTTGCATTACGGTCAAATCGCAAAAATTCCCGGCACGAAAGTCGTGTTGATGGGGACGGAACAATTGGACGACTGGACAAAGGCATTGATCGCAAACGGAATGTCGCCGGAGACGCCGATAGCCATCATCCATCGCGGCACGACCGGCCGGCAAAAGACCGTCGCCGGCACGCTCGTCACCATTGCCGCGCTCGCCGCGAAAGAAAACATCACGCCCCCTGCCCTCACCGTCATCGGCGACGTGGTGAAACTGCGCGGGAAATTGAACTGGTTTGAAATCCGTCCGTTGTTCGGGCAGCGCATTGTCGTCACGCGGCGCACGGAACAGGCGGGCGGTTTCGCGCAGCGGCTCACGGAACTCGGCGCGGATGTGCTTGAGGTGCCAACGATCAAGATCACGCACCCGACGGAACGCGACGCGATCGTGGATGCGCTGCTGGAATTGAACGCCTACGACTGGCTCGTGTTCACAAGCGCGAATGGCGTGGCGGCGTTCTTTGAGATTTTCTTCCGGCGCTTTCAGGATCTGCGCGACATCGGCGGCGCCCGCATTGCGGCGGTCGGTCCGGCCACGGCGGCCAAGTTGCGCGAGTTGCATTTGCAGGTGGATTTGACGCCGGAAGAATTTTCCGGCGGCAAAATCGCCGCGGCGTTCGCTAAATTTGAGAGCATAGAAAACTTGAAAATGTGCCTGCTGCGCGCGGAGGTGGCGAACCGCGATTTGCCGGATTCCCTGCAAGAACTTGGCGCCATTGTGGACGATGTTGCCATCTACAAAACCGTTCCCGAGACGGAAGACCCCACCGGTGCGGGCGAACGCCTGCTCGCCGAGGGCGCGGACTGGGCGACGTTCACAAGCAGCTCGACGGTGGAGCATTTCCATGCGCGGTTTAATCTGCCGGAGCTGGTGGAAAAATTTCCAAAGCTGAAGCTCGCCTCCATCGGCCCGGAAACCAGCAAGGCCATTGCCGCGCTGGGATTAATACCGGCGCTCGAAGCCAAAGACCACACGACGGACGGTTTAATTACGGCCATGTTGAAGGCGGCCAAGTCTTGAGAATGGTTCCCTTTACGCGACAAAAACCCCCGCAGTTTGGCCCGATATTTTCAAAGCTCCGACCTTCGTATCGCAATACGATGGTCGCGTATCATCCAACTGCGCCTCCGTAACGCGCAACGGAACTGCCGTCGAGCAAAACTGCGGTCGCGTATCGCATAACCGTGGTCACATAGCACACAACGGCAGCCGCGTTGTGTGCAACGGCGGTCGAGTAGCGCACAACGAAGGTCAAGTAATGAACCATTTCAAGCATCCGGCGCGTTCCAGCAGGCTTGTTTTCAATGATTTAGCCCAAACACTGCGGAATTTGATAGTTTCTATCCGTAACGCGGCGGGGATAACTTGCCGGAGTCATCGTGGGGAGGCCAATTTCAATTTTCGGTCAAACCCAAAAGGTCGGCAAAAACAAAATGAAAGTCAGCGCAAAAACAATCAGCGGCTTCCTAAAACTCTCTTCCGACTTGTCTGACTCGCTCTTTCCCATAAACGAACGAACGACACCTGACATTGTTCCTCTACCGCTCGGTGCGGTGCGATTTTTTTCATGGGAAAACCGGATTCCTATCCCGGCCCATTTCCCCCGTTTCGCCATCCGGTTTGACGGTTTCGTTCCGCTTCAACTCACGGTCGAGACCGCTTCGGGTTGCGGCGTTTCCTCCGTCTTGTGGAATTTCACGCTGACAATCTTGCTCACGCCGTGTTCCTGCATCGTCACGCCGTAAAGCACGTCCGCCATGCCGATGGTGCGCTTGTTGTGCGTGATGATGATGAACTGCGAGTGCGCGAGGAACCGCTGCAAAATTTTCACGAAGCGCACCACGTTGGATTCGTCCAGCGGCGCGTCCAATTCGTCGAGCACGCAGAACGGGCTGGGCTTGACCTGATAAATCGAGAACAGCAGCGACACGGCGGTCATCGTCTGCTCGCCGCCGGACAGCAGCGAGATGCTCTGCAATTGTTTGCCGGGCGGCCGCGCAACAATTTCGATGCCGCTTTCCAGAACGTCGTTTTCGTCGGACAAAATCAGATCCGCCTTGCCGCCGCCGAACACCTCGGTGAACATCAGCCGGAAGTTGTCGCGGATCTTCTCGAACGTCTCTGTGAACATCTGGCGCGTCTGCGTGTTGATGCGGTTGATGACTTCGAGCAACTGGATTTTCGCATGAACCAGGTCGTCGTGCTGCGCGGTGAGGAACTGGTGGCGCTGCTCGGTTTCCTCGTATTCCTCGATGGCTACGAGATTCACCGGGCCCATTTCGTCGAGCTTGGCCTGCAAGGCTTCCACCTGCTGATGCACGGAATTCCAATCGGTCGCCGCGCCACTCGCGGCCATTTCCTCGGGCGTGAGCGTCTCGACTTTCGCCGGGCCTTCGTCGGCGTAGGTGATGGTGATGCACTCGCTGCGGATGTCGTCGAGGTTCAGGTGGTATTTCTGCTGCACCTTCTCGCGCAGGTTCTGGACGGACATGTTTTTCTGCGCCAGCTCGACTTCCACCGCGCCACGCTGGTTCTGCAACTCGGTCAACCGGCTGCGCTGCGACCGCAAACTTTCTTCGCGCGGTGGAAATTTCGCCGTCCTGTGAATTCTTCCGGCCAATCAGTTCGGCGGTCTGGGCGCTGACCTGCTCGCGCTCGTGCTGCAGGCGCTCAATCTCGCCGCGCGCCTGCTGAATCTCTGTCTGCGCCTGCTCCTGCCGGACGATGAACGAGGAGCATTCGCTCTTGCGCAACTCGACAATCTGGGTCAGCTCGCGGATGCGCTGTTCGAGCGCGGCGAGCTGCTGCTTGAACGACGACGCCAACTGCTCGTCCGACGCGAGGGCGACCTTGCTCTCGGTCAGCGCGGTGTTCGCGGCGTCGCGCTGACTGGCGGAGATTTTCCAAATCGGTGGTGAGCACGACGACCTGCTCCTGGCCGGCACGCTCGCGCGCTTCAAGCTCATTCAGTTTGGCGGTGAGCGCCTCGCGTTTCTGCAACCCTTCCTGCTCCTGGGCGGCGAGGCTTTGCACCTCAAACATCACCGTCTCGATTTTTTGGTGCAGCAAACGATTGGAGTTTTGCAGCGCCTTGAACTCGCCCTCGCGCGTGGCGATGGCGACTTCCTGCACGCGCAATTCCGTCTGCGCCTGCTGCAAACTGGCCTGCAATTCCGTCTGCTCGCTCAACAGCTCGCCGCGCTTGCGGCTCGCGTCTTCCACGAGCTTTTGCAGCTCGGCAAGCTCCGCCTGCAATTCGGTGATCTGATTTTTGCGGCCGAGAATGGAGGAAGGCGCCTTGCCATTGCTGCCCTTGTTCAGGTAACCGCCGGTGTAAATGCCGTGGCGGTTCAGAAGTTCGCCGCCGAGCGTGACAAAGTCGCAGCCCGCGTGGCCGTTCTGGATTTGCGCCGTCGCGGTGCCGAGATCGGACGCGATGAACGTGCGGCCCAGCAGCGATTTCAACAGCGCTTCCACCGACGGTTCGGCGTGAATCACGCTCATCGCGTGGACGATCTGGCCGTTCTGCAAGCCGGCCTGCGCCGCCTCGCTCTTCTCGCCGGGTGCCATTTCGCCGACGAACGAAAGCTGCTTCTCGTCCTGATATTGCTGGATGGCCAGAGCCGCGACACTCGCGCGACCGGACTTGTTCGTGTTCAAGTCTGCCAGAATTTCCTGCGCGGACGACGGCTGCTCGGTCAGCACCAGTTGCAAATTGTGACCGAGCGCATTTTCCACCGCGGTGACAAACTGATCCGGCACGCGGATGCGATCCGCGAGCGAGCCGATGACCGAGCGCGACTGGCGCAACGCTGCGACCGCGCCGGCTTCAAAACCTTCATGCGAGCCTTCAAGCTGCTCCAGCACCGTGAGCCGCGAGCGCTTGTCGGATTGCTGGTGCAAAAACTTGTCCTGCTCGGTGGACGCCGTCTGCAATTCGGTCTGCAACTCGCGCAGCCGGTTCTGCCGTTGCTCGACCGAGCCGCGCGTGGTTGCGACGTTCAGCTTCTCCACTTCGACACTCGCGGTGAATTCCTGCAAACGTGATTCCAAGCCGGTGCGCTCCACCTCAAGCTGGATTTTTTCGGCGGAAAGTTTTTCGAGCCGGACGATGTTGCCCTGCTTCTGCAAATCCAGCGCGGTGATTTCGTTGCGGAGCCGCGACAAATCCTGGGCGGCGGCAAACGCGGCGGACTGCGCCTGGCGCAACTGCTCCTGCCGCTCGCGCAAATCATTTTCAATTTTCTGCAAGCTCTCGCGTTTCGCCTGCAAGCTGTCGCGGTGCTGTTCCAGCGCCGCTTCGGCGACGCCAAGCCGTTCGGTGACGGAAAGCAGTTCACCGGACGCGGCATGGCAGCGTTCCTCGGCCTGCGTGATCTCGGCCAGCGCCTTGGCGTTCTGCGACTCGATTTCGCGCAGCCGTTCCTCGTTGAACTGGATGCGGCTTTCGTTGCGGTCAATGCCCGCCTTCAATTCCAGTCCGCGCTGCTGCTGCGCGGCGACTTGATGTTCCAAGTCGGAAAGCAGTTCGCGCAGTTTGGTGATTTCATTTTCAAACCGCAGGATGTCATTGGAGCCGGTTTCAATTTCGTTGCGCAGATTTTCCACCGTCGTCTGCCGCTCGGAAATCTCGCCTTGCAGCACGTCGAATTGATGCCGCGCCAATTGCGTCTCAAGATGCTGAAGCTCCTGCGAAATTTGTTTGTAGCGCCGCGCCTTGCCGGCCTGGCGCTGGAGCGAGCCGATCTGCCGCTTCACTTCCTTGATCGTGTCGGCGATGCGCAGCAGATTTTGCTCGGTGTATTCCAGCTTGCGGAGCGATTCTTTTTTCTGCGACTTGAATTTCGTGATGCCGGCGGCTTCCTCAAAAATCATCCGGCGATCTTCCGGTTTGCTGGACAGAATCTGCGTGATGTGGCCCTGCGCCAAAATGCTGTAACTCGTGCGCCCGATTCCCGTGCCCATGAACAGCTGCTGGATGTCCTTCAGCCGACAAGGCGTGCGGTTGAGAAAATATTCGCTGCCGCCATCACGGAAAATCCGGCGTGTCAACGTGACTTCGTCATAAGAAACCTCCACGCCCGCCGCGCGCAGGTTTTCCCCGTCCACTCCACCGAGTGTGAGCGACACTTCGCCCATGCCCATCGGCTTGCGGCCGTCGGTGCCGTTGAAGATCACGTCGGCCATTTCACCGCCGCGCAACGCCTTGGCGGACTGTTCGCCGAGCACCCAGCGGATGGCGTCGGAGACATTGGACTTGCCGCAGCCGTTAGGCCCGACGATGGCCGTGACGCCAGGTTGGAAATTGAGCGCGGTCTTGTCCGCGAAGGATTTGAAGCCGAATACGGTTAAATTTTTGAGATACATTGCTCGTGTTTAGACAACCAAAATTGCCCGGTTAAGTAAAGCAAAAAACCACAATATAATGGATACAACCGCACTTGCGGCACAACTAATTGGTGAGGAACCGTGATTTGATGTTGTGCCATCAAACGCTGCTTTACCGCGAATACGTGTTGATTGTTACGCCCGAACGGCGAATTCGTCAAATGATTTTTGAAGAAACTGCCGACCAAAAATAATTTTTGACAAGTAACAGAGTTTGAATCAATCTATCCGCATCCGTTGATTTGACGGACTCATGACGAGTGGACGAGGGACTGGCCCGATGACACCACGGCAACCGATTGAACTTTGGTTTCAATGACAGGTGCCAATTCCAGCCTAGGCATCATCAGCTTGGGGAAAATGAGAAGAGCACAACCGTTTTGTAGCCCCTTCTCGTCTTGAGTCGGGGCTTTTTTGTTGCCTGATCAAATTAATGTAACGTCCGGCTTGTGGCCGGAAAAATCGGCGCACAGCGCCGACACGACAACTAAAGAAATTTATGAGTGAACATCACGGTTTCATGAAGGCGCTCAAGTGCCGCGAGTGCGGACGCGAATATCCGCTCGAAGCCACGCACGTCTGCGAATTCGACTTCGGCCCGCTCGAAGTCGCCTACGACTATGACCGCATCAAAAAGTCGCTGACCAAGGCGGCCATTGAGTCGCGCCCGAAAACGATGTGGCGTTATCGCGAGCTGCTGCCCGTCGCCACCGAACCGACCGTCGGCAAACAAGTCGGTTTCACGCCGCTCATCAAGGCCGACCGGCTCGCAAAGGCGCTTGGCATCCGCGAATTTACGTCAAGAACGACGCCGTGAATTATCCGACGCTCTCGTTCAAGGACCGCGTCGTCAGCGTCGCCTTGAGCCGCGCGAAGGAACTTGGTTTTGAAACCGTCGCGTGCGCTTCCACCGGAAATCTGGCAAACTCCGTTGCCGCGCAGGCCGCGAGCGCCGGGATTGAAATCCTACGTTTTCATTCCGTCGGATTTGGAGCAGGGCAAAATTTTGAACTCGCTCATTTACGGCGCGAATGTAATCGGCATCAAAGGCCATTATGACGAGGTTAACCGCCTGTGCGCCGAGATCGCCGGCAAGTTCGGCTGGGCGTTTGTGAACGTGAATATGCGCCCCTACTACGCCGAAGGCTCGAAGAGCATGGCGTATGAAATCGCCGAACAACTCGGCTGGCGGCTGCCGCAGCACACGGTTGTGCCGATGGCGTCCGGCTCGTTGCTGACGAAGATCCACAAGGGCTACCAGGAATTTGCCAAGCTCGGGCTCGTCGCGAATTCCGAGACGCACATTCACGGCGCGCAGGCCACGGGCTGTTCGCCGATTTCCGTCGCGCAAAAGGCCGGACTCGATTTCTTCAAGCCGGTCAAGCCCGACACGATTGCGAAATCGCTCGCTATCGGCACGCCGGCGGACGGTTTTTACGCACTCAAGGTGATGCGCGACACCAACTGCTGCGGCCGACGACGTGACCGACGACGAAATCCGCGACGCGATCAAGCTGCTCGCCGAGACGGAAGGCATTTTTGCCGAGACCGCCGGCGGCGTGACCGTGGGCGTGGCGAAGAAACTCATTGCGTCCGGCAAGATTCCGAAGGATTCTTCCGCCGTCATCTGCGTCACCGGCAACGGCTTGAAGACGCTCGACGCCGTGCAAGGTCATTGCGGCAAAGCGCGCGAAATCAAGCCGAGCCTGCGCGAGTTCGAGGCGCTGCTGGCGCAGGAAGAAAAAGTGAATGCGTAAATTTATGCCAAAAAAAGTCCGCATCCCTACGCCGCTCCGCAAGTTGACCAACAACGAGGAGATGGTCGAAATCAACGCCGCCACCATCGGCGAGGCGCTCGTCGAATTGCAGACGCGCTTCCCCGGCATCCAGGAACGCCTCGTGAATGAAAAAGGCGAGGTGCGCCGTTTCGTCAACGTCTATGTCAACGAGGAGGACATCCGCTTCCTCAAAAACCGCGAGACGCCGCTCAAGGACGGCGACGAAATCAGCATCATTCCCGCCATCGCCGGAGGTTGATTTGTTGAAGCGTTGAATTGTTAAATCGTTTCAATAATTCAACCATTTAACTGTTTAACAAAATTCATTTATGGCCACGCCCAAGAAAAAAATCGCCGCAACAAAATCCACCACTCCCACGCAGCAGCGCCTGTGGCTGATGTATCCGCCCAAGCTCATCAAGCAGCCGTTCATCTGGGAAGTCGCCAAAAAGTTCAAGGTCGTCACCAACATCCGCCAGGCCAGCGTGACCGACGAAATTGGCATCGTCTGCCTTGAACTCGACGGAAAGCGCGACGAGGTGAAAGCCGCCATCAAATGGCTGGAGAAACAGGGCGTCAATGTCGAACCGGTGGAAATCGGCGTGATTGCCGGTTGAAGATTTTTGGGGAAACAAGAAAACGGCGCGATGAAGAAATCGCGCCGTTTTGCTTTTGAAATAACCGGCTTAAATCTTTTTGTGCCGCTGCTTGACCTTTAACTGTGTCGTCGCGTGGATGAGCGCGGCCTGAACAGTCGCGGCTTCTTCATCGCTCATTTTTTGTCCCAGCCGCGCCTCGGCCTTTTTCATCGCCTCCGCCACGGCGGCCTCGTCAATATCGTCGGCCTTAATGGCCATGTCCGTGAGGATAGCCACGCGATCTCCCGTGATCTGAACAAACCCGTCACCGACCGCAAGAAAGATATTTCCGCCGTTCTTCCGTGCGATAATTTCGCCGGCCACCAGCGAGGTCATCAACGACATGTGCTGCGGCAAGATTCCCATCTCGCCCTCCGTGCCGGTAAGCGTGACCATGTCCACGTCGTCGGAGAACGTTTTCGCCTCCGGTGTGACGATTTCAAGTTTGAGCTGGTAGGCCATTAGTCTTTGATCTCGTCAATGCCGCCCTTCATGTAGAAATTCTGTTCCGGCACATCGTCGTGTTTGCCTTCGAGAATCTCCTTGAACGCGCGGACGGTCTCGGCCACTGGCACCTGCTTGCCTTCGCGTCCGGTGAAGACCTGCGCGACAGTGAATGGCTGGCTCAGGAAGCGCTGAATCTTGCGCGCGCGGAACACGGTCGTCTTGTCTTCGGGTGAAAGTTCGTCCATACCCAAGATCGCGATGATGTCCTGCAAATCCTTGTAACGCTGCAAAACCTTCTGCACGCCGCGCGCAGTGTCGTAATGTTCCTGCCCGACAAATTCCGGTGCGAGCGCACGGGAACTGGACGCCAGCGGATCCACGGCTGGGAAAATGCCGAGTTCGGCGATGGAGCGTTCCAGCACGATGGTCGCATCCAAATGTGCGAATGTCGTGGCCGGCGCGGGATCAGTCAAGTCGTCCGCGGGAACGTAAACTGCCTGGAAACTCGTGATAGAACCTTTCTTGGTGGAGGTAATGCGTTCCTGCAAGTCGCCCATTTCGGCGGCGAGCGTCGGCTGATAACCGACCGCCGACGGTGTGCGACCAAGGAGCGCGGACACTTCGGAGCCGGCCTGCGAGAAACGGAAAATGTTGTCCACGAACAGGAGCACATCCTGGTTTTTTTCGTCGCGGAAATATTCGGTAACGGCCAGCGCGGACAGCGCCACGCGGAGACGCGCGCCGGGCGGTTCGTTCATCTGGCCGTAAACCAGACCGATTTTGGAACCGGGTGCGATGATCGGCAAACCAAATTCATTTTTCTTTGGATGACCTTGCGCGTCCTTCTCAACTTTGATGACGCCGGCCTCGATCATTTCATTGTAGAGGTCGTTGCCTTCGCGCGTGCGTTCGCCAACGCCGGCGAACATGGAAATGCCGCCATGCAGCTTGGCGATGTTGTTGATGAGCTCCATGATGACGACGGTCTTGCCGACGCCGGCACCGCCGAATGCGCCGACCTTGCCGCCCTTGAGAAACGGACAGATCAAATCAATGACCTTGATGCCGGTCGTGAGAATCTGGGGCGTTGTGGACTGGTCCACGAGCAGCGGCGCAGCGCGATGAATCGGGCAAAATTTATCAGCCTTCACCGGGCCTTGCTCGTCCACGGCGTCGCCGGTGACGTTGAACACCCGGCCCATGACGGCTTCGCCGACGGGCATGGCAATCGGCCCGCCAGTGTCCGTGACTTCGTAGCCGCGCTTGAGGCCTTCGGTGGTGCTCATGGCGACGGCGCGTACCCAGTTGTCGCCGAGGTGCTGCTGCACTTCGAGCGTCAGTCTGGTTTTGCCGTGGCCGGGCATTTCATATTCGAGATTCAGCGCGTTGTAAATCGCGGGAAGCTCGCCGGTGAATTCGACATCCACAACCGGGCCGATGATTTGAACGATTTTGCCTTTGCTCATGTGCTTTAAATAATGTTCCAAATTCTTCAACCGACCGCCATTTGGGCGGTGGTGATTTCCAAAAGTTCCTTCGTGATGTTCGCCTGGCGCAGCTTGTTGTATTCGAGCGTCAGGTCCTTGATGATCTGCTTCGCGTTGTCCGTCGCATTTTTCATCGCCACCATGCGCGCGCTCTGCTCGCTGGCCTTGGTCTCCAGCAAAACCTGATGCATCTGGAAATTCAAGCTATGCGGCAACAGTTCGCCCAGCACCGTTTCTTCGTCCGGCTCAAATTCAAATACGTCCGTCGCGTTTCCTGCCGGAAGCTCCTGCGCCGGTGAATTGACACCAGCGGTCGCGGCGGAAATCTTGCCAATCGGCAGAAACGGCATTGTCTGCGGCTGCTGGGTGAGCGTGTTGATGAAACGCGGGAACAAAATGTCCACCGCATCCACTTCGCCCTTCAAAAACATCTGCTGCACGAATTTCGAAATGACTCGCGCCTCGGCAAAACCCGGCGTGTCCTTGTAACTGAATTCCGCCGCGAGATACCGCTTGGTGCGCCCGACAAATTGCGCCGCCTTTTTTCCAGCGGTAATGAAAACCGTAGAGCTTTTGTCCAGCTTCGTCGCTTCGCGAAACAGGTTTCCGTTCAAGCCGCCGCAAAGCCCGCGGTCTGTGCCGACGATAATCACCGCGCGTTTTGCCACCGGCCGCGACTGCATCAATGGATGATGAAAACCCACTATGCGCGTCGCCGCCTTGGCCATGATTTCATTCAACAGCTCCGCATAGGGCCGGCCGACAATCGCTGCCTGCTGTGCCTTGCGCATCTTCGCGGCCGCCACCATCTGCATCGCCTTGGTGATCTGGGCGGTGTTCTTGACCGATCTGATTCGCCGGCGTATGTCGCGCGTGCTGGGCATAAAAAATTATCAGTGATAGCTCTGCTTGAATTCCGTGACCGCCGCCTTCAGATCCGCAGCAATGGCGTCGCTGATGGCCTTTTCCTTCAAAATTTTCGCCAGCAGTTCCGGTTTGCGTGTGTGGAAATACTGCGAAAGTTTCTGCTGGAAATCTTTCACCTTGTCCACCGGCACATCGTCAAAGAAATTGTTCTGCGCCGTCCAGAGCACGACCGACTGTGCCTCGACGGAAACCGGGTCGTATTGCTGCTGCTTGAAAATTTCAATGATGCGCTTGCCGCGTTCGAGCAACGCCTGCGTCTTGGCGTCGAGGTCGGAGCCGAATTGTGCAAACGCCGCGAGTTCGCGGAACTGCGCCAAATCACCTTTGATGCGGCCGGCGACTTGTTTCATTGCCTTGACTTGCGCAGCGGAACCGACGCGCGAGACTGAAAGACCAACGGAAACAGCGGGACGAACACCTTGATAAAACAAATCCGTTTCCAGATAAATTTGACCGTCGGTGATCGAAATCACGTTTGTCGGAATGTAGGCCGAAACGTCGCCGGCCTGCGTTTCAATAATCGGCAGTGCGGTCAGCGAGCCGTTACCGTATTTCTCGCCAACCCTGGCGCTGCGTTCGAGCAGACGGCTGTGGAGATAAAACACGTCGCCGGGATACGCTTCGCGGCCCGACGGACGTTTCAAAATGAGCGACACCTGGCGGTAGGCGACGGCGTGCTTGGAGAGATCGTCGTAAATGATGAGCGCGTCCATGCCGTTGTCCATAAACCATTCGCCGATCGCCGCACCGGCAAATGGCGCGAGATACTGGTTTGACGCGGAATCGGACGCGGAAGCGACGACGATAATCGTGTAAGGCATCGCGCCAGCCTCTTCCAAAATGCCGATGACGCGGGCGATGTTCGACTGCTTCTGGCCGACGGCGACATAAATGTTGTAAATCGGGCGGGTATCCTTGTCGCCCGCAGCTTCGGCAGCCTTGTTGATGCGCGCCTGATTGATCATCGTGTCCACGCCAATGGTGGTTTTGCCGGTGCCACGGTCCCCGATGATGAGTTCGCGCTGGCCACGGCCAATCGGGATCATCGCGTCAATCGCCATGATGCCGGTCTGCACCGGCTGGCTCACCGGCCGGCGTTTAATAATGCCAGGGGCAATTTTTTCAACGGGATAAAAAGCGGATTCCTTGATCGGGCCTTTTCCGTCCACCGGTTCGCCGAGCGTATTGACGACGCGGCCGAGCAGCCCTTTGCCGACGGGCACCTGGAGCAATTTACCAGTGGTGCGGACTTCGGAGCCTTCCTTGATCTTGGTGTAGTCGCCGAGAATGATCGCGCCGACTTCGGTTTCTTCGAGATTCAACGCGAGGCCGACAATGCCGTTGCCGAAATCCAGCATCTCGTTGAGCATCGTGTCGGTGAGGCCTTCTATCTTGGCCACACCGTCGCCGATTTCGCGCACGGTGCCGACATTTTGTTTGGCCGTCGCGGTCTTTGCGCCCACGATCTTGGCTTCAATTTCCTGTAACAAATTACTCATAAAATCCGGTTAAAAACTTTGCTGCAATTTTTCCAAACGCATTTTCACGCTGCCGTCGTAAAGGTCGCTGCCGACTTGAATCCTCAGTCCGCCGATGAGCGCCGGGTTTTCTGCGAACGATAAATCCAGCCCGTCGCCGTAAATATTTTTCAGCCGTCCCGCGACCTGCGCCTGCAGGTCGGCGGCCAACGGCACCGCGCTTTCCACGCGGGCGGCGTGCTGCTCCAAATCCAATTTCACCAGCCGGTGTAGCCGGGAAAGAATCTCGACGTAGCCGCGCGGCTTGTCTGCCACGAGCAGCGTGACGGTCTGCCGGACACGGTTCTCGTCGAGCAGGCCGTTGACATGGCAGGCGCGGAATAACTGCCGGGCTTCGCGGTGGGCCTGTTTGGAAATTTTCATGCTGCCGTTTGGTGGAATTTCAAATTTGAAATTTGAAACACATCACGCCAGTTGTTTCTCAGTCTCCTCGGCCAACCGTTGCTGGTCTTCCAGAGTGAGAACTTTCCCGGTGACAGTCGCCGTGGTTTTCACCACTAGCCGGCCGACTTCGCGTTTCAGGTCGGCGAGCATCCGCGCATGGTCCTGCGCGGCGGCCTCGCGCGCCTTGATGATGATCTGTTCGGCGGCGGCGATGGCTTTTTGCGTTTCCACCTCGCCGACACGAAGGGCGGCGGCGCGGGCGTCCTCAATCAGCTTGTTGGCATGGTCGCCGGCATCGGCCAGAATCTTCTGGCGTTCAGCCTCCGTTTTGACAACGTCGGCCTTGATTTTTTCGGCATTGGCGAGCGCCCCGGCGATTTTTTCGCGGCGCATCTGGAGCAGGTTGAAAATCGGCCCGTAGGCAAATTTCCACAACACGAAAAAAACGACGGAAAAACTGATCGTTTGCGCGATCAGGATTCTCCAGTCAATTCCTAGTTTGTCCATAACCGGATTACTTGACGACGAGCCACGCGATGACGGCCCAGCCTTCGGCGAGCGCAATGCCAACAAACATGAACGTCAAAATTTTGCCGAACATTCCAGGGTTGCGGGCCATCGCCGTGACACCGCCGGCGGTGGCGATGCCGATGCCTATGGCCGCGCCACCAAAGGCGAGACCGATGTGGACGTTGCCCTGAATCACAGGAGCGATTGTATCTGCTAACATCATAACTTTTCTTTCTGTTGGTTTTGGTTGTCGCAGCCGGGCATTTTCAACGCGGCTGCAAATTTTAAAAATCAATGGCCGTGTTCCTCGTCCGTGTGCGTGCAAAGCGTGCCGACAAATGCCACGACCAGCATCGCGAATACAAACGCCTGCACGATGCAGACGAATGTTTCGTAAAAATACATTCCCGACGAAAGTATGATTGACCAGAACAACGACTTGCCGTGAAAAATCATGTCCAAAATGCTTTGACCGGCAAAGATATTTCCATAGAGGCGCATCGCCAGCGCGACCGGACGCGCAAACCCGACGGAAAGCAGTTCCATTGCGCCGATGAAAAGAAACAGCAGGAAAAACAGCGGATACAACCACTTGTTCGTTTCCATTTTCACGCCGAAAATGTGTTTGGCCAGTCCCCAAACGCCGTTGTAACGCACCGCCCAAAAAAGGCTCATCAGCAAAAAAATTGTCGCCATCACGATTGTGAGATTTGCATCCGTCGTGGGTGGGCGGAAGATCGGCGTGAACCCTCCATCTGCATGAAAAATTCCAATGCTCCCCACGCCCGGAACCAAGTCCATCAGGTTTGAAACGAGAATGAAGATGAAGAATGTCGTCGCAAACGGAAAGACCCAGCGTGTGACGCGTTTGTCCAAAATATCGCCAATCAAACCTTCCCAGCCTTCAACCATCGCTTCGAGCACATTTTGCATCCCAGACGGAATTTCCCGGATGTTTTTCCAGGTGCTGACGCGGACAACGATCAAAATGATTGCCGCCACAATCCACGTGCAGATCATCGAATTGGTCACCGGAAGCCCCAGAACATGGAAAAGCACCGGCGCAGCCGACGGAACCATTGTATCCGCCGGTTCAGCCGGGGCGGGCGCGGTCGGAGTTGAAACAGCGCTTGCGCCAGCCGGACCGCCGGCATTAGTTTGCGCCGCCGGCTGCGCGTTCAAGCTAACCGCAAAAATTGCGGCAATAAACGCACAGACTAAAACAATTTTGACAAGACGGTTCACCAAAAATTATTTCTGACGACACACCTTCCCATGAGGGAAAACGGCGGGCCGTCAGAGCCGCAGAGTTTGCCTCGTCGTGAAAATTTTCACAAGCATTTTTTTAATGAATTGTTTCAGTCGCTGTAATCCGGTGAAATTATGCCGTTGAGTGGATCGTCAGGGGATGCCCGTCAACGCCCGCCGCCTTCGGAGCCGTGAGTTGACCACAATCGTTTTTTTGTGTAACCCAATAGCAACATGCTTACGGAAACCTTGCGGGTGTTCTGTGATGTGGTTGAAACCAGAAGTTTTACCACGACCGCCCGAAGGCTCGCGTCACGGATCTGCCGCGACCGGAACAGACATGCAAATATGGACCCAAGGCGCTGCTGGAAACAAACATTACGCCGCAAACTGGCGGTTGCCCTGGCGGTGTTCTTTATTGGCGGTCCGTTCGTTTTCGCCGGGCCGGCGCAGCCCACCAATTCATTGCCGTCAAAAATCACCACCACGGATGGCGTCACCTATAATGCGCCCAAACTCACGCGCGTGGAGCCGGACGGGCTGCTGGTTGAATTCCAGCCCGCTGACGGTGGCACCGGCCTGGCGAAACTCAAATTCGCGAAGCTGCCCGAAGCCCTCCAGAAACAATTCGGCTACGACCCCGTCAAGGCCGCCGCCTACGAACAACAGGAAAAACTCGCCCAGCAGGCGCTCACCCAAAAGCTGCAACAGGACGACGTGGCCAGGTCGGCCTCGTTGACCCTGCAAAACGAGCAGACCCGGCCGCCCAACCTGGCGGGAGCGGTCTCGGTGGACAGTTTGGAGCCGACCATCACCCACACCTATTATACTCCCGACCAGAAACCGCCCCAGCTCGGCCCCGTCGTCGCCGACGTGGAAAACCACTACCGCTGCCTGGCCAAATTTGGCGTGCAGGTGGAACCGGGCGCGGCCGGGGAGCCGGTGCATTTTCATATTGTCCGGGTGGCCGTCTCGCTGGACATGACCTGCCGCTACCTCGAGCCGGTGAACCCGTATGACAGCGTCCGGCAGTATGACGACGGCCGCCGGAAAATTTATGAATATTTCTACCGGCTGGGACCGCAGGTGGCGCAGGCCATCGGTGTTTCCCTGATTGGCCGGGAATTCACCGCCCGCGAGGCGACGTATGAAAGCGACAAGAAACGCGCCCTGGCCGAAACCGAAATGGAGATCGTCACGGAATACATGCTCCGCATTTCAGCCGCCACCCGCAAGGCCGAACAGGAATACGCCCAGTTGACCGCTCATGGCGCCAACAACGTGGACCGGAACCAGGCCGCGCAGGCAGCGTGCGACAAGTTTGCCAGGGACTTTCTGAATCCGGCAACCCCCATCCGTCCCGAATCGCCCCAGTGAGCCTGCCGGAAGCGTGGGCCAAAACTCCGGCTTCATTAAAATGTCTTGGTCCTGCCGGCTGATCTGATCAATTAATCTGGACGTGCCGAAGAAGAGTAATGATGGCCGTGCACAAGCACTGCGCAAGGCCAGGCTGCTTTACAAATCCCCGCCAGCATCAAGAACGGGCATCGCCAACGCCTTGTCGCTGCCCGAAACGTGACCGCATGGATGTGTGGCAAACCGGCATCCCGGAGGCAAAGCCATTGACTTTACACGCGTAACTCATAAACATCACCCAACATGATTGCCCACTTGGTTCTCTTCTTCATCGAAGTTGTCATCCAGACGGTTTTCCTGGCGCTGGCGCTGTGGATCATGATCCTGCTCCAAAAGCTCAACTACCAACTTCTCGGTCTGCTCGGCACGGCGGCGCTGGTCAGCACCATTGACCGGGGTTTGGATTTGTTCCTGGGTCATTACCTTGGAACTTACGAGACGACATCCATTTCCACGCCCTTTGTGCTAGGGGTGCTTTATTTCTGCCTCAAAAAGGTCACGATGGCCGACCGGACGGACATCTATTTCACCGTGGGCATTGCCTACGCGCTGGTGCTTTGCATGAACTTGTGGCTGCTGGGCGCGTTGCTCGGCGACTTGCGGCCCTCCGCCCGGTTCTCCGAATCCGCCAACACGGCCGCGCTGTCAATGGAAACCAACGACACTCCGTCCGCTGCCAGCGGAACCAACCCGCCCGCGCAGAGCGCGGCCATCCCTGCGATGCCAGATTCGCCTTTCGTCATCAATGGCCTCACCCGAAACGGCGACAACTCCACCGTGACCGTTCACAACGGAAAGAAGACCCAGACCATTTTCCTGGGCGAAGCGGTCACGTTTCAGACGGCCGATGGCCCGGCTTCCGTGCGTTTCAAGCAATTGAACGACGATTCCGTGGTGCTGACTGTCAACGGCGTGGACATGAAACTGCCGGTCCACTGATGGTCGTTCAATTGTGCCTGCCGGTTTCCGGCATCGCCGGACTCACCTGCAAAGTCCGCCAGGGAAAATCCCGCCTGATGAATCTGCAAATGAAAGTTTGCTCCGACCGGCTGACTTGCTCAATTGCTCCGGCCTGCCTAAAAAATCAAAATGGTGCCCGACCGGAAGGTTAATTGAGTTCCCCGATGAACCAGTCCTCCACCTTCTTCCGCGCCCAGGGCGTCTTGCGCAGGAATGTGAGGCTGGACTTGACCGTGGGATTGAACTGGAAGCAGCGGATGGGGATGCGCCGGCCCATCTCGCCCCAGCCGTGCCGCTGCACGAGTTGATTGAGGATCTGCTCCAGCGTGATGCCGTGGAGCGGATCGCGGGGATGGGGAACCGGCGTTGTCATGGGCCGGAGTTTCGCTCTTTGGCGCAGGGCTGCCAACAACTTTTCCGTGTGCTGACATCGGCCATGGCAGGGAATCACCCCATGGCGGTCTGGCGACGACCATGGAAGTGTATGATGCATGAAAACAATCCTTTCATGGATCGTGGCGAAAGCCAGTGAACGATGACTGAAAAAATTGATTTGCGCGCCTGGTCTGCCACCCGTTGAATGAAAGCCATGTCATGCCGGAATAATATCACGAACGCGTTTTGCCTGCTCGGATTGTTGCTGGCCGGCTCACAACTGGCGCGGGCGCAAGACGACACCATTACGCTGCCGGATCTTGTGCAGGGCGCCCAGCAGTGGGCGCAGGAAAATCTCGACACCAACTTTCTCAACGCGCTGCCCGCGGCGGACGAGCAGACGGTGCAGCAGTTGTTTCGGGATGTGCAGCAGCGTTTTCAAGGCGACTACGTGGTGGATGTCGCGAGCCTGCGGCAGACCGCGCTCGTCGTCCTGCCGTTGCTGGAAAGCCGCGACGCCACCCAGCCCTATGCCGCGTGGCTGCGGGCGCAGATGGATTATCTGGACGTCGCCGATGAAATTCGGCTCTCGATTCCACCGCCCAGCGACGTTACCAACCCGCCGCCGGTCCCTAATCCGCCGCCGCAAAAGGAACGCGAGCTTTGGGTGACCAAGGTTGCCGGCGAAGACTGGCCGCCGCGCGCCAAGGAATATCTGCCGGAATTGAAGCCGGTGTTCACCGCCCAAAAAATTCCGCCGGAACTGGTCTGGCTGGCGGAGGTGGAATCGGCCTTTGACCGGCGCGCGCTGAGTCCGGCGGGGGCCGCGGGATTGTTTCAACTGATGCCGGACACCGCCAAACGCTTTGGCCTTTCCCTGTGGCCGCGCGACCAGCGCTATCAGCCGGAGCCGAGCGCCACCGCCGCCGCCCAGTATCTGAAATATCTGCATGACCGGTTCAAGGACTGGCGGCTCGCCCTGGCCGCCTACAACGCCGGCGAAGGCAACGTCCAAAAACTTCTCGACCGCTACCAGACAAACAACTACGACGTAATCGCCCAGCATCTGCCGGCGGAAACCCAGATGTATGTGCCCCGGGTTGAAGCCACGCTCCTGCGACGCGAAGGGGCAACGCTCGAACAGCTTCCCACCCTGGACTGACAAATGCGCCAAATGAAATGTCTTGATCCGATCGGCTGATTTGCCATTGATGCCTGTCATCAGAATTTACGACAATCTTGGGGTTCATTTCCTTTGAAACTTTGATTCTTCGGGCGTATTGTCCAGCATGTTTCACTGCAATATTGGGCTTGGGCCGCGCAGCGCCACCGCTGTCGGTCGATTTCGCATTTCGGAAACCATCTTCGGACAAATCGTCAAACGATTTTTCCGCCTTGAGCCGGTGGTTCTGGCCGCCATCGCGTTGGTGGCGGCGGCCGCGCCGGTGCGGGCCAACGACGACATGCTGATTTATTCCGGCTACACCAATGTGGTTTATGGCACGTTGACCTACAACAACGGCTGGCAGAACTGGGGCTGGGTGCCGAATTATGTCACCAACAGCCCCGGTTACAACGGCACCAACTCCATTGCGTTCGTTGCCAGCAGCACCTACCAGGCCTTGAAACTATATCACGACCAGATTGACACCACGGTTTACACCAACCTGACGTTGTGGTTGAACGGCGGCGCCACGGGCGGGCAGCAGATTGGCGTGCAGGCCGAAGCGGGTTCCACCTGGGGGCCGCAGATCCAGGTCACGGCGCCCACCAACACCTGGCAGCAATTCACATTCTCCCTGGCGTCCCTCGGCGCGGCCGGCATCAGCAATCTGCAGGCGATTGAAATCTGGATTGGCGGCACGCTGCAGCCCGCGTTTTACATCGCCGACATCCGGCTGGTGGCCGCGCCCGCGCCGGCCCTTGTCAATGTCGGCATCAACGCCGACCAGACCGTGCGCACGGTGGATCCCCGCGTGTCCAGCGTGAACACCGCCGCGTGGGACGGTTACCTGAACACCGCCAGCACCGTGTCCATCCTGACAAACATAAACAACCAGGCGTTGCGCTGGCCCGGCGGCAGTTGGGGCGACATTTATTTCATGACCAATCAAGGAATTGGCAGCTCTTCTACGCCCAGCTTCATCCACGTGGCCACCAACACCCACGCGCAGGTTTATTTCATCGCCAATTACGGCAGCGGCAACACCAATCAGGCCGCCGCCTGGGTGAAATACTTCAACATCACCAATCATTGCTACGTAAAATATTGGGAGGTGGGCAACGAGAACTTCGGTGGTTGGGAGCAGGACAACAACACAAACCTGGCCTACTTCGGCCAGGAGGTCGCGCATGACCCGTGGACCTATGCCATGCGGTTCAAGGATTACTACAGCGCCATGAAGGCCGCCGACCCGACCATCAAGGTGGGCGCCGTGGTCCTCCCGGACGAAACCTCCTACGCCAACAACCAGAATCATCCGGCCGTCAACCCCGTCACTGGCACCACGAACAATGGCTGGACGGCCGTCCTCCTCAACACCCTGCGGACCAACGGCGTCACCCCCGATTTCCTCATCGAACACAAATACGCCCCCAGCGACGGCGACACCTATAATCTGTTCTGGACCCGGACCTGGATCAGCGACGCCGCCAATCTGCGCCAGATCGCGAATGATTATCTGGGCAGCGCCGCCACCAACATCGAACTGGTGGACACCGAGTTCGGCCCCGAGGCCGACAAACAATGGACCAGCCTCGTAGGCGGCTTGTTTGTGGCCGACAGCATCGGCCAGGTGTTGCAAACGGAATTCAACGCACTGCTCTGGTGGGACCTGCGCAATGGGCAAGGCGTCATCGTCAACTCGGACACCGCCCTGTATGGCTGGCGCACCAACAGTTCCGGCAGCTTCATCACCGATGAGGGCATCCTCAACGGCAACGTCCTGCCGCCGAATGCCAATTGTTATCCGAGCTATTATTGCAAGCGGCTGCTCACATATTTTGCCCAGGGCGGCGACACCGTGCTCACCGCCACCAACAACTCGGAATGGCTCGGCACCTATGCCGTGCGCCGGATGGATGGCACCCTGACCCTGCTGGTGGTCAACCGGAGTTCCTACGCCAGCCTCAACGCCGCCATCAACCTCACCGATTATGCGCCGTCCACCAACGCCACCGTCTATTCCTACGGCATTCCGCAGGACAACGCCGCCGCCACCGGCATCGGCTCCATGGACGTGGCGCAGACCACCGCCGCCATCCCCGGCACCGCCTTCAATTACACCTTTGCGCCCTATTCCGCCACCGTGATCAGCCTCACCCCGGTCGCGCCCAGCCTCGCGGCGTCGGCGTCGGCATCCACCGGCCAGTTTGTCTTCCAGCTTCAGGGCGCCTCCGCCGTGCCGTATGTGATTCAAACCGCCACCAACCTGTCCGCCCCGGATTGGGTGTCCATTGCCACCAACAGCCCGGTCAACGGCGTCTACACCATCACCAACAACGCCGCCGCGCCGGTCCAGTTCTACCGCGCCCTCTGGCAGCCGTAGGCCGGAATAATTTGAACGACCAAGGCGGCGAAGCAACAAAGCCTTCTTCTGACAATTTCCAAATGGAGGCCGACCGGAAGGATCATGAGCTTGCAGGAAGCGTGGGCCAAACCCATGGCTTCAACTTAATGTCTTGATCTGGGTATGCTGGAAAAAATGAAGGCGGCGCAAGCCGTGATCAACTTGGAGAGGCTAATGAGCGGGAAAATCTGACCGGTTCACAAGCCAGATTACCATGAAGATAAACCCGAAGGCGATGCACATGGACAGCCCGGTGAGAAACCGCATCCGTTTTTGATAATCGGACAATTCCGGCTTTCTCCTGGGACCATGGGTTTTTGCCATAACACATGCCATTCTATGCCGGGCAGCACATCTTTACCATCAGGTGTTTTACCCATGTGGATTTTCATGACAAGTGGAGCGCGGCGCGGTGGTGCATACGACAGTGGACGTGAGCTTGCCGGAAGCTTGGGCCAAAACATCAGCTTCGTTAAAATGTCTTGATTGATCGTGATCTGATCAATTGATCTGGGCGTGCCGAAACAGTCGAAACCAATCTCGATTCGTTTGCCCACAAACAAGGCTGTCTCCGCCAAAAGTTGACCGTCCACGGGGTGAGCATCCCCACAGCCATGGATCAATTCGAAATTTGGCTTCCGAAACCAATCCTCCCTTAAACGTTTATATCGGTCTTTTTGAAGAAAATGCGTCGAAACACTCTCACGGCAGCGGCGGGCCGAGTTTGACGCGGTAGAAACGGACCGGCGAATTGGTCGCGGCGTCCGTCCAGATGAACGGCAGTGCGGGTGAATTGGTGATTAAGACATTGCTCCACTGCGTGAGATTGGTCGAAGTCTCAATCGCGTAATCCGGCCCGCTTTGGCCGCTGACGCTGAAGCTGAATTGCCCGCCCGCAAATGAAATGTTGTTGATACCCGGCGCGGAAAGCGGATTGACGACCACGGAAAAACTTTGCGTGGCGCTCAATGGCTGGCGTGCCATTGTCGGAAACTTGCACTGTAAAATTATTCGTCGAGTTCGCCTGGGTGACGAGTGGCCGGAAGGAAAACGCGCCGCTGCTGGTGTTGAGCGTGGCGTTTGTTGTGCCGGCCAACAGCGCGAAAGTGAGTGTCTGCGGCGGCTGGTCGGTGTCCGTGGCGCTGGCAGTGAAGGCGACGGTCTGACCGACGTTCACGGTCTGGTTGGCAATGGGCGCCAGCGTCGGCGGCGTGTTGGGCGGCATGATAGAATTCAGTGTGAGGGCGATGGTGGTCGTGTGGCTGAGCAATCCGCAGGTGGCAATGACGGTCACATTCGATGTGCCGGAGGTGACGGTGTTGGAGGCCGTCAACGTCAGCGTGCTCGCACCACCGGTAATTGGATTCGTGGCAAACGTGGCGATGATTCCGCTTGGAAGACTGCCTGCGCTCAATGTATAACAGCCATTCAATCCGTTCGTCGGGGCCACCGTGATCGTGCTCGTGCCGTTGGTTCCACCTTTCACGGTCAGGCTGGTCGGATTCGCCGACAGAGTGAAATCCGGCGCGGGAGTATTCCATGAAACAGAATCAATGTAGCAGGTGTTCGTCCAGCCGGCACTGGTGTTAAACTGAATGCCGAGATTATTAAATGGCGCCACGGCGTTCGCCGGCACGGTCAGGGACAGCGTGTTCCAGGCGTTGGGCGTGAAACTTCCATACCAGCTACTGGTCCAGTTCCAATTATAGTCCTGCATGTAGGGTTGGAGATTGGAGATTTCGTAGCCGCTCGGAATCCAGACATGGAACGTGATGGTCATGCCGGGAAGAACCGACACGTTGCCCACAGACACTGACGATGATCCCGCTGCCGCGCTGTTGATGTTCACGGCCAGCGATTGATTGCCGGCATAGTGCTGGGCGGTGGAAGTCGCCACTCCGGAAATGATGCCGCCGCCGCCCGCCCAACCTTGCGGATCGGTTTCAAAATTAAACTGCGCCGGATCCGGGTTCGCACCGGAATTGGTGGCGTGGGCTTCGGCTGAAAAACCGGACAGCCCGGAGCCATTGACTGCGACCACTTGGTAATAATAAGTGGTGCCGCTGTTGAGGCTGGTATTGGTATAGGACGTGCCAGTGATGCCGGTGACAATTGGATTGGTGCCTTCATAACCGCTTTCCGCCGCCCGATAAAGATTATAGCTGGTCGCTCCGCTGCCGGCAGTCCAGGACAAAACGACATTGTTGTTGCTGATTGTCGCAGCAAGTCCGGACGGTGCGTAGGGAGCGCCGTTCGGCGGTGGCGGCGCGGCTCCGCCGGTTAAAACGGAAATCTTTTGGGCGTCATTGACTGCGCCCGAAGTCCAATCGAACGGACTTCCGGGAGTGCTCCAAAAAAACGGACTGAGTCCGTGACCACGGGCGGATTCGGCGACATACTTGTGCCAGTAATATTCGGAAGCAACATTCCAGGCGGACTCCGTGGCGTTTGTGGCCGCAAGGAATGGCTTCGAGGCGGCTCCGAATTCGCCGATCATTACCGGAACACCCTTGCTGACATATTGGTCGGCCAGTTGTTGGAATCCCGCGTCTATGCCTCCTTCTTCGGGCGCGACGCAGTTGCGGGTCGGGTCGGCGGCGTAATGGTAAGCCGGCCCCCAAAAATATTGCACAATGCCCCACGACGCATCGCTCGACAAAATCGCCAACTGGGCCGGTGAGTAGCAATGGTATTCCACCATCAGACGATTGGAAACGGTATCCGTCGGCAAGGCATTCAACCACGCCGGGTCCGATACGCTTTGAATCACCAGCCAGCGATTGGTGTTATTGCTGCCGGTGGTGCGGACCGCATTGACGAACGTCTGATAATAATACATCAGCGTGACCTCTTCCGCAGGACTGTTCACGTTGGGTTCGTTCGCGGCGGCAAAGAGCAAATGGTTGTCGTAACCGGCAAAGGTGGTCGCGATCTGCGTCCAGTAGGAATTCATCTTCGCGTTAATGGTTCCATCCACATTCGTGCCAATGTTGTTTTCCAGCCAGCCGTCGTCCCAGTGATCGTTGATCACGACATACATTCCCGCAGCGATAGCGTAGTCCACCGTCTGTTTGACCTTCGCCATGAACGCAGGATTGACCGGATAGTTGGTGACGCCGCCGCTGATGTTGGTGGTGGCATTGAAATCCCACGCGCAGGGAATGCGAACGGCGTTGAACCCGGCGTTGGCGGCGGTATAGAACGGTGCCGCCGTAAAACTCGGCACTCCCCATGTGGCCTCCAACGTATTTCCCAGGTTCCATCCGTAGGTCGGAACCGGCCACGGCATGGAGGCGGGTATGTTGGTCGCCGCCGGTTGCAGACCAAGATCGAACACCGCGTCAAACTCGTGGCTGCTGCCGGTGGTGATCGCGCCGCCGCTGATGGGAATGAGCGCGATTTCGCCGCCGGCGTAGGCGTTCGTCGCCACCGCCAGCGCCGCATAGCCACCACCAGACGGCTGTCTGCCGAACGCAAACGCGTAGGCTTGGTTCGTGCCCAGCGGCACGTTGATTCCGCTCCATTTCAGCCAGTCACCGTCGGTGAAACCGGGATTTGCCGCGCTGACCGTGATGAGCAGCGTCGCTGTGCCGCCGTTCACCGAGTAAATGCCCAGATAATACGTCGGCGTGGTCGCGGGCGTGCCGTAGCCGCCGCCGGAATCCAATCCCGCCGTCTTGATGGCGACCGACACGAGTCTCATCGCGTTGGTCCCGGTGGTGAAGGTCTGACCGGCGGGCGGATTGTTGTCGGTGTAGTAATTTAATGTGTCAGGAAATTTCTGGTTGCCGCTGGTCGAGACCTGGGAGATGTCGTTAGTTCCAGGAATTGGCGCGGCAGGTCCAATGTCCGTCAAAGTTTGCGCATGTAAACTGCCCGCCAAGCCGACGGCGAAGAGTTGTAAAAGAAGACTGCGAATGGCGATGTTCACGCTGCATTTATAACTCAAATGCGTCTGGAAAGACAGTCATCAGTTCTCATGAGGCTGGCACCAGCGCGAGCACAACTCGAAGCGTGTCATCACCAATCATGTGAAGGCAGCCGGACATCTGCCCGGGCGGAACGTGGCACGATGGTGTCCGTCCGCAAGGACCGTTAGCCTGCCGGAAGTGCGGGCCAAAACGCCGCCCTTGAACTTGAAATTATTGCCAGAAGGACAGCACGATTGAAGTCAGCTTCTCGCCGGAAGGGAATATTTTCCATTTGCCCTCGTAATCGGCCGTGGCCATGCACCGGAAACCCTCGCACTTGACCCAGTAACGCTGGCCGACCACACGGGGTTGTTCCGCCACAAGAGCAAGCGGCAGGATTTGATAGTTCTGAATTGTCATCCACCAACGTAAGCTCTTTCGCGCAGCCCGCCAGTGGGGTGTTCACCCCTTATGGGCAATGCCGCCGGCGGCGCGCGACGCGGTCGTGCATACGACGGTGGACGTGAGCTTGCAGGAAGCGTGGGCCAAAACACCGAACGGAAAGAAACGCGAGACAACGCACATCGTCCGCTGCGAGACGGAAATTTTACGGGTGAAGAACTCCAATTCGCGAGATTTTTGCTTCCTTGACTTCCTGTCTTCAACCAGCACCATTTCAATTCTATGCAAACGCTCGCCTTCTTACTAGCCGATGCAACAGTAGGAAACATGCACTGGCTTGAACAACTTTCATGGGGTGCAAATGTTTTGTTAGCAGTTGCAGCATTGGTGGCGCTTTTTCAAGTTCGCGCCGCAATCAAACAGGCAAGATTCGCGCTTGAGCAAAATAAAATCGCGATTGAGCAATTGAAAGTTATGGCATCACAATTGGATGTCGCGAAAAGCGATATTATTCTCAGGTCAAAAAGAGAGGCAATTTCCGTATCTTTGGAACAGTGCAAGCGGTATGCAGAGACCATCGTTCCGCATTTTGATGGGCTGTCTAAGGAAATGGCAGCCAAGAAATATCCAGTCCCTCAAAATGTTGATCCAAATTTTCCATTTATTCCGCAGGCGCAAGATCCGTTAGGCGCACAAATCTGGGCAACCGATCTCTCTTTGCAAACGAGAATAATTCACGCCTTAAATGAACTCGAATCATTTGCGATGTATTTTGCCAATGACTTGGCGGATGAAAATATAGCGTTTGCGCCTGCCGGATTATCATTTTGCCAAATATGCCAATACTATCGCCTTTTTATTGGAGCGCATCGGAAATCTGAAATCAAATTGTATCAAAACATAGTCAAGTTATATGGAATGTGGAAACCTCGCCTTGACGGAACAGTTCTGGAAGAGCAAGGAAAGATGCTAGAAGCAAAGAAACAATTACTACCTGCTGACAAAAAGGGAACTCCGTTAGGAACAATCCTCTAGTTGCAGCAATGAATCTTTCCATGACCGGCGAACTGGCTGGCGCTTATACGAGTGGCGCGCAACGGGCGCGGGTCGTCACGGAGGCTTGGGGTGGGCAGAATCTTTTCTGTCCCAATTGTCCGTCACCCAAACTGACCTGGCTGGAGCCGGGCCATCCGGCCAGCGATTATTCCTGTCCCCGCTGCGGATTCTGGTTTCAGCTCAAAAGCCAGCGCGCACCCATCCGCGACTCCATCACCGACGGCGCTTACGGCGCGATGATGAAGGCCATCCAGAATGACGAAGCTCCCAGCTACTATTTCATGCAATACGATCTGGAGACGTGGAACGTCCGCAATTTGCTGCTGGTGCCGTATTTCGCGTTTCCGCCATCCGCCATCATCAAGCGCAAGCCGCTATCCGTCACCGCGCGGCGTGCCGGCTGGGTCGGCTGCAATTTTGCCCTGAACCGCATCCCCGCCGAGGCGCGGATTGAAATTATCGTCACCAGTAGCAGCGGACGTAGCAGCGAACGTGAGTTCGCTCATTCTAAAAGTCAGAGCCGACTCACGTCGGCTGCTACCATCATCGTCCCGCCGGCGGAAGTGCGGGAAAAATTCCAGCGCATCAAACCGTTGAAAGACCTTTCCGTGAAGCAACGCGGCTGGACGCTGGACGTGCTGAACATTGTGCGGCGCGTGGTAGGGACGACTTCCACGTCGTCCCAAACTAAAATTGGGGACGCGGTGGAACGCATCCCTACCAATGAATTCACGAATGAAGATGTTTACGCCTTCGCGCGCGAGCTGGAAAAATTGCATCCCGACAACCGCCACATCAAAGACAAAATCCGCCAGCAGCTTCAAGTCTTGCGCGATGCCAAATTATTGATTCACGTCGGCTCCGGCCACTGGCGTCTGCCGTAATCGTGCATTGAACATTTTGCCGGGATGCCAGTTCAAATGAATCGTGCGCCTAAAATTGAAATCACTGTGTTGGTTGCCGGCGATGCTGGTGTTTGCCGGCTGCCTCGCCGGTTGCAGCGGCAGGTCGGGGACGATTTACAGTCCGCCGGCCTTTGGTTTCCTGACGAACGCACCCGCAGTGGGAATCATCCTGCCGAAGGATGGCGCGACCTTTCGCGCTCATGCGGACATCCGGCTGCTGGCGCTGGCCACTCCGCATGGAACAGATTTGGGACCGGAAGACCCCGCGGCCCTGCCATTTCCCGTCCAGTCCGACAAATGGGAACTGGTGCAAAGCCCGGAAGACACTTATGCGGTCGAATTTTTTGCCGGCACGAACAGCCTCGGTTCGCAAACCGGCGGCCTCGTTTCCGCGCGCATGAAATCCAGGCCCGGCCAGGCTGCGCCCATGATCATGCCGGTGATTGGTTATCCGGCGGTTGAAGTGATCTGGCACGACGCGCCGGCGGGGCATTACACATTGACGGCGCGGGCGACGAACGAGAAAGGGCTGGGAACCGTTTCAACTGCCGTGAACATCAAAGTGCAACCGTAACTGGTCGGCGGCTTCGCGCCTTTGCGTCTCTGCGTTAAAAATCTTTTCCGTCCCAATGGTTCGTCACCCAAACTGACGTGGCTGGAGCCGGGCCATCCGGCCAGCGATTGTTGGTTCACGTTGGCCGCAACCATTGGCGCACGGTGTAGCGTCGAGCCTCCGGCTCGAACCCGATTCGGCCAGAGGCCGAACTCTACATCGCCCGTCTCTGGCGTCTGCCGTGAATAGTTGATACAATTCATGCCATGAACTGGTTTGAAAAAGCGAAAGACCATTTGAAAAAATGGAAACAGCAGGGGGCAGAGCCAGATATTTATGGGTCAAACTTCACGCCGCGGGCGATGCAGGTATTCGCGCTGGCACGCAAGGAGGCGGAACGGTTGAACCATAATTTCGTCGGCACGGAGCATCTTTTGCTCGGACTCATCAAGCTGAACATGGGCGTCGCCGTCAACGTGCTCAAAAATTTGGGAGTTAATCTCGAATCCGCGCGCATGATGGTCGAACAATTCGTCGGTCGAGGCCCAGAACAAAAGTTGGTGGGCAACATTCCCTTTACGCCGCGAACAAAACAAGTCATTGCGCTGGCGCAAGCCGAGGCAAAAAAACTGAATCATACTTATGTGGGCACCGAGCATCTGCTGTTGGGGATTCTGGCGGAAGGACAGGGTGTGGCTGCGCGGGTGTTGAAGAAGGATTTTAATTTGGATTTATCCGCGTTGCGCCAGGAAATGCTGAAGGAACTCACCCCTGATTTTTCTCCGCCTCTGGAAGGGGAAACTGGGAAGGAATAAATCCGCCAGCAATTGCAGGTCTTGCGCGACGCGGGATTATTGGTTCATGTCGGCTCCGGCCGCTGGCGGTTGCCTTGGGTGGAGCCGCAGCCAATTACTTGATGCCGGAGCGGGTTTGACCAATTGTGTCCCATTGTTAACCAAGGTTGGGACACCGTAGCCTGACGGCTTGGAAAACGCAGGTAATGGCCTCAAATCGTTGCTTAATTTCGTCCCAGAATTACCTAATATCGTCAGACAATTACCAGGTTTGTCACAGAATTACCTAATTGTGTCGCGACATTACCCGGCGAAACGACGAAATTTAGGAATTAAGACGGTTCATTAAGTAATTATCCGTCTAAATTGCCCAAGAAACGGAGACAGTCCGGCGTTGCCGTCAGTTTTATGAACCGGAGGTTTTCCGCCGCAGGGCGGTCGCAATTGATGCCTATCCACCTCAACTCCAACAAGCTAAAATGGTTAAAGGAACTGATGTTTTGCAGTAATAATATTGGCATCGCTTATGCTTATTTTTTCCCAAGGACAATGACCCGGCGTAGCCGTCGGAATTCACGGTCTAAAACAAAAAAGGAAGGCCACAACAACAGAAATAAAATGAAGACAAAATGTTCACGCGGATTTGTGACCTTCCCCAACGGGCAGATCGTAACTTTCGCCACCACACACGCCGGGAAAATTGAGGACCATCCGATCCTCAAAAATCCGGCATTCACCTCAACCCAAATAACCACCCTCAACCTGACGTTCAACAACGGCATTGTCGCGGCGACCGGCGACCCGGAAGACACGGCCATCATGAACACCGCCAAGGTCGCGGTGCTCGACGCCCTTCGTGCCAACGCGAGCAGCGTGGAAGCGCTGTCACCCAGCCTCGAACTGGTGCTCTCGTGCGGTTTCGACCCGTGCAGTGGCAATCGCGCGCAAAGTCCGCTGGACCAGCCGGTGATTTTGGAGCTGTCCAACCTTGCGCCGACACAGTTGCTGATGCGCCTCACGCCCATCGTGAACGCGAAGTCGTATCAGGTGCAGACGAGTTTGGACGGCGGCAAGACGTGGCAGGAGGCGGTCATCTTGTCGAGGGCCAACCGGATTGTGCTGGAAGACCTTCCCTCCGCCAGCATCGTGATGGTGCGGGCGCGGGCCGTGGGCGGCAGCACGGGTTACAGCCCGTGGTGCACCAGCGGCTCCATCGTGGTGACGTAGAAAATTTGCCAGGCAAAACGAGGGCGACGGACGATGTTTGAAACGGCCTTTCTTCATTGTTTGTCGCCCAAAATATTTTCAGACAGACCTTCGGTCGGGTGCCGGTGCCACTCCACTATTTGGTTGTAAAATATGCTCAGTGGCGAAACCGGGTCTCTGCGGGAGTCCTAATACTGCGCCGGCCTTGATATAAATTTATCTGGACGCGCGGGAGGAAAAGGCGTAGAACCGGTTTCATGAAGCGCAATGAAACACAACACTGTGGGCCATTATCACGCCAAGCCACCGACCACGCATTCAAAACAAAAACATGATTAAAATCAATCTCACACTGTCATTGCTGGTGCTGGGACTGATTTCCGGAACCGCCCATAGTCAGGTATATTCTTTTCCACTTTATATACCAACACACTGGCCAGTGCATCGGGGGGCGGCAGCCTTCTGGGTATCAGCCTGGGACAGAACACAACGGCGCAGGGTGGCATCACGTTTCAAATGGACGGCAACAGCTCGCAGATTCAACTGACCCTTTCTGACGGAATCACGAGCCTGAACGAAGATGATACTGCTTTTACCAGCACATACAGTTTAACCCAGGATTTAATCAGCAGCACGCTGACGATCAGCTACGCGAACAGCACGCCGTGGGGCGGTTCGTTTCAGGATGTGATTTATCTGCCATCGAGTGCGATGCGTTCAGATGCAGCGTCCACTTTGCAGTATGTGAATTTTGGTGGTGGTAGCGGAAGGTTTGGGTTTGGGCCCGGTGTAGTCTATGGCCAATATCAAAGTGTTATAACCATCAGTGATGGGACCGCGACCGGCGTATTTTATCCCACGCCCGCCCCCGAACCCGGCACGCTGGCCCTGTCTGCCATTGGCGGCCTCGCAGGGTTGTTCGTTTTTCGTCGCAGATAATGCGTCAATGCCTTTGGCAGCTACCTCCGGCGTCTGCCGTGAATTTTTACCACACAAACGGGATGAGCCGGCAGGGAGTGCGCCGGCAGTATTCGCTGTAGCCGGGCAAATCGCGTTGCAGAACTTTTTCCTCGTTGAGCAGCCGCAAAACAATCACCGGCACCATGAGCGCGGCCACGGGCAGCGCGATAAATGAACCCAGCGCCAGCGGCAGCCAAAACCAGATGGCCAGCGAGACGGAATACATGGGATGCCGAACCCACCGGTAAGGGCCCCGGTCGGCAACGGTCTGGCCGGCTTCGGTTTGAATGACGCTGGCGGCAAACCGGTTGGCATTGAATACGGGAATGAACAGCAAATAACATCCGGCGTAGCCAAGCAGCGCCAGCACCGTCAGCCAACACGGCACCTGGATCAGAAAGGTTCGCGACCAGCCAAAGCGATGGTCCAAACCGCACAGCACATAAAAACCAACGGAGACCATTTTCATCAGGAATATGATGAACCGCTGGGCGGTGACTTTTTCCTTGCGCAGCAGCCGTCGTGCGAGCAGTTCGCGGTCGTGTTTGTAAAAATAGACGCAGAAAAAAACCGTGGCCGTGAGGTTCACGCCCAAGAACGTCCAGCCCTGCCAGTAATTCCATGTGCCGGGAACAAACAGCAGATAGACCAGCACTGTTTGCTGGATCAGTCCCCAGCCAATCAGCCGCGGCAGTAGATTTTTGGTCGGTTGATTTTCCAATCGCCGGAGGTTGCCACGTTTGAAGCCGCGTTGCCAGTGGCTTCAAAGTTCCTTGCGGACGGCCACCATGGCACACGGCCATCATGGCGCCGGTGTAGCGTCGAGCCTCCGGCTCGATCCCGATTCGGCCAGAGGCCGAACTCTACAGCGCTCCGGCCACTAGCGTCTGCCGTAAACACCAACGGTGTTCCGATCATTCAGCCCGGGTTGGTTCGCGGTTAAAATTCAAACCGCGTTAATTATCGTGCATGGATTGCTGATGTTTGGGTGAATCCGGCCAAATCCTACATTGCGCATCGTCGCCGAACCTGTCCCGCGCCGGAAACCAAAAGACCGGGGCCAGGATGAAGTTGCGCGATAAGGTTGTGTTCTACGGCACATTCCGCGCGCCTATATCCGCCCCGCCTGCTTTCAATTGGAACGATTTATTCTACACTCAATGCCATGAAACCCGAATTGCGCCAGTTCAACGATCAGTGCCTGTTTTGTCTCGCCTCCGTGCAGCGGGTGGCGGAACTGTTGCCGGCGGATGACACGGAGCTGGACGCCCTGATTGGTGAAATAGCGCAGGAAAACAATCCGAAGTCATTTTTGCTGGTGGTGGTGGCGGCGTTGGGCCGGGAGCGGCCGGTGCCAGCGCGGCATCTGGCGCACGGAGCGATGCTGCTGGGGCATGAACTCTGGCTTGGGAATGTGATGATGAAGGCGCAGGGCGACGTGCCGGAGCCGGTGCTGGACGCCATTGAAAACACCCGGCTTTCGCCGACCAGCGAAGCGGTCGCCCTGATGGTGATGGCGGACTGGTGCCGGGAGCACCGCGCCGGCAAGCTGCCCGAACAGCTCATTCCCACCGCCCGCAAACTGGCGCGGCGCGGCAAACTGTCCAGGGAAGCGCAGGCCTATCTGATGACGCTGGCCGTCCAGACGAATGACGCCGGGCTGCTGGCCATCGCCAGATGCTGGTATGCCAAGGGTTCGCCGGATCAGCGAGCGGCCGTGGAAAAGGCGGCCCTGGCCTTGGGCGAGCGGGTTCTCCTGCAATGCCGCCGGCCCATCCTGGAAATCGTGGGTGAGAAGACCAGCAATCTGCTGGCGCAAGGCACCACCATGCGCCGCGCCGTGGACAAAACCGGCCGCAATGAACCCTGCCCCTGCGGCAGCGGCAAAAAATACAAGCACTGCTGCATCGCAAAGGATCAGGAGCGGCTGCACCGTTCCTCGGACGTGGCCGGGGTGACGCATGAGGAACTCTTCGCGAAGCCTGGAGGACCGCACCTGACCGCCGAACGGCTGGAGAAAGACGGAGCCGTATGACCTGGCCCGGCTGGATCCCCGCCAAAATTCCCGCCGCGCTGCAGGACACTTATTTTCTGCGGCTGGCCGTCTGTCAAGCTGTTCGACCAGGCGGCCACCGCTTTTGAACTGCTCGGCTACACGCCGGAGCGAAGCAGGAGCTGTGGAAGGCAGTCATGTTCGTGGCCACCCAAGCCGGGCACAAGGTTCCGCGCTCCGGCGGCTGGTGAAATTGTATCCCGACCCGGTGAAGGTGCAGGATGAATTCTACACGGGCGCGGCGCTGCTGCTGGCGGAAGACGACCCGGCGGAACTGCTCAAGCTGCTGGATGAATCCGTCACGACGCCCTGGAAAAGGACGAGGCAGGAGAACTGGAAGGCTCGTCCATCGCCACTGATGCTTTCCCGGTTCGCCGGACTGGGCATCCTGGTCGGCGCGCGGCGCCATCCCCATCCTGCCGGAAAAAAGGCGGGCCGGGTGTTCGAGTGAAATCCTGCGCACGCGCGACAAGCTTGAATCTGCCGCCGGACGACCCGATTACCGAACTGTTCGACCAGCGGCTTTGCCGAACATGAGGACGACCATAAAAAGGAGTCGGTGGAACTGCGCCGACCCGGCAGAAATTCGCCGCCAAGGCGCAGGAGGTGCGGAACTCAAGGAATCGCTGGACGGGCTGCAACAGGAAATTATGCGGCGGGAGCAGCAGCGCGCCGCGGCCGCCCGTCCGCCGCCCTGCCCGCGCCGGCGGACGAGCCGGCCTGAAGGAAATGCGCCGCAAGGTGGCGGAGTTAAAAACCGCGCTCAACGAACGGCATCACGAACGGAACGATCTGCGGCGCGAACTGCAGAAGGCGCACACCGATCTGGAAACGTTCCGGCAAAACGCCGCCGCCACGCCCGCCGAGAAGGCCGAAGCCCGACCGCGAAGAGGAATTACTGCTGCCGCAGGACGCGGTGGAAGTCCACCCGGTAAGGCTGATCGAATTTCCCAAGGGGTTTCAGCAGGCGCTCGCCGTTTTTCCGCGCCACGTCGCCCGTGCCGCCATGATCATGATCGGGCGGCTGGCGGCGGGCGAACCGGCGGCGTTCGTGGGGGCGTTGCGGCTCAAGCAGGTGCCGAATGTGATGCGGCAACGGATCGGTTCGGATTACCGGCTGTTCTTCCGTCTGCATCCTGACCATTTGCAGGTCATTGACCTCATCAACCGGAAGGATTTTGACCGGCGGCTCAAGACGCTGGGCTGAAAATAAAGGCTAAAGGCGGAAACAAAGGCTAAACGCTAAATTCGGAACGCTAAAGTTATTCAGCATTCAGCATTCAGCTTTTTTTCAACCTTTAGCGTTCAGCATTTATCCTTTAGCCTTTTCTTTATGAAACCCCAAGATTTGAAGCCAAGGACAAAGAATTTTGCGCTACGGGTCATCCGCATGTATTGAAAATTGCCGAAGAACGACACGGTGGCACAGGTGCTCGGCAAGCAGGTGCTTCGTTCCGGCACGTCTGTCGGAGCGAATTATTGTGAAGCATCGCGTGGCCGTTCCAAGGCGGAATTCATTTCCAAAATCGGCGATTGTCTCAAGGAGATTGAAGAAACCGAATATTGGCTGGAACTGCTCGTGGACAGTGGCTGCATTCCCGCTCCGCAGATGGCCGAACTGCTCGACGAAACGCGGCAACTCATCGCCATTTTTACAACGATCGATAAAAATGCCAAAGGCTAAATTCTAAATGCTAAAGTTATTCAGCATTCAGCATTGAGCCTTTAGCCTTGCCCCGAATGTTTCAGCCTTTAGCATTTATCCTTCAGCCTTTCCCGATGGTGTCTCATTCCATCCGCTGTCCTGTCCCACAATCGGGAAACTTGGCCTCTGACTGAGTTAAGTCCGTGACTTTTGGAGTTAAGTCCGTGACTTTTGGAGTTAAGTCCGTCATTTTTGGAGTTAAGTCCGTGACTTTTGGAGTTAAGTCCGTCATTTTTGGAGTTCAGTCAGCGACGTTTGGAGTTAAGTCCATCGTTTTTGGAGTTCAGTCCGTGATTTATGGAGTTCAGTCAATGACTGACTGGGTTAAGTCCGTGATTTATGGAGTTCAGTCAATGACTGACTGAGTTCAATCCGTCACGGTTTGAGTTCAGTCCGTGACTTTTGGAGTTAAATCAGTGACGGACTTAACCCGGTCAGCGACGTTTTTAACCCAAACAGCGGCGATTTTTGCCGGAGCGCAACCGGTTTTGGAGAAAGAAAAATCCGGCCGCAGCCAGTTCTCCCGAAACCGTCGAATGTTACATCTGGCTGCCACGCGAACGGTTGTATTTGGACCCCCATTAATTCCCATCAATGCCATTTCACGCCCAGCGTTAGCCGCAGCTAATGAGTATTACAGCATCTTATTGTGGCATGTAAAATGGTTAGGTAAATGGCAGGAACGGAAACCAGCGCGAAGCCGAAGCGGCTTCCTCCGAATGGCCCGGTCTTTGACAAAAACAACAAATGAAAGAAACAACAACACAAACGAAAGAAAAAACAAAATGAAAACGAACATAAAACTAAACCGCGTAAGTCTGGCGTATAAGTATATGCCGGCCGCAATGATCCTGGCTCTCCTCGGCTGGGTCATTAAATGCATGACGGGGAACACGTCGTTTCCGAAACCGCCGATCCCGCTCGTGGCGGCGGTGCCGCCCGACCCGGATGCGCCGCTGGACATGACCACCCGCATGACCGTTCTGGATGCCGCCATCAAGAACGCCGTGGGCGGAGGCCAGATCCAGACTGCGGCCAAGAACGCCGCGGTGGCGTCGGCGTTTGAAGGATTGGACGCCAATGCGTTCTATGTCCAGACGATCGCCCGGACAAATTTGGCGATGATGCTCACGTCCGGCTACCAGGCCGCGAGCACCAACCACGGTCAGTCGCCCCTGGCCACCCCGTCCATCACGGGCATAGACAACGACACCTCCACTCAATTGGACGTGCATGTCTCGCCAATCACCAACGCCGGCGGCTATGAGGCGCAGATTTGCACCGGCACGGGCGCGTGGACGACGGTCAAGTTCTCGACACAGGCGCGCACGATCACCTTGACCGGCCTCACGAACCGGCACGTTGGTGCAGGTGCGTGTGCGTGCGCTGGGCGGCAGCACCGGTCAAAGCGACTGGTCCATGCCCGGCTCCAGCATCGTGGATTAAAAAGTAGAGGCGGCGCGCTGCGCCGTTCGGACATCCCAGCGGGATGTTCCTACCAAAAAAAACCGGAACGGGAAACCGTTCCGGTTTTTTTACGACCGGCAGTTCAGTGGGACGGTTACAGGTGCCTGGCCGGTCACTGCCAGCCCCGGCGCAATTCCTCCGGTGAACGGCCGGCGGCCTTTAATTTTCGCAGGCTCAAGGCGTCGTGCCTTTTCGCCAGCCGCACGCCGGTTTCGTCCAGCATCAGCTCGCAATGGAAAAAATCCGGCACCGGCAAATCTCAGGGCGCGATACAGCAAAATCTGCCGCGCGGTGCTGACCAGCAAATCCGCGCCGCGCACCACTTCGGTGATCTGCATCGCCGCGTCGTCCGTCACGCAGGCGAGTTGATAGGCCGGAACACCGTCGCCGCGCCAGACCACAAAATCGCCAAAATCTTTTCCGGCGACGAATTTCTGTTCGCCCAGATTTTTGTCCGTGAACGAAATCGTTTCGCCATCGGGAACGCGAAAGCGCCAACTAGCGGGACGTGACGGGTGACAGGTGACTGGTGACACGGTGGCCAGCGCAGGATTCGTGTCACTCGTCACTCGCCACTTGTCACTTTTGTCCCGGCAGGTTCCGGGATAAATCGGCTCGTCATCGTCGTTCGCGTGCGGCGCGCGGGTGGCGGCTTGGATGTCCTTGCGCGAGCAGGTGCAGGGATAAATGAAATTTCCGGCGCGCAGTTTTTCCAGCGCGGCGCGGTAAAAATCCATCCGCCCGCTTTGATTGTAAGGTGCAAACGGGCCGCCGATGTCCGGGCCTTCGCTCCATTCAAACCGAACCAGCGCAGATCTTCCAGCATCGCGCCGACAAATTCCATCTGGTAGCGCGTGGAGTCCAAATCCTCGTTGCGCAAAATCAGTTCGCCGCCGTTCGCCCGCGCGCGTTCCTGCGCGGCCCAAAACGTCCGTGCGTGGCCGAGGTGCAAATAGCCGGTCGGCGACGGCGCGAGCCGGCCGCGATATTTCCGGCCGGCAATGGCTGGTGGCATGTTCACGGCGGGAAATAAACTACGAAGCGGCCCGGGAACAAAGATTTCTTTTCTGCGTCATCAGAAATAGATGTGGACTTTGTCCACGCGTCAAATTCAATAATTATTTCATGCATCCAATCAAATTTCGCGCCCCAGTGGTGTTTGTCTTTCAAATCGGTCGCGCTGATTCTGACGTTCGCTTCGGCGAATTTTCTGCACGCGCAAACGACGAATCCCATTCCGGTCCTGCAAATCAAGGCGGACCAGGTCACGGGATTCGTCAGCCCGACGCTCTACGGCTTGATGACGGAAGAAATCAATTATTCCTACGAAGGCGGGCTTTATGGCGAGTTGATCCGCAACCGCACGTTCAAGGCGAACCCGGCGAAGCCCGTTTTCTGGGATGCCATCGGCGGCGCGGCCATTTCGCTCGACACCAACCAGCCGCTCAACACGGCGCTGGCGGTGAGCCTGAAACTGGACGCGGGCATGGCGACTAAAAGAAATCCGGCGGGCATCGCGAACGGCGGTTATTGGGGAATCCCGGTCCGCCCGAAGACGGACTACCGCGTCTCGTTTTATGCGAAGGCGGACGGAGCGTTCGCCGGGCCGGTGACCGTCGCCATCACCAGCGCGGACGGGAAGAAAACTTTTGCCAGCGCGGAAGTTTCGGGCCTGACCGGCGACTGGAAAAAATTTGACGTCACGTTGAAAACGAAAAAAGTGAAGCCGTCGAAAGACAACGTTTTCACCATCACCACGACCATGCCCGGCACGATTTGGTTGCAGCAGGTCTCGCTGTTTCCGCCGACTTACAAAAATCGCGCCAACGGCGACCGCGTGGATCTTTCGCAACTGCTCGCGGACGAACAGCCGAAATTCCTGCGCTTTCCCGGCGGCAATTATCTGGAAGGCGACAATCTCAAGGAACATTTCGACTGGAAGAAAACCGTCGGCCCGCTGGAGCAGCGGCCCGGCCACCGCAGCCCGTGGGGCTACTGGTCCACGGACGGCTTCGGCCTGCCGGAATTTCTCGGCTGGTGCGAGGATTTGAACATGGAACCGGTGCTGGCCGTCTTCGCCGGCTACACGCTGAACCACCAGCACATCAAGCCCGGCCCCGACCTCGCGCCATACGTCCAGGACGCGCTCGACGAGATTGAATATGTCACCGGCGACACGAACACGACCTGGGGCGCGCAGCGCGCGCACGACGGCCATCCTGCGCCGTTCAACGTGCGCTACGTCGAGATCGGCAACGAGGACGGGTTTGACGAATCCGGTTCCTACGACGCACGGTTCACGCAGTTTTACGACGCCATCAAGGCGAAATATCCGCAGCTTCAGTGCATTTCGACGGTCGGCAACGAGCAGCCCGAAAAGAAGCGCGTCCACAGCCGCAAGCCCGACGTGCTGGACGAACATTATTATAGCTCGGCGGAAAATTTTGAACAGGAGGCGGCAACCCGGTTTGATAAATACGACCGCAACGGCCCGAAAATTTTTGTCGGCGAATGGGCCGCTTTCGAAGACATCCAGCCGTGGAATAAAAAATCCGAAAAGCTCGCGCCGACGCCCGCCTTCAAGGCCGCGCTGGGTGATGCCACGTGGATGACCGCGCTGGAGCGCAACTCCGACCTCATCGTCATGCAATGTTACGCGCCGCTGCTGGTGAACGTGAACCCCGGCGGCCGGCAGTGGCGGCCCGACTTGATCGGCTACGACGCGCTCAACAGTTACGGCAGCCCCAGCTATTACGCGCAAAAAATGTTCAGCACCCATCACGGCGACGAAATTTTGGCCACGGAATCCCAGGACATTCCCGCAAACCCGACCCCAAAATTATTTTTCGACGCCACGCGCGACAGCCGGACCGGGAAAATCATTTTGAAGGTGGTGAACTGTCTCGGAACGCCGCAACCGGTCAGCGTCCAGATCAGCGGAATTTCTTCCGTTGATGCCGATGGCGAGGCGCTGGTTTTGAAGGCGGACAGCCCCGATGAAACCAACTCAATTCAGGAACCGAAAAAAATCATTCCCGTCGCGGAAAAAGTTGGCGGCTTGGGAACCGGCTTCACGCGCGTTTTCCCGCCGTATTCCATCACGGTTTTGGAACTGGAGACAAAATAATCAGAACGGCTCGCCCGGATTCGCCGCCAGCCATCCGTCCAAACCGGGCAGCGGCGCGGATAAAATCTTTTGGACTTTTGAAATGTCCAGCGACGTGTCCAGCGCGCGCGGCGGGCCGGCAAAATTTTTCGCCAAGCCGGATTTTATTTCCGTCGTGATTTCCGGCCAGCGTTTGAGAAGCAACCGGCCGATTTGCCAGCGCGATAATCTTTCCGCACCGGCGACGTGATAAACCCCGGTGCAATGTTTGTCCGCCAGTTCCCAGACGGCGCGGGCCGTCTCGACCGCCGGAATGGGCGAACGAAACTCGTCCGTGAACAGCGTCATCCCCTGCCCGGCTTGCAGCGAATGCTTGAGCTGTTCATTGAAACCACGATTGCCGGCGCGCGACACGCCGCCGTTGATGGACGTGCGGACGACCAGATGATGCGGATTTTTCAAAACAAATTCCTCGGCGGCGATTTTGGTTTCACCATAAACGTGAAGTGGATTTGGCACCCCGGTCTCGGTATAATTTCCCTTGCGGCCGTCAAAAACCAAATCCGTGGAAAAGAAAACGAATTGAATCTCCGCCGACAATTCCGCGAGCATTTGGGTCGCCTGCACATTCACGCGGCGGGCAAACACGGGATTTTTCTGCGCTTTGCCAATATCAGAAATCGCGGCGCAGTGAATGACAATCTGCGGGTTGTCCTGCTGAAATTCCCGGCGGACGGCGGCGAAGTCGAGCAAGTCAAACTCGTCGCGGGTCAGTGCCTGCACCCGCCAGCGCGGGACAAATCGCGGCGCAGTCTGGACGAAATAATTTCCGATAAGCCCGTTCGCGCCGGTGATCCAGGCGAGCGGTTTAGTCAACGAGCCGCTTGGTGAGATTGCCATACGCATCAATGCGGCGGTCGCGCAGGAACGGCCAGTGCGTGCGCGTCACGTCCACTTTGGCAAGGTCAACGGGCACGATTAAAATTTCCTCTTTGTCCACCGATGCCTTGGCGAGAATTTCACCGGACGTTCCGGTCACGAAACTTTGGCCCCAAAATTCAATGCCGTCGCCGCGCACGCCGGAAATTTTTTCCAGGCCGACGCGGTTCGGCACGGCGACGAAACAGCCGTTGGCGACGGCGTGCGAACGTTGAATGGTTTCCCACGCGCCGTGCTGGCGTTCGCCGTATTCTTTTTTCTCGCCCGGATGCCAGCCGATGGCCGTCGGATAAAAAAGGATTTGCGCGCCCTGCATCGCCGTGAGCCGCGCGGCTTCGGGATACCACTGGTCCCAGCAAATCAGCACGCCGATTTTTCCGTAACGCGTATTCCAGGTCTTGAAGCCGAGGTCGCCGGGCGTGAAATAAAATTTCTCGTAGAACAGCGGGTCGTCTGGAATATGCATCTTCCGGTAGATGCCGAGCAGCGAGCCGTCGGCATCAATCACGGCGGCGGTGTTGTGATAAACGCCGGCGGCGCGTTTCTCAAACAGCGAGGCGATGATGACGACCTTGTGCTTTTTAGCGAGGTTGCGGAAGGCGTCGGTGCTGGGGCCGGGAATTTTTTCGGCCAGCTCAAAATTCTTGTGATCCTCACTCTGACAAAAATACTGCGAACGAAACAGTTCCTGCGTGCAAATGATCTGCGCGCCGGATTTGGCAGCACGCTCGACGAGCGCGAGGGTTTTCTTGAGATTCGTCGCGGGATTCGCGGAGCAAGCGGTTTGAATCAGCCCCAATTTCACAATCTGGGCGGCGCGTTTCATTTTTTCGGAGCGTGCTCCTTGTGACGTATCGGCTGTTCGATCACCACGGTTTTGCCGTGCGCATCTTCCATCGTCGGTGCAAAAGTCATTTGCTGGCCGAACAGTTCGCGGATGAATTTGCCGAGCGTTTCGTTGGTCGGGCCGTAGCCTTCGTGGTAGATGTAATATTCCAAATCATACATCAGCTCGTCCGCCGTCGCGTAACGCCGGTTCAAATCGCGCGTGAGGCAATGATGCAAAATGTCGTTTAGCTTGTCGTCAATTCGCGAATCGAGCGCGCGGAAATCGGGAATCGGCTGGTTCATGATGCGCTGGCGCGATTCCTCGGCGTTTTCACCTTTGAAAATATTCCGGCCGAGCAGCAGGTTCGCCAGCACAACGCCGGCGGAAAAAAGGTCGGAACGCTTGTCGGTGACCTGGAAATCCGCCTGTTCGGGGCTCATGTAATCGGCCTTGCCGGCGACAACCTCGCCTTCCTGATCGGTCAGAAAGCCCTTGGCCTTGGCGATGCCGAAGTCGGTCAGTTTCACGTCGCCCTCGAACGCGATCATGATGTTTTTGAAACTGACGTCGCGGTGGACGATGCCGAGCGGCTTGCCGTCCTTGTCCGTTTTCGCGTGCGCGTAAGCCAGCCCGCGCGCGACGCGGCTGGTGATGAACACCGCAAGTTCCTTCGGCAATTTCTTCTTTTTATCAGTGAGCTGGCGGGAGAATTGTTCCAGATTGACGCCGCGGATCAATTCCATCGCGATGAAACAAACGCCGTTCGCCTCGCCGAGATGATACGTCTGGACAATGTTCGTGTGGATCAAATCGGCGACGAGCTTGGCCTCGCCGACGAAATTCTCAATGAACATCGTCTGGACCGCGAAGCTGGGCCGGATGATTTTAATGGCCACCCGTTTGACGAAGTTTTGCGCGCCGTGCTGCTCGGCCTCATAGACGACGCCCATGCCGCCCTCAAAGATTTTGCGGGTGATTTCGTAGTGAAATTCGTTTTGTATTGTGAACAACGGCACACACGGATGTTGGAAAATTGGCGGTTGATGTCAAGCCCAGCCCGTCGCCGGCCCAAAAAATATGCAAATAAATTTTGTTTTTTTGCTTGCACGAATCCTTGGAAATCCTTTAATTCCACTCAAGTCACACGACTTTTGTAACTAAACCGAACAACAACAACCATCGAAAGAAAACAACATTATGGCTAAAGCACTCTCCAAATCACAACTCGTTGCCGCCATTGCGGAAAAAGCAACGCTCTCCAAAAAGCAGGCGGCCGAAATTCTCGACCATCTGGCCCAGCTCGCTTACAAGCACGCGAAGGACACCTTCACGCTGCCCGGCATCGGCAAGCTCGTCCTGAAAAACCGCGCCGCCCGCATGGGCCGCAACCCGAAAACCGGCGAAGCCATCCAAATCAAGGCCAAGCGCGTCGTGAAGTTCCGCGTCGCCAAGGCCGCCAAGGATGCCATCCTCGGCGCCAAGTAATTTTAATTCTTTCACAAAAGGGCGCCCCGGCAACGGGGCGCTCTTTTTTATTTTGTTTTTAATCGGTGCCCATCTGTGAAAATCTGTGGCTAAATAAAAACATGAAACCTCGCGTTCGATTTGCCCCCTCGCCCACCGGCTACCTCCACATCGGCGGCGCGCGCACCGCGCTCTTCAATTGGCTTTATGCCCGCCACACCGGCGGCACGTTTGTCCTGCGGATTGAAGACACCGACGCCGCGCGCAATTCCCAGGAAGCCGTGGACGTCATCCTCAACGGCCTGCGCTGGCTCGGCCTCGATTGGGACGAAGGCCCGCTCACCGGCGAAGCCACCGGCCCGAGCAAGGGAAATTGCGGCCCGTATTTCCAATCGCAACGGAAGGAGAGTTACCAGCGCCGCGTCGAAGCACTTTTGTCGCACGGCCTCGCTTATGAACACGAAGGCGCCATCAAATTCAAGATGCAGCGCGAAGCCAGTCACCATCCACGACCTCGTCGTCGGCGATGTCGTCCGCAAATTGACCGACCGCGAGGAGGCCGATCCCGACTTCGTCATCCAGCGCTCGGACGGCCAGCCCGTGTTCCATCTCGTCAACGTCATTGACGATCTGGAAATGGACATCACCCACGTCATCCGCGGCGAAGACCATTTGAGCAACACCGCCAAGCACATCGCGCTCTTCAAGGCGTTCGGCGTCAAGCCGCCGCATTACGCGCACATCCCGCTCATCCTGAACGCCGACGGCTCCAAGATGAGCAAGCGCGACAAAGGCGCGTCGCTCACCAGCTATCTCGACGACGGGTTTCTGCCCGAAGCCGTGGTGAATTTCCTCTGCCTCCTCGGCTGGTCGCCCAAGGAAAACCGCGAGAAGCTGACGCTGGCCGAGACCATCGAACGCTTCGACCTGCCGCAGATTCTCCGGCACAACGCCAAGTTCGATTACGAGAAACTCCTCTGGCTTCAGGGCGAATACGCCCGCGAATTGACAGGACGACCGCTTTTACGAACTCGCCGTCCACGCCTTCGCCAAGGCGGGCGTGAACACCAACGCCTTTCCCCTGCCCTACGTCAAGGCCGCGCTCGACACCTGCAAGGGCAAGTTCAAGCTCTTCAGCGAACTGCCCGGATACGCCGGCTTTTATTTCACCGACGAGATTGAATACGACGCCGAGTCCGCCAAGAAAGATTTCGTGCCGGAGAACAAACCGCGACTGGAAAAACTCCGCGACGCCTTTGCCGCTGCGACCGCGTTTGATGCCGCAACGCTGGAAGCCGCGCTCAAGGAAACCGCCAAGGCTCTGGGCGTGAAAGCCGGCGTGCTGGTGCATCCCTGCCGACTGGCCGTGACCGGCAAAACCTCCGGCCCCAGCCTCTACCATCTGCTCGAAGTGCTGGGCAAAGAACGCGTGATGGCGCGGATTGAAAAGGCGCTGAAAACTTTTTAGCTATTGCTTCACTCCATTTGTCAGCGCCGCCGCGTTGTAATAAAGACCCGGCCACTGCTCTTCCAACTTAGGAGATTGATGCTCTGGATAACGGTTGTCGCAAACGCTGATGGATTCCAAATAATCAATCCATCGTTGCCTGTCCGAATCGGAAACCTGTTGGTTGTTCCATCGACGCTGGACTAAATACGTAGCGTCATTTCCTTTTATGTAAAGCAGCAGATTAAAAGCTTTAGTCCCACTTTTAAAGGTGGCTTTGGTTTGCCACAAAATCATCGGATAATTGTTGACCAATCCTTGCTTCAATTCCGTGCTTTGAAAATCGGTCGTCAAATTCTCTCTCGCCGCATCGTCCATTCCCGTTTTCAATTTTTTAGGTTCCGGCCGAAACCGGTCGTGGTCAATGGTGATTTCAAATCGTTCATTTTCCTTTTCCCATAATCGAATTGATTCGCCACCTTTCTCACCGGAATGAATTGTCCAACCGGAATCAGGAATCGGTAATTTGACCAAAATATTTTCGTCCACGAGACCAGTAGGCTGCGTAGTTGAACATGACGTTAAGACTAGCAAAAAGAGAATCGGCAGGAGAAACTTCATGTGCCGACATTATTTAGAACATGGTTTTTTTGTCCAGCCTTCTATCCCTCCCTCTTCGCGCCCGCCCCTTTCGGTGGTGCCGCGCCGTGCCTTCGCCTCCGTCCCCGCCGCGTCGCCCGTCCGCCAAAGCGCCAGAGGACTGGCGCACTCCAAGACGCTGCGCAATTTTCCAAGCGTCATCGTGAACACGGAGCGTCTTGGACTGCGGCGGCCCTCCGCCGCTTTTATCCGAAAACATGACACCACCCGCCGTCAGGTCAATTGCCTCTTGCCTCTTTTTGATCAGCTTTTAGGGATCTGAAACCAAAACAGGCAGTTTTGATGTAAATCGTTAATCTTCAGGCTACACTGGACCCGCTTTTCCCAAAGGCGGGTCGGCCTTTTTCGAAGACGAGGTCGCCTTTCCAAAAAGCGGGTCCGCCGTCGATCGCGGCGGGTCCGCCGTTCCCGAAAGCGGGTTCGCCTTCGCCAAAGGCGGAGCCAGAGTTTGGAAAGGCGGCATCGCCTACGGCCACGGCGGGTCGGGAGTTGAAAAAAGCGGATCCGCCTCCGGCGACGGCGAACCGGCTTCAACCCGTTTTTATCCGCGAAATCTGTGCCGCGCCTAAACTTCATTGTCGCGCCGGAAAATTCTTTTCGTTAAGCTTGGCCCGGTGCAGCACTCGCTCGTCCATTCGCTTGAAGCCCACGGCCATGCCGCGCCTTTTTGGTTTCTTGGATTGTTCCTCGCGGCCTCGTTCCTGATGATCTGGCGGCTGGAGGTTTTGAGCGCGAAAGGTTTTGAAGGAACGGTGCTGGGCACGCTGGTGATGCCGTATTGCACGGGCATGGGCAACCTCATCTTCGCCTTCATCATCGGCCGCAACGGCGGCAACGGCGCGGACGTGATGACGAATTCGCTCGTCAACAATGTCACGAACATGACGCTGGTGCTCGGCCTGCCGGCAATCATCTGGGGCATGAAAGTTTTGCCGGCGAAATCTTCCGGGCCGGCCAAAGAACCGGAAGAAGGATTCCGGCAAGACGCGGGAGCTGAACCGGCTCTCGCTGCTGCTCACGCTACTGGCGGTGCTGTTTTTCACCGGCGCGGTCTGGGCGCTGGGCCGCAACCGGCGGATTGGTTTCAACGACGGGCTGGTGCTGATCGGCCTGTTCCTGTTCTGGCAATGCTTCCACGTTTTCGACGTGTTGAAGAATAATGTCCGCCAGGGAAAGTCGCTGGGCTGGACGCTGCCGATTGACCTGGCGCTGCTGGCGATCGGCGCGTATGGGATTTATGTCAGCACGGACTGGCTGGTGAACTGGACGTCGCACATTCACACGGGTTTCATCAGCGCGAAATATCTCGGCTGGTTGAGCGGCTGGCTGGATGTGCTGCCGAACGCGCTGCTGGCATTTTATTACGGCTGGCGCGGGCAGCCGGAAACGGTCTATGCCTCGCAGGTCGGCGACGCGCATGTCTCGATTCCGCTCTGCATCGGCATTTATGCGCTATACAACCCCATGATCATGCCGGCGTATTTCCATATCAGCATGTTCATTCTCCTCGGCGCAACGCTGGTGCATTTTTTGTGCGTGGCACTGTTCGGGCAATTGCCGCGCGCCGTGGGCTGGCTGCTGGTCGCGGCCTACTTGGTGTTTCTCTACAAAGGTCTGCTGGGTTGAAACCCGCCGGGAGCAACGGAATTATTTTTTGAAAAACTGCGTGTCGGAGGTCATCACCAGAGGACTCATCCGCAGCTTGTCGCCGAGTTCCGCGAACGGCACCTGCGCGTTGAGCCATTTTGGGTCCTTGGCAATCGTGTCCATGGATTCGGTTGTGTTGTTGCAGATGAGATAAATCGCCACGCCCAAAACCATAAACGCCTCGAACCGCGTGCCGGTGCCGTGCCGCGCAAACGCGAAATCGCCGACGCCGTAGTCCGTGCCGAGCAGTTCGGAGCGCAGGGAGCCGAGGTCGTTCGCAAAGTTTTTCAGGAAGGCGTCATTGCGCGGTCCGACGTAAGACAGCACGCGCGCCCGGTTTTCCGCCAGCGAGACAACCGCCCATTCGTCAAAAACGGATTTGCCGTAATGGGCGTTCATCTGCGCGGCGCAGGTTTTAATCAGTGTCTTGGCTTCGTCCAAAGTCATAAAGTTTTTTGAGAGAAGCAGGTTTGCCGCCACGAGACAAGGGAATTCTAAAAAATTGGGATTATGCACAATACATATAATTAACCACATGGCATATTGGGCAAACGAGCCATTAAAGTTCACACTTTCGCCAGATGAAGCATTGCGCCGTTGCGCTTTCAATCGCCTGCCTACCAGCCGCAAAAAGTCGGTAAAAACCCGCCTGAAAGCCCGTTAATTTCGTAAGCCGTTGCAATCAATGCCTTGCAACTATTCACTTATGCTTTGTGCATAATCCCATAAAAAATGGCGTGCTGGTTGCTTTCATTTGGATAAGCTCGTATTTTAAACAAAACCATGCAACCAGCAACGGCAACCAGTTTGTTTTCGCCGGGAACACGCGGAAAATTTCTGACGTGGGCCTGTCCACTGTCCAATTTTTTGCTCGCCGCCGGATTTTTGGGCGCGCTCGCCGCCGTCATCTGCCGGGCGGACTCCAACTGGCCGGAAGCGCTGTTGCTCCTGCTCGCCACCGCCGGCACGCTGGCCACCTTCACGCGGCATCTGCCGGCGCAAAATGTCCTGCTCGGCGCGATCGCCATTGCGCTCATCGGCAGCGTGGCGCACATCCTCGGCGCGACCAGTGGAATTCCCTTCGGACCTTTCATGTTCGGCCCGGATGCCGGCCAGAAATTTTTCAACACGCTGCCGTGGACGCTGCCGTTTCTGTGGGTGGTTGCCGTGTTGAATTCGCGCGGCGTGGCGCGGCTGGTCTTGCGGCCGTGGCGGAAAATCCGGACCTACGGCTTCTGGCTCATCGGGCTGACGGCGTTGTTCACGATGCTGTTCGATTGCGCGCTCGAACCGTTTGCTGCACGCACGAAACATTATTGGATTTGGACAACGACCGGTTATTCGCTGACACCGCAGGGCGCACCGCTGTCGGTTTCCGTCGGCTGGTTTGTGGTGACGCTGCTGATCCTCGCCTTTGCCACGCCGGCGATGATCAACAAGCAATTGAGCAAGCGCAGCGCGCCGGATTTTCATCCGCTCGCCGTCTGGCTGGGCTTGATTTTGCTTTTTGCCACCGGCACGGCCATGCACGGACTCTGGCTGGCGGTTGCCACGGACGTGATTGTATTCGCAACGGTCACCGTGTTCGCCATCCGTGGCGCGCGCTGGTGAAACCCGGCTTTGCCCGGACAAGCCGGTTAAAGGGCAATCCCTTTCCATTCGATGTGGGCGGGCGCAAATGGAATGAATTTTTCAAAAAAGAACGGGAACCGGGACGAGATCAAATCCAGCGGCGTCCATTTTATCCAGCGATGCTGAATCACCGGCATTTGAAAAAAACTGGTCTGGAACAATTGTTTTCCGCCAAACCGGTAGTAGGATTTCTCCGCGATGGTCGAAAAAGTGACGCAGCTGAAAAAATGCCGGTGCGAGATGTCCCACGCCGCCGGGTTTTTGACGTGGGGAACGATCACCCAAAATTCACCGCCTGTTTTCAGGATGCGATGAACTTCCTGGACGGTTTTTTCGACATCGTCAACGTGCTCCAAAAAATGGAACATGGCGACCGCATCCACGGATTTGTCGGCAAAGGGCCAGGGAAGGCTTAAAAGATCAACCCGGTAGTTGGGATTGGCTGCGAACAGATCCACCGTCTCCCATCCGGCCATGGATTGATTGCCGCCGCCCAAGTTTAATTTGATCATAAAATGATTTTAAGTGAAGGCTTCAAGCTCAGCGCGGCCAGCGCGACGGCTTGTTTTTGACGGGTTTCTTTTTCACGGGTGCGGCGACAACGTCCGGCGCGATTTTCCCGGCGCGAACCAGCAGGACAAAACCGGCCACAAACCACGACAGCAACGCCGGCAAAAGGTAGCGTCCGCCGCCGATGCGTTCGCTGGCGCCCAGCGCGCCGGCGTAATTCAGGGGATCGGCATGTGTGGCGCTCCAGACAAAACCGATGAACACGGAGAAGCTGAAAAATATCAGCGCCAGCCGCGCCATCGTCCAGCGCAAGCTGCCGCCTTGATACCACGCGGCGAGGAGGGCGAGCAGGCATACCCAGCCAAGACCAATCGTGGCCTGGTCGAATAAGGATTCCCAGCCGACCCATTTCCCCTGCCAGACGGCATGGTGATTGTCGGGTGAACCCCAGGCGGCGAAATCGTTGTTCAAAAACCGCCGCGACACGAAAGCCAGATCGGTCATCGGCGTGATGCTCAAGGTGGTTTCAATGTGTTTCCAGAAGTTGCCGAGCCATGCGGATTCAGGGTGAGGAACCGGATGATGCAGGCGGAAAATCAAATAAGGAACCCAGCCGGCAATTCCCACCGGTCCCGCCAGGCCGATCCGGCGCAACGGCCAGAACGCGGCGCGGCTGTCCTTGTCCAGCAGCAGCAAGACGGACCAAAAGGCGAGGAGCACGATGCCTTCAAACTTGACCATGGCCGTGGCCATGAGCAGCAGCAGGCCGAGCCGGATGCGCGCGGGTTGTTTTTCCATCATGCCCACGGCCAGTTGCAGCGAACTCACCACCACGAAAAAAACCATGGGAATTGTGCCGCCTTCCGCCCGGGTGAACTCCAATGTCAGCGGCAGCAGGATGACGGTGGTGGCGACGGCGGCAACCAGCCATGGTTTCTGGCGCGGAAATCTTCCCGCACCAAGAATCGCCCAGCCGATAAACAGCAGCATCCATTGGTTCCAGAATTTCGTGACGAATTCGTTCACATGGCCGATTGAGCCGTAAGTCAACGTGTGCAACAAAGAGGCCAGCAGCGGATAATCCAGATGCGCGTAGGCGAGCGCCGGATTTTTGAACCAGGTCCAGATATCCGGCCCGGCGAACAAATAAAAAATTTTGGCCTTTAAGGCCCAAAACGCGACCGCGTCAAATTCCAGCAGCCCTTCCAAGCCGGCCAGCCGGAAAAGACACCACAAAACCAGACCGGCGGGAACCAGCAGCAGCCACCAAAGCTGTCGGGCATGGAATTTGAACAATTGCGCGCGCCGTTGCCGGAACAACAAAATGACTTCAGCGACGGCCCAAATCATGACGGCCACATCCAAAACATGTTCCAGCCGCAGGCCGGCCATGCGCAGCCCGAGAACGCCCTGCGTTAAAATAAATGCGCCAAGCGCCAGCCCGCACGCCAGCAGTTCGCCGAGGGAAAGAACCGTTTCCAATTCCCTGAACAACCACCGGACCACACGCGACCCGGCCAGCGCGACGGCCAGCGGCAGCAAAAAGGCGATGATTTCATCATTTGTGGAAATTGGCACCGGTTTGCCGGCCGAGGGGAACGGCTTGAATTCGTGATACTCGAGTTGTCCGTCGGGCGTCAGTTGCATGACCACGTTGTAACCGGCCGTCGCTAATTCATCCAAGGAGGCTGGATTACGGCCCTGAATCGGACCACCCAGCGAATAAACGGGCGGTTCGCCAAGCGAAATGGACACTTCGCGCGGGAAAAGATAATAGCTCAAAAAATAAAAATAGCCGACGTTCCCGGAGTTTTCCGGCCCCAGCATGCCTGCCAGAAAAACCCGGGCGTTCGTGGGAAACTGTCCGTCAAAGGAGCGGCCGAACGACGAGAGCAGAACGCCCATCGCGTCGCGCTTGACCGGGTCGGTTTCGCTGGCGAGCGCCGCGGCCCGCCGTTGATACAGCGCAAACGACCCCATCCCCGTGTGTTCCACGTTGGCGAAAAAAAACTGGTAAACCGCGACCAGCGCGATCAAGACCGCCGCCGCGAACGCGCACCATTCCAGCCAGCGGTGGAATTTTTTCATTTGGCGAAGAAATTATATTTCAGGATGCAACGCAGCGCGCTGAAGCCGTCGCGCCAGTTGATTTTTTTGCCCTCGGCATACGTCCGGCCGTAATACGAAATGGGCACCTCGTAAATCCGCACGTTCAGCCGGCTGACCTTCGCCGTGATCTCCGGCTCGAAACCAAACCGGTTTTCCTCCACGCGGATTTTTTCCAGCACGTCGGAGCGGAACGCCTTGAAGCAGGTTTCCATGTCGGTCAAATTCAAATTGGTCGCCATGTTGGAAATGGTCGTCAACAGCCGGTTGCCGACGGAATGCCAGAAATACAGCACACGATGCGCGCCGCCGCCGAGAAAGCGCGAGCCGAACACCACGTCCGCACGCTTCGACAAAATCGGCCACAGCAGCAGAAAATACTCGTTCGGGTCATATTCCAAATCCGCGTCCTGAATCAGCACAACCGGCGCCGTGGCCTTTTGAAAACCGGTCCGCAATGCCGCGCCCTTGCCCTGATTTATTTCGTGCCGGAAAATTTTCACGCGGTCTTCCCTGCCGGCCAGTCCCTGAAGAATTTTCCAGGTGTCGTCCGCCGACGCATCGTCCACGATGATCAATTCCATGACCGGTCGTTGTGCCAGAACATTCTCCACCATCCGGGCCACTGTCGCCGCCTCGTTGAAAACCGGCATCACCACTGCCGCGCACGGAGGCAGGTCGGCATTGGACGTCGGCGCGGCGCTTTGCACGGGCAACATATTTTCCATATAATGAATTTTATCGCCGTATTTTCAAGCTGATTGCTTCAGGAAAATTTCAGGGGCTTGAAATCAAATGTCGTTTGCGGAAACGCCGCCGGTGGTTGACTTGATGATTTTGAAACACCCCACACGCGGGCCTTCCATTTCCTCCACGCGCATTTCAAACGCTCCCACGCTCGTCACGTCGCCGGTCTTCGGAAAACCGCCGAGCTTTTGCGTCAGCCAGCCGCTCGCCGTGGCGACGTTTTCGTCATGCGGAACTTCGCCGATGATTTTTTCCAGATCATGCAGCGCCAAAGTGCCGGCGGCTTCCCAGATGTTTTCGCCGACGCGAACCAAATCCGATTTTTCGGAATCAAACTCATCCTGAATCTGGCCGACCAGCGTTTCGAGGACATTTTCCAGGGTCACGATGCCGGTCGTGCCGCCGTATTCGTCCACCACGACCGCGAAATGCGTTTTCCGGTCGAGAAACAGTTGCAGCAGTTTTTCCAGCCGCGCGGTTTCGGGAATGTAAATCAACTTGCGCGCGACGGGCAGCAAATCCGCCGCCGTCTCGCGCCTTGTCGCGCAAGCGCGTAGAGGTCCTTGATGTGGACGACGCCGTGCGTTTTGTCCAGATCGCCGTCGTCACAAAGCGGAAAGCGCGAATAGCGCGATCTTCTCCGCCAGTGCGAGACATTCGGCAATCGTCGCCTCGGTGTTGAACGCGGCGATTTCGTGGCGCGGCCGCATGATCTCGCGCACCATGCGATGCCGCAAATCCAGCGCGTTCAAGAGGATGTTGCGTCCGCCCGCCGTTCCGCCCGCCGCATTTTGCGCCGCCGCCAGCACCAGGCGCAGTTCTTCCTCTGTGTGCGCGCCTTCGATTTCCCTCCGGCGCAAATGCCGGTAACTGGCGCAAAGCCAGCGGGCGGCGCGGTTGCAGCAGCCGGATGAACGGATAAAACGCGAGGTAAAACCAGTGCAACGGGCTGGCAACCGACAAGAGGTCGACCGGCAGCGGCTTTGGATGGCAATCCCTTCGGCACCAGTTCGCCCGACGATGATGTGCAGAAAGAGTTCACGAGCAAAAACCGACGCCGATCAGCGAGATCGAACTTCAGCCACGTTCCGTGGATTGACGTTCAACAGGTCTGAACAGCGGATTCGAGCAGATCGCGCGAAAACCGGCTCCACCGCCACGCCAAGACCGAGGCTCGCCATCGTGATGCCCAACTGCGTCGCGCTGAAATAGGAATTCAATGTGCGGACGATGTGCCGCGCCATTTTCGCGCGGCGCATCGCCCTTGGCCGACGAGCGCCTCCAGTTGCGTGTCGCGGATGCGGACGAGCGCAAATTCCGCCGCGACGAAAAAGGCGTTCAGCAGCACCAGCACCAGCCACGGCCAGCAGCTTCAGACGCGTCATGGATGAGTTCCGTCCAGTTCACAATTTCACCTCGCCGAACATCAGTTTCAAAATGTCCTCCAGCGTCACGATGCCGGCCTCGCCGCCGTCGCGCGCCAGCACGATGGCCAGCCGCTGGCCCGCGCGCTGCATCCGGCGCAGCGCGATTTCCAGCCGCACGTCCTCATCCATGAACAGCGCGGGCGTCAAGTGCTGCGACGCGGGGTGCTGCAAGTCCAGTGCGCTGTTGAACAGCAATGCGGTTGACCGCGAGCAGTCCGGCAATCCGGCGTTGGCCGTCGCGCGTTTCCCAGACCGGCAGGCGCGAAAGATTTTTTTCGCGCGCCAGCTTCAAGGCCTCGCCCAGCGGCGTGTCGGCTTCCACCGTCACCATTTTGTCCATCGGCATCGCGATTTGTCCGACGGTGTAATTTTGCAGATCCAGCACGCGGTTAATCATCGCCCGCTCGTCGCTCGGTGAACGCCTGCGACGATTCCTGCATCACCGCGCGCATTTCCTCGCGGTTGCCGAACAGCCGCCCGGTGAACGCCTTGCCGCCCGTCCATTTCAAAATGGTCTTGGAAGCGTCCGCGACGATTAACACCAGCGGACTCAGAGCCGAAATGCACGAACCGGAAAAGGCTCGCCGCCGAAAGGCACCAGGAATTCGGATGAGCGCGGAACAGCATTTTCGGCAGCAGGTCGAAAAATGTGTAAAACAAAAACACGACCGCGGCAAAGATCCCGACGACCCAGGCGCGCTGGCCCGGCAGCCATTCATGCAGCTTCGCCAGCGTCCAGCCGAGAATCAGAAAGTTCGCCAGCGTGTTGCCGACGAGAATCGTCCACAGAAACCGCTCCGGATTTTCAAGAAAGCCCTGGAGCAGCTTCGCCGACGGCTTGCCCGTGCGCGCCAGCCGCCGCACACGCAGCCGGTTCAGCGCGAACACGCCCGCCTCCATGCCCGACAGCAAAAATGAAAGCAGCAGGCACGCGCCGAGCACGACCCACACAAGCCAGTTGTAAAGGTTCGCGTCCATTTTTATTTCAGCCGCTGCACCAGCAGTTCGCGCACGCGCCGTTCGTCCACGATCTGCGCGGTGAGTTTCAAGTCCCGGAACGTCGCCGATTCGCCGGTGTTCGGCACCACGCCCAGCAGATGCGTCAGCAGGCCGCCCATCGTCTCGACCTCCGCCACCTCGCCGAGCGCGGGATATTCACGGCGAAAATCGTCCAGCCGCATCGTGCCGTTCACGCGCCAGCGGCCGGGCGAGATTTTTTCCATCACAAAACCTTCCGGCTCCGTGGTAGTGTGGATTTTTCCGACCAGCTCGCCGAGGATGTCCTCCATCGTCACCAGGCCGGCCGACGCCGCCGAATTCATCCAGCACCACCGCCAGCCCGCGATGCTGCTTCTGCAAACTTTGAAAAAGCTGGAGCAGGTTCATCGTCTCCGGCACGAACGAGGGAAACTCGATGACCTCCGACAAATCAATCTGCGGGTCCAGCAGCAGCGCGCGCGTGTTCAAAATGCCCACGATCGTGTCCGGCGTTTCGTCGTAAATCGGCAGGCGGCGGTGCCGGAATTTCCGCGCGGCGGCGATCATTTCTTCAACCGTCGCGTCGTCGGAAATGCACGACATGGCGGCGCGCGGGCGCATCACGTCGCGCGCCATGCGCTGGTCGAGGCTGATGATTTGCAGGATGATTTCCTTTTCCGACTCGGCGAGCGTGCCCTGCCGGTAGGCCATGTCGAGCAGCTCGTGATATTCCGCGTCCGTCAGGACCGGCGCAGGCGCGGACTGCCGGCAGCGCGGATTTTTTAATGAAAATGCCGAGTTCAGCCATTGCGCCGCGCGATACAACGGCGTGCTGATTTTTCGAAAAACCAGCAGCAGCCAGCCCACGCGCAGCGCCCAGCGTTCCGGCCGGCGCACGGCCAGCGTTTTGGGAAAAACCTCACAGCCAATCAGCACGAACGCCAGCAGCGCAATCACCGTCAGCGCCAGCGCCCAGCCGGCGTCAAACACCATCCGCAGCGCGACGGCCAGCATCGCGGCGTTGGCGAAAGTGTTGCCCAGCGCCAGCGTGGCCAGCAAATCCTGCGGGCGTTCGAGCAGCCGCGCCACGACCCTGCCCGCGCGCGGATGCCGTTCCGCCAGTTGCCGCACCTGCCATTGGCCGAGGGAAAAGAGCGCGGTTTCCGCCAGCGCGAAAAAGAAACTCGCGCCCGCGAAAATCAAGATCGCCGCCATCGCCAGCTCCATGCGCGGAGTGTGCCGGAAAAGTCAAACGGGCAAAAGGAGAAACGGCTGGGCGATTGGCACGGCCAATCATTAAAGTATGAATCTGCCGGGACCGTCGGATGCCAATTTTAATTTGGCCAGCATTTGGAAATCGGCGGCGGGAAATTCGTGTTCCGACAGTTGGGATTTTTCAATCCATTTCACGGCGGCGCAATCCAGCGGCTGCGGCTCGCCGGAAAGAAGTTTGCAAATGAAAAACTTCAGGTGGACGGATTTCTCCGGGTAATCGTGGCGGATTTCCGCGAACAATTCGCCGACGAAAATTTCGACGCCCAATTCCTCGCGGATTTCGCGGACGAGGCAGGCTTCAAAGGTTTCGCCGGCTTCGCGCTTGCCGCCGGGAAATTCCCACAACCCGCCGAGATGCGCCTTCGCGTGCCGCTGCGTGATGAGCAGCCTGCCGTCGCGGAAGATGAGCGCGGCGGAAACCTCGATGAATTTACGATTTACGATTGATGATTTACGATTTGCGCCACACGCGTCGCCGGGCTGTGGCTGTTTTCCAATCATAAATCACCGCCCCACGCTCTTGTAAATCCAGCCCAGATTTTCCATTTCCGCCGGATCAAACAGATTGCGGCCGTCGAACATGATCGGATGCGTGAGCGATCTTTTGGCGCGCGAAAGATCGAGCTTTTTGAATTCATCCCATTCGGTCGCCACAACGATTGCATCGCAGCCCTCAGCCACGGCGTTCATGTCGTCCACGTAAGTCACGTCCGGCAGCAGCGCCCTGGCTTTTTCCATGCCTTTGGGATCATGCACGCGCAACGTCGCGCCGTCTTTCAGCAGCCGGTGGCACAAATCAATTGCGGGCGACGAGCGCACGTCGTCGGTGTTCTGCTTGAACGCGAGGCCGAGCACGCCGATTTTTTTGTCCTTCAGCACCCAGAGCGTGTCCGTGATTTTCTTCACGAAGCGTTCCATCTGGTCGGCGTTGATGCGCTGGACTTCCTTAAGCAGTTTGAATTCGTAGCCAACCTGCTCGGAGATTTTAATGAACGCGCTCAAGTCCTTCGGAAAACAACTGCCGCCGAAACCGATGCCGGCATTCAGAAAACGGCGACCGATGCGCTCGTCCAAACCGATGCCCTGCGCGACCTCCTGCACGTTCGCGCCGGCGGCCTCGCAAATGTTCGCGATGGCGTTGATGTAGGAAATTTTCAGCGCCAGAAAGGAATTGGCCGCGTGCTTGATGAGTTCGGCGGAGTTGATGTCGGTGACGATGATCGGCGCGTTGAACGGCGTGTAAATCTCCTTCATTGCCGCGACGGGCCGCTGCGAACCAACGCCGATGACGATGCGGTCGGGCTTCATCAGGTCGCCGACGGCAAAACCTTCGCGCAGAAATTCCGGGTTGCTCACCACGTCAAATTCCACCTTCGCCGCACAATAGCGCTTGATGGTTGCGCCCACTTTTTCACCGGTCTTGACGGGCACGGTGCTTTTGTCCACGACAATTTTGTAGCTCGTCATGGCCCCGGCGATGTCGCGCGCCACGCGTTCGATGTAGCTTAAGTCCACCGAACCGTCCGGCTGCGGCGGCGTCGGCACGGCAATGAAAACCACATCGGATTTTTGCACGCCTTCCGCCGTGCTGTTCGTGAAGGAGAGCCGCCCGGCGGCGACATTTTTCTTCACGAGTTCTTCGAGGCCGGGTTCGTAAATGGGAATGCCGCCGGCTTGGAGCGTCTTGACCTTGGCCGCGTCACTGTCCACGCAGATCACCTGATGCCCGACTTCGGCAAAACAGGTGCCGGTGACGAGGCCAACGTAGCCCGTGCCGATGATTGCCAGTTTCATGCTCAACGGCTCAAATTGAACGGGACGGTGCCGGCTGGCGCGGGCGCCACGACTGCAGCCGGAGCTTTTATTTTTAACTCCATCGCCCGCTGGGCGGCTTCCGAACCGATCGGGCTGTTCTGAAATGTGCGCGCAATTTCAGTGTAAAGATTCACCGCGTCTGCGATTTTGCCCTGGGACTCGTCAATCCGGGCGAGCGCGAATTTTGCGGTGGCCACCACGTTGACATCGCCAACCTGACCGGCCGCCCTTTGATAAGCGCTGAAGGCCAGATCCGTTTTGCCCTGCGCGTCGAGGCTGGCCGCCACGCCCAGTTCGGCCTGCGGCGTGAAAAAATTGTCGGGATACGTGTTGAGGAATTTTTCAAACTGCGCCTGCGCGCCGGCGTAATTGCCTGCGGTGAACAGCGCCGTCGCGCCTTCCAGCAGGGCGCGCTGGCCGGCAGCCGTGCCGGAATAATCCGTCGCGACTTTCAGGCAGGCATCGGCCAGCCCGCCGCCGGTGTTGGAAACCAGAGCCTGCGTCAGCGCCTGGCCGGCGGCGATTTCGTTCTGGTTTTGCCGGTAGGAATAAAACGAAAAAATGAAGACGGCGATCAAAACCAGGACCGCGCCGTAAATGATGCGTTTCAGGTTGGCCTCTACCCACGGCAATAATTTGAAAACGATATCTCGGCGGTTGCTTCTTGTGATTGCATAACAGCCGGCAATTCTTCTGCGCAAAACACCAAAACGCAAGCCTGAAATCTGCGGGCGGGCGGAGTGTTCCTGCCGGAAACACATTGACGGCGGCGCTGCGCGGAAACCAAACTGCCGCCGGCAAACGCCCGAATGAAAAATCATATTCTACAAATCCGCGCTGACCGGAACAACTGCGAGCCACCGCCGAACTGCTGGAATCCATCGCCCGCAACCGCGAGCTGCTGGCCGGCGTTTCCGGAGGCGGAACGAACGCGGCTGATGAAGGCCGCCGGCCAGATTTCCCGGCCCGACGCGGTCGCCCGGCGGCGGTTGGTGAAGGCGACGAAACGCCAGCGCAAGGCCGACAAATCGCAGACGCGCGAGAAAAGGCGCTGAACCAGACCGGCATCCGCAAATTGCGCCGGCAGACAGTTTTCACCACGCCGAATGTGTTTTCCGCCGCCGATCTTCAAGCAGGAGGAAGTCGAAGGACAATCCCGATTTCCACGAAGCCGTCGAGCCGCAGAATTGCTACGTCTGCAAAAAGGATTACTCGCAGATCCACCATTTCTACGACCAGCTCTGCCCGGCGTGCGCGGAGTTGAACTGGCGCAAGCGCACCGAACTCGCCGGCCTGCGCGGGCGCGTGGCGCTGCTCACCGGCGGCCGCGTAAAAATCGGCTATCAGGCTGGGATCAAGCTGCTCCGCTGCGGCGCGCAGCTCATCGTCACGACGCGTTTTCCGCGCGACTCGGCGATGCGTTACGCCGCCGAGCCGGATTTCAAAGACTGGGGCCATCGGCTGGAAATTTTTGGACTCGACCTGCGCCACACGCCGAGCGTGGAGGCGTTTTGCAAACATCTGCTCGCGACGACATATGCGCGGCTGGATTTCATCATCAACAACGCCTGCCAGACCGTGCGGCGTCCGCCGGATTTTTACGCGCACATGATGGAACGCGAGAATGGGCCATTGCACGACTTGCCACCGGACGCGGCGAAATTGCTCGGCGCATACGAAGGCTTGCGTGGGTATCATCTGTTGCCGGAAGGCGGAGTTGCCGTTGGAGTTCAAGCTTTAGCTTGTCCGGGGGGCAAGCTGAAGCTTGAACTCCAACACGCAGGCATCACCCACGCCGCCGCGCTTTCCCAGGTGCCACAGCTTCCCGAAGAACTGGCCGCGCAACAAGCCTTGTTCCCGCAAGGCCAGCTCGACCAGGATTTGCAGCAGGTGGATTTGCGCGAGCGTAATTCCTGGCGTTTCCTCATGCACGAAGTGCCGACGGTGGAACTGCTCGAAGTGCAGCTCGTCAACGCCATCGCACCGTTCATCCTCAACGCCCGGCTCAAGCCGCTCATGCTCCGCACGCCGGAGCGCGACAAGCACATCGTCAACGTTTCGGCCGTGGAAGGGCAGTTTTACCGGAAGTTCAAGACAACGCGGCATCCGCACACGAACATGGCCAAGGCCGCGCTGAACATGATGACGCGCACGGCGGCGGCGGATTACCACGCCGACGGCATCCACATGAATGCCGTGGACACCGGCTGGGTGACGGACGAAGACCCCGCGCACATCGCCGAGCGCAAGGTGGCGGAGCATCGCTTCCATCCGCCGCTGGATATCGTGGACGGCGCGGCGCGCATCGTGGATCCGATCATCGTTGGCTTCAACACCGGCATGCACATCTGGGGAAAATTCCTGAAAGACTACCGCGAGACGGATTGGTAACAAAAAAAAGCCCGGAGCTTTCGCCCCGGGCTGGTGATTCAAACCTGGTTTAAAATTACTGCAATGCGTGCGCCGGAGTGACCGTCGAACCCAGCGAGCAGGTCGGAGTCGCCCCCACCGAGCCGTCGGAATAGGTGCCGCTGGCCGGGCAGGCCGGCACGCTGCTGTTCGCGTTCAACTTGATGTAAGGCGTCAAGTCGCTCGGGAAGGTGATGGTCGCACCGGTGGTCTGTTTTGTTTCCAACGCGAACTGGTTGGCCGCCGCGTCAATCTGGCGGAGGTTGTTGATGCAGGCATTGGCCTGTGAGGTCGCGCGGGCTTTCACGAAGTTGGGAATCGCGATGGCCGCCAAGAGGCCAATGATGGCCACGACGATCATGATTTCAACCAGCGTGAAGCCGGCCTTGCGGATGTTTTTCATTGTCTTCATTTTTGTTTTCTTTCTTTGGTGCGGCGTGAACTTCGCGACCGGCGGGTTATTATGATTACAGTTTTTGTTCACTTTGATTGCCGGTCGCAACCGCGAACTGAATGCTATCTAGCATCCACGTTGCCATGTTATCTGACACACTGTCAATTTACTGTGAAGTTCCGCCTATACTTTCTGTAGGGCAGTGCCCTACACTGAATGTTTATTTTGACTTTTGGCCTTCGTGCCAGCGCACCGCCTCGCGCAGCAGTTCGGTCGCGTTTGCGAGCTGGAGTTTGACCTTGATGCGGGCACAATAGGCTTGGACGGTCTTGAAGCCAACGTGCAAATGATCAGCGATCTGCCGGGTATTATGGCCGAGACCCAATAATTGAAACACTTCCAACTCGCGGTTGCTCAACTGTTCGACGGGCGAACCGCCCGCCGCCGTTCCTCCCGCCACAAATTTTTCATTTATCATGGTGGTAACATTTTCGCTGACATATAGCTGTCCGGCCATCACGTCGCGGATTCCCTGGATGATTTTTGTGGCGGCCTCGCGCTTCATGATATAACCCCGCGCCCCGGCCCGGAGGGCACGTTCGGCATAGAGCGATTCGTCATGCATTGACAAAACCAGCATTTTCACCGCCGGATGAAACTCCTTGATGCTTTTGATCAGTTCGATGCCTGACCCATTTTCGAGCGAGATGTCCACAATTGCGACACTGGGTTGGACAGTTCTGACCAGTTCCAGTGCCTGCGGTTCATTGCTGGCTTCGCCGCAAATTTCGAGGTCGGGCTGGCGGTTGATGAGATTGGCCAGACCTTCGCGCACCAGCGGATGGTCATCCACCAGAAGGATTTTAATTTTTTGCGGCATAGTTTTTATTTGATCCGGAATCGGCGGCCAGCTTGCAGGTGACGCGCGTCCCCTGAGTCGGCAGGCCTTCGACGCTGAAAATCGCGCCAATCATGTCGGCGCGGTAGGCCATGAGACGCAGCCCCATGCCGTTGCCGTTCCGTGGGTTTACCGGCAGTCCGCCGCCGTCATCGGTAATGGTCAACTCCAGTTCATCGTCGGCTGAATTGAGACAGATGTTGATGTGCCTGGCTTTGCCATGCCGAATGGCATTGCTGACCGCCTCCTGCGCGATCCGGAGCAAATGCGTGGCGATATTCGCATCTTGTAACGTCATGGCTTGCGAACACTCAAACCGGCAGGTCACATGAAACCGGTCGCTCACGGTGGCCGCGAGTTCCTTGAAAATATCCTGAATGCCGCCGGTCTGCATTTCAATGGGGTGCAAACCGCGCGCCACCTGGCGGGTCAGTTCGATGGCTTCTTCAATTAACACCACCAGCCGTTGGGCATCCGCCGCTTCCGCTGCCGACTTGTCCGACAGTTTCTGACCGAGCACCTGCCCCACAAATGCCGTGCCCGTCAGGTGCTGGCACAAACTATCGTGCAGGTCGCGACCGATGCGCCGCTGTTCCTGCTCGGCGGTCTCCAGCAGTTCCTTTTGCAGGCGCGACCGCTCCTTAATTTCCCTGGACAAAGCTTCCGTCCGCTGGTGCACGCGCGATTCCAGTTCCCGCTGCAAGTTGCGGAGCTTGGTCGCCAGCACCACCACCACGAAATAAAAGGTGAATTTGACCAACGCGTTCCAGAGCGGGACCACATAGCTTGAAAAGTGGGTGCCGGCGGCAAGGTTCATGGAAATCCACGCCGTCGCGCTCAGGATGGAAATCAAGACCGCGAAAGCGAACCCATAATACCAGGCGGCGATGAAAACGGGCGTGAGATAAAAAATTGAAAAGCCGGTTTCGTAGCCCGTCTCGTAATCCGCCCAGGCGACCACGCCAACGATGCCCAGGCACAATGCCGCCACCGCCGGCTTCGACCAGGTTTCAAGTCGCTGGATTTGCTTGAACATCTTGCCGGCACACTAATCCGACCGGGCACGCGTGGCGATGCAAAATTTTAATGCCCGCGACGAAGCAGCAATTTATCTGTTCGGGGTTTTCTTTTACCAGCATCCAACGCCGGTTAAATTTTCGAACACATCCCGGTTGCGAATTCCGGCAATTGCCCTTAATCTGTCGGGCTGGGAAATTTTGTCCGCCATCACTTGCATGAACGAAGAGCCGTTTGACACAACGCCGTCCGAAGCGCCGGTCGCCGAACTGGTGCCGGAGCAACTCGCCGAACTCAAGGCGCGCGCCGCCAAGGCCGATGACCATTGGGAACGGCTGCTGCGCGTGACCGCCGATTTTGAGAATTTCAAAAAGCGCGCCGCGCGCGAACGCACCGAGGCCGGCCACGCCGCCAGTTCCGCGCTGCTCAACAAACTTCTGCCCATCCTGGATAATTTTGAAATGGCGCAGGCCGCCGCGCAAACCGCGCAGGGCGACAAACTCGCGGCATTGCAGACTGGCATCGCCATGATCCAACAGCAGTTCAAAACCCTGCTCGCGGATGCCGGGCTGGAAGAGGTGGACGCCGCCGGAAAACCGTTTGACCCGACTTTCCACGAGGCGGTCTCCCAGCAGGAATCGGATAAAATTCCGGAAGGCCAGGTCATCCAGCAAATCCGGAAGGGATACAAATTTCGCGAACGCCTGCTGCGCCCGGCGGCGGTCACCGTGGCTAAAAAACCGGCGGCGAAATAGCCACCTTCCGCATGCAGCCTGACCGGCCATGCCCGCGAACCACCAGCGGCTGGGGTTCCGCCTTGACGTTATTAATATGTGCTGGCAGATTTTGATCCTGTTTGCAGCCAGCGTAGCTCAGTGGTAGAGCAATGCTTTCGTAAAGCAAAGGTCGTCGGTTCAATCCCGACCGCTGGCTCCATCATTATCGGCGGGCGGAGTGATGGCATGGAATCAGGGAGTCGCACCGACACCCATTTGGAAGCGCCGTTAAATCGGGAATCCCAGCCGTCAGCCTGCCCGCCGCTCACCAATACACACGTTAGGTTTTACCTGTCTTCGCGATCGCGCGAAAAACAACTCATGGCTGTATCGGTTTCCACACGCATTCACCCGTCGCCGCCAATGCCTTTCTTCAATTAATTGCAGGCTGGCTTTGGCGACCGTCGCTGTGCTTTGTCGGAAAATCTGCAGAGCAAAATATGTGTTGGAATGAAGATGACCGCCGGCATCGCCACGATCAAAAACGTCAGCCAGGCCCAGCCGGGCAGCCAAGTTTGAACCGCAGTGTCGCTGAATCCGAACACATAATCAATGTTCACCGGCGCAAGCGGGTTGGCAAGTTTCGCGCCGGGGCCGGGCAGGAAAAAATAACTGATCAGCATCGCGCCCCAAGCCAGGCTCGTCCAGGCGAACAATGCCCGGCGGTCATAGCCGAGTCGAATAACCAGGAACAGCAGCAGAAATGGCAGCCATCCATGGAACAGCGAAAGGCCGCGCAGAAACAGCGAGCGGTGCGCGTCAAACATATAGTCGGTCATCCCGATAAACCTAAAACCCGCCAGGTGCGCGGCAAAATCGCCACACCAGAGCGTCAACTGCGGAAGGATGATACCCACGGCGGCCATGCTGGCGAGCAGCCGGTTTTCCAGCCACATCGCGGCCAGGGTGATGAACAGGGCCAGATCACAAAAATATAAAAAGTTCGCCGGCCCATATTGCTTCCAGTAAACCGGCACGAGCACGGCCATAAATACTGTGAACCCCAGTTTGACCGCCAGAGGAATCCGACGTGTTCTGACAGGCGTGCTGGTGGCGGGATTTCGTTTTTGATGTGTTTGGATAAATGTCATGCGGCGACACTAACCGCACTTGGATCCGGGGCGTGAATTGAAAAGAAATTTTTGAAATTGAGAAAATCAATGGCCCGCGCGAACGATTTTATCCGCCGCCCATTTTGGTTTCGAGGAGCTTGCCAAACCCGGCTTCCAACGTTTCCCGATTCCTGACCCGGCGACACTTGCCGGCCTGCATGACACCGCCGTGTTTTTAGAGGCCATGGAATTTCGCCGAAATGTGCAATCATCGTTTCAATTGATGTCACGGCTTTTTTATCAATTCAAGCCCCAACGCAAAATGCGTTATAAACTGCGCATGCATATGGAGCAAACAGCGGACGACGCCAGCCGGTTTCAATGGGAGAACGGTTCAAGTCATGTGGCGACATCCGGCAAATGCAAGACTGCCGCTGTGATTCCTGCGATTGTCACGCCGGAATCCGTTGGCTACCCTGCGCACGTGAACCACAAGGCGAACAAAGTCGTGGCTGCGGCGGCAAATCCGCGACCGGCGGCGGTGGCGCGAACAGTTTCATCACGGAGATCGTGGCATCAATGGCTTTACCGTTTTATTACCGGTGTTTATTTCGAACGCATCACGCTGATTCATCCGGAGCGTTTGCCGCTTGCAGGCCCGGTGCTTTATCTGGGGCTGCATCGCAACGGCGCGGTGGACGGTTTCGTTTATGATCAGGTCTTGCGCCATCCGGTGTTCATGATTTCCACGCAGCTTCGCAAAAACTGGTTCTCCCGGATGTTCTTTCAAGGAATTGCCGTCGCCCGGGCCAAGGATGAAGGCGATCATGCGCTCAACAACGCAGCGCTGCATGAGTGCGTGGATCATTTGCGGGCCGGCGGCGAACTGTTTGTGTTTCCTGAAGGAACCAGTTCGCTGGGACCGCGTCATCTGCCCTTCAAGAGTGGCGGAGTGTGGTTGCTGCTGGATTATCTCGCCGATGGAGACCATCAACCGATTCAAGTCGTGCCGCTCGGAATTCATTACGAATGTCCTTGGGCTTTTCGCGGCAAGGTTGAAGTCGTCGTCGGGCCACCGATCTTGACCGAGTTGCCGCCGGGTGCCAGTCGCATCGAAAATCTCAAGACGATGAAGCGCCGCGTGCAAGCCTCGCTGGAAGCCGTCGGCATAAATGTCTCCTCGGACGAGCAACAGCAATTGATCCAACGCTTCGCCTATGTCTCAACTTTGGGGACAGCACGATCTTATTTTGAATCGTTGAAAGCAATGGAGGCCGGCGTGCCGGATAAAATCATGGACGCCTGGCGCGGTCTTGAACCGGAATTACAAAATGCCAAACTCTGGTTTCATCAAGGCGTGCCGTTGTTCCCCGTCGGGCCGGTTGTGCCCTATCTGGCGGCGCTGCTGTTCGTCAGCCCGGTCGTTCTCGCCGCCGTCATGCTGAATCTGCCGCCATTCCTCGCCGGCTGGTATGCGGGAAAGAAATTCCCCGACGATCGTAATGTTGTTTCGCTCTGGAAAATTCTGGCGGGCGTGCCCATTTTCGCGCTGTGGATCGGAACCGTCGCGGCTGCCCTGTTGCTGCTGGGAAATTACCTGTGGCTCGCCGCATACCTGGCCGTTTCCTACGCCGGCGTGAAGCTCTATTGCCGGTTCAAGAAACTCGCCGTCGCGGTTCACAATGCATTGCGACATCCATTTCTTCGGAAGCGGATGCTGAACTTTCATCAAACCGTTCTGCAAGCTCTGCCCGATGAAGCCGCCTGAACATTGGCGGCTGTTGCCGCACGAAATTTTCTTCGGGCTTTTCCTGGTCATCACCTGGATGCGGCTGGGTTTCACGGCGGGTTTCCTCGGCGGCGACGCGCTTCTTTATTTGGCTTTGATTGCCATTAATGTCGGAGTGATCTGGTTTTGCCGCTCTGGCGGAACTTCCGGGCGCTGGCGGCTCGGCCTGCTGTTTTATCCGGTGGCGATGAACCTCGTCTTTCTACAAATGAAAACGGCGATTCCAAAAATTCACCCGGAACACATGGACGTGCTCCTCCAGCACATTGACAAGCTGGCCCTTGGAACGAACCTCAGTCTTCGCCTGCAGCCGCTGATTCACCCGGCGCTCACCGAGTTCTTCAGTTTTTGCTACATCCTGTTTTTTCCGTATCTGCTGTTCAGCATGATTTATTATTTCTGCGGCGACTTGAAATTGTTGATAAAATTCGTGACCGGCCTGTTCACCATCTACGGCATCGGTTTTCTCGGCTACTCGTTCGTTCCCGCATCCGGACCTTATCACGCGCTGGCGGATCAATTCACCGTGCCGCTGAACGGCTGGTGGATCACAAATTGGAATGCCGCCATCGTCGCTCGCGGCAGCAACGGCGTGGACGTTTTTCCCAGCCTCCATTGTGCAGTTTCCAGCTTCATTCTTTTTTTCGACCGACGGCATCGCCTGTGGCGTTTCCGGCTTTACCTCATTCCCTGTGTCGGATTGTGGTGCTCGACGATTTACCTCCGCTATCACTATTTTGTTGATGTGGTCTGTGGTTTCATCCTCTCGGCCTTTGCGCTGTGGATCGCAAAACATTTTCCCAAGAAAAACGAGGCGGAAACTCCAGCCAAGCCCTCATGCAAAACCACAACCGCCGTTTCAACCACCCTATGAACTACACCTTCACCTTCCAAGACCCGCTGGCCGTCCGCCTCGAATTGAGCGGCGGCAAAGGCGCGAATCTTTCCATCCTCACCCAACGGGGATTTCCCGTTCCGCCCGGCTTCATCATCTCGGCGCAGGCCTATCGGGATTTTATTGCCGGCGGCAGCGAAATTCTCCGTGCGGTCAACCAGCTTCCTTTCCACGACGCGGGCTTGCTCCGCGCCGAAAGCGGGAAGCTGCGGGAGGCGTTGAGCCAGCTTCCCCTGCCTGAGCGCGTCGCCCAGGAAGCCCGCGCCCAATTAAGCCGCTTCCCCGAAGACCAGGCGTTTTCCGTCCGCTCTTCCTCGACGATGGAAGATCTGGCGAGCGCCGCTTTTGCCGGACAACATGAAACTTATCTAAATTGTTCCGGTGCCGGACAAATCCTTGAAAAGATCAAGGCCTGCTACTGCTCGCTGTGGTTTGACCGGGCAATCGCATATCGCCATCAGCAGGGCTTTGATCATGCGCTGGCTGCCATGGCGATCGTGGTCCAGCAAATGGTGCAATGCGATGTCGCCGGCGTCGGCTTCAGCATCAATCCGGTCAACGGCGATCTCAATGAAATGATCGTGGATGCGAATTTCGGCCTTGGCGAATCGGTCGTCAGCGGCGAGGGCGAAGTGGACCATTTTACCCTTGATCGCACCACACGCACAATTCGTTCGGCGAACATCGCGGAGAAAAGCCGCAAAATAGTTGGCGTCGCCGGCGGCACCACGGAGGTTCTTTTGAACCCGACGGAAGGCGCGCGTCCTTGCTTGAGCGATGGGCAATTGGGCCAGTTGGCCGACCTGTTGCTGCGCATCGAAACCAGCTACCGTTTTCCGCAGGACATTGAGTGGGGCTTTGCCGGCGGACAATTGTTTCTGCTTCAGTCGCGCCCCATCACCACGATTCCGCCGCGCTGGACGCGCGACGAATCCGCCGAACGCTTCCCGAATGTCATCACGCCGCTGACGTGGGATTTTGTGGAAAGCGGATTTCATCGCTCGCTCAACTATTCATTCCGGCTCATGGGCTTTCCGCCGTTCAACGGCAAATGGTTCGGCATGCACGGACATTACATTTACGGAAATCAGAACGCGGTGGAACTTTACGGACGCCGGGCGCCGTTTGTCGTGCGCAACCTTGAAGAACTTCACGCCGCCATTCCGAAGCTGCGCGAGGAATTTCGGTGGGTGCAGGAGCTGCCGGTGACCTGGGCGAGAGATCTCGATTTCTATCTCATCTCCATCGGCAGATTCATGACCGAGCCGCTCGCCGGCAAAAGCCTGCGCGAGGTCTGGGGCTTTGTCCGCGCCGTCAATGAACATGGCGCCGATTATTTTCTGCCAAACATCGCCATCTCGATCACGCACAGCACGCTTTACCGGCTGCTGCACCGGCTGCTGCAAATGGGTTTCGGGCCGGACGCGGCCGACTCGCTGTTCGACCGGCTCATGGCGTTCTGCGAGACCAAGACCGGCGTCATCAACAAGGAGCTGTTCGAACTGGCCGCCCTGATCCGCGCCCGGCCCGAATTGGAGAAACTCTTAAACGAGCGATCCTCCCGCGAAGTCATCGAACAGAAAATGCCGGCCCGTTTTCCAGAATTTAACTCGCGGCTCGAAAAGTTTCTCCGCGACCACGGCCACCGTGAAGTGGATTTTGACGCCTATTCACCGACCTGGCTCGAACTGCCGTGGGTGGTGTTGGACAACGTCCGGCTGATTTTGCAGACGCCGATGGAGCAGACCCCCGCCGCCAAGGAGCGGGAGCTGAAAATCCGGATGCAGCAGGCGGAATGGGAGCTGTTTCAGAAACTGCCGGCGGATCTCCACTTTTTCTTCGCCGAGATTCTGCGCCTGGCCCGCGTTTATACGGGCCTGGATGATCTGGAACATTATCAAACCACGCGTCTGACATTGCCGTTGCGCCGTGGCTTGCGCGAACTGGGCGGGCGCCTCGTCGCGCGCGGCATTCTGGCCGGGCCGATGGACATTTTCTTTGCGCGTGGCGAACAGATTGACAAGGCGATTGACCGTGATGATGACAATGGTTGGAAAGAGTTTGCGGAAACCGTCTGCCGCCAGAAGGAAGCCTACCTTCGCGACAAGGCGCGAAAGCCCGAGTGGATTCTCGGAGAAAGCAAACCGGCCGAGACCGTTTCCGGCGACTGCCTTTCCGGGCTGGCCGGCAGTCCCGGTCAGGCGGAAGGCCCGGTCTTCATGGTTATGAATCCGGACGATTTCGCGAAGTTCCCCAAAGGCGCAGTGCTGGTGGCACGCACCACCAACCCGACTTGGACCCCGCTGTTTTATTGTGCCGTTGCCGTCGTTACGGAGAGCGGCGGGCCGCTTTCACACGGAGCGGTCACCGCCCGCGAGATGCGCATCCCGGCGGTGATGTCCGTGAAAGAATCATTGAGCCGGTTAAAAAACGGCCAGCGCATCCGCGTGGATGGCACTCAGGGCAGGATTTATCTTTTAACATAGCAACATTGAAAATGGTTTGACGCGAATTTCGTTTTTCAAAAGTTGTCGTTGCAAGTTGACGTTTCTGATAAAATTCCGCAGTCTGATTCAGCCGGGCCTGTAGCTCAATTGGTTAGAGCAGAGCACTCATAATGCTTTGGTTCTCGGTTCAAGTCCGAGCAGGCCCACCAATCAACACACCACAACCCACCTTCGCCGCACGCAATTCGATAGAAACTGAAAATGAGGCTGACGCGTCAAAGATTATATTGGTTGCTCCTGCCGGTCCTGCTGATTTTAACCACGGCCGGATGCGGCACATTCATGGCTCATCGAATGGCGCAGGCCCCGAATACTTATCCAGACTGGTTTGCCCCGGAAGCACCTGTCTTGCTGGGATTCAGCCCGAAGTTTCTCACAAACTTTCCCAAACAATTCGTGGAGGTCGGACCGCCCGGGGCAAAACTGTGTTATCGAATAATTGAACCGGCTGATTACCACCTCAAAGTCTCCTCGACCAACTGGCTGGAACATGGCCGGAAACAGACCGAATTCGATTTCCAGGCCGACCTCCCCGGCCGAACGAATATCTGGACATCAGCGCCTCGCGGAACGGTGGTATTGCTGCACGGCTATGGTCTGGCCCAATTTTCGCTGGCACCCTGGGCCTTGAGACTGGCAGAGACGGGCTGGCGATGTGTTCTGGTGGATCTGCGTGGGCATGGCAAGTCCACAGGCAAACAGATTTATTTCGGCATTGAAGAAACACATGATTTGAGCCAGTTGCTGGATCAACTGGCGCGGGACGGCAATTTTAAAAAACCGTTGGCGGCCTTCGGGGAATCTTACGGCGCGGCAATGGCCTTGCGATGGGCAATGGCCGATCCGCGTGTCATTACAGTCGTGGCCATCACACCCTATGCCAGCTTGTCAAATTCGGTCATGAACCTTCGCCACGAGTATGCTGATTGGCTGCCGAAAATAATTGTCAAGGCTGGCTTGAAGCAGTTGCCGGGGTTGTTGGGCGTGACGGCGAACGAACTCGATACCACAACCGGAATGGCCAGGCATCCGGTCAATGCGCTTTTTGTGGCCGGCACGGAAGATAAAATCACACCGGTGGCCGATGTTGAACAATTGTATAAATTGGCGGCCCCAGGAAGCGAACTGGTCGTGGTGCCTGATGCCACACACGAAACCGTGACGTATTACTTGGCGGAGCTGGCGCCACCGGTGCTGGCTTGGCTGTCGGACGCCAGTTCACAAGGCGATCTGGCTGGCACCAATCATGTGTTCACCGCAAAGTGAAGGGTGAGGCAGTTTTGCCCTGTTGAAATCAAATTTGACCATCCAGCTTCGCCTGACGGCGGAGGGTGTGGGCGAGCACCTTGAAGGCGGCTTCGGCCAAGGACTCCAGCTTTAATAACCGGGCTTCACTGCTCCGTGACGGTGCCTTGCCGATAATTTCCCAAGCCCTCCAGCCAGTTGGCGCGATCTCCCAGACAATTGCCGGAACCGTTCGGGAAACTCTTTTAGCCGTCCCGGCAACTTGTTTTACGGCTCCGAGAACTTATTAAGCGGCTCCACCAACTTTTCAGACCATTCCAAGAACTTTTCAAGCCTTCCAAAAAGTTTTTTGGAAGGCTCCAAGAACTTTTTGAACCGTCTGAGGAACTTTTTGAATGCTTCCAGCAACTTCTTGAGAGGCTTCGGCAACTTTTTGGAAGTCTCCGGCAACTGCTGGAAGGGTTCCAGCAACTTTTTGAAGGCCTCCAAGAACTTCTTGAGCCTTCCGAAGAACTCTTTAGAAGTCTCCGGCAACTTCTTGAGAGGCTCCAAGAACTTATTTAGCGGCTTAAAAAGTTCCCGAAAAGGCTTAAAACGCCTAAAAATACCCTAAAACAGATAAAAACGGGCATTGTTTAACTGGCAACGGCCCCGGCAGCGTTCCGGTGGTCAAAAAGCGACAGTTTGGCGGGTCTGCCGGCGAACGGACGTGGCGGCTTTCGGCAGAAAGCCGCATTCTTCAATTTCCTTGGATTGGCGACGCTCTGCCGAGTCGCCGCTACATAATGCCCCGACGCGGCCAGTCGTTTGGACAGCAAAAATTGTAAAATGACAGGGTGCCGAAATTTATGATATTATCCCGCTTGGATGCAACCGGTGGATAAATTCATGTTCGGGGTGGGCATTTTGTGGAGCCTGTTCACGCTCTACGGCCTCGGCATGTTCTATCCGCCCATGAACCGGTGGATGCGGGAATGGGAAATCAAAATCGGCAAAGGGAGAACGGGGATGCCGACCCGCCTGCAACGGGTGGTTTTCATTCTGCTGACCTGCCTGATGACGACCGTGGCCTTTGCGAGCGCCTACCATCGCAAACTCGACACGGTCATCGGCATCAGCTCCGGCACGGCCTGTGCCCTGATGATGATTCTGCCGGGGCTGTATTTTGCGCTGGGGCTGGCTGAACAAGCGTCTTAAAAAGCGGCCAGGGCCGGAGGCGTGACGCGGGTTAATTCATCCTGAAGGGATGAAATCATTCAGCCCGGCGTTGAAGCACAGCGACTACGCCGGGTGATCAATCACAAATTAAACCAACCCTGAAGGGGTTGAAGCCCGGCGCGAACAACGGTGATGCAACCCCGTTGGGGTTGGAAATGATTTTGGACGGATGACCCAAGGTAGCTGCGCAACGTTGGGCTGATGGATTGAATCCCGTTGGGATTTACTTTTCATGCGCAGCGCTCGATGCGAAAGAATTAACGATGCTATTGACATTGGAATTGCGTTGGTAAAGCGCATCGTAGCGCTCCAGCAATTCAAGAAACAACTCAACCTTTTCTGTAATTACGCCAAGATCGTCGATGCATTGAAACCGCAAATGCTGAATTACTTTTCCATCCATCGTGGAATGCTCCTGCGCAGCCGCTGTATAAATCTGCCTGCTTTGCTGAACGGCATCTGAGACATTTTTGCGGATTTCAGAGTGCAGTTGAATTAAGCATGAAATATATTTCGGGCAAAAGGACGCAGATCAATCTTCTCACCAAGTTGTTTGATTTCTTCCAGCACGGAAACTTTGAAGCCGTGGTTAGAAGCAAGTTCGTTAAAATCCAGTCGCGGCTCAACAGAGACTTGATCGAATACATGTTTCTTTCGCGTTTCTACCCTTGATTGTTTATAGGAGATGCTATGAACGGGCAGACCACAGTGTTGAACGTGATTGCGGAGGGCTTCGAGTAAACGATATCCGAGATGCTTATCGTATAATGTGCCCTTAAACTTCTTGACCGACTCCAACTGATCGGATGTTTTCCCAAACATGGTTGAGAGACCATGATCCGTATGATCAAGATAGAGCCGCATTGAGCTAAGAAGATTTACCAAGTGCCTATCGAGGCTAAGGCGGTCTTGCATTGCATTGTTGTGGCCTGTCGCCTTCCAAAGCAAGAAGTGGTGCGCCTGGTTCAACAATGCCATTTCCCATTCATGGAAATTATCAAGCACTAGTTGGAAACGCTCTTCAAAGCCTAGAGCTAGGAGGCAAAAGCTTTTAGCTCGGTTTATGGAATCGTATCGCTCCTCGGCAATTTCAGCCTCTAGCCAGAGAGCTTGATCATATGCAAATCCAACAACCGTGTATCTCATGGCGTTTGAGTTTCGTCGTTTGAAACAGCTTCACAACTTCAAGTCATCATCCGTCACCGCGCCAAGCGAGGCGCTCAGTGACGTCTCATTTTACCGGTTGAAAATCTTTATGTCCAGTTTGCCAGAGCAGGAAGGCGAACTGGCCCGCCGTGTCCTTGAACGTGACCGTTTTTTCCTCCGTGAAATGGCCGTTGTCGTAGTTCACCTTCATCAGCACGGGCCGGCCGGAAGTCGTCGCCGCCTGCAGCGCCGCGATGAACTTGCCCGTCTCCCAGGGAACCACGCGCGGGTCGTTCCAGCCGGCCACGCCCAGCACCGCCGGATATTTCACGCCCGGCCGGACGTGCTGGACGCCGTCCATCTCGTATAACGCCTGGCACTCGACGGGGTCCGTCACCGTGCCGAATTCCGGGATGTTGGGCGGGCCGTTGGGCGTGAACTCCATGCGCATCGCGTTCGCGCACCCGACATTGCACAGCGCCGCCCCAAACAGGTCCGGCCGGTCGGTGATGGCCCGGCTGATGAGGATGCCGCCGGCGCTCCGGCCGGTGCAGGCCAGCTTGGACGGACTGGTGTAGCCCTTGGCCACCAGATATTCGGCGCAGGAAATAAAATCCTTCCACGTGTTCGGCTTGGTGGTCTTGAAACCGGCCTTATACCAGGCCTCGCCCTTTTCGCTGCCGCCCCGGACATGCGCAAAGGCCAGCACCACGCCGCGATTGGCCAGCGAATTGAAAATGCTGAAGGACGGAATGGCGCTGAATCCGTAGGCGCCATAGCCCCGGAGGATGCAGCAGTTGGAGCCGTCCAGCGGGATTCCTTTTTTGTAAATGATGGAGAGCGGAATCATCACGCCGTCGTGCCCGGGCGCTTCGACTTCCTCGGAAACCAGGTTTTCAAAACCCGGATACGAGACGTCGGTGTTGAAAATGCTCTTCGCGAACGTGTCCTTCCGGGCATCGAAATCGTAAATCGTCAGCGGCAGCGTCCAGGAATAAATGTTCACCAGGCAGCGGTCGGTTTTCTTGTCGGGACAACTGACGTCCACGGTCCCCGACGCCGGCAGCTTGACCGTTTCCGTCTGGCCGGAGGCAAAATCATATTTCACGAGATGGCGGAGAACCCCGTCGGAATAAACGATGAGCAGATAATGTTTGCTCCTGGTGATGTATTGGATGGAATCGGCGGCTTCGGGAATGACGGTTTCCGCGTGCGGCCAGTCGGGATGCTTCACGCTCGTGCGGACGACCTTGTATTTCGGCGCATCGGTATGGGTCACGGCGTAAATGTAATCGCCATTGAACGCATAGCCGCGCACGAGATTGTCGGATGGCTGGCAAAGCACGTCCCACTTGATTTTCCCGCCCTTCAATCCGGCGGCCGGCGCGTAGAACATGCGCATTTCATTTTGGACGGTGGACACCGAGCCGATGAGATAATCGGGAAAGGATTCTTCGATGGAGGCGGACGGCCATTCCTTGGCGGCGATGCCGAGTTCCGGGTTGCTTTCATCGCTGAAAATGTCGCGGTCGGCGGCGAAGTCCGTGCCGAGCTGGTGCAGCCGGGTTTGACGGTTCAGCTCGATCCCGGGGCTTTTAATGTCAGTAATTTTGCTGGCGTCGTAGAAAAAAGATTTGCCGTCCTTCGTCCAGCCATTGACGCCGCCGGAAGGATAATAGCGCTCCGGCAGCAGTGTGCCATCGTCCACCTTCAGGATTCGTATCTCCGACCATTCCGCGCCGCCTGAGGTTAATGCGAGGGCAACATGTTTTCCATCCCAGGAAGGGACGGCATCATTGATCGTGGTGATGACACCGGCCTTGTAAGTGGTGGGATCAAAAATCAATTTTTCAGGCCCGCCCCACCCTTCCCGGCAATACAGCTTGCCGACATTTTCGCCGCCGCAGCGTTTTCTTGTAAAAGACGCGGCCATGTTCAAAGGTGATTCCCGAATAAGTTGCCGGCTTGAGCTTGTCCAAGGCTATCCATTCCTGCACCAGCGCATCCCTGCCGGGAATCTTGGCGATCACATCATCGGTCAATTGCGCCTGCTCCTTGAACCAGGTGATGACATTGGTGTCCTTCAGATTTTCCAGCCAGCGGTAGGGATCGTAGTAGGTTTTCCCGATAATAGGTGTCCGAGACATCAACGGTTTTGGTCGGCGGATAATTCCATTGCGCGTGGCAAGGCATGGCCCACATTAACGTCAGGAAAAGGAATGGCAACCCCTTCGCGATGAAACTGCGCCCGGATAATTCAGAAGCAAGTTGGATCATTTGCTTCCTAATTGAAAGCGGACGCCATTCCTGCGCATTTCTTCCTGACCGAAGTTCATAGCTGCATGTTCACAACTTCAAGTCGTCATCCGTCACCGTGCCGAGCGAGGCGCTGGTGACATGGGCGGCGTATTTGGCGTGCATCGGAAGACTAGGCGCGCGTCTTTTTCCTGGCGCGGATGCGGGCGGTGACGGTGGAAATGGATTTGTCGCGCAGATGCCCGCGGCGTTCACGGGTGTAGTCGCCGTGTCCGTGCTCGAATTGAAGAAGGAAGCGCGCCATGCCCAACGGGCCAAGCGCGGCGGCGAGCGCCTTGTATCCGGCGGCTCGCAGTTCGGCGGGATTGAGCATTTCAGTTTTCATCGCTGGATTCTTGTATAAGCCATTTGGCCGGATTTTCAACCTTTACCTTGAGTTCGTCCACATGGCGGTGAGCGCGGCGAATGAGATAGTCATCCGGCGTCAGAAAACAATCTGCGTGTGCCGCTTCCGCTGATGCCAGATGCAAAGCGTCCAACGGCGAGATGTTCCATTTGTGAAACTGCGTGGCGCGACGCTCAATGCCCGCCGTGAGCGAAACATGTTTGGAACTGGCGTCGAGGAGCATTTCAACTTTCTCCCGCCGTTCTTCGTCCGGCATCTGGGAAAGTTCGTCATCAATGATGTCGCTGCTGGCGAGTTTCAACTTCCCGGCGGCAGCCATTTCCAAGATGCTCAAGACGGCCTCTGCTTCGAGGCGCACACGATTCTGCGATTGATCGTCGAATGGACGATTCAAGCAACACACATCGAGATATACGGTCATGGGCATCGGCGATGAGTCACAACTTCAAGCCGTCATCCGTCACCGCGCCGAGCGAGGCGCTCGTGACGTGGGCGGCGTATTTGGCCAGCACGCCGCGCGTGTAGCGGGGCGCGGGCTTCTTCCACGCCTTGCGGCGGGCGGCCAGTTCCTTCGCTGGAATGGCCAGCGTCAGTTCCCGCTTCTCGGCGTCAATGCGGATGGGGTCGCCGTTCTTCACCAGCGCAATCGTCCCGCCCACGTAAGCCTCCGGCGTGATGTGCCCGACCACGAAGCCGTGGCTGCCGCCGGAGAACCGTCCGTCGGTGATGAGCGCCACGTCCTTGCCGAGGCCCTTGCCCATGATGGCGGAGGTCGGCGAGAGCATTTCCCTCATGCCGGGTCCGCCTTTCGGTCCTTCGTAGCGGATGACGATGACGTGGCCCTTCTTGACCGTGCCGTTGAGAATGGCTTTCATCGCCTTCTCCTCGGATTCAAACACGATGGCCTTGCCCTCGAAGTGCAATCCTTCCTTGCCGGAAATTTTCGCGACCGCGCCTTCGCTGGCGAGATTGCCGCGCAGGATGACCAGATGGCTGTCTTTCTTGATCGGATTGTCGAAGCCGTGAATGATCGTCTGCGTGGCTCGGATACGGTTTCACGTCGGCGAGCGTCTCGGCCATCGTTTCGCCGGTGACGGTCAGCGCGTCGCCGTGCAAGCAGTTTTTTGTCGAGCAACATTTTCATCAGCGGCCGGATGCCGCCGATGGCGACGACTTCGGACATCAAATGTTTTCCGCTCGGCTTCAAGTCGGCGAGCACGGGCACGCGTTTGCCGATGCGCGTGAAATCGTCAATGGTCAGCTTCACCTTCGCCGCGTGCGCGATGGCGAGCAGATGCAGCACGGCATTCGTCGAGCCGCCGAGCGCGATGACCACGGTGATGGCGTTCTCAAACGCCTTCTTGGTGAGGATGTCGAGCGGCTTGATGCCCGAAATGCAGCATTTTCACGACGGCGGCCCCGGCGGCGCGGCAGTCGTCCATCTTCGCGGGCGAAACGGCGTTTTGCGCGGAGCTGTTCGGCAAACTCATGCCCAGCGCTTCAATGGCGCTGGCCATCGTGTTGGCGGTATACATGCCGCCGCAGGAACCGGCGCCGGGAATGGCGCATTGTTCCACCGCTTTAAATTCCTCGTCGGAAATTTTGTGGTTCGCGTGCTGCGCCGATGGCTTCAAAAACGGAAACCACGTCGAGCTTGCGCTGCGCCGGATCGCCCGTGATGCAGCCGGGCAGAATCGTGCCGCCATAAACGAACACAGCGGGGCGGTTCATGCGCGCGATGGCGATGAGCGAGCCGGGCATGTTCTTGTCGCAGCCGCCGATGGCCACGTAGCCGTCCATGCCGGCGCAGCCGACGACGGTTTCAATGGAGTCGGCAATGACCTCGCGCGAGACGAGCGAATACTTCATGCCTTCGCTGCCCATCGAAATGCCATCGGAAACGGTGATGGTGTTAAAAACGATCGCCTTGCCGCCGCCTTCGTTCACGCCCTTTTCGGATTCGAGCGCAAGCTTGTCAATGTGCATGTTGCACGGCGTGACATTGCTCCACGTCGAGGCGATGCCGATGATGGGCTTGGAAAAATCTTCCTCCTTAAAACCGACGGGATAAAGCATGGCGCGGGCGGCGGCGCGTTCGGGGCCGTCCACGAGAATGCTGGAAAAGGGGCGGAGGTTGATCGCGGACTTGTTCTTTTTCATCGGGAAAGGTTGCCGGAAAAAATACCGCGCGGCAAGTCGCGGGAGTTTGTTGCCGGTCTGAAGTGTTTTCGGCAGAACATCTGCAAACGCGCGCGCTTTTTGTCAAGAAACCGGCGCGCTCAATGCCCGCTCCGTTTTCAAGCGCAACTGGCCGCACGCGGCGTCTATGTCGCCGCCCTTTTCGCGGCGCAGCGTGGCCGGAACCCGCTGCTTCTCCAGCGCGGCCAGAAAACTTTCCTGAACTTTTTCGTCCGGCCGTTCCCATTGCAGGCCTTCGACCTTGTTGTAAGGAATCAAGTTCACCTTCGCGCGCAAGTGGCGGGCGAGCGCGCCGAGCGGCTGGGTCTGTTCGATCCCATCATTCACGCCGGCGATCAAAATGTATTCGAACGTGATCATCCGGTCCTTTTGCCCCTGATAATATTCCAGCGCGGCGGTGAGTTCCTTGAGCGGATACTTGCGGTTGACGGGCATGATGCGCTGCCGGACTTCATCGGTCGCGCCGTGCAGGGAAATGGCGAGACGGAACTGTTCCGGTTCGTCCGCGAGCCGGCGAATTTGCGGGACAAGCCCGCTGGTGGAAATGGTGATTTTCCGCGCGCCGATGCCGCCGCCCCACGGCGCGTTCAGGATGCGCAACGCCTGGAGCAGATTTTCGTAATTCGCCAGCGGCTCGCCCATGCCCATGATGACGAGATTATCAATCATCCTCTTGCTCATCGTCATTCTCGTTCTCGCATTTGGTTCTTCGCTGGAATTTGAGGATGAGAATGACGATGAGGATGATTCATTCCTATTCCACCGCTCAACCGCGAGAACCTGTTCAACGATTTCATTCGGCGCGAGATTACGTTTCCAGCCGTCGAGGCCGCTCGCGCAGAACTTGCAGCCGTAGGCGCAGCCGACCTGCGTGGATACGCAGAGCGTGTGCCGGTCGCTCGCGTCGCCGTAAAGCGCGGGATTGGCGGGAATCAAAACGCTTTCGATGAATGCGCCGTCGGCCAGCTTCCAGAGAAATTTCTGCGTGATGTCGCGCGCACCCTGCTTGCGGACGAGTTCGAGCGTTTGCAGCGAATAATTTTCCTGCAACTGCCCGAGCAATTTTTTTGGCAGGTTGGTCATCGCGTCCCACGTCGTGGCGCGGCGGGCATAAAGCCATTCGAGCAACTGGGTGACGCGATAAGCCGGCTGCTCCCACAATGTGAATTGAGCTTCCAGTTCTTCGCGCGTCACTGATTTGATGTCAGTCAACACGCCGGCAATTTAACCGTTGCGAACCGGAAAACCGAACTTTTTATCCGAAGCGTCTGAAGGAATTTTTTGCAACCGGGGGCTGGCCGGATATCACGGCATCGCCGAACGGTCGGCCAGCACCAAGCGCGTTGTCGCGGCGGATTCGTCCGGCGGGAATGGAAACGTCGCCGTCGCGCAGGCGGGCGAGCATCTCAATTTTTTCCGCGCCGGTGGCCAGCCACAAAATTCGCCGCGAACGGTTAAGCAGCGGATACGTCAACGTCATGCGGCGGCGTTTTTGATAAATGCCGGTGAGCGCCACGTCGGCGTCGGTGATGTTCAAAACCGGATCGCCGGGAACCAGCGAAGCCGTATGTCCGTCCGGGCCAAGCCCCAAGTGCGCGAGATCCAGCACCGGCGGCGAGCCGGCGATTTTTTGCAGCGTGTCCGCATAATTTCCGGCGGCGGCGGACAAATCTTTTTCCTCCACCGGCATCGCATAAATTTGCTCCGGGCGCAGCGGCGCGTGCGACAACAGGCTTTCACGGAGGTGCGTGAGGTTGCGGTCCGGGTCGCCGGCCGGCGCGATGCGCTCGTCCACTTGAAACACATGGACGTTCGCCCACGGCATTTCTTCACTGGCCAGATTGCGGAGCATTTGCCACGGCGTCCTGCCGCCACTGACCGCCATGACGAACCGTCCGCGCGCCGCCACCGACTCGCGGGCTTCGGCAGCGATTGTTTTTGCCGCGGCGGCGGCGACGGCATCGGCGTTGTCGAATAATTGAAATTTCATTCCCTTATTTGGCAGGCTAGACCGGCCAAATCTCAAGCGCGGCTTTGAAGCGGAACATGGCGAAAACAATCAAAACGAAACTGGCGGAGAGAGTGGGATTTGAACCCACGGTAGTGTTACCTACGCACGCTTTCCAGGCGTGTGCCTTAAACCACTCAGCCATCTCTCCAGCCGATTTTACGCTGAACAATGATTGCCTGTTGAAACCTGCCGTTTGAAAGAAAGGCCGCAACAACATCAGGCATCTGTTTCTCATGAATATGGGTTCGGAGCAAGCTGATTCGCCGTTCGCACAAAATGCCGGAGGGTTCCCCACTTGCCGTGAAATTTCATGCGGTAAAGGGTTTTAAAGGGTTTAATTCCTGGCCGGCGCCTGCCTGCCCGTTCAGGCAGTCTTGTTTTCCGGCGGTTTTACAACCAGTGCCGCAAGCTTTTTTTCGGCGACCTCCACATCCGATAATTTTTGGGGCAGGGCTGGTTTTGGCTCCGGCTCCTCGCGCCCTGCCGGCGGCTGGACGGGTTCGACGGTCCGGCCAGCTTCGGGATAGGCCAGATGGATCAGCCATCGGGTGCGCAGCAGCCACACAGCCATGGCCAGAGTAAAACCCACCGGCAGAAAGGTGGAAACAATGTTGACCATGCTGGCACCCCGGAGCTGCGTCAGAGCCATGAAGATTTGCACGAACAAGTCCTTCAAGCCGAGGCAAAGGAAGAACAGTCCCACCAGCCGGACGGCGAGCTGGAAGATCTCCCTGAAAATATTTTTTGGCTTCATGTTTCGGTTGTATTTCAAATTTGATTGTCAGGCTGCCCGGATACTTTGACAACGACGAACAAGCAGCCGCCCGCCGGTTTCGTCTGTTTTTCCGCGGCAATCACGAAAACATCGCGACATTGTTCTGCAAAGTCCTGCCCGCAAAGGCGGGCAAAATGAATCAGGGTGCAATGTAAATTTCAAACACTGAAGTATAGGCTGGCGGGGTCGGAAACGGGGATGCTGCGCCACCACCTACCACATAGATGCGGTTGCCGCGCAGCACCGGGAAAATGCCGTGCCGGGCCGTGGGCATGGGCGTGCCCAACCGCCAGGTGTTGGATGCCACATTGTAAATGTCCACGCGGTTATAGACATTATTCACCGTTGCGCCGGTGCCGCCGCTGACCGTTTCGCCGCCCATGACATAAAAATCTCCGTTGTAATAAACGGCCTTGCCCATGCCGCCGCGCTCTTGTGGCAAAGGTGCCAGCGTCGAACCTGGATCTACGCTGGTTGACCAGGTGTTGCTCGCCGGATCGTAAATTTGCACCGTGGTATAACCAAGGGCGGGTGCATGATGATCGTCACGCCCGCCGAAGACGTAAAATTTGTTGCCATCCGTGCCCGAAGCGGCGTGGTTGATGCCGTTGGTGGTGGTGAAAGGCAACGGCGGCAATGAGGCCCACGTATTTGCCACCGGATCATAGACCGCCGCCGCATTGGTGCTGACTCCAAGATTGCTGGTGCCAGAAATCACCCCCACCAGACCGCCCGCAATGTATATTTTGCCGTTGATGAGTGCCGAGCAGCACGACCCCGCAGCATACGGAGCCGGCGCGCCGATGGACCAGCCGTTGGTGGACGGGTCGTAAACCTGCACCTGCCCGGAGGAATTGGCATCGAAGCCGCCGATAAGATACATCCGGCCGTTGAACACCTCCACCGCGTGATGATTTCCCGTGAAAGGCCGGTCGGGGTTCATAAAGCTCCATGTATTTGACACGATGTTGAAGACCATCATGGGCGAAGTATAGGTCGGAGCATAAGCGTTCGACATTCCGGTGACGTAAAGATTGTTTCCCAGCCAGCCGCAGGACATTTCGGTCATGACAAGCGGCAAAGGCGGACCGGTTATCCACGAGTTCGGCACGCCGTTGTAGGCGGCCGTCAGTTGCATGAACTGGTTCGGCGCGGCTTTTACCGGCGCAGCCAAACGGAATTTTTCCGTCACCAGTCCGCCGTTGGTTGAAACCGGAATCGGCCCGGTCACGAGATTGGTTCCCGAAGACCAGGCCGTCAAATTGCTCGAAACATTGGCACCAAACAGCACATCAATCGCGGCGGCATTGCCCCGGAAGTTCAACGTCAGAAAATTGCTCGTCAGGATCGTGTCGGTGCCGGCCCAGGTGACATTGGTGTTGTCCGCCACCAGCGGCAGGAGGTTAAACGCATACTTGAGCAGGTTCACCATTCCGTCGCCGACCGGGTTCGCCCCCAGGCCGCTCACGGCGGGATTGGTTAATTGCGCGGCGGTGAAGTTGGCAAGCTGCCATTGAACCCAGGGCGTGAGCGTCGTGTCGCTGTTGGTGTTGGAATAGCTCGAATTCCCCGCACCGTTGAAAGCGCACACCCGATAATAGTATTTGATTCCCGGGTTAAGATTTATTGCCGCGTAGGCGGTAACATTGGCGGTCGTGTCGGCGATGACCGAGAACGAAATTCCGTCCAGCGACTGTTCGACCTGAAAACCGGTTTCATTGGAGGAATTGTCATTCCAACCCAGAATGACCTCTTGAGAAGTGATCGCAGTGGCGACCAGTCCGCTGGGTGCCGCCGGCTGACCTAAACACATCATGCTGCCAACCAGCCAAATCATCGCCGTCGCCCACCAAGCAGGCCGGCCAGAAATAGCACTGCCGGTCCGAACCGGGCCGGTTATCCATTGTTTAATACCCATAAGTTAACATTCGCCAATTTATATGACAAAATCCGTTGCTGACGCCATGGGGTATTCACCCCATACAAATTCAAACAGCTTGTTCGCCCGGTCCGATTTTCCCTGAATCACCGGGCGACGCACCAACTGGTTCCAAAGTCATCCTCCGCTTTGCTGTGCGGGACCACACCCGTCATTTTAACAAAATTAGAGGTTTTTTCAAGTCCGTCTTTGCTGTTGCCCAGTTGCCAGATGCGCCACAAACCTTTAACCTGATGCCGTGATTGCTCTTCTCGACTACGGCTCCGGCAACCTGCGCAGCGTCCACAAATCGCTGCTCAAGGTCGGCGCGGAGGTTCGCATCGCCCGGTCGCCGCACCAAATCGGTGACGCGAGCGCGATGGTTTTACCCGGCGTCGGCGCATTCGACGATTGCATAAACGCCATGCGCAAGCAGGAACTGCTCCAGGCCGCGCGCGATTTCATCCAGACCGGCAAACCGTTTCTCGGCATCTGTGTCGGCTACCAGGCGCTGTTTGAGCGGAGCGAGGAATTCAATTCCTGCGCCGCCGGACTTGGACTTTTCAAAGGCAGCGTCGTCCGCTTCACGGAAAAGCCCGGATTGAAAATCCCGCAGATCGGCTGGAACCAGATTGAGATTGCGAAAACGGATTGCCCGCTGTTTCGCGGCATCGAAAATGGCAGCTATGTTTATTTCGTCCACAGCTTTTATCCGCAGCCGGTGGACAAATCCGTCATCGCGACGCGCACGGATTACGGCGACACCTTTGCGTCGTCCGTCTGGCGCGACAATGTTTATGCCACGCAATTTCACCCGGAGAAAAGCCAGAAGGTCGGTCTGCAACTGCTGAAGAATTTTGCAGAACTGGCACACGATTAAAACAAACTGTAATTCTTGGAGAACAATTAACATTAGAGCGAAACGATTGAACATATGAACAGCGTCTCCAGAATTTTAGTCGGGGGTTTTGGCGTGGTCATTCTATGCTATGCAGCACGAGGATTCATGACTGGAAAAATCGTCATTGGAGGTGCGAGATTTCACCATGGATCAGAAGTGGTGCTTCGTGTCGAGCAACCAGACAAATATTGGATTTATATCGTTGTCTTTGTTATTGGTGGCGTCATTTTAATTTGGCAGGGATTGAGGAATAAATCATAATGTGGTTTTCATTTTCTTAGCCCTAGGTATTTCACCTGATGGCAATCTGCTGTCCGCACTTGCAATTTATTCGCGGCTGGCGCAACTTGCACCCAGCAGTTTAGCTACAAACCAAAACCAAAGGAAAATTATGGCACACGAACTCCCGCCCCTGCCCTATGACAAGGCCGCCCTCGAACCCCACTTCGACGCGTTGACGATGGAGATCCATCACGACCGCCATCACAAGGCGTATGTGGACAACCTCAACAAGGCCATCGCCGGCAACGCCGCGCTGGAAGCCAAGTCGCTCTGCGACCTGATCAAGGATCTCGCGTCAGTGCCGGACAACATCCGCGGCCCGGTCCGCAACAACGGCGGCGGCCACGCGAACCATTCGTTCTTCTGGAAAATCCTCGGCCCTAACGCCGGCGGCGCGCCCACCGGCAAGCTTGCGGACGACATCAAAGCCACGTTCGGCAGCTTCGACGATTTCAAGGCCAAGTTCGAGGCGGGCGGCATCGGCCGATTCGGCAGCGGCTGGGTCTGGCTCGTATCGAACAACGGCAAGCTGGAGATCGTCTCCACGGCCAACCAGGACAATCCCTGCATGGGCAAGGCCATCGCCGGTTGCGAAGGCAAGCCGGTGCTCGGCTGCGACGTCTGGGAACACGCGTATTACCTGAAATACCAGAACAAGCGCGCGGATTATTTGAAGGCGTTTTGGAACGTGGTGAACTGGACGGAAGTCGCGAAGAATTATTAAGTCACCGTAGCAGCCGAGGTGACGAGGCTCAAAATTAATTAGAGTCTCCTTACGTCGTCTCCTGCATTTTAAAACCAAACGCGCCGATGGTCGAAGTTCGACATCGGCGCGTTTTTCGTTTTATGCAGGGACGCCGGCTCAACCAGCCCGGAACTTGACGGACCGTGTCAGTTAGTTTTTAACGCCGGGGCCGCGGCGAGGAGGGTGGCCAGGTCCGTGTCGGATTTGACCGTGAACTGGCGGATGTTGCCGTCGGTGCGGGCGATGAAGGTCATCGTGTCATCGGCGGAATATTCGGGGTGAAGGTTCGTGATGGAGTCGGTCACGGGATCCAGCGTCGTGGCGTTGTCGTTGTAATGCACCGCCGGTTTGCCGTCCACATAAAGCATGTTGCTGTCCCTGGTTTGGATGCCAAGCAGGTAGGCGAAGTTTCCGGTGCTGACCCAATAAACATGCTGGCTGTCCGGGCTGAAGAAGATGTGGTTGACCATGCCGGGTTTGGCGCAGATCAGCTTGCCATCCACCACCACGCCCTGCTGGCCGTTTCCGTTGATGAGATAGGCAAGGTGCTTGTCGTCCGGGCTGAAGACATAATTCCCCTGCATATAACCGGGCTGGGCGACGCCGTCGAGACACACCGTGCCGCCTCCGCTGATGTAGGCGTAATGCGTTCCCTGCGGGCTGAAGGTGAGCTGGCTGACGCGTTGACCGGCCCCGCTGCTGGTATCCTTGCCGTCCATGAGAACGTGCGGGGTATTATCCGGCGTGACAGCATAAGCGCCAATGCGATTGCCGACCGGGCTTAAAACGGGCATGAGCGTGTTGCCGTAGGGATTGGATTCATCGTCGTCGATGACCAGGAACTGGCGGCCGTTGGAGTTGGCCACATAGACGAACTTGGAGGAATCGGCGGTGAATCCCGGCACCGGCAGATTCAAGTTGCCAAAACTCGCAGTTGTTCCCCGTCCAGGTGACATATTGCCAGTGCATATTGCTGTCGTTGGCAACCTGCTGGGCGATGCTGGGGTATTCATCGCCTTTCTTTCCGTCAATGATCATGAATTTGGCGCCGGTCTTGGTGTCGCACAGTGCGGCGTAATGGTTGCCGTCCAAACTGAAATAAACCTTTTCAACGTTAAGCCCTTCGGTGCCGGCCACCTGTTTGCCGTTGACGACCAGAAAAGACAGGGCGTTCGGCTGTGGCGTGATGATCATGGCAATCTGCTTGCCATCGGGTGAAATTGTTATCTGCCGGAAAGAATTTGCCTTGATCTCCGGCTTGCCGTTCAGGAGCAAAATATTATTTCCGTCCGGCGTGCGCATCGTGCTGACGAGATTGTTCTGCGCGGTGAATTGCACAATGTCACCGAAGAAATCGACCTGCTTTCCGTCCACGAATGCCCACGCGCCGGTGCCGTCGCGGTTGTAATTGATGTAGGCATAACGGCTGCCGTCGGGACTAAGCACGAGTTGCGGCAGCGTGCGCATCGCCGGGCCGGGCTTGCCATCCACCATGATGACATAATTTCCCTGCGCGTCGTCATCGCTCCAGAAAATGTGCTGGCCGTTGGCGGAAAAGGTGAGGTTGAGGCTGGAACCGAGGTTGTGGGTGTTGATGGGACCGCGCGCCAGTTCCTTGCCGTCAAGCATCACCACATATTCATCGCCCTGCTTGGCCATGTAGGCCCAGTGCGCGCTGTCCTTGGAGAAGATGACGGGGATGGGCATGTTGACCCACATGCTTTCCGCGCGGTATTGGTCGCCGGCGATGTTAAAGATCAGGTTGTCAATTTTGGGCCCGGCCACGCCGTCCATGAGGATCTGGTAATGGCTGCCCTTGGCGGCAAAGATCGCCATGTGATTTCCTTGGGGGCTGCGGGAGCCGCCGAAAAGCTGGCCGTCCGGCCCCAATGGCTGCTGGTTCACGGTGACATCCGCCAGCGCAGGGCCTGCGGCGCCGAGCAGCATTAGAAATGAAATGGTAAGAGATTTGCAGCGCCACATAATGTTCCCTTGGTTATGGTTTGATTTTCACCGCCACACACTTCTTCAAACAAATCCGATTGCCCGGTTGCAGTCAAGTCCGCAACAACCTTTCAGCCGATATTTGATTGTCTTATGTGGAACGGATTTCGCAATTTGCCCGGCCGGTGCATTCGCCCTGCGCTGGCTTGGGCGGCCGTCCGCAAGGCGCGTTTTTTGTGGTGTCGGCGCCCTGCACCGATGGTGGCCGTCCGCGAGGACCGGGCCGGAGGCTCGACGCTGCGTATCCTCACCACGAATGGTTTGGTTTTACTGGTGCAAATGGTTGCCGCGTGAAGAATTTTCCGGCTTGTATCAGGGCTTTTAAGACAACACATTGACCATCAATGAATCCATTGGAGCATTTCTAGGACAAAGGCGCGTATGCGGTGGTTCGCCTCGCTGGAAAGATTTCGTTCCGCGAATTTGCCGACCAGTTGAGCCGCGCCGTTTTTTTGTGCCGGGAACGAAATATTGGAAAACTGCTTTTTGTTTCAACAGGGTTGACCGGTTTTGAACCGCCCAGACTGGGTTCGTTCGGGCAAATTCAGCGTCCTGGTGGCGAAAAATCGCGGACTGGCCGGCAACAACTTTGAGACGGAAGCGGAGGCCTTGACGTGGCTGCTTGGCGAATCGGACCAGCCCTTGAAATGATGCCCCCCGCCCGGCGGCGTGTGAGCGGAGAGGTTGTCAATGCAAACCGCTTGAACTAGATGTTGTTAAAAAATTCATGCCGGCACTTTATCAAGACCGCAAACCCATTGCGGATAATTTAGGCCTTGATAATGCCTTGATTGGCGGGCCATATATCATCTGAAAATCACAAATGAAACCGACGATGGGTTATATTGAAAACACGAAAGGTAATTTATGAATATATTGGCGACGGTTGATTTTGGGCAGAAACAGGTCACGCAATCGTGGGAATATCTGGAAGGCGACCCATCGCCCTACCTTTTGGTGTTGAAACTTGAAAGCGGAGATTTGCTGGCCATCAGCCTGGAAGACCGGTTTGAAAAAGAAGTTGAAGGGCAAAAGTGTTATCTTGCCACCCTGAATATCTCAAATGCCATCATCGTGACTCCGGCCCCAAATTAAGTCGCAATTCGAAGATATTCGGCAGGTATAAAGCTTTGCAAAAACAACCGGAAATCATGGAAACGAGCAACTTTGACGGGGAAGCACAAAGATGATTGCCCAGACATCCTTCGGCGTGATTGAAATGCCACATAATGGCCTGCTGATGCTGGCCGGTTGGGTTTTGAGCTGCCTGATTTTCGGCTGGGGTGGCTATCGCTGGTGGCTATGCGCCCAGAATGAAGCTGAAAAACGCAAGGCCAGAAACGAGGTTCTCGCAATCATAGAACGGTTGATGGCGGATAATTCCAAAATTTTCAACCTTCAGGATCTTTATATGGACTCCAAGGAAGTCATGCGGGATGCCGTTTTCAGGTTTTCGGGTCAACTGGACAAGACCGCCCGCTGCAAATTAGAGGAGACATGGACCGGTTACGACAATATCAAATTTGACGGCCATTGGTCGCCAACCGAAGGCAATCCGGATACGGAAAAGTTTAAGAACGACCAAAAGATCATGTTGGAATCTTTGAAAAAATTGCGGGAGGAAATTTGCAAATCCTAGGGTGCCACGGGAAAGCCTTGGAAATCGGCCAGGTCAGATTTCATCCCGTTGGCAGCAGCGTCAAACCGTGCTATGTTGTGGTTACTATCCGCTATGAAAACACTTGGAATCATTCCGTCCATCCTCGCCACCGTGCTGTTCGCGGGCTGTGCCTCGACCGGCTCCATCAAAACCTTCACGCCATTCGATGACAACAAACAAGCAACATTCTCAGTAGGGCAGGTTTTTATGGTTGAATTGCCGGGCAATCCAGCCACGGGTTTCCGCTGGGTTTGCCGGCCGGTGTCTGAACCGGTTGTGGAACAAGTTGGTGAACCCGAATTCGTCAATGGTGCTGCCCCGGTCGGAAACATCGGTGGCGCGGGGATGAATTATTTCAGATTTCGCGCTGCGAAAGCTGGCCATCAAACCTTGACGATGGATTACGCCAGGCCTTGGGAGAGAGGTGTCGCTCCGGCGCAGACCTTGAGCTTCGAGGTGGTGGTGGTGGTCGCTGTTAGCCATTGAGACAGCGGGTGATGAATCGCCGCACGCTCAGGCAACCGTGCGGCGTATGAGCGGGAAAAATGACGTTCTCACCCATCGGACGGGAGCGGGATTAAGGGTGAGGGAATTACCATGCGGCACGCACCATAATTCAGCCTGTCAATGCAAGGATGCTTGCAACCCATCCGGACATTGACGGCAGATCTCACCTGCCTTTAACTTTTTTAGTCTTTAATGTGGGATTATGCCGTTGACAAATAATGAAGGTAGGGCGCGTTACTCCGTGCGCGCCGTCTGACAAAAGCATCGGAAACACACGTTTTTCTCCATGCGCGGCGGGCAGAGGACTGCCCGCCCTACCAGTTTTGTCCAATTGTTTGTGAACGATATAATCCCACTTTAATGGCTGAAAATGCGGACAATCTACGGTGATTTATTGACAAAGAATGGCGAGCGCCACGCCGGCACAAGCCCCACACTGGATTCATGGTTCCACCAGCCAAACCGGAGCCGGTGCAATTGATGCCGACGAAAGTCCCGAATGCCCAGAAGGCCGCCTACGATGCCGCATGGGAATCGGCTTTTGCCAGTCTGCTGGAGTTCCATCGGCGGCACGGCCATTTCCAGGTCCCGAATGATGCAGAGCATCCCCATCTGCACTACTGGACCGCCCATCAGCGCGTGCGTCTATCCAAGGGCACCATGTCACCCGAACGCCAGAAACGACTGCAAGTGGCGGGATTTCCCGATGAAGCCCATTTGCTCCAGCGGCGGAAAGGCGGTCGTATTTGGGACCGGCACTTTAAAAAGCTGATGGATTTCCGCCGCGCCCACGGACATTTCGATGTTCCGGGGACGGACGCGAATTACAAAGCTCTAAAGGAATGGGTTAATACCCAGCGCCGGAAACATAATTCAGGCCGGTTGCTTCCTGACCGCGAGCGATGTCTCGAAGCATTTGGATTCCCTTGGTCTGCTTCCAAGCTGAAATGGGAGACCAGGTTCGCCGAACTGGCCGCCCGTAAGAAAAATTTCGGCCATTGCCACATCCCGGCGGGTTGGCCGGAAAACCCGGCGCTGGCCCGCTGGATGAACATCCTGCGTCATGGCCGCAAAAATGGCACATTAAGCAAGGAATGGATTGCCCGGCTGGACCAGTTGGGTTTTGATTGGGGACCACCCCGCGCCACGGGAGGACACGATGCAAAGTGGGAAGCACGGTTCACCGAACTGGCCGCCTACCATCAGCGATTCGGCCATTGCCGCGTGCCCATGTTCTGGCCGGAGAATCCCGGTTTGGCCAGATGGGTGTCGTCCCAACGCGTCCGCCGCAAATCAGATAAGCTGTCGCCCGAACGGCTTGCCCAGCTGGACGCGCTGGGATTTCTTTGGAAACTTGTGGGATGTTCGGACGAGAAATGGGATGCCCGTTTTGCCGAACTGGCCGCCTACCATCAGCGATTCGGCCATTGCAGCGTGCCAAATGATTGGCCCGAAAACCCGGTGCTGGCCCGCTGGGTGCAGCTTCAACGCATCAGCCGGCGGATCGGTCGGTTAAAACCCGGACGCCTTGCCCGGCTGGAGACTCTGGGTTTTGATTGGGAAGCACAGTGCGCCACTGTGGAAAACGACGCAAAATGGGAGATTCGTTTTGCCGAACTGGCCGCCTATCATCGGCGATTCGGCCATTGCCAGGTGCCGGCTCAATGGCCGGAAAACCCTGAGCTGGCCTGTTGGGTGCGCGCCCAGCGCTCAAGGGCTCAATGGGGAAATTTAACCGCCGAACGCCGCGCCCGGCTCGACGCGCTGGGATTTCTTTGGAAACTCGTGCGGTGTTCGGACGAGACCTGGAATGCCCGTTTTGCCGAACTAGCCGCCTTCCAGAAACGGTTCGGACATTGCCTGGTGCCAAAACATTGGCCCGAAAACCCGGAGCTGGCAGATTGGGTGAACCGGGAGCGCATGCGTTTCAGCCACACCCGGCAAAGGCAGCCGGAGCGCATTGACCGGTTGGATGCGATTCAATTCGTCTGGGCGGGAGGCTGGAGCACTTTGGGCAGATGTTGGCGGAAAAAGCGCCTGGCTTTCATGAACGGAATGATTCGGAAAACCCGTCAGCCCGGCGGCGTGTGACCGGACGTTGTCAATGCAAAGATGTTTGCAACCCTCCAGGCATTGCCGGCCACACCCCGCACTTCCAGAATTCATCTTGGCCGGAAAATCTCGCGGTGCTCATCGCGGTAATGTTCGAACTGTTTCTCCTGTTCCGGTGTGAGAATGGCCGAGACTTTCTCCTGCGCGTTGCTGATGATGCCGGCAAATTGCGGCTGATACTGCTCGCGCAGGGAACTGAGCTGCGTATGCGCGTCGAGCAGGATTTCGTGAAGCTGCTTCTGCTGTTCCGCGTCCAGCCCCAGTCGGCAGTCGAGGCCGCGCTCAATCCGTTCACGGACGAGTTCGGGCTGCGCGATGGCGCGCTGGATGAAATGCCGCACGGCGATGCGCGTGGTCACGATGCCCGCCAGGAAGCCGGCGCAAAAAATCAATCCGATCAATACGATGAGCTTGAATGTTTTCATGTTAAAATCCGTTTCCGGTAAGCAGCCATTGCTGGGAAAGCTGCGACACGCCGTCGGTCAGGTTCGTCTGCGCGCTGCCGGCCAGCCAGTCGCCCGCAACACATAGCGCAATGACCACAACGGCGGCCCCGGCCAGGCGCGGAAAAAATACGTTCATCTGGTCGAACACCGTCACCGCGCGCGGCGCGGGTTCATGTTTGATGGCCTGCATCACCACAAATTCAAAGCCTTCCGCCGGCACGGGTGGATTTTCCCTGCGCGCAGCCGCAAACAGTTTTTCCAGTTTATTCATGTTTTGAATTTTTAATTTTTTCCAACGCGCTTTTTAGCTTCATCCGCGCACGCAGCGCACGCACGCGCACGGCCACGCCCGAAATCCCCATCAGCCCGGCGATCTCCTTCACGCTGCGGCCCTCGATCTCCTGCAACGTGATGACCAGCCGGTCGGCGGGTGCCAGATCGCGCATCGCCAGGTCGAGCAGCTCCCGCGCGGCACCGGCCTCCGGCTCGCCTTCATCTCCGTCCGCCTGGAGCCAGTCCAGGGCGTCTTCCCCCACTTCGTCAAACCCCACCTCGTTCCGCACCCGTTGGCGTTTCCGCAAATGATCAATCGCCGCGCGCACCGCGATGCGTGAAATCCAGTGCTCGAACGGTGCGCGGCCGTCAAATTGTTCGAGGGCCCGCCATGCCTTGACAAACGTTTCCTGCGCGAGATCTTCCAGCCGCTGGGCGTCGCGCTCGTAGCGCGACAGCACGGCGAACACGCGCGCCTGGTGCCGGCGGACGATTTCAGCAAACTCGTCGGTCGCACCATTCGGATCCGTTCCAGCAATTGGATTTCATCGCTCACCGCGTCCGTTATATGCCCGAACAATTTGGCGGAGTCACCCATTTTCAAATCTCTGCTAGCCGCCCGGTCATGTTACATCTCCATATACGCAGCCGTGTCCCGAAATGTTACATCCGAAGGAAATATTTCGGGATGTAACATTTCACGCACCTGCTCCGTATGACATGGCGGAGGCACGAAAGCCTGAAACAATAAACTGTAAATTTGAAAATATTATGAAAACGAACATTAACTCCATGAAGAAACTTGTGACCACCGCCGTGGCGGTTCTCTCGCTGGGCGCGCTGGCCGCGAACGCCCTGGAAATCAACCGCTCCGGCTCCTACCAGAACAGCCGCGGCGCGTCCGGCACCTTTGAACAGACCATCAACCGCCAGCCAAGTGACTATTCGCGCGTCACCACCATCGGCGACCACACGGCGACCGTGAACCGCACCGCCGTGCGCAACGGCAACACCCTGACCGTGGACGGCAGCCGCACGGGCTTTGACGGCAAAACCTCCGGCTGGAACAAGACCATCACCGGCAACGGCAACGGGACCGCATCAGTGACCGGCCAATACACCCGCCAGAACGGAAACACGATTGACACCAGCGCGACCGCCACCAAGACCGCAGACGGCCACACGACGGCCGGGACTTATTCCACCAGCACCGGCCGGAGCGGCAGTTATACGATTGATGTGGTGAACGCCGACGGCACGCACACCAGAACGGAAAGCGTCACCGGCGCGGACGGCAAAACCGCCACCAAGGTTGTGACCCTGGACAAGGACGGCAACACGATTGACCGCACGGTCGCCACGACCGGACCGAACGGCCAGACAGAAACCCATTCCGGCAGCGTGACCTTGAACTGATCATTCCGGAAAATTCCAAGCGAATCTCCGCCGCGGCAAACGGCGGGGATTTTTTTGCTTGCCGGTGATGAAGAGAGCCAACCCTCGCCCATCGGGTGGGAGGGATCATCAATGAGGGAATTGCTGTGGCACCCCACCTTGTCAATGCAAGGATACTGACAACCTGCGGTGTTTTTCTGCGCTTTGCCTCTGAAAATCAGCTTTGGCAGGCGGATGGAGGTTGGCCTGACTCAGAGAAATGGGCTTACCTGGAACTGACGGCGCGGGAGACGGCGGCGCATCTGGAGCTGATGGCGACGACGAAGGAGAGCGTCGGCGAAGTGACGGGAACGAAGGATTTCGAGCGGACATCCTTCCAGCCGGCACCGGGCCGGGTGGAGATGATTCACACCCAGTTCGGTTTCAACTGGGTGCTGGTTTATTGGGATGCGCCGCGCATGGGCGGCAAGCCGTGGGGTTACCGGGTTTACCGGACGGACAAGATCAGCGCGCCGGTGCTGGTGGCGACGGTCACGGAAACGGAGGCGTTGCTGCCCGGCCAGCCGGAGCGGGTGAAGCTGTGTTATCATGTCACCACGTTCAACGCCGCCGGTGAAAGTCCGGCCAGCCCCTATTTCAGCCTGATGTTGAATGATCCGGAGGAAGTTGAACCGCCCCCTGCCCCGCCGGGGGCTGCGACCAGGCAGCCGACAGTTCCGGCAATTTCGGAACATGAAATGTCCGTCCGCCAAGAACTGAACGCGGCGATGCTGACGTTCGTGAAAAAGACGATGGAATATATGATGACTCCGGGCGATGGAGACGAGGTGATGCGGCAGGTGGCGACGGAAGAATATCGCCAGGCGGTGCTCAAGGCCGCTAGCCAGAACATCGAGTCGTCGCTGACGTGGCACACGCTGGCGGTGTGGGCGGAGGAAGGCAAGGAGCGGATTGGTTATTTTTCGCGTGCAATGGAATGTTGCCATGCGGAAGCGAAGGTAAAAAGGCCGGAGACCTTCCAGGAAAAGTGGGCGTTTGTCCACACGCAGGCGGACTGCCTGTTTGAGATCGGGCGCGTGCATTTTTACGAGGACGCACCGGCGGCGGCGCAGGAATTCCTGACCAAGGCACTGGTGCTGGCAAAAGAGGCCGATGCGTTGCGGGAAAAGGCCGGGGTGATGGATGACCTGCTCGAAGGCCGCATCGGCGAACTGCTGTTGCAACTGCCCGACGAAAGCAAACCATGAACACAGTGGGCAAGCATCATCGCATCAATGGACATCCTGCTTCCCCCCATTTGGACAGAGCATTCAATCGGGAATTGTAATTCTTCCTCAACCGATCCAGACTTTTCGCCCATGAACGTTTTCATCATTCACGCCCATGCCGAGCCAAGGAGTTTCAATGGGGCCATGTTTCAGACGGCGCAGGAAACCTTGCGCGCCGCCGGCCATGCCGTGGTGACTTCGGACCTGTATGCGATGCAGTTCAATCCGGTGTCGGATCGCCGGAATTTCAGCACGGTCAAGAATCCCGACTATTTCAAACAGCAGATCGAAGAGATGCACGCCACGGAGGCGGGCGGTTTTGCGCCGGACGTGGAGGCGGAACTGCGAAAGATGGAGGGGTGCGACCTGATGATCTGGCAGTTTCCGCTGTGGTGGTTCGGGCTGCCGGGAATACTCAAAGGCTGGGCGGACCGCGTGTTCGCCATGGGCCGCACCTACGGCGGCGAGCGGTTCTACGAAAACGGCGTGTTCAAAGGCAAGCGGGCTTTGTTGTCGGTGACGACGGGCGGCCCGGAGGCGGCCTATCAGAAGGGCGGCTGGAATGGGGACATCCACGCCATCTTGCGCCCGATTCAGCGCGGGATTCTGCGCTTTACCGGCTGGGACGTGCTGCGGCCCAACCTCGTCTATTCGCCGGTGCGGATATCCGATGAGGAACGGCAAGCCGGGTTGAACGCGTGGTCGGCGAGGCTGCGAGCCATCGAGTCCGAGCCGCCGGTTGACGTGGGAGAATACTGAGGTCGGACCGTTCCGCACTTGCACGGATTGCGGTTCAATGCAAGTTTACGGCAACTAAATTACGGAAGGGAAAATTATGAGCACGAAATTCAAAGCCTACGCCGCCACCGCCAAAGGTCAGCCCCTCACCCCGTTCGAGTTCGATCCCGGCCCGCTCGGCGGCGAGCAGGTGGAGATCAAGGTCAGCCACTGCGGCATCTGTCATTCCGACCTTTCGATGCTGGACAATGAATGGGGCTTTTCCACCTATCCATTTGTGCCCGGGCACGAGGTGGCGGGGACGGTTGTGGCAGCCGGCGAACAGGCGAAGCGGGTGAAGGTGGGCGACCGGGTGGGGCTGGGCTGGTTTTCGCGCAGTTGCCTGCACTGTCCGCAGTGCCTGGCGGGCGACCATAATTTGTGCGCCACGGCGGAGCAGACCATGATCGGCCGGTTCGGAGGATTCGCCGACCGCGTGCGCTGTCACTGGCTTTGGGCGACCCCGCTGCCGGCGGCCATTGATGCCGTCAAGGCCGGGCCGTTGTTCTGCGGCGGCATCACGGTGTTCAACCCGATTGTGCAGTGCGGCGTGCAGCCGACCCAGCGCGTGGGTGTGATCGGCATCGGCGGCCTCGGCCACATGGCCCTGCAATTTCTGAACAAATGGGGCTGCGAGGTGGTGGCGTTCACGTCGAGCGACGCCAAGCGCCAGGACGCGCTGAGCTTCGGCGCGCATGACACGGTCAGTTCGCGCGATTCTGCACAGATGCAAAAGCTGGCGGGTTCGCTGGATTTCATTTTGGTGACGGCGAATGCGACGCTGGACTGGAATGCCATTCTGGCCACGCTTGCGCCGAAAGGCCGGTTGCATGTGGTGGGCGCGGTGCCGGAGCCGATTCCGGTGCCAGCCTTCACTTTATTGGCCGGACAGAAGGCGATTTCCGGTTCGCCGCTCGGGAGTCCGGCGACGACGGCGAAGATGCTCGCGTTTTGCGCGCGACACGGCATTGCCCCGACCATCGAAAAATTCCCGATGTCGCGGGTGAACGAGGCGTTGGAACATTTGCGCGCGGGCAAGGCCCGTTACCGCATCGTGCTGGAAAACGACATCAAATAAGCGGGCGCGGATTTTTGGTGAAAACTTTTTTCCCCGGGGATAAGCTGGCCCGCCGTTGTGATGCTCGACCGATTTTTCAAATTTCGCAAACCGCCGGATGCGCCGCCGGAAGCCATGCAGGTCGGCCTGCGGGCGGTGCCGCTGTTGCTGGTGCATCATCCGCGGGCGCGGCGTTATCTGCTCCGCCTGCGGCCGGACGGCATGGTGCGGGTCACGATCCCGAGGCGCGGGACGGCGGCTGCGGCCCGGGATTTCGCGGCGCGGAATGCCGGCTGGCTGGAGCAACAATTCCAACGTCTGGCCGCCCAACCGGAACCGCCCGCCGGCTGGCAGCTCGGAACGGAGATCCTTTTCCGCGGCGAGCCGGTCCGCATCGAACCGGAGGCGGAGGGTTGCATCCGGTTTGGCAACGAACGGGTGAAAGTGGCGGAGGCGTCCGCCGATTTAAGGCCGGTCATCCAAAAACATCTGCGCCAGCGCGCGGCCCAGGAGCTGCCAGCGCGCGTTTGGGAACTGGCGGCCGGGCACGACATCACGGTGAACCGCGTCTCGGTGCGGAACCAGAAATCGCGCTGGGGTTCTTGCTCCCGGCGCGGAACGATTTCGCTGAACTGGCGGTTGATCCAGGCGCCAGAATTTGTGCGCGACTACATCATCCTGCATGAGCTGGCCCACCGACGACAGATGAACCACTCGGAAAAGTTCTGGCAGGAGGTGGCGCGGTTGTGTCCGGATTATCGGGAGGCCGAGCGGTGGGTGAAGCAGAATGCGAGATTGTTAGGATAGCGGAAGCGGATTGATTACGCCTGTGGTTTCCAGGCATCGGCTTTCATGTGATTTCAGCGTAACTTTAAATTATGAAGCCAAAGAAGACACCCGGCATCAGCCGGATTGACCAGCCGTCGCACCGCACGCACGGATTTTTTCTGCGGGCGGCCCGCCTGGGGCAGATCTATTCCGGTTTTTATTCCGACAAAAAATACGGCGGCCGGGCGCAGGCATTGGCGGCGGCAGTGGAGCATCGCGGCAAGCTGCTAAGAATCCTGGGATTGCCCGCCCAGAAATCGCGCCGCTATTGGGCGGAACTGCCACGGCGCAAGGGCCGGTCAGGCATCGTCGGGGTGCAGCGTGTGATTGACCGGCATGGCAGGTCGTGGCGGAAATACTGGCGGGCCACGTGGAGCCCGGAGAAGGGCGTGGTGCGGAAGAAACAATTTTCCATCCGCATTCACGGCGAGGAAAAGGCCCGGGAACTGGCCATCCGTGCCCGGCGCGCCGGCGTGCGCAGCATGAAATGAAGGCCACCAACCAGCGGAGCAGCGCGGCCTGCACTCACCATTGAACGGCTCGCTCCGCACCAAATCGAAGCAAGCCCGGTTGTCCGCCAGCGCCAGTTTCGCCTGCCGGATCGCTTCACGATAACCCTTAATGACATTGCCCATCGAATTTCATATCCGCCACCTGGCTCAACGCCACGCGGCGATCCGCCGGGCGGTCACGCCCCTGCCGGGCAGCCGGCCGCGCAATCATTTCAAGCCGCTCAATATTCCCGGCGGCTGCGACGGCCTGACCCTGCTGGCGGCGCTCGGTCGCATGGTCGCGAATATGCCGGAGTCCGCGTGGCAGGCGGAGTTTGCCCGGGGCCGGGTCGTGAACCGGGAACAGGAACCGGTGGCGGCCACGCAGATCGTCCGCGCCGGGCAGCGCTACCAGCATCTGTTCCCGGACGTGACCGAGCCGGAGGTGAACGGCGCCGTGGAAATTTTGCACGAGGATGAGGCGCTGATCGTGGTGAACAAGCCCGCCCCGCTGCCGATGCACGCCGGCGGCAGGTTTTATCTCAACACGCTCCGGCACATCCTGAACGCGGCCTATCATCCGCAGAAGCCGCAGCCGGCACACCGGCTGGACGCCAACACGACCGGCGTGGTGCTGGTGGCGCGCACGCGGCCTTTTGCCGCCAATCTGCAATCGCAATTCGCGCAGGCGGCGGGTGGAGAAAATTTATCTGGTCCGCGTGCCGGGCCGGTTGCCCGGGGATGAATTTTATTGCGACGCGCCCATCAGCGCCGCTTTCGGCGAACGGTGTTCGCGCACGGTGGATTTGGAAAACGGCCTGGCGGCGCGCACGGAATTTCGCCTGCTCCGGCGTCTGGCCGACGGCACGAACCTGCTCGAAGCGCGGCCGTTGACCGGACGCACCAACCAGATCCGCGTGCATCTCTGGCATCTGGGGTTTCCGGTGTGCGGCGATGCGATTTATCTGCCCGGCGGGAAACTTGGCCACACGCAGACGCTGGCGGTGGGCGATGCGCCGCTCTGCCTCCACGCGGCGCGGTCGAAATTTCTGCATCCGTCGAGCGGGGAGCCGGTGGAGTTCAACGCCCCCCTGCCCGCCTGGGCAAATTAGATTTACGATTGCCGGTCTGCGCGCCACCATGGACGAAGTTTTCAAAGGCATCATTGTGACATGAACAAAAAGAAGGAATTTCCGCTGGCGCAAGTTTATGGCCTGCTTGAACCCGGGCCGGTGGTGCTGTTGAGCACCGCCCGCGCCGGCCGGTTCGACGTGATGCCGATGTCGTGGCACACGATGATGGAGTTTGTGCCGCCGCTGGTGGGTTGCGTGGTCAGCAGCGCGAACCATTCGTTCGAGGTTTTGCGCAAGACCGGCGAGTGCGTGATCAACATCCCCACGGCGGATCTGGCCAAAACGGTGGTGGCCTGCGGCAACGCCTCGGGCCGGTCGGTGGACAAGTTCAAAACCTTCGGCCTCACGCCGGTCGCCGGCACGGTGGTCAAGGCGCCGCTCATCGCCGAGTGTTATGCCAGCCTGGAATGCACGGTGGCGGACCGGAAGCTGGTGCTGAAATACAATTTCTTCGTGCTGGAAGTGGTCAAGGCGTGGATGGATCCCGGCCGGAAGCGCCCGGAGACGATTCATCATCAGGGCGAAGGCTTGTTTTTCGTGCCGGGCCGGAAAATCAGCCTGCCCTCGCCAAAAACCTTCTTTTTTTGAACCGGGTTTCGGGCTGCTTCAATCTGACGGTCACCAGTTAAGCGGGACAAATGAAATACCACCCACTTGGGGGGCTGGACGAACCGGATCTCTGTGATAGTGTAACAAGATTCACTATGCACGTCGCCCAGGTCATCAAAAGTCGCATGTGATTAATAAACCAAAAAAAAACCCGAACTGACGAATGCCTGACTCAACCTCGTGTCGTCATATTAACAAAAACAAATAAATGAAATTATCTACCTTGGACATTCCGTGTCTTTCATGGCTGGCAGGCGGTAAAAAATCTTTGGCCCTGTTGTCTGCCGCCGTCGTTTCTGTCATCGGCCCCATCACGGCCCAGGCGACGCTGATCGCCTACGAGCCGTTTAATTATTCCGGCTCGCAGATTAACAACGGCACTCCTGTGCCTTCCGGCACGCCCACCCAGACCACGGGCGGCGGCTGGGTGGCCGGCAACTGGTCTTGTGCGCCCGCTCCCGGCGGTGCCCTGGCTTGGAACTCCGCCGGGCTGACCTACCCTGCTCTGCCGACGGCCAACGGCTCCATTTCCACCCTCGGTGCCAATTATTTGTATGAAAAGATAGCCAGCGCGCCCACTTCGGGCAGCGTCTGGGTGAGCTTTCTTTTCCAGCAGAATGGCGACAACGGCGGAACCAGGAACGGCATCATTTTGGAAAACAGCAGCGGCACGGGCGTAATGTTTGCCTACCATCAATACAGCGGCTCCCAAGGTTATCCCTGCCTGATGGCGATGAGCGGAACGATCTCGGTTGGCACGGAACTGGGAGACAGTTCGGCGCTTCAGACCTATGCCAGCGCGAATCTCTACGTGCTTCAATTTACCTATTCCGGCGGGGTGGTCACCAGCATCTCGGTCTATTCCAATCCGACGGCCGGGCAGAGCACGGTGCCGGCGCCCGACTTCACGATCACCTCGGGCTTGGGCAGCATCGGACAACTCGTTAATTTCGGTTTGGCGAACCCGGCCCCCAACCAGCCTATAACGGTTGATGAATTCCGTGTCGGCACCACCTTCGGCGATGTCGTGGGTGCGGCGGCCACGGCTCCCACGGTTCCAACCACCCTCACGCTTTCAGTCGCCTCGGGCAAGGAAATCAGTTGGACGGCCAATAATACCGACAGTTATCAGCCCCAAAGTTCCACCGACGGCATCACTTGGAACAATCTGGGCGGCGTTTTGGTCGGCAACGCGGTGACCTCGGTCTATGACCCCGCGCCGGTCGCCTTCTATCAGGTTCTGGATTACACCGTGGGCGGGCCTAGCACGAATCAAATCATCAACGGCAGCTTTGAAATCCCCGACCTCACCGAGAATAGCGGCGCGTTCGACTGGGTTTCCTCCCCGAATGACACCTACGACAGCGTCTGGGTGACCAACAGTTATGGCTCCATCCTGCCGCATTCCGGCACGAACCTTCTTTACATGGAAGGAACCACCGCCGCCTCGACCCCCACACCGCCAAACACTTTTGCCTATCAAAATCAGATTCCCGTGACTCCCGGGCTGCCCTACACGGTGAGTTTTTATGCCGCCAACCCGGTTAAAATTAGTGGAGCCAACCCGCAGTATCTTATCCAGTTTTATGACGGGATGGGCAACTTTATCTCCCAAACAGCGCCCAGCTTCATGTCCGCCGGAAATTCCTGGACGCTGTTCAGCACCACCGTCACTGCTCCTGTGAACGCCGCCCAGATGGCTGTCAATTTCATCCAGGCCGTTGGTGCCGGTGCCAGTTCGGATTGGGTTACTTTGATTGATGACGTGTCCATTACCTACCCGACCACCGGCCCGACCAATGTGCTGGCCGCCACGGTTCAAGCGGGTGCAATCTTCACGGCGACGATTCTGACCAACGGAGTCACGGCCACCGCCGCAACCGGGAATGTCGAGTTCCTGACCAACAGCGTGGATCAGAGCACCGGGGCGGTCGGGAGCGGCACCGCCAACAGCACGCCCGCCGTCGTGCCCCCGTCCTACACCGTCACCGCCATCTACTCCGGCGACGGCACCTATCTCGGCAGCACGAACACCCTGGTGGTGGGCGGCAGCAACTTCGGACCCGGCAAAGGCTCCGTGAGCTTGTCCGGTGGCAATTCCACCGTGGTCATGTCGGGCGTATCGGGCAACCAATACGCGTTGGAGCGCGCAACCAATGTCACCTTCACCGCCGGCATTTCAAACTTCCCGACGGCCATTGCCCCGGCCAGTGGCAATGTAACCAACGTGGACAACTTCAGCGATCTGGGCGGGGCGCCCAAGGCGGCATTCTACCGGCTGAAATACATCCCATAGTAAAACTGGTTTGCGAGTCGAACGAAATATCAGCCAAAGGACGGGCCTGCCGAAACGGCAGGCCCGTCGGGTGACCGCCAACATGCAAACAGAAACGAAAACAAAAACCGGGTTTACCCTGATTGAACTGCTGGTGGTCATTGCCATCATCGCGATCCTGGCCGCCATGCTGCTGCCCGCGCTGGCCAAGGCCAAAACCAGGGCCAAGGCGATTGCCTGCAACAACAACAACCGTCAAATCGGCCTGGCGATGATGATGTATACCGGCGACTACGCCGACTACCTGCCGCCGTTGAATGACAAGAATTTTAACACCCACTCCACCAACTGGTATTTCAGGATCATCGACAGCGGCAAATACATCACCAGCAGTTCGACCTCGAACAACGTCTGGCGCTGCCCGGTGGTGATGAATACGGACATTGATCCCGCCACGGTGACATACTATGACTCCCCCTGCGAAGGCTATGGTCCGCTGGAAGACACCGGCAACCCCGCCAATGGAGTCATCCGCTACTACCTGGATCTCAATGGCAACCCTGAAGGCAGCCGCAAATTAAGTTCCATCCACCGGCCCAGCCAGATCTGGTTGAACGGCGATGTGGGGCGGCCCAAAGCCAATGGCAACATCAACCAACTGCCACCGAGCGGCTACGTCACGGACATCACCGTCATCAAGCCGGTCATCGGTTCGGGCTGGACGACGGTGCCGGTCAACAAACAGGCCGCGTGCCGGCACAACAGCATGGCCGTCTTTGCGCTTTGCGACGGGCATGTCGAAAGCTGGAAATGGTTGGATTTGAGCACCGACCTCAACGACGTTTTTGCCCTCAACTCATTTTAAGGCGTCGTTGCATTGCCAGATCCAAAGAAATCAGCCGGAACGATTTCTCATTCCGGCTGGCGGGCAATAATGCCTGGCTTCAAAGCTTCACTTGGCCATGATGCTGACGGTATGCAAGATATGCGCCTGCCCGCCGTCGCCATTGCGGGCCGGCGTCAAAAACCCATTCATCCCCGCCCAACCGCCCTTCACCCCGCTACGGGCCGGCGCGTGGCCGGGTTGACCGGTCTTTGCTGATTTCCCTTGTTTTTGATGGTTTTTACTCCAGATTTGGTCGGTAAGCCATATTGACCGGCCGGTAAGCCATATTGACCGGTCTCTTTTCTCTATGGATTAACCGTCAAGCCATATTGACCGGTCAGCGAGCTATATTGACTGGTCTCCGGTCCTGTTTGATTGGCCGTTAAGCCATATTGACCGCCGGCACCTCCATATTGACCCGTCGTTAAGCCTTATTGCCCGGCCGCCATTCTTTATAGACTGGTTGCTGGTCTTTATTGATGGGCCGCCAAGCCATATTGTCCGGTCGTCAAGCTCTATTGACCGGGGACCGCTCTCTATTGACCGGTGGCAGATCAATCTGGCTTGACGACGATTTTAACTGTCCCGGCGGCCATTTTAACCGGTCCGCAACCGGTCTGGTGGGTGGGATTGGGACAGTCGCCGGGAGGTTGTCCGGGACAAACCAGCGCTCATTTAAGAGCTGCCGCAATTATTTTCAACTTTTTTTTCATCCCGTCCGGGCCTCCCTTTCAGGAAACCACACTGCCGTGGAGTGCCAGCCGTAATTTACCCGGGCAAATCAGGCCGGGATAAACTGCCGGCGACCGCTCTTGGACTCACCCTCGAAATCATTCGGCCGGCTGACGCCCGCCGCCGGTTTGAATGCCGGGGAAGTCTGGCTTGAGTCATTTTGAACTCACCATTGGTTGTCCGGTCAGCGCCCGTTCCTGCCAGGCGCGCTTTTATTGGCGCCCGTGATTTTTCCGGCGCCTGGCATGGGCAAGGCTAAGGGGAGGCTGCGATGTTGCGCGGCAAACAAAACGCCAGGCGGGCATCAGAATCCAGACGACCAAAATAAAACATATGAAAACTAAAAGAGCCGGCCTCAAGGTGCTGCGGAATTTTTACAAATATCCCGGCCATCAACTCGGGGTCTTTGGCAGCAACGTCGGGGTGAGCCTCGACGTCACGCTGTTCCTCAACCTGCCGTTTGACCCCAAGGCCGTCTCGGCCCTGGCGGCGGACCTGATCGTCAAACAGGGTGCCCTCCTCACCGGCGGCACGGTGGCCAAGGCGGCCCGGGACAAGGCCTTTGACGCCTTGACGGACGCGCTCAACGCCGACGCGAACATTGTGGAGAACGTCGTGGGCGCCAACATGCAGATGCTCCTCGCCACCGGCTACCTGCCGGTGAACACCAACCACGCCTCGTCGCCCCTGGACGACACGGACATCGTGAGCTTTCTGAACAACGGCACCACCCAGGCGCTCCTGCAGTTGCTGCCGGTGCGCAACGCCAAGTCGTATCAGTTGCAGTTGAGCACGGATGGCGGCAAGACGTGGGCGGAGGCGGGCATCTCCACGCGGGCCACCCGGATTGTGTTCCCCAACCTGACGCCGGGGGCGACGTATTTCGTGCGCGCGCGGGCCATCGGCGGCAGCACCGGCGCGAGCGCATGGACCGCCCCCCGTTCCATCATGTCCACGTGAGCGGTGGATATTCACAAGTTGTAGCGTCGAGCCTGCGGCTCGATCCATCAGCGCGCAGCGCCGACACTACACCTTTTGATTTCAAAAACAAATTTGCCCGGACCTGACCGGGCAGACGGGCGGCGGGCAGCTTCTGGATTCATTGCCCCCGCCCGCAATTGTTTTAGCCGTGGATGAAGGCCGGCGCTGTCCGGCGTTCGAGGTCCGCCGTTCTCCTCGCCCGCTCCGTTTCTTGGAATGGAAATCAGCCCCTCCCGCAAACGTGTGGTTTTTGCCGGTTCCATATTCATGAGGAAAATCCTTATAAACGATTATTGACAAATCAGAAAGCGTAAAATATCATGCCCTAAAGCTGAATGTGATTAACCGCAAAATCAAATATAATGAATAGTTAGGCAGCATTACACACCACACATATATGAAAAACACACTGATGATAGTTCTATGCAGCGCAGCAATACTTGCGTCAGGTTGCGCCACATCACATTCCCACTACACAGCTTGGGATTACAAGGTCGTTGATGGATATGTTCCTTCGGACCTCGAAAAAGAGTTGAAGCAGTTGGGCAGCGACGGATGGGTTGTTGTTTCAGCCACATCACCGAAACCGTTTGGAGACAATACGCCAGCGATTATTGTGATTCTAAAGCGGCAAAAATAGTAGAGATTGAGATATGCTGCCTAACAAGTCGCCGGAGCCAACCGCCGTTGGCGCTGAAGCCTGCCCCGTTCTACGGGGTTCCGCTGTCGCGGGCGTAAAGCCCCGTGGGGCCACGCCCCTTTACGCGGTTCACGCCGCGAGGAAGGCATGGCTCAGCTTTCTACGTTAGGCCACAGCAAGCGCCATGAAGATATTCAGCATTACCTTGGTCAGCGCAGTTCTGTTTTGTCTGTTTATGGTTGTTGCGTTTCGCTTGTCTCGCCGTAACCCGCCAGACAAGCTCAAAGCATTGCAGAGTCTTTTGCCTGCTGATTGGAAGCTGGTGACATGGGGTTGGTGGGAGATGGGCTGGTTTGCCAAGTTTGAGTTTTGTGGCCGTAGATTTGACGTCGGTTCGCACCGAGACGACATCGAGATTGTTGAGTTGGTTGGCACAGATAGGCGTGTCGTGGCGACAGAAGGCCAAAAATCACCAGGACAGATTTATGAGTTACTCGCAAAAGCTGTGGCCTAACACCGCGCGAGGCTGTGTGAAAAGTGGCGGAGCGAAATCCGGTAACGATCAAATTTTGGATATGGCGAACTTTGATGAAATGAGCAGGCGGCTGCGACGGTCGAAAACTGAGTTTTCACACAGCCTCTCGCCGGAGCCAACGGCGGCTGTTCCGCCTTTGGGAGTTTGAAACAAATTCACGCTTGCGGTTTTCCACGCCGTGGCTCAGCTTTGGATCGTTAGGCCGCTAAATAAAACCATATATTATATGAAATCACTCGTTTACCCACTAAGTTTAACATTGACTGTTCTTCTTCTATGCAGTTGTGCCTCCACAAGTTCTCATATTCTTATAGGATCCAGGCGCCCACCAATAAACCCGTCACTTGTGAAGCTCTATCTCCATCCACCAGCAAATTATGAGGAGGTGGCAGTTGTGTCAGCGGATAGCCGAAATAGTTATGCGGACAGCGCACAAGCGAAGATGGATGTAGCCATCACCAACTTAAAGGCGGAGGCAGCCGAACTCGGTGCAAACGGCATACTTTTGAGCAGCGCTAATGATCAATACGGTGGTTCTATCGGCAGCATTTCTGCCATTGGAGCTGGTATAGGCTCTGGTATTGGTAACAATGTGAGTGCTCCCACGTCGACGACAGCATTTTGGTCAGGGACATCCTTTTCTTATCCAATTTTTAATAAGTCAGCAGCTGGAATAGCGATTTATGTCAAAGAGAACTGAGATGCCTAACACCGCGCGAGGCTGTGTGAAAAGTGGCGGAGCGAAATCCGGTAACGATCAAATTTTGGATATGGCGAACTTTGATGAAATGAGCAGGCGGCTGCGACGGTCGAAAACTGAGTTTTCACACAGCCTCTCGCCGGAGCCAACCGGCAGCGGCGCGTCTGCGTCAATCGGTAACGCCCGTGGCTGGCCGCGTCACTGGTTGCCGATGGTTCAGCTTTATTCGTTAGGCGATTGAGCGCCTTGCCAGAACACTCCAACAGCAAAAACTAACAAATGACCAAACTCCGTGTAGAAAGCTTCACCATTTCGATTGATGGCTTCGGCGCAGGCCCGAATCAGAGCCTGGAGAACCCGCTTGGCGTCGGCGGACCCGCCCTTCATGGATGGGCGATGGCGACCCGCACCTTTCAGGAGAAAGTGCTGGGAAACAAAGGCGGAGAGGCCGGGATTGACGACGACTTTGCCCAGCGCGGCTTCCACAATGTGGGCGCGTGGATCATGGGCAGAAACATGTTCGGGCCGGTGCGCGGTGCCTGGCCGGATGAGAGCTGGCGAGGGTGGTGGGGTGAGAACCCGGTTTACCATGCGCAAGTTTTCGTGCTCACTAATCATCCTCGTGCGCCTCTCGTAATGGAGGGAGGCACGACTTTTCATTTCGTTACTGACGGGATTCGCGTCGCACTTGAACGAGCGCGCGAAGCCGCCAACGGAAAGGATGTCCGCATCGGAGGCGGAGCGGCGACCATCAGGCAATACCTTCAGGAGCGATTGATCGATGAACTACATATCGCCATCTCACCAGTCTTGCTGGGCGCGGGTGAGCGGTTGTTCGACGGCATCAATCTCGTAGATTTGGGATACACATGCACCCAGCATGTCCCAACGCAGCGAGCAACTCACATCGTGCTAACCCGCACATGAACTCAACGTCGCCTCTTGAGAAACTAGGCGTATAAGTTTATGGGGTGCAAAGGAGTTTGTAGCCGAGCGCGGCGGACTGATTATTGACCTTCAGAGACGTGAGAGGTTGCAGCGATATTGGCAGCGAGCGTGTAGCAACTTTCGCTGGCATCGGCGGTTTCCTCAAGCCCCGATTTCCGAGATTCGTGAGTTTCTTGATTTGTTCGTTGATGCTTTTGCTTTTAACCGGAAGCGGCGCTGCTGTTTTTCAACGGATGACCGAATCATGGAGATATATCGGACGATTTATCCGACCAACGACCACGGGGTTGACAGCGTGGAGTTGGAGTTTTTGTGCAAGATGGTCGAGAAGCGTTACGGCCTTGATTTGGCCTCGTCGTGGCGCGAAGACATCACGCTTGGAGAGATTTATGAGCAGACACATACGCCTAATATGCGGACAGGCTGCAAGGGCTGACGTCTTCACCCAACCCAAAACGGCGCAGAGAGCTTTCTTCGCGCCGTTGGCATTTCGGAGCTTACCGCTTCCGCCATTCGGTTTTCGGCGGCTCCGGCAAACTTGCCCCCGCGCGCCGTTCAGCCAAAGGCAACGCCAACATTTTTGCGTGTGCCGGCGGGCTTTTTGCGGTAACTACGGGACATGAACCGTGGCCTCCGCGTCACCACGCCGCCGGTCAAACCGTTGCTGGTTTATGACGGTGATTGCAATTTCTGCACGCTCTGGATCCGCCGCTGGCGGCAGTTGACCGGCGACGCCGTGGATTATCTGCCCGCGCAGGACCCGCGCATCGCGGAACGGTTTCCGGAAATTCCGCAGGCCAGCTACGCCGCCGCCGTCCAGCTTGTCACCACCGACGGCCTGGTTTATGCCGGCGCGGAGGCGGTCTTCCGCACGCTCGCGCATCATCCGCGCTGGCAATGGCTGTTGCGCGCCTACGAAACCTCGCCGGTCGTGGCCGGGGTCACGGAGCGGGCCTACCGGTTCGTGGCGGAACACCGGCCGCTGTTCTCCCGGCTCACGCGCTGGTGCTGGGGCCGCCGGCTTGAAGCGCCGTCGTATTCCCTGGTCCGCTGGATTTTTCTGCGCGCGCTGGGTGTCGTTTATCTGGCCGCCTTCGTCTCGCTCTGGACGCAAGTCAACGGGTTGATCGGCCACAACGGCATCCTGCCGGCGGACCAGTTCATGTCGGAGGTGAAACAGTCGTGCGACATCCAGGGCATCGGCCTGGAGCGGTTCCACCTGGTGCCGACGTTGTGCTGGCTCGACAGTTCCGACGCCTTCCTCAATTTCCAATGCGCCGCCGGGACAATTTTGGCCGTGTTGCTGATTGCCGGCCTCGCGCCCGCGCCATGTCTTTTTCTGCTTTGGCTGGTTTATCTCTCGCTCACCACCGTCGCGCGCGATTTTCTCGGCTTCCAATGGGACAATCTGCTGCTCGAAACCGGCCTGCTGGCCGTCTTCTTCGCACCGCTGCAGCTTCTGCCGCGAACCTCGCGGGAGGCGCCGCCGTCAAAATTGTTTTTATGGCTGCTGCGGCTGCTGTTGTTCAAGCTGATGTTTTCGTCGGGCTGCGTGAAGCTCCTGAGCGGCGACCCGGCGTGGCGCAATCTCACGGCGCTCACCTTCCATTATCAAACGCAGCCGCTGCCGACGTGGATCGGCTGGTATGCGCAACAACTGCCGGTGTGGTTTCAAAAACTTTCCTGCGCCGCGATGTTCGGCATCGAACTCGGCGCGCCGTTTCTGATTTTTGCGCCGCGCCGCGTGCGGTTCGCCGGCGGCGGGCTGCTGGCGGGATTGCAACTGCTCATCCTGCTCACCGGCAATTACGCCTTCTTCAACTGGCTGACGCTCGCGCTCTGCCTGCTGTTGCTGGATGATTTCGTCCTGGAGAAACTGATTCCCGCCAAGCTGCGGCCCAAGTTTTCCTGCGACGACTCCGTTTCAACGCTGAATCGTCCGCGCCCGTGGTCGCGCCAGTGGCCGCGCCGTCTTCGCGCCGTGGTGGCGGGAATTCTTCTGGCCGGTTCCGGTTTCATGCTGGCCGACACGCTGGGCATCCGGAATCCGCTGCTCGCGCCGTTCGGCCTGGTGGCGGAAGTGCTCGCGCCGTTCCGCAGCGTGAACAGCTACGGCCTGTTCGCCGTGATGACGACGCAGCGCAATGAAATCATCGTCGAGGGCAGCAACGACGGCGTGAACTGGCTGCCGTATGAATTCAAATACAAGCCCGGCGATTTGAACCGCCGGCCGGTTTTTGTCGCGCCCTTCCAGCCGCGTTTGGACTGGCAGATGTGGTTCGCGGCGCTGGGCAATTACCAGCAGAATCCGTGGTTCGGGAATTTTTGCACGCGGCTGCTGCAAGGCTCGCCCGACGTGCTGAAGCTGCTGGCCAAAAATCCGTTTCCCGGCAAACCGCCGCGCTTCATCCGCGCGGAATTATTCAATTACCGGTTTACCAGCTTCACGGAACGGCGCGCGACCGGCGCGTGGTGGCGGCGCGAGCCGCTGGGCGAATACATGCCGCCGAACAATTGAAGGAACCAGCGCGGGCGGGGATTGCCGTCAGACCAGTTGCGGCTGGATTTTATCCGGGTCAACGCCCAAATCCTTGATGGCCTGCGCGACAACTTCGCGCCCGATGAGGTTTTTCTCCGCCAGCGCGTAAAGCGTGCCGATGACGGTGGACTCGGCATCCACGCCGAAGAACCGGCGCAGGCGCGCGCGGGTGTCGCTGCGCCCGAAGCCGTCCGTGCCGAGCGTGAACAATCCGCCGGGAACCCACGGCGCAATCTGGTCCGGCACGGTGCGGATATTGTCCGAGACCGCGACGAAGGCCCCCTGCTCTTTCGCGAGCAGGTTTTCGACGTAGGATTTTTTCGGAGTCTCCGTCGGGTGCAAAACATTCCAGCGCTGGCAGGCGATGGCGTCGGTGCGAAGCAGCTTGTAACTGGTCGCGCTCCAGACATCGGCGCTGACTCCGTATTTTTCCGCGAGAATTTCCTGCGCCTTCAACGCCGATTGCATGATCGAGCCGCTGCCGAAAATGTGCGCCTTGATTTTCTTGTCCTCCGCGCCGGGCTTGAATTTATACAGGCCCTTCAAGATGCCGTCCTCGACGCCATCGGGCATAGCGGGCATCGCATGATTTTCGTTATAGACGGCGAGGTAATAAAAAATGTCCTCGTGCTCGACGAACATCCGGCGCAGGCCGTCGGCCACGATGACCGCGAGTTCGTAGGCGAACGCGGGATCGTAAGGCAGGCAGGTTGGAATCGTGCTGGCATGGAGCAGGCTGTGGCCGTCCTGATGTTGCAGGCCCTCGCCGTTGAGCGTCGTTCGGCCGGAAGTTGCGCCGAGCAAAAAGCCCTTCGCCCGGATGTCGCCGGCAAGCCAGAACAAATCGCCGACGCGCTGCGGACCGAACATCGAGTAGTAAATATAAAACGGAATTGTCGGCACGCCATGCGTGGCATAGCTCGTGCCGGCGGCGATGAACGACGCCATCGAACCGGCCTCGCTGATGCCTTCTTCGAGGATCTGGCCGTCTTTCGTCTCGCGATAATACATCAGCGATTTGTTGTCCACCGGCTCGTAAAGCTGCCCCTTGGGCGAATAAATCCCAACCTCGCGAAACAGCGAGTCCACGCCGAACGTGCGCGCCTCGTCGGGAATGATCGGCACGATTTGCCGGCCGATGGATTTATGGCGCAACAGCAACCGCAGCACGCTGACGAAAGCGGTCGTGGTGGAAACCTCCGTCTTGCCGGGGTTGAAAAATTCCACAAAATAATCCCGCGCGGGCGCGTCGAGCGTGGCCGGCTTGACAATGCGTGCCGGAAGAAACCCGCCAAGTTTTTTGCGCTGCTTGAGAAGATATTTCATCTCCGGGCTGTCGGCCGGCGGACGATAGAACGGCATGTCGGCAATGACGTCGTCGGTCAGCGGAATGTCGAAACGCGCCCGGAACTCGCGGAGTTCCTTCTCGTTCATTTTCTTCTGCTGGTGCGAAATGTTTTTGCCCTCGCCCGCTTCGCCGAGGCCGTAGCCCTTGACGGTTTTGGCAAGCACAACGGTCGGCTGGCCCTTGTGTTCCATCGCGGATTTGTAGGCCGCATATACCTTGCGCACATCGTGGCCGCCGCGCAGGAGCTTGGAAATCTGCTGGTCGCTCAGATGATTCACCAGTTCGAGCAGCTGCGGATATTTGCCGAAGAAATGTCTGCGCGTGTAGCTGCCCGGCTCGACGATGTATTTCTGGTAATCGCCGTCCACGCATTCTTCAAAGCGCTTAAGCAGGAGACCGGACTTGTCGCGCTTGATGATGTCGTCCCATTCGGTGCCCCAGATCACCTTGATGACATTCCAGCCCGCCCCGTGGAACAAGCCTTCCAGCTCCTGGATGATTTTTCCGTTGCCGCGCACCGGGCCGTCGAGCCGCTGCAAATTGCAATTCACAACCCAGACGAGGTTGTCGAGATTTTCGCGCGCGGCGAGCGTGATGGCGCCGAGCGATTCCGGCTCGTCTGATTCGCCGTCGCCGAGGAACGCCCAGACCTTCGGTTCTTCCTTCCAGTTCACCAACCCGCGCGCCTGCAGGTAACGGTTGAACCGCGCCTGATACAGCGACATGATCGGGCCGAGGCCCATTGAGACCGTTGGAAACTGCCAGAACTCCGGCATCAAATATGGATGCGGATACGACGACAGCCCGCCGCCCTCGGCGAGTTCCTGGCGGAAATTTTGCAACTGTTTTTCGCTGATGCGGCCTTCGAGATAGGCGCGCGCATACATGCCGGGCGCGGCGTGACCCTGGAAATATACGATGTCGCCGGGAAAGTTTTCCGTCGCGCCGCGGAAAAAATGATTCTGCGCCACTTCGTAAAGCGTCGCCGACGACGCGAACGACGCGATATGCCCGCCGACGTTCGTGTTGGAATTCGCCTTCACCACCATCGCCATCGCGTTCCAGCGGATGAGGCTTTTGATGCGGCGCTCGATGTCGCGGTCGCCGGGGAATGCCGCCTGCTGCTCCGGCGGGATGGTGTTGACATAAGGCGTGGTCAGGCCGGCGGACGGGCGTGGTGCGGTGCGCAACTGATCCGCGAGCTTTTCCAGCAGTTGCGCCGTGCGCTCCGGCCCCTGGCTTTGCATGGCCAGTTCAAACACCGATTGCAACGATTCCGACATCTTGTCGCCGTTGCCGGTGGACGCGGACGCGCCACGCGAACCGTAAATGTCTTTTTTTGATGCTTTCACTTGAGTAAATTCACGCTCCAGCGCAGGAAATGCGCAACCAGATTAAACCCAATCCGGCCGGCCAAAGCCAGCGAAATTACTCTACCATGAAGTGGTTCAATCTCAACCTCCATCCGCCCGCCGAGCAGCTTGCGGGCGACGAGGCGCTGCTTGACCGGTGCGAAAACGGCGGCGGCGAAGAAACCCTGCTGTTCTGGGAGCCGCGCCAATTATTCGTCGTCGTCGGCTACGCGAACAAAGTGGCGACCGAAGTGAACGTCGCCGCGTGCGCCGCGAAAGGCGTTCCGATTTTTCGGCGCTGCTCCGGCGGCGGCACGGTGCTGCAGGCTCCCGGCTGCTTGAACTACGCGCTCATCCTGCGCATCACCGATGACGGGCCATGTCGCACCATTACGTCGGCCAATAAATTCATCATGGAGAAAAACCGGGCGGCAATCGAAACACCTTTCAAATCGCAAATCGCAAATCGCAAATCGCAAATCTCCGTCCGCGGCCACACCGACCTGGCGATGGCCGGACGGAAGTTTTCCGGCAATTCACAGCGCCGGAAAAAAAACTTCCTGCTGTTTCACGGGACGTTTCTTTTGAATTTCAACCTGGCCCTCGTCGGCGAATTCCTGCGGATGCCGTCGCAGCAGCCGGATTATCGCGCCGGGCGCAGCCACGATGAATTTCTGGCGAACCTGAATCTTCCGGCGCGCGAGGTCATCGCCGCCGTGAAGCAGGCATGGGGCGCGGACGGCGAGCTGCACGATTTTCCAGAAGCGGAAACCAAAAATCTCGCCGCGCGGAAATATGCGGACGACAGATGGAACCTGAAGTTGTAATTGAAATCCGCGCCGCCAGCCGTTAAGTAATTCCCCGGATGCGAAAAATTACCTCAATCCTGCTTTGCATTATTGTTCTGGAATTTTGCGGCCATTGCGCCGGCGCGGACTACAAGCAGATTTTAATTTCACCCACGACCAATGCCATCCGAGTCCGCCTGCCGCTGACGGACGTGACCGGCAAAGTCCGCGTGAAGGAAAAGACGCCGGCCGGCTTTGGAATTCCGGTTGCGCCGAGCAAGACCGTGCTCGACGGAAATTATTATCTCGAATGGCAGATCGGCTATGACGTTCCGAACACCAACAGCCCGACCGTCGTTCCCCAAATCAATTTCATCCGCAACGGCGAAATCAAATACGGCCACGAGCTTGCCAGGATTATTTTTGAAGCCGTGCAGCTCGGCTTGATTTCGACCAATGATTTAATCCGCGAAATTGAAGTGTTGAAAAAAATTCCAGCAAATGAGTTCGAGGAAAATCAGGCGGTGCGGGTGGAAGTTTCAACGAACAGTGCGGCGGATGGTTTCCAAAGCGCGGTCCAGCGCCTGCCGCAGTTCACCAAGACCACGCCGCGCGGCTGGGTGCAAATCCAGCTCAAGCAGAAGCAGCGCGCCGTCGGCTATCAGGCGATGGTTTATGTCTGCCTGCCGATGACGGAAGTGCTGACGATGGACGGCTCGCCGCGACAGGCCGGAAAGGCGCACCCAAAGGAAACCGTTTATTACGATTTCAACCGCGACAATGCAGCGTTCCTGCTGGACATCGTCCACGCCTTCGGCATCGCCTCGCTGCAGCACAATGAAGACCTCCGCAACATTCTCGGCAAGATTTTGCAAACGGCTGGCAGCAGCGTGTCGGCAGACCGCCGCTGAGGAGCCGCTACGCCTTCTTCCGCCGCCAGCCGGCGATGAACATGCCGTTGCCGCCCAAGTCTTGCGGCCAGATGGTTTTTGTAGCGATGGTCGGTTGACCGCCCGAAAAAATCGCAGGCAACAGCAGCGGTTCAAACTCCGCCGCAAACTTCGCATTAAAATCGTCCACCACCTCCGTCGTCTCCGCGCGCGACAAGGTGCAGACGGAGAAAATCAATTTGCCGCCCGGTTTCACGCTCGGCGCGACGTGCGCCAGCAAATTCTTCTGAATCGCCGACAATTCGCGCACGTCGTTTTCGGTCGTGGTCCAACGCGCCTGCGGATTGCGCTGCCAGGTGCCGATGCCGCTGCACGGCGCGTCCACCAGCACGCCGTCAAACTTCGTTTTCGTCGGCAGCTTCCTGCCGCCGTCCCAAAACACCGAGCGATAATTGAAAACTTTGGCGCGGCCGGTCCGTCGCTTGAGCTTTTGCAAACGCCATTCCGCGCGGTCGCTCGCCCAGAGCAGGCCCTTGTTCTGCATCAAGTCGGAAAGGTGGAGCGTCTTGCCGCCTTCGCCCGCGCAAGTGTCCCACCACGTCTCGCCCGGCTGCGGATCGCAGAGCAGGCCGACGACTTGTGACGCGATGTCTTGGATCTCAAATTCGCCCGCGTGAAATTCCGGCGTCTTGAACAAATCCATTTCGCCATTGAACACCAAGGCGTCCGGCAACAACGGGCTGGCTTCCGCGCCAAATAATTTTTCCGCGAGCGACGCCGCCGTTCCGCGCTTGGCGCGCAGCCACAATTTCGGTTCGCGCTGCAAGGAACGCAGCCAGTCATCGCCGACCTCCATGCAGTCCGCCGTCCAAGCCGGCACGGCCTTGGCGCGCAACTCGGACAGGGGAACGCTGGCTTCGTTGTCCTGGAACCGCTGGTTCAACCGCAGCGCCAGCCGCATTTTTGCCTCCACGCCGCGCTCCTCGCGCAGCCAGACGTGCCAGCGGTAATAAATGAAAACGGTCTTGGCGATTTCCGTCGCGTCGAAGGGCGCGAGGTTGCGGAGCGATTTCAGCACCTCGCGCAACGCGGCGTCCGCCGGCTTGTCCTTGCCGGTTTGCCGGATCACTTCCGCCGCAATTTCGTGAACTTTATGAATCACCGCCGCAGCATACGCGATTGGGCGGCGACAACACAACGCGGACATCTTGAGAAACTGGAAATGAAAATGCCGGGCTTCTGGATTGAAGCCCGGCATCTGAATTATTTTTTCCTCACGCTTTTGCCACCAACTGCCGCAACACAAACGGCAAAATGCCGCCGTGCTGGTAGTAGTCAATCTCGATGGGCGTATCAATGCGGCAGCGGACGGCGACATTTTCCACTGCGCCGTCCTTGCGCGTGATCTTGAGCGTCAAATCCTGCTGCGGCTTGATGTTCGCGTCGAGGCCGACGATGTCGTAGGTCTCGGAGCCGTCGAGCTTGAGGGTTTGCGCGGTGGTGCCGTCCTTGAATTGCAGCGGCAGCACGCCCATGCCGACGAGATTGCTGCGGTGGATGCGCTCGAAGCTCTGCGCCACGACGGCTTTGACGCCGAGCAGATTCGTTCCCTTGGCCGCCCAGTCGCGCGAATGCCGGTGCCGTATTCCTGGCCGGCAATGACCACGAGCGGCGTGCCGCGCTTCTGATATTCCATCGAGGCGTCGTAGATGGAAACCTTTTTGCCTTCCGGTTGCAGCAACGTGTCGCCGCCTTCCTGGCCGGCGAGCATCAGGTTCTTGATGCGGACGTTGGCGAACGTGCCGCGCGTCATCACGCGGTCGTTGCCGCGCCGCGAGCCGTAGCTGTTGAAATCCTCCGCCGTCACGCCGTTCTCGATGAGATATTTTCCGGCGGGCGAAGTTTTCTTGATGGAGCCGGCGGGCGAAATGTGGTCGGTCGTCACGCTGTCGCCGAAAATCGCCAGCGCGCGGGCGCCGGTGATTGGCGCGATGCTGCCGGGCTGCAACGCGAAATTCGTGAAGAACGGCGGCTCCTGGATGTAGGTGGACTTGGCGATCCCACTCATAAACATTGCCGGTGCTGGACGGGAATTTCGTTCCACTTGGGATTTTGCGCGGCGAAATCCTTATAGAGCTTGCGGAACACTTCCGGCTGCAGCGCGGACTGCATCAAGTCGCGGACTTCCTTCAAGCTCGGCCAGATGTCGCGCAGGTGAACGGGCTTGCCGTCCTTGCCGGTGCCGAGCGCGTCGTTGGCCAGGTCAATGTCCACGCGGCCCGCGAGCGCGAACGCGACGACGAGCGGCGGCGACATGAGGAAGTTCGCCTTGATGTTCTGGTGCACGCGCGCCTCGAAATTGCGGTTGCCGGAAAGCACGGACGCGGCGACCAGATTGTTTTTCACGATGGCGTCCTCGATGGCCGGATGCAGCGGGCCGGAATTGCCGATGCAGGTCGTGCAGCCGTAGCCGACGAGGTTGAAGCCGAGCTTGTCGAGGAACGGCTGCAAACCGGTCTTGTCCAAATAATCGCTGACGACGCGCGAGCCGGGCGCGAGCGACGCCTTGACGGTGGAATTGACCGTGAGGCCTTTTTCCACGGCTTTCTTCGCGAGCAAACCGGCGGCGAGCATCACGGACGGATTGCTCGTGTTGGTGCAACTGGTGATGGCGGCGATGAGCACGGAGCCGTTGCGGACGTTGCCGTCGAGCCGCGGAGCTTGGACGTGAATCGGGTCGGCCGTGGGATGTTCGGTGGCCATTTCCCGTTCGCTGTGCGCAGCGCGCTTGCGCCGGTCTGGCTGCCGCCGCCGGGATGAATTTCGCCGCCGGCGGAGACATGCACGGTGCGCGACAACTCCTCGGCCTTCATGCCAAAACCATTTTCGGTGACGGGCTTGTGAAAACGCCGTGGTGAATTCGCTTTTCAGCTTCGGCAATTCGATCCGGTCCTGCGGCCGTTTCGGGCCGGCCACGCTCGGCAGCACGGTGCCGAGATCCAGTTCGATTTCCTGCGAGTAGACGATTTCGCCTTTCTTCGGAATGCCCCACAAGCCCTGCGCCTTGTAATAATTTTCGTAGGTCTTGACCGCCTCGTCGCTGCGGCCGGTGGCGCGGAGATAATTCACGCACTCGGCGTCAATCGGGAAGAAGCCCATCGTCGCGCCGTATTCCGGCGCCATGTTGGCGATGGTCGCGCGATCCACCAGCGGCAGCGCCGCCGCGCCGGGGCCGAAAAATTCCACGAACTTGCCGACGACTTTCGCCTTGCGCAGCATTTGCGTGACGGTGAGCGCCACGTCCGTGGCGGTGACGCCTTCGCGGATCGCGCCGGTCAGGTGAACGCCCACGACATCCGGCGTGAGGAAATAAACCGGCTGGCCGAGCATGCCGGCTTCCGCCTCGATGCCGCCGACGCCCCAGCCGACGATGCCGAGGCCGTTGATCATCGTCGTGTGCGAATCGGTGCCGACGAGCGTGTCGGGATAATAGATTGGAGCGCCGGTCTCCGACCCGGCGTGTTCCGTGGCATCACCGTCAAGCCGGGTCGGAGACCGGCGCTCCGAGAGCACACCCTTGGCGAGATATTCCAGATTCACCTGATGCACGATGCCGATGCCCGGCGGCACGACCTTGAAGGTGTCGAACGCCTGCATGCCCCATTTCAAAAACTGGTAGCGCTCGCGGTTGCGCGTGAATTCCAAATCCAAATTCTTCGCCATCGAATCCGCGCCGCCCGCGAAATCCACCTGCACGGAATGGTCCACCACCAAATCCACCGGCACGAGCGGCTCGATGATCTTGGGATTTTTGCCGAGCTTGGCGACGGCGCTGCGCATTGCCGCCAAGTCCACGAGCAGCGGAACGCCGGTGAAATCCTGCAGCACGATGCGCGCGACCACGAACGGGATTTCCGCCGTGCGCGTCCCGGCCGGCTGCCAATTGGCGAGTTCCTTGACGTTGGCTTCGCTGACCTTCTTGCCGTCGCAATTGCGCAGGACGGATTCCAGCACGAGGCGGATGGAGACCGGCAGTTTCGAGATTGGGCCGACGCCGGCTTTTTCGAGCGCCGGCAGCGAATAGAATTTTCCCGGCCGGCCGTTGCCGAGTTCAAAGGTTTGCAGGGTGCCGAAGAGATTGTGTGGTGTGCTCATTTAATTTTGTAATTATAACAATAACCATAAGAAAATGAAGATTGTGCGCGGCGCTGTCAAGCGAAGCGCGCAAGAGAAATTTGCCGCCAACTTTGGAGCGCGAGCAAATCAGTTCGCCACCGGCGCGAGGTGCAGGATTTCGCCGATGCGTTTTTCGAGACGGTTCAAATCCAGCGGCTTGGTGAAGAAATCCTCCGCGTGCATGGTCGCGGTGCGCCTGGTGATGTCGCCGGTGAGCGCGCTCATGAAAATGACGGGAATTTTTTTCGTGGCTGGCTGGCGGCGCAGAATTTCACAGACCGACAGGCCGTCAAGGTCGGGCAGCAGGATGTCCAGCAGGATGAGATCCGGCTTCAACGTCCGCGCCTGGCTCAAGGCGTGGATGCCGTCATGGGCCACGATCAGGTCATAGCCGTGCCCCGCGAGCTTGTATTGCAACAGCTCGATGAAGTCATTCTCGTCATCCACTATCAGGATGCTTGGCACCATGCTCACAACCTAGCTTACTTTGCGCCAAACACAAAGACCGCCGGGTTAAAACCGTGTGACGAAATGGAAACGGAAATTTGAACGCCAACCAATGTTTGCAAGGAATTCCAGCGGAACAAATTGCCAGGGCCCGGCTCACGGCATGATCGTGAACATGAATTATTGCCACGAAAATTTTCCGCGCAATTCCCGCAAACAGCCGCCACCGGCTTATCCTCACCGCACCTGGTAATATTTCTGCGTGTATTCCTTGACCATGCGGTCGGTGGTGAACTGCGGCACGAGTGTCTTCATGGTGCAGCGGATGCGCTGGATCCATTTGCGCGGGATGCCCTGCTCGTCGCGGTCGAAGAACAGCGGCACGACCTGTTCGGTGAGCGTCTGGTAAAGATTCGCGCTGTCCACGCGGTCCTGCTCCTCGATGCTGTCGGGATGCGAATCCTTGCCGATGGCGAAGCCATTGGTGCCGTCGTAGCCTTCGCGCCACCAGCCGTCGAGGATGCTCATGTTCATGCAGCCGTGGCAGCTCGCCTTCATGCCGCTGGTGCCGGATGCTTCGAGCGGGCGGCGTGGATTGTTCAGCCAGATGTCGCAACCGGAAACCATCTGCCGCGCGACGTGGATGTCGTAGTTTTCGAGAAAGACAAGGCTGCCCGTCAGTTCGCTGTGCTTGCTCAAATGAATGATCTGCTGGATGAATCGTTTGCCCTCGTCGTCGCGCGGGTGCGCTTTGCCGGCGAAAATGAACTGCACAGGCCGCTGCTTGTCATGCGTGAGCTTTACAATATTTTCGAACTGCTGGAAAATGAGCGGCGCGCGTTTGTAGGTGGCGAACCGGCGCGCGAAGCCGATGGTCAACGCGTCGGGATTCAGCAGGTGGTCGAAGCGGATGTAGTCGCCCTGCGTGGCGCGCTGGCTTTGCTGCAACAGCCGGCGGCGGGCGAATTCAATCAGCTCGCGGCGCAGCTTATAGCGCAACGCCCAAAGCTCCTCGTCGGCGACAAACGCCGGGTCGGTCATCTTCTCCCAGAAATCATTGTGATTAACCGCCGTCGCCCAGTCCTCGCCGAATTTTTCACGGCAGATGATCGCGGTGCTGGTGTTGCCATTAGTGAGCTTCTTGCGCCAGAACTGCCGCACGGTGCCCTTCATCCAGCCGAGCAGATGAATGCCGTTGGTGATGTGGCCGATGGGAACCTTATCGACGGGCGTGCCGGGATAAAGGCTCTGCCACATCTCGCGGCTGACATCGCCGTGCAGCTCGCTGACGGCGTTGGCGGCGCGCGACACCTTCAACGCGAGCACCGTCATGCAGAACGGCTCGTCCTTGTCCGCCGGATTCACGCGGCCCAGCGCCATGATGTCCGCAAACGGCACGTTCAACAGCAAGTGATAAGCCTGCAAAGCATAATCCATCAACGCCGGCGTGAAGCGGTCGTGCCCGGCCTCGACCGGCGTGTGCGTGGTGAAATGGCATTCCGCCTTCGTCGCGGTCAGCGCGTCGGGAAAACTCTTGCCGGCGGCCATCTTCTCGCGGATCAATTCCAGCGTGAGAAACGCCGCGTGGCCTTCGTTCATGTGGAACAGCGAGGGCGCGACGCCGAGCGACCGCAGCAGACGCGTGCCGCCAATGCCGAGCAAAATTTCCTGCATGATGCGCGTTGTGCTGTCGCCGCCGTAAACGCGCAGCGTCAGGTCACGGAAATGCTGCTCGTTTTCCGGGCGGTTGGTGTCCAGCAGATACACTGGCGCGCGGCCGACGTTGACGCGCCACGCCTGGAAGAACACGCGGCTCATGCCGATTTCCACGCTGCACACGAGCCGTTCGCCCCTGGCGTCCAGCACCGGTTCCACCGGCACGTTCTGCGGATCCACCGGATTGTAAAATTCCGTCTGCCAGTTGTTCGAGTCAATCGCCTGCTGAAAATAACCTTCGCGGTAAAACAGGCTGATGCCGACAAATCCCAAACCGAGGTCGCTCGCGGACTTTGCGTGGTCGCCGGCGAGGATGCCGAGGCCGCCGGCGGAAATCGGCAGCGACTCGTGGAAGCCAAACTCGGCGGAATAATATGCGACCGGATTTTTGTGCAACGCCGGCGCGTGCTGATGGCACCAGGTCGTTTGATCCGTGAGGTAGGCATTAAAATCATTCAACACCGCCCTGGCGCGCTGCTGAAAATCGGCGTCCTGCAGCCGCGCGCGCAGCTCGGCGTCGGAAACTTCGTGCAACACGGCGACGGCGTTGTGGAAAAGATTCTGCCACGCGCGCGGCGACAATTCCTGAAACAAGTCCTGCGCCTCCTGGTCCCAGCACCACCAGAGATTGCGCGACAATTTTTTCAAGCCCGCGACCAGTTCGGTCAATTCGGCAGCCGTCAACGGTTTTCGTGTCATAAGTGTAATTGCGGTTTCGCGTCCTTAATTCCGCCGGTCGGCGACCGACGTTGGCGGAAGCTAACGCAGCGGAAATAAATCGGCAAATAAAATTTATTTGGCGTTCCCGGCGGTTCCGCGGCTAAAATTCCCCACGTTGAAAAAATACTGGCACGTCATCGGCCTCGGGATTCAGAACAACCTGACGTATCGCTTCAATTATCTGACGCGGACGCTGTTCAGCTTCATCCCGCTGTTCGCCATGCTGTCGCTGTGGCGCACGATTTACACGGCGAACGGCGCCGGCCACCTGCTCTCCGGCTACACGCAGGCGCAGATGATTTTCTATTACCTGATGGTCGCCATCGTGGACGTGATGACGGCGGTGAACGAAGACGACTGGCAGATCGCCGCCGACATCCGCGAAGGCAACATCAGCCAGTTCCTGCTCAAGCCGGTGGATTATCTCGGCTACCGGCTCTGCCTGTTTTTTTCCGGGCGCGTGACGTTTGTGATGATGGCAAGCGTGCCGCTGGCAGTTTTTGTTTTCTGCTTCCGCAATTATTTTGTTCCGCCCGCCAGCGGCCTGGCGATGATTGCTTTTCCAATTTCGCTCCTGCTCACGGCGCTGCTGCAATTTTTCCTGTCCTACGCGATGGCGATGCTGGCGTTCTGGATTCTGGAAATCTCCACGTTCATCTTCATCCTGTTTGCGTTTGAATATCTTGCCAGCGGCCATCTGTTCCCGCTGGACATGCTGCCGCCGGCGCTCCAGCACGTGCTGGCCTTCACGCCGTTTCCCTCGATGCTTTATGCGCCCATCGGCATTTACATGGGCAAAACCGCCGGCACCGGCATTGCGCCCGTGCTGCTCACGCAACTGTTCTGGGTGCTGGTGATGTATGCGCTCGCCCGCTACATGTGGCGGCGCGGGATCAGGCATTACTCCGCGTTCGGCGGATAACTGACGAGCAACTAATCACGGAGCCGGATAAATTCCCGCTTGCCATTTTCTGGATTTCCCTTATTTTCACCCTGCCTGAACGCCGCGTGTGCGGATGTTCATTGAGGCTGAGAAAAAGCAGTTAACCAACAACCTAACCTTTAACCTCCGTTGCCGTTTGCAGCGTCGGGTCGTTAGGCAATGGAGTCTTCGAAGTCCTTCCGGGACGACCAAGCCTCCTTTAGTTCATCACAGTAAAAGTATGCTCACAATGGAAGAAGCCATGAAGCAAAGCGCCAAGTCGCTCGTTGCTCAAGGCGAAATCGTCAAGGGAACCATCATCGAACTCCGCAAGAACGAAGTTCTCGTGGACATCGGCTACAAAAGCGAGGGCGTCATCCCCGCCAACGAATTCATTGACATCAAGGCCGTCAAGGTCGGCGACGTGATTGATGTCCTCATCGAAAAGCTCGAAAACAAGGAAGGCACCGTCGTCCTCTCGCACGAGAAGGCGGAGTTCAAGAAAAACTGGGACAAGATTCTCACCATCTGCAACGAAGGCGGCATCATCACCGGCAAGGTCAAGGCCATCGTCAAGGGCGGCCTGGTCGTCAACGTCGGCGTCGAGGCGTTTCTGCCGGCGTCGCAGATTGACGTGACCACGCCGAAAAACCTGGCGTCGTTCGTCGGCAATTCCTACGAGTTCAAGGTCGTCAAAATCAACCAGGAGCGGCAGAACATTGTTCTCTCCCGCCGCGAACTGATCGAGTCCGAACGCACCACGAAGCGCGCGAAGATTCTGGGCGAAATGACGCCCGGCGACATCCGCAAGGGCACGGTCAAGAACATCACGGATTTCGGCGCGTTCATTGACTTGAACGGCATTGACGGTTTGCTCCACATCACGGACATGAGCTGGGGCCGCATCGGCCATCCGTCGGAAATTTTGAAGGTCGGCCAGGAAATTGACGTGGTCGTCCTCGACGTGAACAAGGAAAAGGAACGCGTCAGCCTCGGCCTCAAGCAGAAGCTCGCGAATCCGTGGGACAGCATCGAAACGAAATTTCCCGTCGGCGCGAAGGTCAAGGGCAAGGTCGTCAGCCTCGTGCCTTACGGCGCGTTTGTGCAGCTCGAACCCGGCGTCGAAGGTCTCATCCATGTCACGGAACTTTCCTGGACCAAGCGCATCGCCAAACCGAGCGACGTGCTCAAGCAGGATCAGGAAGTCGAAGCCGTTGTCCTCGGCATCAACCGCGAGGAGCAGAAAATTTCCCTCGGCATCCGCCAGCTCGAATCCAATCCGTGGGACGGCGCGGCGGCGAAATACACCGTCGGCACCAAGGTCAAGGGCCAGGTGCGCAACCTCACCAGCTACGGCGCGTTCGTCGAACTGGAAGAAGGCATTGACGGCATGATCCACGTTTCCGACATGTCGTGGACGCGCAAGATCAATCATCCGAGCGAAGTCATGAAGAAGGGCGACGTCGTCGAGGCCACCGTGCTCGAAGTGGATCGTCCGAACCAGCGCATCGCGCTCGGAATGAAACAGCTTGGCGAAGATCCGTGGGAAAACATCGAGAAACTTTACAAGGTAGGCGACCTCGTCACCGGCAAGGTCACCAAGCTCGCGAGCTTCGGCGCGTTTGTCGGCTTGCAGCATGAGATTGACGGCCTCGTCCATATTTCACAAATCGCCGAGGAGCACGTTGACAAGATCAAGAACGTGCTCAAGGTCGGCCAGGACGTGAACGCGCGCGTCGTCAAGATTGACAAAGGCGAGCGCCGGATCGGCCTGTCCATCAAGGCTGCCAGCTACACCGACGAGCAATTGAAGGAAGAGCAGAAAATTCTCGACCAGCTCAAGCCCGGCGAAGACCTCGTGGCGCTGCAACACGCCTTCGACGCCGCCGACGAAGCGGTCAAGTCGGAGTAATCAGGCAAATTCAAATTACGCCACCGGCGGACTGGAAACAGTCCGCCGGTTTTTTTATTTTCGGAGAGACAAGCTCTGCGGATCCATAACCCAAATCTTATGGGCCGCAGAATCGTGGCAAAATTGGGGCTGTTTTGTGCAAAAAAAGTAGAGCCGTTCGTTCAGGCCGGTGTATAAATGTCACAAATTCTTTTGCCGAACCCAAATCATGAATCCGATTGGAAAAAATCCCGGCGACCCGGTTGGCGTCTCCGTTGTGAACCCGGATGGTTCGCGGCGGCCGGCCGACAAGTATGACGGCCCGCTCCTGATGGAGAATCACGGCCTGCGGCGTTTCCACGTCATGAGCAAGCCCGCCGGTTCGTCCTGCAATCTGGACTGCTCCTACTGTTTTTACTTGAGCAAAGCCTACCTGCCCGACGGGCCAGGCAGCGGACGCATGTCCGACGAGACGCTCGAACTTTTCATCCGCCAATACATCGAAGGCGTCACCGGCAACGAGATTGTTTTTTCCTGGCAGGGCGGAGAACCGACGTTGCGCGGGCTGGATTTTTTCCGCAAGGTCGTCGCCCTCGAGCAGAAATATGCGAAGCCCTGGCAGAAAATTGAGAACGATCTCCAGACCAACGGCGCGCTGCTCAATGACGAATGGTGCGAATTTCTCAAGGCAAACCGTTTTTTGGTCGGCATCAGCATTGACGGCCCGCGCGAAATCCACGACAAGTGCCGCATCGCAAAAAACGGCGGGCCGACCTTCGACAAAGTGTTCGCCGCGATTAACCTGCTAAAAAAACATCAGGTTCCGTTCAACACGCTGACCTGCATCAACCGCCATAATGCGCGGCGACCGCTCGATGTTTACCGTTTTCTGCGCCGCGAAATCGGTTCCACCTATTTGCAGTTCATTCCCATCGTCCAGCACAAGGGCTTCGAGTTGAAATCGTCGCAGTCGTGGGACCCGAACACTTTGCCGCGCGACGGCGAGCCGGAAGCCCGGCCCGGTCATCCGAATTCCGTGGTGACGGACTGGTCGGTGGACCCGGACGACTGGGGTTATTTTCTGTGCAAAATCTTCGACGAATGGCGGAACAAGGACGTCGGCAAGGTTCTCATCAACCATTTCGAAACGCTGGTGGCGCAGCATCTCGGCCTGCCGTCGCAAATCTGTGTTTACGGCGAATTTTGCGGCAAAGGTCTCGCCATCGAACACGACGGCGGCGTTTATTCCTGCGACCATTATGTCTATCCCGAACACCGGGTCGGAAACATCCACGACGGCAAGCTGGGCGACATGGCGTTCTCCCGCGAACAGGTCAAATTTGGTTATGCCAAGAACGAAAGCCTGCCGAAGTATTGCCGGGAATGTCCGTATCTCCGCGACTGCTGGGGCGAGTGCCCCAAAAACCGGCTCATTCGCACGGCGGACGGCGAGCCGGGGTTGAACTATCTCTGCTCCGGGTTCAAGCGCTTCTTTGCCCACGCGATTCCGGAAGTGGAACGGATCGTCGCCGATTTGCGCAAACAGCCGCTCCGTCCGCAAAGCCGGTTTGACATGCCGCCCAACCGCGCCTGATGATTTTGACCTGCGACGGCCTTCCGCCGACCTGCGACGACCATTTTGCGACTTGCGACGGCTTGCCGACGAGTTGCGATGAGCTTCCGACGACCTGCGACGCCGAAAACCGGGTTGCGACGGTCGTTTGCCCACTTGCGACGCCTTTCCGACGACTTGCGACGGCCTTCCGGCCAGTTGCGACGGCCAAAAACCGGTCAAAACTGGCGTTTCGGCGGTTGTCGGTGGTCAAAAAGAGACAGCGACGCGGGTTTTGTCGCGGAGCGACGCGGGAAATTAGCCTGCCACGGAGTAACAGACCATAATTTGATTTACGAAACGGATGGTCAAACGAACTCCATGAATCGGTAACGGCTAAATTTCTTTTTCCTGCGCCCGATTCGTGGTTAAATTTTTCCTGCGATGATTCAATACCTCGATTTGCTCCGGCACGTCCTCGAACACGGCAGGTTTAAGGCCGACCGCACGGGCACCGGCACGTTTTCCGTTTTCGGCGCGCAAATCCGATGTCCGTTGCGCGATAACTTTCCGCTGCTCACCACAAAAAAAGTTCACACCAAATCCATCATCTACGAGCTGCTCTGGTTCCTGCGCGGCGACACGAACATCAGATGGCTCAACGAACACGGCGTGACCATCTGGGACGAATGGGCGGACAAGGACGGCAATCTCGGCCGCGTTTACGGCGCGCAATGGACGGACTGGCGCACCGCCGACGGCCGTTCGCTCAACCAGATTGACGACGTCATCGCGCAGATAAAAAAAAATCCCGACAGCCGGCGGCACATCGTCACCGCGTGGAATCCGGGCGAAATCCAGGACATGGCGCTGCCACCGTGCCACGCGCTGTTTCAATTTTATGTGAGCGACGGCGAGTTGAGCTGCCAGCTTTACCAGCGCAGCGCGGATATTTTTCTCGGTGTGCCATTCAACATCGCCAGCTACGCGCTGCTCACGCTGATGGTCGCGCAGGTCTGCGGGCTGAAGCCGGGTGAATTCGTCCACACGTTCGGCGACTTGCATCTTTATTCGAACCATGTCGAGCAGGCGAAACTGCAATTGTCGCGCGAACCGCGTCCGCTGCCGCAGATGAAATTGAATCCGGCGGTGAACGACATCCACGATTTCAAGTTCGAGGATTTTGAATTGGTGAATTATGACCCGCATCCGGTCATCAAAGCGCCGATTGCAGTGTAAAATTTAAATGAGTAATCGAATTATTTGGACATTCCGAATTTTAGCAATTCCAGGAATGGTCGTGGGAATTTTATGTTTAATGGATGTGATGCTGCCCGCAGCCATGACAGACATAGCCACTGTTCAATCGAAGGACATTACGCATGGAAAGAAATTTTCTTACAACATTCGGGCTCAAGGTAAATTCAGTTATTATGAATCCGTGTCTCGTGAATTTTATTACAAAACCCAAGTTGGAATGACTTTAAGAATTTCTCTTACAAGATTTTTCAAGGAGTGGAAAAGCGTTGATGTAATCGAAAATGGAAATGTGATTTTCACGGGAAGTGGAAACGATATGTTTTGGCTGCCGTTAATGGGCACGGCTTTTCTTCTGGCATCTTGTTGGTCTTTCACTGACGCAAACAATTGGTTTAATCCAACAAAACCAACTGGTATTATCATAATTGGAATACTCGAACTCGTAGCTGTCTTATTATTTTTCAAATTGATTTTGGTGTGGCTTGGTTTTGCCGAAAAAATGTAGTTTGCTATGAAACACTTCAAAGCCATCGCCGCAATGTCGCTGAACCGCGTGATTGGCGCGGGCGGCAAAATCCCGTGGCATCTGCCGGAAGATTTCAAGTGGTTCAAGCAAACCACCATGGGCAACGTGATCGTGATGGGGCGCAAGACGTTTGAAAGCCTCGGCCGTCCGCTGCCCAACCGCAAAAACCTCGTGCTGACGAAGCATCCGCAGCGGCTCATCAAAAAGCATCCGGAAATTTTCGGCCAGTATCACGAGTGGCGCGGCGGAAAATATCTGAAACGTCCCTACCAGTTTCATTTTTCGAAGCTGGGTGAAAAGCTCGAAACGGAAATTTTCATTTTCAGTTCGCTGGACCGGCTCGACCCGGCGGAATTTCCGAACGACATTTTCATCTGCGGCGGCGCGCAGATTTACGAGCAGGCGCTGCCGCGCTGTTCCGATCTTTTTCTGACGGTGGTGAAACGCGAGGTCGAGGGCGGCGACGCTTTTTTCCCGCCGTTCGAGGAGAAATTTGAACTGGCGGAAGTCCTCCGCGACGAGTTTGACTTCAAGATTCTGCACTACCGGCACAAGTCGCTGGCAAAATAATCTCAAAATGACTGTCAGCGGGCGTCTGAAAAATCAATTCTGCGACGAATCCCCGAGGGTGTTTCACCGCCGGTTGAGCGAATAGGATAAGGGCGTGCCTCTGTTGGCAGTTGCGCCGCCTCTTTTTGAAAGGGTCGCGCCTGATGGCAAAAGTCTTTCTGACCTTTACCATTTCAAGGCGCAGGAACGCGGACAGTGTCGCCTCAAGCGGATGCTTGAAACTCCCCGGCGAGGAACTGTCCGCGCTCCGAAGCAGGTGACGGGTGACAGGTGACGGGTGACACGAGCGGCGCACCTGCCACTTGTCACCCGTCACGTTGTCTGCTGGCTCGTTTTCATGCGGCGACGAGCTGGCTGTTGGCGTAGATGCGCGCCTGCCGCTTGACGCGGAGCACGGCGGCCTCGATTTTTTCCTCGAACAGCACCGGGAACACCAGCAAGGGGAACACGGTCGCCCATGCCAGCGCTGCGGCGTCGTTGGCCGCCCGCCGCAGCGGAACGTTCAGTTCCGGCGTGGCTGCGACCAGTTGCTCGGCGAGCAGCCGGTTCTTGAGCCGCTCAAACTCGGTTTCCTGCGTGGCGCGAAACGTCGCTGGCGGCACGGGCCGCAGCTCGAAGCGCGTCTCCGGGCCGAACTCGGTTGGCACGAATTGTTTGTTCTTGTTCATGTATTTTCCTTTCGTTTGGTTAAAAAACAGAAAACCCGCGATTGACTGGCAATCGCGGGTTTAATGAAATCCTCTTCCTAAATCAGAAGTTCGTTCCCACGATGCCAAGACGGCAGCCAACGCGCGTCCAAATGGACATCTGTCCATTGGTCTGCGCGTGCTTCAGTGTTGGAGCAAACGTGGTTTTCATATTCAACGCGGAGAAGAAACACCATTTCCAGGCATTTGTCAAATACTTCCATTGGGCAAAAAATGCGTTGTCGGATTCCGGCATGGTGCTAGATTGACTTACAGCATGAGTGACAAAGCCCTGAGGATGGTGACGTGCAGTGCGTGCGAGACGAAGGTGTTCATTCCCGGCGATCTCGCGCCGCTGGCGACGGTGCCGTGCAGCAAGTGCGGGCATCCGATCATGATGCCGATGATGCTGCGGCAGTTCGAGCTGCGCAGTTTCGTGGCGTCCGGCGGCAACGGCACGGTGTATCGCGGCTGGGACACGGTGCTGGAACGGCTCGTGGCGGTGAAGCTGATGAAGAAGGAACTGCTCGAAGACCCGGAGGCGCTGGAGGCTTTTTACCGCGAAGCCCGCGCCTGCGCCCGGCTCAATCACACAAACATCATCCACATTTACACTTTTGATGAATGGGAGGGCTTGCGTTATCTCGTGATGGAACTGGCCGACCGCGGCAGCCTCGACACGCGCATTGAAAAGCAGCAACACGTGGACGAGCTGGCGGTGCTGGACATCGGCATCAAAATCGCCGGCGCGCTCGACCTCGCGCTCAAGCACAGTTTGATCCACCGCGACATCAAGCCGGGAAATATTTTGTTTGATTACGACCAGGAACCGAAGCTGGTGGATTTCGGACTGGCGCGGAACGTGGAGGCGGAACAGGAATCTTCCTCCGTCACCGAGGGCACGCCATATTATGTTGCGCCGGAAAAAATCAAGCGCGAGGCGGAGACATTTTTGTCGGACATGTATAGCCTCGGCGCGACGCTTTATCACGCGCTGATTGGGCGGGTTCCGTTCGATGCGCCGACGGTTGAAGAGGTCATCATGGCGCAGGTGCAGACGCCATTGACGCCGCCGATTGAAGTCATGCCGGAAATTTCCCAGGCCACCAGCGACTCCCTCGTGAAGGCGATGGCGAAAAATCCGTCGGACCGGTTTTTGAGCTACGACGAGTTCATCATGCACCTGACGGCGGCGCGCAGCCAGTTGCTCGTGAAGCAATATCAATCGCCCGCCGCCCAGAAATCGAAAGGGCTGACCAGTTGGTGGCGGCGCTGATGAAATGAACCAAGGTTCGTATTCACGAGGCATGCTTGTATTGAAATGAAGCGGCAGGCGGACTGCAGATATTTGCAATTGCAAGATCGCGAAAATTTTCTCCGGCCGGTCTCGGTGGACGCTGCCCGGTTCGCGTTGTCAATTGTTTGAAGCACTGCCGGCCTGATCAGCGGTCACGCCGGTGGCGCCCCAGAAGACAAGATAGCCGGGAGCCGTTTTGTGGGCCTGAACAGAAACCAGCTTTTTTTGGGCATCAGGATGCAAATCCACTCCATGAATATTATGATGATTCCGTTCCGTCATTTTGCCGGAGGCATTCCACTTGGCGAGATCCGTGGCGAGGCAAAAAACGTTGGTGTCTCCGGCGGGCGCTTCATTGTAATAGTCTGGCACCAGAATTTCTCGCTGTTCAATCGTGCCGTCCGCATACGCCAGTTTAAAACGGAGTAGCGAAGGCCCTTCGGCGCTGGTCATGAATGTCATCATCCGCTGGTAACGCTTTTCCGGAACGGAAAAGGAAAATCCACCTTCTCCTTTGACGCCCCGCGTCTGCGAACCCGTTCCGTCGGCATTTGAGAAATTGAGCCTGACAAACGGGTGTGCTGCGGCGGCCTTGAAGCAGCCATCGCCCGGCAGCGCACTGGCATTGGTGTCGCCGTTGACAACGGAGGCTTCCATGGTCATGTAACCATCGGCACGGCCTCCGCCATCAACCCCCTGGGTCCACGGCACGAGTTTGCCGCCGGTGAGTGTCGTGACCGCGCGCCCGGTCAGAATGGGACGAACATCCACTTTAATAACCTCCGAAGCTAGGGTCGAAAGTCCAAACAACAGGCAAAACAAAATCGCGCCCAGAGTTCGGGCCGTCAGCTTGTCCGGCAGCCGTAGTGCATAATCCACCGGTCCGCCGGTCGGTCGGCGGCAGAACATCGTGTGCGTTTGATAATCCGGTGGAAATGCCATAACCATGAGTTTGAAGTTTCGGGTTCCAAGTTTCAAGTGTTGAATCATCGGCCGAAAACGGCAAAAGTGGAGCCGATGCCCGGCAACCCTCCGATGCCATTCCAGCGTTTGTTCATCGCCATCGCCGTCCCGCCGGCGGTGCGGCGGGAAATCGGCCGCGCGCTGGGCAAGATGCGGCGCAACGCCCCGCCGGGCGCGGTTCGCTGGACACGGACGGAACAATTTCATGTGACGATAAAATTTCTCGGCGACGTGCCCGCATCGCAGGTTCCGGCGGTGGAACAATCTGTGTCCGAAGTTTGCGCCGGATTTCCGGCCATACATTTGTCCGCGCATGGCGTCGGATTTTTCCCAGGCGAACAAAAGCCGCGGGTGGTTTGGGCCGGAGTGGATGATGACAACGGCCAGTTGGCCCGGCTTCACCGGCTGCTGGAAGACGCGCTGCGGTTTGTTGCGCCGGCGGAGAAGCCAGAAAAATTTGCCGGCCACATCACATTGGGCCGGTTCAAGCCGGGACACCATTCCGCCATCGAACAGTTGCGGGAAATTGCCGGTGAACTTCGCGGCAGGCACTTCGGCGGGTGGCAGGCTGAAACGGTGGAATTAGTCCGCAGTGAACTTGCCTCGGATGGAGCGGTTCACACGCCGGTCAGATCGTTCCCGCTGGTGATTGCGAATTTACCTCCGGCTCCGCTATCGGCCGTCCGCAAAAATTAAACCAGCCCGTTCATTTTCGCGAACGGGTCGCGATGGCTGTCCGAATGCCATTCATACTCGGCCCGGTTTGCGACCTCCTCGCTCGTGGCCCGGTCAAACAGCCGCTCGATCAATCCCAGCGCCATGTCCATGCCAGCGGCCACGCCTGACGACGTGAAGAACTTCCCGTCCTCCACCCACCGGGCCTCGGCCACCCAATTCACCTTCGGCCCCTGCGACTTGACCCAGCCGAACGCCCGCTTGTTGGACGTGGCGCGCTTCCCGTCCAGCAAACCCGCGCGGGCCAGCAACGCGCTCCCGGTGCAGACGCTGGCGATATACGCCGAGACCTGCGCAGTCGCCGCGAGGCCGGCCAAAAATTCCGGGTTCAAGACTTCGCGGCGCGTGCCCATGCCGCCGGGGACCAGCAGCACATCCAGTTGCCGGACTTCACCCAGCGCCGAGTCGGCCAGCGCGACCGGCCTTTGATGGCTACGCACCAGACCAGGCTCTTCCGCCAGCATCACCAGCCGCACGCGGTCTTCCAGCAGGCCGAACATCTCCAACGGCCCGAACACGTCCAGCAGTTCAAAGTCTTCATACAACAAGGTTCCGACCGTGACCACAGTTGCGCTTGCGTCGGATGATTTTGTTTTGGTCATGCCTTTCTTTCCGCAATCACGCGGACATCCCGAATTCCTGCGCCGCGGTGTTCAGGTGATGCAGCCGCGCCAGATTGTGCGGATGCGTGCTATAAAAAGTCCGGTATTTCACAAAGAACTCGTGGCTGATGCGACTGCCACTGCTGTGCCGCCGCCTCGATATTCACCCGGTTGGCCAGTTGCGCGCCGACGGTCAGGTTCACCAACGCAAGCTGGCTCGCCTTGATGCTGCCCGTGCAGAACAGCCCCACCCGGTCGCACGTCAGCTCCGCCCGGCGCGAATGCCACAGGCCCACCCAGATCATCCAGCCGCCCATCTTTGCCAGCTTCTGGCTCGTGTTCAAATGGCCCGCCCAATGATGGCCCAGCTCATGCCCCACCACCCACATCAATTGCTTCAAATCCCCCTTCAACAGGATGGAATCCACCGCGCCCGAAAACAGCACCACCATCCGCGTGCCAAAAATTTTGGTCGCGAACGCGTTCCAAACGTTCTGCTGCAACACATAAACATCCGGGCGCTCCATGCCCAGCTTCTGGCAGCACGCATCCACCGCCGCGTTCAACTCCGGCAACTGCCATTCCGACACCCGCACCGCGTTTGCCTTGAGATGCGCCGCGTGCCACATCTGCCCGGCCGCATGGAGCAGCCAGATTATCCCGATTAAGACCAGCGGAATGCCGTAGCCAAGGACTATCCAGAGCCCCAGCGCCAGCCACACCGGCACCGCGAAGATATAAAGCCACAGCAGCGCCGTCCGCTCCTTGGAATCGCGCAACTGTTCCAGCGTCACCGCGACCGGTGCCGTTTCCGAACGCCGGGGCGGCGCGTTATTGTTCAGGAGCGACTCCAGCGGCACCCAGTCCGTGGTGCCTTCCGGCCGGGCCGACGCCGTGCGCGCCAGTTCACCGCTGTAGATTTTCTTGGGCCGGTGGTTGGAAGGTGCTGGAGAATCGCGGCCAGTTTTTTGCTGATGGCCAGTTGGGCATGTTCGCCGGTCTTCATCCGAAAATAGGAAAGCGTCTGTGTCGGCGAATCAATGTTCTCGGCGGTTAGCGAGGCGGCGTCACTCTGCGATGCGCCGATTTCCCACAACAATTGGTAGAACAAATTACGTTCGGGATTATGCTCGGCTCCCAAGATGGCCTGATGTTCTGCCAGGGTAAGACCGCGTTTAGGCTTAAACTGTTGTTTCGGCCAAAATCGCGGGGCAAGGACTGGCAACGCCAGCCAGCCAAAACTCAACGCGAGATTATGGAGGCGTTTCAGGAAATGGGACACCGACACCTGGCCGCCATTCAAGACAGCAAGGAAATCCTCAGCGGTGGTTTCCAACAATTTCTTGCCGCGCAACCCGTCGAAGGCTTTTGATTTCATCGCGCGAACGTAGCGAATCTTGGTCGCCTCCCGGCCGTTGACCTGAATCTGATCCATGACATTTTGCCATGTCCGCTGCGCGTAGGCGGGGTCACTGCCCGTGAGATACGCGCGGGCGATTTGCAGGTTCAATGCGGGCTGCCGGAACGATTTGTTGCGGGCGTTGAGGATGACGACGGCTTCGGCCTCGTCCTTCGTCCGCAGACTCGACTGCTTTCCCGTGGTGGTGTCCTCGCAATAGTAAACACCCGCACGGCGAAACAGAATGAATTGTGTTTTCATAGACTGGCTGTGAAGGATGAACCAGTCCGGGCACCAAGCGTTAACGCGTAGTGGGCGGGTTTCAGTGAAGTTCTGGCAGATAGTGGCGAATTGTGATTGAGACGCCGGCTAACTGACAGTTTCACTGACAGTGGCCTGCCCTGCTCTGCACAATTTATTACCGCACAAGCGGTTATGATTGGCTCCAGAGGTAGGACTCGAACCTACAACCACACGGTTAACAGCCGCGTGCTCTACCATTGAGCTACTCTGGAACGCAAAGGAATGAACAATTTACAAACCGCGGCCCGCTTCGTCAAACCGATTCAGCATTAAATCTGGCAGTGCGGGCAATAAAATGTGCTCCGCGCCGCTTGAACAATGCGTTTAACCGGGCCGCGGCAATTTTTGCAGGGCTTCCCGGCGCGGTCATAAACCCGCAATCGTTCCGCGTAAAAATCCGGCGTGCCGGGCGCGCGGCCAAAATAAAACAGCCCGTCCGATTTGCCACCGGTGAAATTCAGCGGCACGGTGCTGCCGCCTACAATCGCCTCGGCAAGAACTTCACGAATTGCAACCCGCAATTTTTTCACCTGCGCGAACGTCAGCCGGTTCGCCGCGCGTTTCGGTGAAAGGCGCGCACGGAACAACGCCTCGCTGGCATAAATGTTTCCCACACCGGCCACGAGCGATTGATCCAACAATTTTATTTTGACGGCCTGCCGTGAACGCTTCAATTCGCGGGCAAAAATTCCGGGCGTGAACCCGCTGCCCAGCGGCTCCGGCCCGAGTTTTTCAATCGCCGACAAATCCAAAGTCAGCCGGCCAAAATAACGCGGGTCTTCATAAATAAAATTTCGGTCGCCCAGATCAAGGACGACTGCCGCATGTTTCGGCAGCTTTTCATTTTTCAGAGCAACAAACATTCTGCCGGTCATGCCCAAATGACCGAGAACGACCAAAGTTTTGTTTGGAGTTTTCGGCTGCAGCTCGAACAGAAGATATTTTCCGCGCCGCGACAGCCCGGTAAATTTTGCGCCGCTCAAAACTTTTTGAAATCCCCGCTGCGACGTGGGTTTTAAAACTTTCGCGCGCCGCACGCCGACGCTGCGAATGATTTTGCCGCGCAACAGCGGTCGCAGATGGCGCGCGAGGATTTCGACTTCAGGCAATTCGGGCATGATTCATTTCGGAAAATCTGGCGCGTTCATTCAACTGCGCGACGCAACGTCGCTTAACAGCGCGACCACTTCGTCATCGGTGGTTTGGGTGAAATTTTCATAGTATTGCCCCACCGCCCCAAAATCAGGATCCACTTCCAGCGCCGCGACTTCATCGGCCGCGCAGTCCAATTTTTTACACGCGCTCGCCGAGGCGACCGGCGCGGCGACGATGATGCGCCGCGCGCCTTGCCGGCGGACGGAAAGCACGGCAGCCTCAGCCGTCGCGCCGGTCGCCAGACCGTCGTCCACCAGCAGCACCGTTTTATCCTTCAGCGATGGCGCGGCGGCGTGGCGAAACTGCGAGCAGTATTTGCGGAGGCGCGCGGTTTCTTCCGCCACGATATTTTCAAGTTCAAAAGGGGCCAGGGGAATTTCCGCCAAGGACGTTTCGTCGAGCATGAAGACATCCGGCTCGGCCAGCGCGCCGACGGCAAATTCACGTTGCAACGGATGCCCGATTTTCCGGACGACTAAAATATCAAGCGGCAGTTTCAATTCACGCGCGACTTCCGCCGCGACGACCACTCCGCCGCGGGGCAAGCCCAGAACAATGTCGGCCAAGACTCCACGCTCCCGCAAAAAATTTCCGAGCTGGCGCCCGGCTTCCAGGCGTGTAGCAAACTTCATGACGAAACGTCCACCCTTTTTGAGGAAATTCAACTGACCAGCGTCCCGACTTTCTCGCCCAGCACGACGCGCTTGAGATTGTGTTCCTTGGAAAAATCAAAAATGATGATCGGCATTTTGTTGTCCATGCACAGCGAAAACGCCGTCAAATCCATCACCTTGAGCTGGCGTTGCAACGCGTCAAGGTAGGAAATTTCCGCGAACCGGTTCGCCTTCGGGTTTTTCTTCGGGTCGCAGTCATAAACGCCGTCCACCTTGGTCGCCTTCAAAATCACTTCCGCGCCGATTTCATTCGCGCGCAATGCCGCCGCCGTGTCCGTGGAAAAATACGGATTGCCGGTGCCGCCGCCAAAAATCACCACGCGCCCCTTTTCCAGATGCCGCACCGCGCGCCGGCGGATGAACGGCTCAGCGATCTGCGACATGGCGATGGCGCTTTGCACGCGCGTGGGCGAGCCGAGTTTTTCCAGCGCGTCCTGCAACGCCAGCGCGTTGATGACCGTCGCCAACATGCCCATGTAATCGCCCGTGGCGCGCTCGATGCCGCGCTCGCTGCCGCTCAAGCCACCAAAAATGTTCCCGCCGCCGACGACCACCACCACCTGCACGCCAAGCTCACGCACCTCGCGGATTTGTCCAGCCATGTGCTGCACCGCCTCGGGTGAAATGCCGACGCCGTGTGCGTCGCCGAGCGACTCGCCGCTCAACTTGAGCAGGATACGGGAAAATTTCGGTTTTTTGGCCGTGGTCATAAAGGTTGAAGCGCGCGGAGCATCGCAAAATGTTTATCAGCCGCGCGCCGAATCGTCAAATCAAAGCCGCCTTTTCAGCTAGAATAATTAAAAAGGCGTCCATTGTCGGACGCCTTTAGAATGTGATTGGAGCGAATTGTTACGCCGCGCTTTCGCCGACTTGAAACCGCACGAATTGGCGGATGGTGATCTCGTCGCCGAGCTGCTTGGCAACCTGCGCGACGTGTTCCTTGACGCTGACTTCGGAATTGCGCTTCACGAAACCCTGGTCCACGAGGCAGTAGGTCTGGAAAAACTTGTCC